>JAGAXW010000025.1 GCA_017847725.1 Prevotella sp.
AGAGACATCAGTTGCGAGAATACAGTATTTCCGGCATTCATATCCTGTGCTATCTTATATATGAGACAGTACAAAGATACAAAATCAAATCGGAAAATTTTAAAATCGCTGTATCTCATTGAAATTTAAACATTTAATTAACGTTCGGAAGAATTTAACCGGACACTAGTGATAAATCTTATATAATTCGAACAAAACGTTGTCTATTTGCCCAAAAAGTTGTAATTTTGCAAACATATTAGAAAGATAGAGGGTATTATGACAATAGAGGATGTAAAAGTTATCATACAAGGTGATGAGACTCGCACGTTAGAAATGAAGAAAACAACGGGTGAGTTAAAGGATGGTATGCGTTCAGCATGTGCCTTTCTCAATACGGCTGGTGGTTGGCTGTTCTTTGGTATTGCCCCAACGACACTGAAGATACTTGGGCAGGAGGTGACAGACAATACCCGAAAGGAGATTGCCAGAGAAATAGCGAAGCTGGAGCCACTGATAGATCTTCCTGTTGAATACATTGAAGTACCGAATCGTCCAGACTGTCAGGTCATAGCCATCCATCTGGATGCTCCTTCTTATTGGGATGTGCCATATACATACGATAATAAACCGTATATGCGAATTGAGAGCACAACGGTAGTCATGCCTCGTGACATCTTCGAAGACCGTCTGATGCGAAGCAAGTCCAATCGTCATAAATGGGAAGACCAGATTTGCGATGGAATTACCATTGCTGATCTGGAAGAACAACGTATTCGTGGTGGTGTCCGTCTTGGCGTAGAACGGGGTAGGATGCCAGAATCGTCACTAATGGAAACAACGGAAAGTCTTGTGGAGAAATTGAAACTTACCACAAATGGGAAACTGAAAAATGCAGCTGCGGTATTATTTCTCCGAGATACAAGCCAGTTCCCTCAGTTCTTGCTTCGTATGGCTCGCTTTCGTGGCAACGACAAGATGGAATTCATTGACAACCAAAGAGCATACGGCAATTTCTTCACATTGCTTGATGCTGGCATGGCGTTCTTCTTCAAACATCTTTCTCTCAGTGGCAAGATAGTGGGCTTTACAAGAGAAGAGAAACTGGAGATTCCTGCCGAAGCGTTGCGTGAAGCCTTGACGAATGCCCTTTGTCATAGGATGTTCCATAATACAAGTAGTTCCGTTGGCATTGCCATCTATGATGATCGAGTAGAGATTGAGAACACTGGTCATTTGCCAGACGAATTGACAGTTGAGACCATTAAGCAATCTCATCATTCATTTCCTCAGAACCCGACTATTGCTGACGTACTGTTTAAGACTACGTTCTTGGAAAATTGGGGCAGTGGCGTAGGTCGCATGGTAGATGCTTGTAAGAACGCTAACCTTCCTGAACCGGAGTTCAATCAAAATGCCGCATTCGTATGGGTCACATTCAAACGCGCAACCATACAACCCCACAACCCCACAACCCCACAAGTTAATACCCCCTCAACCCCCTCAACCCCCTCAACCTCAAAACGCGAGATAGCAAAAGCTAAGCGTTTAAAAGCTTTATTATCCGCTATTGGAGCAAATGGCTCAAATCTGAGAGCCTTGATGGAATCGATGCAAAGAAAGGATAGAAAAGGATTTGTGAGCACATATATTGTGCCAAATATAGAAGCAGGTTATATTGCGATGCTTTATCCTGAGGCTCCAAATCATCCAATGCAATCATACTATCTAACGAAGAAGGGCAGAGAGTTGATGGAACACCTCTAATAAGTGTTAATGAGCCATTTCGTGGTATATAGGCCAGTTTGTAAAACCTTGTTGTAGGGGCTAAGTGGCGCAAATGTGGTTCATTTGGAGTAAAAGAAAATCAGCAAGTAATTGATATTCAATTGCTTGCTGATTTCTTAAAGTGATCCGCTTGGGATTAAGCCCATTTAAGCGGATTTTTATTGTTACGTTTTGGAAGCCAGACACTTACGTGGATTTTACTTTCTGACGTTCATGTCAACCTCTAATTGTTACATAATCTTTATCGACTGCAAAATTAGATATTTTTTTCATTATAGCCAAACATTTTTCCTATTTTTTTCCGTTATTCTCATTATTATTTCGTACTTTTGCAGTCGAATACTTATGTGTTCCGCCAGACTCTGATGACGCGGCGTTAAATGGTTCGAGTTGCTATGGGCTGAGCAACCACGATTATCTTCTGAGGCACGTATATGGTTCTATGCCTCCAGCCATATCATTATTAACCCATTTAACGTTCAAAAGTATGAAAAAGTCTTTTTCGAGTTTTCTGATGGCCATGGTAGCCATCGTGTGTGTGACAACTTTTACCGCTTGCGGAGGTGACGATGATGATGATGTTCCCGGACAGGACACTGGAACAGTCACTTTCTATGAGCCATGTCTCGAATTTGGCTCCAGCAGGGATCATGTGAAGGACTTCATGTCCGGCGGTACATGGCAGCTGATGGAAGAAAGTAACGAGTATGTGCAGATGTATTCCAACAGCCAGAACACGACCACTGTCACCTACAGTTTCATCGGCACCGGTAAGGGGCTTACGATGTCAACAGTGACTTACATCACCTACAATGCGCAGCCCATTGTCACAGAGGTAGAGCGGCGATACAAGGTTACCCTGAAGAAGGACACCGATGCCACGCAACCGGGTGACACTGTATATGGCGGTCAAGCCACCATCAACGGACGTACTATTGCAATCATGATCCATTGTACCAGTGCTACAGCAACAGTTATCTATGGGCGCCCAGATTGAATATGAAGCATCTTAGTACATTAGAGTTGTTAGCAGCACACAGTGACGAAGCAGACATCAGAGCTGCTGCAGTCAGCGAGTGTGCCAGTAGAATACGAAACCAAATGTATTATGTCAATAAGGTTTGACTATTATAGCCTCTATCTTCTGAAGTTCTTGCAGGACACAGGGAATGACCTAAAGAACGATGAAGAGTTTATCAACAGCCGGGCAGATCTGGCCGCTGAGGAATACGAGGATATGCGTCGTGACGGTGCTTCTGTGTCGATGGCACAGGAGTCCGCCATGGCGGTATTGCTGGAAGGATTTTAAGAAACAATAAAGAATGAGCAACAGCACTAAGATTTACGAGTTCCCAAACACAATGGGCGTTGTGGTCACCGGTGACATACACGGTGACTTCGAGGCTTTGGTATATAAGTGCTGCGTCCAGTACCAAATGACGGACACACTCATCATCGTCGCCGGTGACTGTGGCTTTGGCTTTCAACGGCCAGGCTACTACGAGGACTTGTATATGAAACTAAGTGGTCGTCTGGCAAAGGCAAACAACTGGCTTGTGTTCGTTCGGGGAAACCACGACAACCCGGCGTATTTCGACGGCCATCAGGTGAACTACAAACGGTGGAAGGCAGTGCCGGACTACTCAGTCCTGAAGGCCTGCGGACACTCCATCCTCTGCGTCGGTGGTGCAATCTCAGTAGATAGGAGCTGGCGGCGGTATGAAAACTATATCGACTATGGATTTGGCAAACTGAATCCATTTGTCTATTGGCCAGACGAGAAGCCTGTCTATGACGAAGAAAAATTGAATGTTGTCAATGAGGTCAGTGCTGTCGATGTCGTCATCACGCATACGACACCGTCCTTCTGTGAGAAGCAGTCACGGGCTGACATCCAGAACTGGCTGGTGAAGGATGAAGAACTTCTACAGGACATCAAAGAAGAGCGTAAGGTTATGGACAACATACAAGCTTACCTATACGCCCACAGCCATCCTGTTGATCAGTGGTACTACGGTCACTTTCATCAGTCCTGGCACAGCGAAATTGACGGCGTGAGATACAACATGCTCGACTGTCTGGAACTAAGAGAATTGAGATAAGAAGGGCTGTATAAGAAATTCCGGGTACATTTGTACGTCTGGGCATCCCTGAAATAATGGGTGGAAAACAGCCCTCCTTTACAATAGTAATTCATGATATGGATATAGTACAACAAGCAATCAACTACGACGTGGCTATTGAAATGATACAGTCAATGAGAGTTAAGGCCATCCACAGGATGAACAATGCACCTTCTGAAGAAGAAAGAAGAAAAGCAGAAAATGAAGTTAGGCTCTACAACAAAGAAGAGAGAATCCTCAACTATGGAGAACCCAACGCAAAAGATTCCGTCTATGACAAGGTGTTTCGGTTCTATGGGCCTATAATCAGAGGGGAAAAAGCAACATGAAGTCTACCGACGAAATACTTAATATCCTCCGGGACTGGAAGCCAGAAGCTATTTGCAAATATGGCGTTACCACACTCGGACTATTCGGTTCGTGCGCCAGAGGGCAGCAGCATGAGGGAAGCGACGTGGATGTCTTTTTCGACGGTCAAACACCAACATTGCTTACAATAGCAAGAATGGAACATGAACTTGAAACGCTGATGGGATGCCCGGTGCAGCTTACCATGCTGCATGACGGAATGCCAGACAGTTTAAAACATAATCTAAAAAGGGATGCAATATATGTGTAATATGGAATTGACAGAAGAGCAGAAGCAGATGCTTCAGAACAGGGTGATGGGCAACGGCATGACCGCTTGGGAATACATCGAGTCGCAGAACGAGTCCGACCGTCCCTGGGTAATCGCCGGAGCCAAGTCCTGCATCGAGAAGGGCTATGGTCTGACGATGCTGGAGATCAACAGCGAAACCAGACGTATTCGATCTGGAAGATGAACATTTAATTGGAGGGCTGAATAGGTATGCACAGGTGCTTCGGTACCTGGTACGACGGTGTTAGGCTTATTCGGAGCTGCTGTCCTGATGGGCGGCGGCTCTTTTCGTTCTCCGCTATGATGTGCGCCGTCCGTAGAATTGGTATTCTAACAATTTTTTCATCCGAAACTTGTTATTCTAACAACTTTCTGGCACTCTGAGTTGACATTATATCAATCGAAAGTTGACATTATATCAAGTTTTGGCACTAATAATTGATGTAACGTCAATTTTTGATGTTGATGATACAACAAATAGAAAGAGCCACCCATTCGCTGCCATGGATGGCTCCCGACCGACTTCCCGAGCAACCAGGAACTGGAACAACAATCGATTAAAAATCTTCTTTTACATACTCGTATGGGCCATATTTTATTCTAACGAAGTATGGATAATCATCTTCATCCTGTGACATCACACTTATCTCAAACCCAAACCCAAAATCTGAAATATTGTTTCCTTTTTGCATATTACTAAACGAGACCGTCCTTCTGTACGGAACAGGTGGCAGCCCACCGGCAGAGAGTTTTTCATCAATAAGAGATGTTGATGGATATCGTTCAGCAAGACGATGATGGAACCTTTCTTTTACCTTCAGAGCTTCGTCTATGTTCCGCACATAAATAGCAAACAATGCTCCACAAAAGTAATCACTCTTTCCGTCGCTCTGGAAACGAAATGCAACAGTGCTAAAACTTTCACCGCTATAAAAGATGTGCTTATACACGATTGCGGATTGGTCACTATAATATGCCTTTCCAAACTTATTGTAAAGAACTGTCGCAGCAGCATCGTAAGAACAACCGAAAGGAATCCCTGCTATTTCTTTTACAGTATTCTTTTCTATAGCCTGATGGAAAACCGCAGTGAGAAAAGCAACTGGGTCATTTTTTTCTCTGATGGTATCACCCTTAACTACTATAAACGGGTGATTATCTTCTTGCTGCAAAGTCTTCATGACGGAACCAACCGCATGTATCATGCCTGGTGTCATTTCCTCTGATAGATTATTAGTACTTTGTCCCACTGCTATGCATGGCAGAAAAAAAAGTAAATATAAGATGAGCTTCTTCATTACATCCCCCTTCCTCATTTAATGATTCTGTATTGTTGGCTGGCTTGTTCCATATTGTGTCCGTGATGGCTGCTGACCTGTATTAGACGATTGCTGTTGTCCTGCTGAAACGTGTTGCTCTTTTCTGGACTCCTGATAAACATATCTTTTACCCAGATTGACAAATTCTGCATTAGGAGCCTCGACCTGAAGGAATATGTCATTCTTACTCTTACCAAGAATCTTCAGAGTGAACTTTTCACCAAACTCAGACTGAAGATTTAGCAAATCTTTCCCAGTGAGTTCCTTGGCAGCAAACACCATGACCAGACAACCCTCAGTCTTTGCTTCTGTGAGTTCTGTATCAATTTCTTTCGGTTGGAAATTTACCTTTTCCATTACCCGGAGAACAGCAGCTTCGATTTCCATGACACTGCTACCCTTTTCAATTCCATTCAATGCTAAATTTATCATATACTATTTGTTTTAAATTCACGATGCGAAAGTACGCATAATAAATGGCATATGAGTCATTGAAAAAATAAAAGTCGTATATTAACAATTTTATGAGTACTTGATTAATTTAGAACGAATATTTTGGTGTTTACGGGAGGGCTTTCCCACTCTCCACATGCTCCGAGTGACGGCACGTTGTGCTGCCCTATTTTACCACTTCACTTCGTTACGCTCTATGGTGTTAGCCACTTCGGGACAGCATCCCGAACCCTTGCCTTATTCGATGGCTATGCAAATGTCGGGAAGTCGTAAAAACGTTAAAATACGAAATAAAAATTTTCGCAGTATCAGAACCCCTGCATTTACCGTAACTTTGTCGCAGCGAATCCACGTAAGAGGATATAGCCCACTACATCCCTATCCGCAAGACGGCAGGGATAAATGTGGGCTCTCCGAGGTTAATTGAATCATGTTGAACAATGGGAGCAAGCTCCTTAAAAAAGAATAAGAATTATATGGGAACAGGTAAGACTGGTGGCCACTGGAAGCCATGTAATATCGGTAGCGTCGAAGCACACAACGAACGCCGCCCTGAGTATCTTGAATCAGTGAAGAAAGCAGGACTCGGTTTGTATTTCTTTGAACATCTGACTGAGCACAATGACCATTGGGTAAGTGACAATGTTAGGTACAAGGGTAAAACAGTCGCAGAAGTGTTTGAAGCAATGAAAAAACTGTATAAGGAAAAGACAGGTCAACTACCCCAACTTACAAATAAAATCAAAGTGAATAAAAAGACAGGTAAGGAGTACAAATGTGCTGGGTGGAGTCCCATTCGTGAAATGTGTCCGCCCATTAAAGAGGATACCAAGATAGAGGACTTCGAATACTTGAAGAAATGGGCCAAGAAACATGGTATAGAAATCATTCGCATCGACCTTCACAAAGACGAAGGCTACTATGACGAAAAGACTGGTGAGTACAAGATGAATTACCATGCTCATGTGGTAGCAAGTTTTCTTGACTGGAATACTGGTAAGACAGTAAAGCCAAACAGTCAGGCAATGTCAGAGATGCAGACCATATTGGCTATGGCACTTGACATGGAACGAGGAGAAAGGAAAGCAAATACAGGAGTAGGATACCTCGACCATCCGCAGTATAGAAAGATGATGGAGGCTATTGACGGAGAAAAAAAGGAAATAATTGAAGAGGCGAAAAAAGAAGCTTCCGCCATAGTTGATGAAGCATACAAGGATGCTGTTGCCATCAAGCAGAGTGCTGAGGACGAACTGAAGTCTATCCAGGCAGAAGTGAAGAAAGCAGAAACAAGACTGAAGGGTCTCACAACCATGATTTCTAATCTGGAAGCACAGAAAGACAATATAGAGGCTCAGATTGCAGCACTCGAAGATGAATATGCTGAGGACAAAGAACAGCTGGAACAGAAGCGTTCTGAACTTCAGACGAAACTGACAGGGATAGAAAAGAAAATCGCCGAGAAACAAGAAAAGTTCAATACTGCTGAACAGCAGCTTCGAGATATTAACGACCAATTCACAAAAATCAAAGAACAAAAAGAAAAGTATGAGAAAGATATACGGACAATGACTGATGATGCGATTAAGCGCCATGACAAGATAAACAAGGCTATCAGCCAGAAACGCGCAGAACTGGCGAAGATGGATAAGGCAGGTGAACTCACCAGAGCAGAGAAACACATTGAGGAAAGGAATGTCGTAATCTATCGCAGATGGCCAGAGGCTCGGAATGCTGTCGATGCTATCTTCCAACTCGGCAACTCTACAACGGCTAAAGACTTCACTCCGCAGCAGGCTCTTGACGTGGAGCATGCTATAGCAACATCAGGTACCAGCCGAACTGATGCAGCAAAGAATCTGCTTTCACTAACCCAGAAAGAATTTGATGATTATAGGACACCCAGAGGATATGTTGAAGGTGCAGCCAAACTGGTTAATTCAATCGCACAAGGCACCCATCTGCGGTTAACAGCCTTGCTGAGGAGCCAGCCTAAAGATGCTGGAGGTGGCCCCAGTTACATCACCGACCTCACCGACTGGGCAGGAAATCAGATTCATCGGTGACATAGGTAGTCGTTCACATCTTTGTGGGGAGCAAAGCGATTCCTTATGTCGATAGCAGACGGCAGTGCATTGAGCAGCCATCTGGTAGCGGACTCACCGCCCTCGTCATTATCAAGACAAAGGTATATTTGAATCCGTAACGTTTTCAACACTTCCAGAGCGGCCTCTTTGTTCACGATGGAGTTCAAGACTATATAGTTATGCTTGACTCCACCGCAGAGAGTGGCAAACGACAGCATATCCATGAAACCCTCGAAAACGACCACTGGCGCGTTTTCTTGGTCAAGGTGAGTGGTTATCCACTTGGGAGCCTTGGAGTGCTTCTTGATGCTGTTGCGCATCTCCACACCGCCTTTGTCGTTCTGGTAGGCCAGCGTGTAAATGTACGTGCCATCGTCTGGCTGCTTATAAGAGTACCTGGCTTCCTGAAGGAACTGCTTGGCAATCTCGATATTGATGCCACGCTTGTAGAGGTAGGCGTACAGTCCCCGGGATTGTAGCGGCACCATTTCAAAGCGTGTGTACTCCAGTCCTTTTTCTTTTTCTCCGTCAGAAGTATTTGACTGAGGAAAGGAAAAAGAATCTGGTCGAAACTTCTCCAGTTCTTCAATAACCCTCCTGAAGTCGCGAGTGTTCAGGTGCATCATCACAAGATCTATTACACTCCCTTTGGCTCCAGTGGCTAAGTCATGCCAGCCTCGACCATCTGGCGTAACAGACAATGAGGGGTGCTTATCCTCTCTCCATGGTGCATGATAGAGATAGCCTTGTGCCACCTTCTTTGCAGGTTTGCCCAGATAGTCCAGGCAAGTGTATTTCTCTTTTATCTGTTGTATATTCATATTTTCAATTTTCAAAATGTGGTTACAAAAGTTACAAAGTTACAAATTACCTTCAAACCGCTGAAAATCAAATAGTTTTGTATGTAACTTTTATGTAACTTTTGTAACCTTTGTAACTTTTTTAAAAAAGGTTACAAAAAGGTTACGTGCTAACTATCTGATAATCAGTGAGTATAACACTTGTAACCTTTGTAACCGTTTTTTTTATTCTCTTAGAAATCATCATCTATAAGTTTTTTCTTGTTTATTTTGAGTTTTTTGCCGACTTTTTGACAAGAATATGATAGTCCATTTAATGAATCTCGCAAATAGTAAGTGATGCGAGATGCCCTCTTGGAGGTTTCTATGCCCCATCTATGCAGTATTTGGCTGATATCGCTTCGTGTGATAGAACATTTTAATCGGGAGGAAAGCTTTAGATTATCACAGAGCGCTATCAAAGTGGTAAGATCATACTCCAACATTTCTAACTGTTGCTCACGCATGATATCAAGAAGAATCTCCCTGAGTTCCTGCTCCAGCGAAGGCTGACTGTGACGTACTATCTTGCGCCAGGCATCTGTATGAATTTGCTCTGGAGCAAACCACAGTCGGTTCTTACGCTCATATCGCATCTGTCTATTTTGGAGAGAATAAAGAAAAAAAGGTATCTCTTTCTTGCACTCATCCAAAATATCTGTGCCTTCTTCTTTCTTAGAGAGAGCAGGCACCTTTCTAACCCAATAGCGGGTGTCATTCGGATCTATCTTTACTGGGGTATATTCGTCATTGCTGCAGATAACTATCTTCAGGAAATTGAATGCAAGCTTAGGGTCTTTGCCCTTCGATTCTGACGGAAGCGTTTCTGCCGTGACAATATTCTTAACTTTGGCATTCTGTTTCTTCCTGTCATTGCTGTCATCGGCTTGTTCCTCAATATAGCCCAGTAATTTACCGACCCAGTAACTGTTGAATCGAGACTCCACAATCTCTGGAGTGAGAGGCAGGGCGTTCTCGCAGAACACAGCATTTAAGAACTTGCAGAACGTGGACTTACCAGTTCCTGTCTCATCGCTGACCAGCAGCAATACCGGCAGTGAATGAAGCGGTTTTTCGTACAGTATCTTGAGATAGTCCATTCCCATCTCATATTGGTCCTGGAATATGTGACGTAGAAGCTTCTCTATATGCTGCCAGTCACCTTCCGTTGGAGTGTGTGAGAGTGGTCTGTATATGTTATAGAACAATTCGCCATCTCCATTGTCTATACACTCCTGATAGTTTATATGTGAGGGTATATTGGTTTTTGCAAGATACTTTGGAGCAACCTTCAGTATCATGTTACCTATCTCCTTTCCGTAGTCATTAACGATCGTCGAGCTATTTATGTCGTAGAGTGTTTCCTGGCATGTCAGTGGGTCTTTGGCCTTCTTATACCACTTACCACCAATACGTAATAACTTCGAGGCTACCTCTGCAATCTCGCTTTCGTCAACGGCACTATCCTTTTTTTCTTTTCCTCCGTTATCAAGACCAAAGGTCTGTGCTATCTCTTTGATGGCAGACTTGAACTCTTCCTTGTTGCCAGGAGATTGATGATGACTGGCCATGTATGCTTCTATGGGACTGTACCACTTGTTGTTTGTGCCACGCACATAGCACACTTCTCCATACTTCTCTGTATTTCTACGTTCCAGTTCAGATTCCTTAACCTGCGGATACACTAACTTTATGATGTTGATTCCTTGCTCTGTGAGCTTATATAATTTCGCTAAATGCATAATTTCAATTCATTTTTATGTTAATTAATTAAATTAATTACGATAAAACTTTGTGGATTCAGAAATTATGCGTAACTTTGCCTCCGCAACAGATGAAAGTTACGCGGTTTTATTTCCGAACCCATTCCCGAACAGCAATGTCCGGGACTTTCTTTTTATGGTGGCATCGACCTTAAACTGCTCATCGTCAACCCTCCTATAGTTTTAGTTGCTCAGTTCTGGGATTCTCTTTGATGTACTGCAGAGTATCAGTCAATTTGTCGAACTGTTCGTCAGTGAGACGTGGCCCTTCATAGCCATTTTCATTGTATCTCAAAGAGCGGGCTATCTGGGCAGCGAACACCGTGCGGTTGTGATCACTGAACGATTGACCACCGAAAGACCACATTGTGCCTTTTTCAACTCTCTCTTCGTGGTCGTTGAAGTATTCCTCGAAGGCATCCTGGAGCCATCTGTAACCTTTGTGCATGCCCTCACCTGTGGCATGTTCCCGGGCGTACTGAAGTATTTCCGCCCATTTCTTGTCTGTTCTCGCATCCATAATTATACAATTTGTTGTTCCACATCGTTTACAGCCTTAATGACTGTTTTCTCTTGCATTTTGGCATATATCTTCATCAACACTTTGGTGTTAGCCCATCCTCCCACAACTGCTATCACTTCTGGGGCAACACCAGCATTCAGGAGCATTGTAGCACCTGTATGACGGGCCCAGTGCGTCGTAAGATGTTGGCTCAGTCCGGCAGGCTTTGAAATCTCCTTAAGGAATTTGTTATACTTCGCATTACTAATGATCTTACCGCTGGTTTTGTTCTTTGTTGTAAGAGAAAGGGGCAGACCGTTATATCGTTCAAGTATTTCCACAGCGGGTCCTAACAACGGAAAACATAACCGCACACTGGTCTTTTTACGGTGGTCATAGTATATTTTTCTACCGTTTTCGACGGTTATCAGGCTCATATTGAAACTCGCCAAGTCTTTATAACTTAAACATGTATAGCATTGAAAGATAAAAAGGTCTCTCACACGCTCCAGACGTTCGTCGGGCATCTTCGCATCTCTGAGTTGCTTAAGTTCCTCGACTGTCAGAAACTTCTCTATGCTTTGGTCGAAGTTGCCATGGTCGAGACGAACCCCATCATACGGATTGGTGGTGAGGAAGCCTTCCCTGATGGCCTCCCCCAAAAAGCGCCGGATATATTTGTGATAATTATGCCATCGACTTGATGCCTGGATGCCTTTCTTCTCAAGGTACTTATCCAGCGCAATGATGTTTTTGGGTGTCAGATCGTAGAATGTGGTGATTCGTCCAAACTCTTCCAAGACACGGGGAACCAGGTCGTATCGCCCCTGAGCAATTTTACCGATGCCGTGTTTTCGTATTTCCGCTTTCTCTTTATAGAACTCTATGAATGTCATAGTCTTACGTCGCTTAGCCGCAAGTTTGACCGGGATTGCAAAGATGTCTATCTGGTCATCATCAATCATCTCATAGATGACTTCCCGGACATCATTCATCAACTTATCCAACGTTTTGTTTATGATGGCAGCGTCCAGACGATTTACGACCCGACCACGCTGCCATTCCTTTGGGAACAAGCGAATTCCAGTCGAGAGGTACTTCTGCCTATTGTTATAGGCTATACGCAATTCTATGACTGCATCGCGAGTCGGTGAAGCCTTACGATACCTATTATATATGTATTTGAGAATTGGCTGTCTTATGCCGTCCATGTTTGAGATGATTTTATTTGAATTCGTTTAGAAGGGCATCGCGCCGGAACATGATACGCCCTTGCTTTTGGTCTCCAGCCTTGATGTGTGGATACCTATCCTTCACCTGACGGAGATAGTTAGCAGACACGCCAAGTATGCGAGCAGCTTCATTTGCATCTACATACTCAGCCTCGGAGAGGTTACGAACACCTTTCAACTTCTTCACTACTTGGTCGGCCACGAGAGCGGCCAGCACGGTCATTTCTTCCTTGTTCATATTCGTTATTTGATGAAATTCGCAGCAAAGAAACACATTTTCAAAAATATAGCAAGTCTCTGCAAAAAAAAAGTCGTATATTAACAATTTTACGACTTGTTGGGACGTTAAAATGTTAATTCCTGCACAGAAATCAAGATTTGTGCATACTTTCAGATGCTCAGACTTGCCTACATACTGATTCTTACTAATTCCCATTCGGGGAATGACATCTGCTTTCTTGTTTGTTGCTTCCATACCTCTAATTAATTTATAATGCGTAAATACATATTTTAACTTGCATCATCATACAAGATGAGTGGCAGTGTTTTAGAGGTGACGGATTTTGTAAAAATCTGATTGTCAGTTAGTTGTGTTTGTAAAATGCTGATAATCAGGCATGAAAAAAGGGAACCTGATTGGCTCCCTTAACGTGGTTTTGGTGATCCGCTTGGGGCTCGAACCCAAGACCCCAACATTAAAAGTGTTGTGCTCTACCAACTGAGCTAGCGGATCAGTAGTATGCTTGAAAAGCGGATGCAAAGGTACGACGTTTTTTTGGAATGACCAAATTTATTCCGATGTTTTTTCGTTCTGCCGCTTTTCCTCCTCTGCGATGGCACGCCGGTAGCAGTCGCGACACAGTGGCTCGTACTCCTGTGTCTCGCCCAGCAACACGCGCTTGTCGTTCTGTACCGTGCGGTGGCTGACGTAGGCCAGACTGCCACACTTGACACAGATGGCATGAACCTTGGTGACGTCGTCGGCAATGGCGCAGAGAGCAGGCATCGGACCGAAAGGAACACCCTTGAAGTCCATGTCGAGACCCGCAATGATGACGCGGACGCCGCGATTGGCCAGCTCGTTGCAGACAGCCACCAGACCCTCGTCGAAGAACTGAGCCTCGTCGATGCCCACCACGTCGATGTCGGAACTGAGCAGCAGGATGCTGGCCGACGAGTCGAGTGGGGTGGAGGGGATGGCGTTGTGGTCGTGGCTGACCACCTCCTCGTCGCTGTAGCGGGTGTCGATGGCCGGCTTGAAGATTTCTACTTTCTGCTTGGCAAACTGGGCACGGCGCAGGCGGCGTATCAGCTCTTCCGTCTTGCCGGAGAACATAGAGCCGCACACTACCTCTATTCTGCCTGGGCGGCGTGCCTCGCCCGATGCTGGATAACTAATCATGATGCAAAGTTACGAAATAAGTGAGAGAAAAGAAAATAAAAATTGTTTTTAATTTTCTTTTCCGAACGAAAAGTAAGTTCGGGCGAAGCCAAAGATACAAAATAATTGATAATAGATAATTGATAATTGATAATTTTTTGTAAATTTGCAGCGTCTATGGGCATATTGTATATCGTACCTACACCAGTAGGAAACATGGAAGACATGACGCTGCGCGCCATCCGTATTCTGAAAGAGGCCGATCTTGTACTGGCAGAAGACACACGCACATCCGGCATCCTGCTGAAGCATTTCCAGATACAGCAGCACCTGCTGTCGCACCATAAGTTCAACGAGCATGGCACGAGTGCCTCGGTGGTGGAGCGCCTGCTGGCAGGCCAGACGGTGGCGCTCATCAGCGACGCCGGCACCCCCGGCATCTCCGACCCTGGCTTCTTCCTGGTGCGCGAGGCCGTCAAGGCCGGCATCGAGGTGCAGACACTGCCGGGTGCCACGGCCTTCGTGCCCGCCCTGGTATCGAGCGGACTGCCCTGCGACCGTTTCTGCTTTGAGGGCTTCCTGCCTCAGAAGAAGGGCCGCCAGACGCGCCTGCAGCATCTGGCCCACGAAGAGCGCACCATGGTGTTCTACGAGTCGCCCTACCGGGTGCTGAAGACGCTGCAGCAGTTCAGCGAGGTGTTCGGCAACGACCGTCAGGTGAGTGTGTGCCGTGAGATTTCCAAGGTCCACGAGGAGAGTGTCCGCGGCACGCTGGCCGAGGCCATCGCCCACTTCACCGCCCACGAGCCGCGCGGCGAGTTCGTCATCGTGGTGGCTGGAGAGAAAGACTGAAAGAAAAACGTTTTTTTAAAAAGATAGAAGATATGAAAAAAGTATTGCTATTTGCAATGGGAGTGCTGGCGCTGTCAGCCTGCCAGCAGAAAAGTAATGAGGTCCGCAACCAGATGGACGCTCAGCGCGACTCGCTCAACCGTATCATAGAGCAGAAAGACAACGAGATCAACGATATGGTGGGCACGATGAACGATATCGAGGAAGGCTTCAGGGCCATCAGCGATGCCGAGGGCCGTGTCACCGTGGCCCGCAACGGCGAGGGCGCCAGCAAGTCGGAGCGCATCCGTGAGAACATGCTCTTCATACAGCAGACGCTACAGCAGAACCGCGAGCTTATCAGCAAGCTGCGCAACCAGCTGCGCCAGGGCTCCGTCAAGAGTGAGCAGCTGCGCCGCATGCTGGACAACCTGACCAAGCAGATGGAGGAGAAGGACGCCCAGATACGCCAGTTGCAGGCCGAGCTGGAGGCTAAGGACATCCAGATAGGCGAGCTGAACACAAAGGTGACCGACCTGTCGGCCAGCGTCAACACGCTGCAGGAAGAGACCGCCCAGAAGACGCAGACCATCAACACGCAGGACAAGCAGCTCAACACGGCCTGGTTTGTATATGGCACGAAGAAGGAACTGAAGGAGCAGCACATCATCGAAGGCGGCAAGGTGCTGCAGGCCAACTTCAACCGCGAATACTTCACCAAGATAGACATCCGCGTCGACAAGGAGATACGCCTCTACAGCCGTTCGGCCAAGCTGCTGACCGCCCATCCCGCTTCGAGCTACACCCTGGCGCAGGACGCCAACAAGCAGTACATCCTGCGCATCACGAATCCGCAGATGTTCTGGTCGACGAGCAAGTACCTGGTGGTGCTGGTGAAATAAAGAAAGAAGAAGAAAAAAATAGTGGTAAGGTTATCTTACCACTATTTTTTTGCCATTGCGAATCAGTATGCCCTTTGCGCCGGGGCCGACGCGCTGGCCGTGCAGGTTGTACAGGGGAGTGTCAGGCTCCAGCGCCTTCTGTAGCTCCACGATACCCGACGGCTCTACCTCGGTGGGTGTTCCCAGCAGGTACAGCTCGTCAATCAGCTGTCCCGACACGCGGTCGGTGCCCCAGATGCCTTTCACGTCGTAGTATTTGCCGTCGTAGTTGGTGGGCAGGCTGCCCGAGGAACTTCCGAACTTAACATATACGCGCGCCTGCTTGTCGCCGCTGACAGCATAGCAGTAGACACCCTTCTTGACCAGCTGTACGCCTTTGATGAGCACGTAGTCGGCATAGTCGCTTTCTGTCAGGTCTTCAAATTGCACCTCGCGTGGCTGAACTTGGCTTCCGGCGGTGATGCTGACATTCTCGCCGTTAGTCTGTTCCGTGGGGGTGGCCTGTGTCATCTTGTTGGTGACAAAAGGCTTGGCATAGATGGTGCCACTGATACGGTTGTTTGTACTGAGAGACAACCCCATGTTGTTGAAGACGATGGCGCCCGTGTTGTCGCGAACGTATGCATTGTTGCCGTAGCTGTA
Source organism: Prevotella sp. (assembly GCA_017847725.1). GTDB lineage: Bacteria > Bacteroidota > Bacteroidia > Bacteroidales > Bacteroidaceae > Prevotella. The sequence goes on from JAGAXW010000025.1 coordinate 16,482, forward strand.
GAGCACCTCCGCATTGTCGAGCTGGAGCAGCAGTTCCGTCCCTACAGTCTGAGTCTTAAACGAGCCGATGGTATAGCTGTCCACCTCTATCACTGTCACCTCACACGTTGCCGAACAGTTGTTGTCGCCAGATACAGTAATGGTACACGTACCCGTGCTGATGCCTTTGACGTTTCCTTCCTGGTCGACCGTTGCAACAGCAGGATTGCTGCTCGTCCAGGTCAGCTCGTAAGTGCCGCCAGTCGGTGTCGCCACCGCCTCTAATCGACGAGTCAGGCCCATTCCCACCGTCAGCGTCTCTGGCAGTGTCAGGCTCTGCAGTTCGTAGGCGCCGAATACGGTGAAGGATATCTTATTATCTGCCATGCTGATATTCGACAATCCCCATAAGGCGTCCTGCTTAGCCCATGTCTTCAGGTTGGCCGGTGTCGTGCTGTTGTCCAGGGTCTTTACGCCTGCCGTGCCGGGGAACAGGTCGTAGGCCGTGCCGCTATGGCTGCTGCCGCCCGCCCTGACGACTTCGTAGTAGTTGCGCGCGGGGTTGACATTCACCTTGTTGCTACTCCATACCGACTCGTTGGTCAGATCTACGCGGTGTACCAGCATGCCGCTGCCGGGCAGGTAGGCGTCCCACTTGAACTTGTTCTTCTGGCGGTTCTCCAGCAGGAAGAACTCATTTTCCACCGGCGTGTTGATGCGATAGCCGGAGAGGCTGGAGTAGAGCGGATTCAGCGTGTAGCTGCCTGCTTGGTTGATGACCGTGGGCGCTTCGGCCAGTCCCACCGACCACCGTTCGTAGAGCGAGTAGCCCACGGGAGTACGTCCCCTGTTCTCGTAGCTGCCGCCCGCCATGATCGACCAGATGCCGGGATGGTTGCTCTCGCCGCCACTTTGTTTATAGTCGGTGTCGTAGAAGTCGGGCAGTCCCAGCACGTGACTAAACTCGTGGCAGATGGTGCCGATGCCGTCGATGGTGACGGACTGCGGCTGGCTGGTATAGCCAAACAGCTCTACAGAGCTGGCGTAGTCGTACAGATAGACACCGTCCTTTTGTACCCAATTGCCATTGCGGTTCACGATGGAGCGATGCGGCCAGAACAGGCGGCTGTCGTTGCCTCCATAATTGGCGCCATTGCCGGCGAAGATGAGGTATACCAAATCCACCAAGCCGTCGTTGTCGCGGTCGTACTGGCTGTAGTCGATGTCGGCATCGGCAGCGTCGATGGCGGCACACACCACGGCGGCGGCGTTGTTGGTGCCGTTGGGTGCATACTGGCTGTAGTTGATGGTGTATGGTCCGTAGATGTCGAACTGCGGCTTAAACAGGCCATCCGAGTTGTCGGAGAAGTAGTCGCAGACGCTGCCCGTACAGGCCTCCCAGCCGCCATTGCTGTTCTGGTATCCGGTGTACCCCTCGTTGTTGATCATTTCCTGCATGATGTCGGCATAGTCGTCGCGCGAGAAGGAGCGGTCGTTGAACTGAACCAGGATGACCAGGCCCTTGAAGTTGCTGTAGTTGTAGCGTCCGGCCCTGCGCTGGGCCAGCGTCTGCTGCTGGCGGGCCTTCACCCGCTGCCTGATGGCGGCATTTTCTGCAGTCACCTCGGGCTGCAGGTGCTTCTTCACGTCCGACAGGAAGGCCTGCTCTGCAGCCTCTCGTGCCGTCACGTCGTGGGCCACCTGCGTTGTCGCCTGCAGCAGTCCTTTGTCCGCGTGGGCATAGACATAGTATCCGCGGCTGTCCTTCGTTACCGTATAGCCGTCGGTGGTGGTGGTATGGTGCTGCCACTCGTCGCCGTGCAGCTGCAGGGTGACATACGAGCCGTCGGGCTGTTTCACCCTGACGTTGCCTTTCTTGGCGGGCACAGCCATTGCCAGGGTGATGCTGATAGCCAGTGCAAGTGTTAAGAGAAGTGTCTTTCTCATCTCGAATCGAAATTTTTTTGGTGAAAAAATCGGGAGGGCATCATACTGCCCTTCCGATTTCTTATATATAGTGGGTATGTTGGAAGTGCGAATGTCTTCTCACTTCGCTCACTTAATCACAACCTTCTTACCGTTGTGGATGTAGAGACCCTTCTGCGTAGGAGCAGCTACACGCACGCCGTTGACGGTGTACCATGCACCCTCGTCGGCCGACTTCACATCGGCGTTGATGGCATTGATGCCGTCAGGCTGGGTGCCAATGGTCAAGCCTGCGCTGTAAAAGGAATATGGGCTTAAGCTATTTTTTGCACCAGAGGCCAAGACCATGTTAGTAGAAGTAAAGACCTTGTTTGTTGCGTCATAATTGAATACCACATCACCGACAGTGCTATTAGCATAGCCTACCAGATAGACACGTGTGCCGTTCGAACGGTTGCCGATGTACTGGTTGACAGGGAATGTTGCCTTTCCTTCGCTGATGGTACCTTTAATCCAGCCGGCAGCAACAACGTCGTTGAAGAGTCCCTGGATATAGACATCGTTGTCAACGAAACCAACCTTTACGGTTCCTTCTGTTTCAGTAGCACCGTTCAGTTTACCTTTGAATGGCATATCCTCTGTGACAAGTCCGTCGGGGGCAGTAACTGGTGTGGGAGGCGTACCAATCAACAGGCCATTGTAGAATGCTACGTATGCAGTCGTGGCAGAACCCTTGTAGATCATAACAGAACCACTGGTTGAGTAGGTGTTGTCTTCCTCGTCATAGGTGAGAACAATGTCTTTAGGACCATCGGAGGAATATCCTCCCATATAGTGGGTCACATTTTCATGTATACCCATATAGGTAACAGGGATTGTGACTGTCTTGGCCTCTGCATCGTAGGTACCTTTGACCCATGCATCAGGCAGGTAGCTGTCCATGCCCTGAATATATACGTCTGTACCGACGATTCCCAACTTGACAGTGCCGTTATATGAACCGGTGTTTACGTTGTTTACATAAAAACTGTTAGCACTGATTGGCCAATCTGTGGTTGATATTCCGTCAGGAGGAGTAACTAATTCTCCAATTTCTTGGGCAGGGAATGTAAATTCAATTCCATCAGTGCGTGTGACAGTCCATGTGTGAGCCGGTTTAACCCATCCACCCTTCTTAGCTCCAAGATAGCCAAGTCCTATATTAGCGGTCATGGTTTCTGTCGTCATGGTACCTGAAATGTCATCAACACTACCAGCCGAAGCTGAACCCCAGATATAGATAGAGCCTAGCTGAGAATGATATCCGACTACTTGTTCTCCACCAGCAGCAGAGAAGGTCTTATCGGAAGCAACATCAAACTTAACAACTCCATGTGGGTAGTAATGGCTGCCAAAGTTCCATATCGTAACAACTTTTGTGCTTTCATCTTGTTCGATATAAACATTTTTTGAAGTCTCGTCTGCTGTTCCAGCAGCAATGTCCATTACGCCATTTGCGGGAACTATCTGTGATGAATAGATAGAACTCCATCTCGCATTTTGCTCCTGGTATACTACGCTCTCATTCCAATACTGATCAATTACGAAGACATTGCCTTCATAAATAGTACCAGTTAAGGGTGCTCCGCTTTCACTGGCATTTTGGATAGTGATGTCACCATAAGTCTCATTCGTTCCCACTTTTTGTCCGTTGGCAATCGTAAAGGTTCCCTCAGACAAATTAACAGTAGCTTCAACTCCGACTCCCTCATCAGACCATTCACTTAGGCCATAGATTTTAATGGTATTGGTACCTGTTACCTCAATGGAAGCACTCAATCCTGAGCGTTCCGGAATGTCTTTAGTCAATTTTCCTTCATCATCAAAGTCGAAATTTTCGTTAGCGATAATAACCTCTCCCTGCAGCTCGTCAATAGAACTGATTGCAATTCTACGCGGAGCTTTTTTTCCAAGAACTCCCTTGAAAGCAGGAACAGGAAGTTTTATGTTGTCAAAACTTAGCTTGACAGCCGTTTTTGGCTCCAAAGACATTTGCTCCACTGGCCTCATGACCTGTTTCGTAGCGCTAATCTGAGCGAACGAAACGACAGCAATTAGTGCTGCCACTAATGTAAGCGTAAACTTTTTCATACGTCCATTTAGTTTAAATTGTTAATAAATATAGTTGATTGTTCTCATGTTTCTTTATTGGAATACCAGGTTCAGGAACTGATAGTCGGTAGTCTTCCTCATGGTGGCGGCCAAAGAGGATGCATGGTTATAGCCACATACCAGGAAACCGTCAGTCAGGTAAGAGGCAGGCAGCGTCGTGTTGCGCTTGGTGCCAAACACGAGGTTGGCCTCGTCGTCGACATACCATCCCAGTGCGATACGATAGTTGTTCGTAGCCATCGTTGTGTTGGCCGTCGGGTAGTAGCGGTTGCCCGTGGCTGCCGTATAGGCGCTCAGGATGCAGCGCAGGCGCAGCGTCATGGTGCCCTCCGTGCGGGTGCCGATGAGGTATCCTGCTGCGATATACCATTCAGAACTGGTACCGCTGGTGTTCGGGTTGAGCTTAAAGGCGATGTCGCCCTCGTCGACCAGATTCTTGATGAGATAGGCGTCTGTACCGTCCTCTACAATCTCCACCTGCTTGGTATAGCTCTCGCCATCCTCGTCTTGATAGACAGCTGTATGCTGGCCGACAAAGGAAGGCAAGGCCTCGCCCCACTGACCAATGTTGATGGTCTTGTCAATCTTGTCGCGGTACTTCAGGTTAATGGTACCCTTGCGGTATACGCCGGTATTCTTGTCGACCGAGATGGTGTAGCCGTTTTCCGACTTTGCCAGATGAATCCATTCGTCGGAGAGGGTTACGTCATAGTCGATGTTGCTCATGTCCATAAATTCTGCTCCGTCGATGTCGTTGGCCTCAAAAAGGTAGATATTATCCGCCTCATTGACGATGACGAGTCCGGCTTGGCATACATTGACAATGGCCTTGTCGCCGCTGGCGCCGGTGATGGTTACCAGGGTGTGGCGTGTCTGTATGCCGTCGTTGGCACCGGCTGTTACGGTGATGATGTTGCCCTCGGTGCTGACGCTAAGCCACTCGTCGGCAGCGCTGGCGGTCAGGATCTTGGCGGCCGCAGCCTCGTCGGACTGTACGCCCTTGTAGTCGTAGATGTTCTTGACAGCCGATACTTCTTCAACCTTTCCTTCGACAACCAGGAATTGCTTGCTACCACCGGCTACCGGTATGTTCGTCTCGGCCTCGATAATCTGTACCGAGCTGGTCTTCTCCGTATAATCGTTGTTGCTGCACGAAGCCAACACCAGGCTTCCCAGCGCAATGGCTAAGCAAATGCTATATATCTTTTTCATATTGTCTTAACGCATTATAATTTTGTTAAACTTGTCAGATATGCCAGACGATAGTCGCCCGATAAGGTGGTCTTCCAGTCCTCCGGCACGTCGCCGTCGTCTTCCGTCCTCCAGTAGAGGATGAATGAGTTGGTGAGGAAGCCTGCCGACATGGGCTCGAAGGTGTATGCGGGGGCCGCCTGGTTCTGGTTCCATATCAGCTTGATACCGTTCTTCGAGTTGGTGCTGATGCTGCCGCTGCCTACTGCAGGGTCGATGGCCCATGCGAGAGCATAGACGGGCACGTTCATCTCTTCGTGCGTACCCAGATATTGGGGTAGAATCTGCATCTGTCCGTAGACGGGGTCGTACTGGATGACCATGTCGACGTCTTCGTCCTTCTCGTTCTTGATGAGTCCCTTCATCTTGAAGGCTTTGCCGCTCCACGTCTTCTCACCCTCCAGTGTGACGGTGGCCGAGCGTCCGTTTGCCGTCAGGCGGTAGCTGCCTCCTATCTCGTCGAAGAGCTGGAAGGTGGCGGGCACGTTGCCCTCGAGGGTGGCAGTGCCGTTCTCGGTCACCAGCGTCGACTGGCGGATGTCCGTTGTGTTGGCATTGTAGTTCATGCGGTCGAAGGTGACACCGTTGACGGTGACGGGCTCGCGGAACTTGATGCCGGCGGTGGTGAAGATGAACTGGGCGGTGGCCAGCTCAGCATCGGCAGCGTCGGTAATCGACACCTGCTTGTCGGCATTCATGTTGAACTTCACCTCGCTGCCGCCGATGTTGGCCTTGTAGAGGTAGATGAAGTTGTCCTTGACCTCGGCAATCTTGTCGAGATAGTCCTTCCAGACAAGGTCGGAGGCGTTGCGGGTCATAATCATCGCGTTGTGCCACTTCTTACCCTCCAGGTAGATGGTGTCGGGCGTGGTCTTCATGATGATGAACTCGTAGTCGCCCTCATAGCCGTCTACTGCGTCCTGATAGGGCTGGGTGAGCTCGTGCAGGAACTCGTTGTAGGTGTTGAAGGTGAGCACGGGGCCCTGGTCTTTGGTGATGTCCCATGCCGACTGGCTGACGGCGTCGCTGGCGGCAATCTCTGCTGCCACCCGCGCCTTGCCGTCGGAGCCGAACTTAACGAGATAGTTGTAGCCGCCATAGGAATATTTGGAACCCAGGTAATACTCCAGCTTCCATCCGTTGTCGGCCGACACCAGCAGTGCCTTGGCCTCGGCTACTGCCATGTCGATACGCTCGGCAGCCGACATGTCAAAGGTGTCTTCGTTGTCGTGCAGGCACGACTGCATCGACAGTGCTGCTGCTGCAAACGTCAGATATATAAATAGTTTCTTCATAATCGTCTGTCAAATTAATTTAAGTGTTCCAAATCCAGTGAGCTCATTTCCTGACCGCGGCGGATGACAGCCTTGTGCAGCTTGTCAATGTCGACGCCCCATGAATCCATCATGTAGGTGCGGATGTACTCCACCTTCTGCATGATGATGGCACGTCCCTCGGCTCCGGCGTTGATCATCTTGGCCTCCCACACGTCGTCGGGGTTGGTGATATACTGACAGTAGGTCTCGGCATAGTCCTCGCGAGGCTCGGACATGGCGTAGTTGCGGATGAAGCCCTTGGGCTGTGCCACCTTCTCCGTGCTCTGCAGATACCAGTCGCCGCTGACGTAGTCGCCCTCGGAAATCAGGTCGAACGACGTGTCGTAGGGCTTCTTCTGGTTCAGGATGTGCTGGAACTCGTGGTGCATCGTGTTGAAGTAGTAGTCGGTCATCATATTGTAGTCGGACAGGTTCTCATCTGTCAGCCAGTTGACCATGTAGAGCGTCACCTTGTAGCCGCCCTCGGCCGTACCCAGCACCATGGTGCCCTCGCTGTTGTAGGCGGGCGAGCCTACCAGCGTCAGTATGCGCGGCACGTTGTTCTTGATGAAGTCGGGGCCGATGACCTCGTTGTAGGCATCAAACCACAGGTGCTTGATGATGATGGCCAGCTTGGCGCACTTGGCCGAGTCGGCAGGCACAAGGGTGTATTTCTTGTCGGTCTCGATGTCCTGCATGCGATACTGGAAATCGACGTTGTACGGATAGGTGTAGTTCTTCAGCAGCCACTGCTCAAAGTTGTCGCGCTGGGGCGAGTCGGTGGGGAATATGGTGTCGCCGCTGGGATTATCCTTCGAACAGGCGGCGAAGCTCAGGGCTACGACTGCCGTCATCAAGAATATATATAGCTTGTTCATATCTCTTACGTGTTATAGGGTTGATGGGGGAATTTATTTGTTGTCCACAGGCCACTCCTGCGTGACGTACTCTTCGGTCTGCGGGACGTTGAGGGTGCGCGGGTTGGGATCCATGCCGGCGCTCATCACATCCTGGGGCAGCTGGATGGCCTGACGCGGGTCGCGGGCCTCCATCTTGTCGCTGACGTTGGTTATCTGGTAGGCCGAGTTCATGGTGCGGCGATAGATGGTGATGCCGTAGCGCTTGACGTCCTGCATGCGGAAGCCCTCGTGCATGGTGAGAATGCGGCGCAGGTGCAGCAGGCACTGCAGCACGCACTCCTGGTCGCTGCCGTCGGCACCGATGGTGGTGAACACGGGGTGCAGCTGCTTCTTGGGCGTGGCGGCCGTGGGCTGATAGTATTCGATGCTGTTATAGAAGTCGGCGATGTTCTCGACGGTCAGCGTGGTGGGGCGCTTGTGGAATACCGATATCTCGGTGTTCATGTCCTTGACGGCAGCCTCGAGGTCGCCCTGCAGGGCGTATGCCTCGGCGCGCTCGAGCAGCAGGATGTCGGTGGTGAACACGGCGTATTCTGCGTGGGCGTAGCCGATGCCGGCCTGCAGGTCGATGTACTCAAACTCGTAGGGAATCTTGCGGAACATGTACTTGGCCAGGGCGTCGTTGTACCACAGGGTGTACTTGAAACCGTCGGTGTCGCTGCCGCGCGTGGCTCCCCAGGGGCCCGAGCGGGCGATGGACTCGTCGTTGGCGATGCGGTTGCCGTGGGCATAGCGGTCGCCCAAGTGATAGGGACCGTTGATGGCGCCCCACTGCGAGTTGACGGTCTGCAGCAGCAGGTTGGCACCCTCGTTGGCGGCGACGAAGGCCTCCGGCTGTATCATGCCATTGGCGTTCAGAGAGTTATAGTAGTCCCAGTCGCGCAGCTTGGCCTGGGGATAGTCGCCCAGCACCTTGTTGGCATACTCGATGGTCTTGTCGAACTTGCAATAGTTGAGGTAGAAGCGGGCAGCGAAGGCGTTGGCAGCATCGGCCGTGAAGTGGAACTTCGGCTTGCTGTACTCGTTGGTGACCAGCGGCAGACCGCGCTGCAGGTCGGCGTCAATCTTCTCGTAGAGCTCGGCCAGCGTGCCGCGCTCATAGGTCTCGCCCACCTTGACCTCTGTGGCGGTGGGATAGGGCAGTCCGAGGTCGGACGATGCATGCTCGGGCGAATAGGCTTGGCAGAACACGGTAGACATCACGAACATGCAGTAGGCGCGGCAGACAAGTGCCTCGCCCAGCTGGGCTGCGTAGGCAGCCTGCTCGGTCGGCGACTGGCTCTCGATGAACTGGATGCTGGCGTTGCAGGCAGCGATGGCCGAGTAGTAGGAGTTCCAGAGCGTCTGAGGTGACTCGCTGGCGCCAATCTCCGTGATGTCGTCCCAGTGGAAGGCCTGGCGCTGGAAGCGGTCAGCCTCGTTCCAGCCTGTGTTGATGCACTCGTCGGCATTGTCGGAATACATCTCCAGCAGGTAGGCGGGATAGGTGGTGGGGTATGCGCTGACCATCAGGTTCTTGATGTCCTCGGGGGTGGAAAGCTCCATGCGGTTGTCGGGCAGCTTGTCCAGATAGCTGTTGCAGGAGGTCAGTCCCAAGCTGAGCGCAATGATGGATAGTCCTATATATTTCTTCATCTTATTCTAATTTACTGTTTTCAACATTTCAATTTCTTAGAAGCCAACCTTGAGGGTTGCGGTGAACTGCTTGGGCACGGGGGCCGACACACCGCCGGAGCGGAAGAACTCGGGGTCCTGGCCGTTCAGCTTCTTGTCGGCGTAGATCAGGAACAGGTTGGTGGCCTGCAGCTTCAGCGAGAGGTTGTTCAGCGGCTTAATCCATGTCTTGGGGAAGTCGTACTGCAGCGAAATCTCCTTCATGCGGATGAAGTCGCCCTTGGCCACGCGGATGTCAGAGTAGTTGTAGGCGTTGTAGCCATAGCGTAGCTGGCTGTTCTCGTTGTACTGGCGATAGCTCAGGATGGTGGGAACGTTGGTGTACTGCTCGTCGCCGGGCGTCATCCAGCGGTTCTTGAACTCCTTGGTCATCGAGGTCAGGTCGCTGTAGCGTGCTGAGAATACGGGGTCGAGGCGGACGACGTTGCCAAACGAGTAGGTGACGAAGACGTTCAGCGTGAAGCCTTTCCACTTGAACATGTTGCCCAGCGAACCCTGTACGGTCGGGTCGGTCGGGCCCTCGTACTTCAGGAAGCTAATATTGTCGCGCTCCTGGAAGTTGATGTCGTCGCTGGTTACCTCACCGGCCTCGTTGAGGAAGGTGGGCAGACCGTTCTTGTCGAGGCCCTTGAAGGGGATGGAGAACAGCGAGCGGACGGGATAGCCCTCTACGCGGCCGCCGAAGTTGGTAATCAGGTCGATGACGCGGTCCTGGCTGGCCAGGTTGGTAATCTTGGTCGACGTATGCGAGTAGACCAGCGAGGTGGTCCAGCTGAAGTTCTTGTTCTTGATGTTGGTGGTCGAGATGGACAGCTCCTCACCGCTCGACTTCATGTCGGCAGCGTTGGCCCAGCGAATCACCTGGCCTCCGACACCCTGTGTGGCCACAGGACCGATTTCGTCGAAGTTCTTACGGCTGTAGATGTCGAAGGCGACATTGATGCGGTCGCGCAGGAATCCGACTTCGAAACCGAAGTTGAACTCGCGCTTCTTCTCATAGGTCAGCTCGTCGTTCTGCAGGTCGGTGAGGTGGATACCCGTCTCCTTGTCGACCGTGAAGATACGGTAGGGGTTGTAGGCCTTGTAGACATTCGTCGAGCTGGTATAGTTGGTGGGCGGCGGTGTAGCCGTCAGCGAGTAGGATACCTTGAACTTCAGGTGAGACACCACCTTGTCGATGTGGCGGAAGAACTTCTCCTGGTCGACGTTCCACGAACCGGCCACGTTCCAGGTGGGCGTCCAGCGGGCCGACGTGCTCTTACCCATGGCATTGGAGCCCTCGTAGCGGAAGGTGCCGTTGATGATGTAGCGGTTGTTGAAGCCGTAGGTGCCGTTGGCGAAGAAGGCCACCGAGCGCGAGTTGGTGTTGCTCAGCGTGTAGTAGTCGGTGTTCTCCTCGAGGCTCTTCTTGAAGAACTGGTAGGTATAGTAGGGTATCTCACCCTTGGTGTACTGCATGCCCCAGCCGTTGAACCACGAGCGTGAGCGCTGTATCTCGGTGGTCTCCATACCGCCGAAGAGGTTCACGTAGTGGATGCGGTTGAAGGTGTGCGTGTAGTTGGCCGTGAGGCGGAAGTTGTAGTCCAGCATGCGGTTGTCCGTGCGCTTGTACATACCACCCTGCGGCAGCACGGTGATGGGCAGCGCATAGAGCTGGTCCTTGTCCGTATAGAGGTACTTGTTGGCGTCGCGAATCTGGGTGTTGCCCATGGCGCGGTAGCTCTCGGCCTGGTTCGAGTCGTCCATTATCTTGTACTCCTGCGAGGTCGTGGTGTACTTCAGTGCGCCGAGCAGGGCCAGCTCCAGGTCGTTGATGGGCTTGTACTTCAGCTCTGCCTGGAACTTGGCGTCGATGTAGTTCACGTCGATGTAGTTAGACTCCAGCTCGTGGTTGATGTTGAACGGAGCGTAGTTGGAGTGATAGTAGGTGTCGGGGTCCAGCGTGCGCGAGGTGTTCAGGGCGTAGCTGTACGGGTTGATGTCGAAGTCGCGCTTCACGTTGCCCGATACCACGTCGACGTCCTGGCTCAGCGTACCCGGGGCGCGCTGCTTACGATAGGAGCCGCTGCCGATGAGGTTCAGCGTCAGGTTGTCCAGAATCTTGTGCTGCATGTTCATGTTCAGCGTATAGCGGTTCACCTTCGACTGCTTGTACCAGCCCGGGTCGAACATGGCCGAGATAGAGCCGTAGTAGCTCGACTTCTCCGTACCGCCGCTCACGCTGACTGAGTGGTTCTGCTGGATGCCGGCCGAGAAGAGCTCGTCGAACCAGTCGGTGTTGCGGAACTCGGCGTTCTGCAGGTACTGGTTGTTGGTCTCCTCGGTGTTGGGCAGGGCAAAGGTGCCTGTCACGGGGTTGTAGGTGTTGTTCAGCTCGAACATCTTACCATAGACACCGTAGTCGCTACCGTTGAGCACGGAGCTCAGCGACAGCCAGCCCTTGTCTCTCAGTTCGCGGTAGATACCCATCTGCTCCTGCGAGTCCAGGATGTTGAAGTTGTCGTAGCTGGGCTTCAGGCGGGTGGTGAACTCACCGGTATAGTTGATGTGGGCCTGTCCGGCCTTACCTTTCTTGGTGGTGACGACAATCACACCGGCCATTGCGCGCGCGCCATATATAGAGGTGGCGGAGCCGTCCTTCAGAATCTGGAACGACTCGATATCGTCAGAGTTCAGACCGGCAATGGCACTGGAAATCAGCGTCTCGGGGTCGCCCGACGACAGGGCGTCGGAGTCGATGTCGGTCACGTCCTCCATGATGACACCGTCGACCACCCACAGGGGCTTCGACGAGCCGTAGATACTGGTGGCACCGCGGACGCGGATCTTCGGAGCCGTACCGAACGTACCGCTGACGTTCTGCACGCTGACACCGGCCGAGCGGCCTTCCAGCGAGCGGCTGATGTCGGCGACACCGTTGAGGATGGCGTCTTCGGCGTTCACTTTATCCGTGGCACCGGTGAACATACGGCGGTCCATGCGCGTCATACCCGTTACCACGACCTCCTCCAGTGCTGCACTGTTGCGGAGGTATATCTTCATACCGTTCTTCGGGGTCAGCGTCTGGCTCTCCATGCCAATATAGCTGATGGTAATCTTTTTACCCGACGGCACACTCAGCGTGAAGTGACCGTCTATGTCTGTAACCGTACCCGAGCGCTGGCCCTGCACAATGACGGATGCGCCAATGACGGGCTCGTTGTCTTCATTGGAGTATACGGTTCCAGTAACTTTTGTCTGGGCCAGAACCATTCCTACGCTAAGGAACAAACAGGCCAGCAACATAGTTAGATGTTTTTTCATAAATACTCTCTTGTTTTTTTTTATAATTAATTCATCGTATTCTTTTCCATATCCCGCCCGGAGGTGCGTACTCCGAGTTTGGGCAAATTCGGTGCAAAGTTAACATATTCATACTTAACAAACAAATAAAATTATAAAAAATGTACAATTTTGCACAAAACTTTAACCTTTTCGCTCCTTTTACGACGAAAAAGGCATATTTTACTATCTAAAAGTTTCTTTTCGTTAATTTGTATGGTATCCGCCAAACCGTCATGTCGAAAGCGGCAGTACATTTTATCCGGATGTTTTATAAATTTGCCCTACCGGCACTCCTTCGTCGCTCATCAACTTGATGCGGATAAGACCGCTGACGGGCGTATGGACATAGTCATGAAACTGCCCGACGCCGTGTATATCCTGGAGTTCAAATACAACAAGTGCTCTCGCGCCGCTGTTGCCCGCCCCTCAAGGGGAGGGGTGCCCGAAGGGCGGGGTGGGGTCTGTTGCTTTTTCAGCTTCATAGAGATACTGACCCCACCCCTGCCCCTCCCCTACAAGGGAGGGGAGTTAAATGCAGATTGTCTACAACCGGGGGTGGGACTGATTCGTTTTTCCTGTCTTCTATGTAAAAAAAGGCGGAGCAGCCGGTGGGGGCTGCTCCGCGATTCTGTTGTTGTAGATTGGTTTACTGCTTTTCCCAGTACATGTAGGAGAATGTTGTATGGGTTTTTCTGCCAGTATAGCCATTGTTCGTGTATATGAGGCGGATAGCATAATATTCATTGGCACTGTTAGCTGCTATAATGGCACTGTTGGCCTTAAAGTCAATGGTTGCGCTGCCATCGTCGTTCAGGTTGAACTTGCCTACGGCAGCGTAGGCTGTGTTGCTGTTGATATATGCACTTCCACTTCTGCTGTACATCACCAGTGCCATCAGGTCGTAGGTGACGCCACCAGTGGTGTACGAGCCCTGCATGGGAGTACAGTTCACGATTTCGATGGTCTGGTCTGTCGTATTGACATTGATAGGTAGGACGGCACCTATCGTGGCAAAGTCGCCGTCGGTGAATCTCATTTGATAGCCACCATTGCCGTCGCTCTCCAGCGTACCTGTGGTAAAGCTGCCGCCATTGGATCCATAGATAATCTTATAGTTTCCCAAGATGTCCATAAAATCATACTGCGTGATGGTTATCTCCTTTGTCAGTGTGCCTGCATAGGTAATGGTAGCAGTGGTGCGGCGGGGTTTTCCCGATGTGTTGGCCTGCAGGACGACGCGTAGGTTACCATTGGCGATAGAGAAGGTTGCCCAGCTGACCGTGGAGGCTGCCACGCTATAGTTGATACCGTCGACGGTCTCAATCGTGATGTTCTTGGTCAAGGCGCTGTTGTCGCTGGTGAAGTCCTTGCCTTCGTTGACGATGAAGTAGAGGCCGCCCTGCTCGATGCTGATGGCGGTGGTTGCCTCGCCGTCGCTGAGGGTGAGCTCAGTGGAGCGGGCGTTCTCCTCGGCGTTCACCTCGAAGTCGATGTGGAGTTTGTTGCCGTCGACGATGGTGAAGTTGGCCCAGTCGACATCGCCGCTGACGATGGACAGGTTGCCGCCTCCGGTATAGTTGATGTCGAGGTCGGTGCTCTGTGGCGATGCATTGACGGTGAGGTTGTCGCCGTTGTTGATGCAGATGACGGTGCCGAACTGCTGTACGGTGACGTCCTTGTAGTCATTGCCGGCATAGATACGCAGGCGGGCTACGCGTGTCTGCAGGTCGGGGTTGGCCGTGACGCTGACGTTGACGGTGTTGCCGTTGAGGGTGGCTGTACACCAGGCGGCATTGGTCTCCACGGCGGTCAGGGGGTTGGTGGAGATGCATGTCACTGCGCCTTGTCCGGCCGTGCACTGGAAGTCCAGACTGGCCTTCTCTATCGTGATGACGTTGGCTGCCGGTTTGCCGACCAGGTTCTCCGGCCCGTAGACGGATGTGTCGTCGCCGCAGGACGTGAAGGCTATCACGCCAGCCATCAATATCATACTAAATATCTTCTTCATAGTTATTTACGTTTAAGTGATGTTACTCCATACAGGTAGGCAGAACCGTCGATGACGTAGTCGGGATAGGTGGTTGGGCTCAGTGCACTTATGCGGGTTGCGTTTTCATACAGGTAGAGGACGAATCCCGAGCAGACGCGCGTCCAGTTGCCCTTCTCTCTCCATACGAGTGCCTGCTGCTCCTCGTTCCATTCGCCCACCATGCCATAGGTGGTGCTGGTGCCTATGTAGCCCTGTGTGGAGTAGGGCAGCATGCGGACGTTTTTGACGTCGTCGATGTAGGTCAGCGTCTGGAAGGTCCAGTAGAACGAGTCGTCGGCCTTGCGGTACTCCAGCACGACGTCGTAGTTGGGGTTGAGGCCGCGCATGAGGTAGGTCTCGAAGCCCTTGGTGGGTACGAGGGTCACGTCGAGCTCCTTGGTGGGGCTGTCGTCTTCCTTGGCGGTGTGACAGGTGAGCACCCATTCGCCCTGCCAGGCATAATACTTGTCGAGCCATTCGGGGTTGGGGGCTTCCAGTGTGATGGTGCCGCCGTTGCCGTCGGGGATGATGAATGTCTTGCTCTCCGAGTCGTACTGCAGGTCGTAGACGGGTACGCCGCCTACGGTAATCTCTTTGTAGAAGCGGATGCCCTTGTCGGTGAAGACGTAGGCCATGTCGCGCGACTTGGAGCCGTAGGTGAGGGCTATCTGGCGGGTGCTCCAGGTGAAGTCGCCGTTGATGTCCTCACCGTTGATGCTGCCCTTGATCTTGTCTACGAGGAAGAAGTCTCTGACGTCGATGGCCTTGGCCATGTATTCGTTGGGGTCGTAGGTCAGCTTGTGGAGGGTGATGACGTTGTTGTTGCGGTTGCCGTGCATGTAGATCTTGTCACCGATGATGCTGTCGAGGCGGAACTCGAAGTCGCCCTTCTCAGCCTGGTAGCCGTCGGGCGATCCCTCACAGAAATAGTGGTGCAGCACCTTGTTGTAGGTGTCGAACGAGAGCGACGGGCCGATGTTGTTCTTCAGCGAGTAGTAGCTGGTGACCGTCAGCGAGGGGTCTTTCTCGCAGGTGGCTGTTACCTCGTCTTCCGTGAACTTGAGGCAGAAGACGTAGCCGCCTATCGACTGGTTGTTCTGTGGATAGTAGTCCATGACCCATCCGTACTCCGAGTCGAGCAGTTTCTGGCGGAACTGGTCGATGAAGGCTTCCTGGCGTACGCTGGCAGAGGTGTCGAACTTGTCTTCTATCGTGTTCTTGCACGACTGCAGCCACAGGGCGGGTACGGCCAAAAGCAGGGCGAAAATATACTGTTTGATCTTCATAGTCTTCACTTTTTTAGTTTTCATTCACTGTCAGGTCTGTCAGGTCAATCTTGCCGGATACGATGTCGTTGGTGCGGCGGTGGAGGACGTCGCGGACCTTGTCTATGTCAATCTTCCACGACTTCATCATGTAGTCGCGCACCATGTCGAGCTTCTTCTCCAGGATGGCCTGGTAGGTGTAGTCGTAGGTCACGTTGCCGGCATCGTCGGTGTTCGTGATGACGGCCTCGTCGAGATATGCCTGCCACTCGGCGGGAGTGTGGGTGACGTACATCGAGTACATCTCGGCAATGTCCTCACCCGGCGAGTGCTGGGCATAGGCGGTGATGTAGCCGCGCTGGCGGTAGCCCGTGTTGTTGGGGGCCACGCTCCACGAGTCGGCGATGTAGGTCGTCTTGGTCAGCTCCTTGTAGGCCACGCTGTAGGGCACGGTCTGGTTGAGGATGTGGGTGAACTCGTGGTGGATGGTCTTCAGATACTCGCTGTTCAGCTTGGCGATGCTGTTCACGTTGAGCGAGATGTCGTTGACACCCAGCAGCCATATCTTGCGGCCGCCCTCGGCGGTACCCAGCGTACGGGAGTTGTTGTTGTTGTACTGCCAGGAGCCGACGAAGACAATCTGCTTGGGGAAGTTGCGGCGGGTGAAGTCGATGCTGACCACCTCGTCGTAGGCCTCCAGACAGCAGTATTTCAGGACGTGGGCCAGCTTGATGGCGCTCTCGTAGTCGGCGGGGATGGTATAGTTGCCCAGGCTGACTTCATTCTCGTTCCAGCGCCAGTCGATATAGAGGTTGTAGGGTGTCTGTATTTTCTCCACCAACCACTTGTCGAAGGGGGTGTTGGAGGCTACCTTGTCGGCAATGATGATGCTCTCGCTGTTGAGGTCGTCGTCACCGCATGACGACAGTCCCAGGGCAGCAACGGCTGTCAGTGCGTATATTAAAAGATGTCTTTTCATATCCTTAATCGTTTTAAGTGGTTAGACGGGGTTATCTCGGGTTAGGCTGGAAGCCGGCATCGATGGAGCGCTTCGGAATCTGCAGTGTGCGGCGCAGGTCGTCGACGGTCAGCTCGTCGACCACTTTCTCGATGTTGTCACCGTCGAAGGTGATGTCGCGGCGGTAGATGACGATTCCGTAGCGGCGGATGTCCCACCAGCGCAGTCCCTCATAGAATCCGGCGATGCGGCGCATGAAGAGGATGGCCTGTAGCATGCTCTCCTTGACGTCGCCCTCGGCACCGATGTCGAAGCTCGGGTGGAGGTGCTTCTTGAAGGTGGGATGCTGGTTGGTGTAGTAGTCGATGGTGCTCATGTAAGTCTGCACACCGGCGGGCGTAATATTGTCGGGGTTGCCGTAGATGTTCTTGGCCCACGTGTTCATGTCGGCTGCGGCCTTGTCGTACTCGCCCAGCATGATGTAGGCCTCGGCGCGCGACAGCAGCACCTCGTCGCCGGTGAACGGAACCCATACGGTGCGTGAGTAGCCGGTGCCCTTGATGATGTTGGTGTACTGGAAGTCATAGTAGAGCTTGAACCACAGTACGCGGTCATGCGTGTTGCTGGAGTAGGTGGACGGGGCGCTCAGATAGGGTGCACCCTTGGAGGTGCTGTAGCTGGTGGACCACATGAAGTTGGGTACGCGCACCGTCTCCGACTTGGCCACGAAGGCACCGTGGGAATAGAGGTTCAGCGTAGAGTAGGCACCGAAGTTGGTCTTGTAGCTGCCATAGGTGGTGGCCAGCATCAGGTTGGCCGGCTGCTCGGCGTCTACCCACTGCTTGGCCTGCTCGTCGTAGTTGCGGGCCACGGTGCTGTGCAGTTCCCAGTTGCGGAGCATGTTCTTCGGATTGGTGCCCAGCACCATGTTGGCGCAGTCGATGGCTTTCTGCCACTGCTCGGTGAACAGGTAGAAGCGGGTGGCGAAGGCATAGGCGGCATTGAGGTTGAAGTGGTACTTGGGCACGGTGTAGTTATCCTCCGTGATGTCGGGCAGTGCCTCTTCGAGGTCGGCCTGAATCTGCAGGTAGTAGTCCTCCAGGTTGCCGCGCTCATACTGCGGGTTGAGTTCGCGCTCTACGTCGTACTGGTAGGGCAGGCCCAGGTTCTGTGCATTCTTGGCCTTGTCGAAGGGGGCGCAGAAGGTGACAGCCAGCAGGAAGTGGCAGTAGGCACGCAGCATGATGGCCTCGGCGCGGGCAGCCTTGAGCACGGCGTCCTTCGGACCGCCCAGGTTGTCGATGGCCTCCAGGGCCATGTTGGCAGCGGTGACGCCGCCGAAGCAGTCGCTCCACAGGTTGGCCGGCGAGAAGGTGCCGGTCTCCATGATGGGCGCCCACGACCAGGTGCTGTCCGACAGCACGGTGTGGTTCTTGAATCGCGGATAGCGGTCGTAGTTGTCCGACATCATCTCGTTGAAGTAGATGTAGTCGTGGGTGGGATAGGCGGAGGTGAGCAGCGAGACGACCTTGTCCTCCGAGTCTACTTCGGAGCGGTTGTCCGGCATCTTGTCCAGATAGTCGTTACAGGCGGTCAGCGAGACGACCGTCATGGCGGCCATCATCAGCAGGTATATGATATTCTTTGTTTTCATGATGCAACGGTTTTTTGATTACATTCCAATTCTAAGTGTAGCGGTAAACTGCTTAGCGATAGGCATTGCCACACCACCGCTGTTGACGAACTCAGGATCCTGACCGTTTAGCTTCTTGTCGGCATAGATCAAGAAGAGGTTGGTGGCCTGCAGCTTCAGAGAGAGGCTCTTGAGGCTGAGCGGGCGGATGAGCTTCTTGGGGAAGTCGTAGGCAATGGATATCTCCTTCATGCGGATGAAGTCGCCCTTGGCGATACGTGCGTCGGAGTAGTTATAAGAGTTGTACGCGCGAGCCTCGTTCGACAGGTTGTAGTTGAGCAGTCGGTTGGAGATGCCCGGCACGTCGGTGTATCTCTCGTCGCCCGGAACCACCCAGCGGTTCTTGAACTCGTTGGGCGTAGCCGTGAGGTCGCTGTATGAGCTGGAGAAGGCACGGTCCAGACGAACCACGTTGCCATAGCTGTAAGTGATGAAGCAGTTGAGCGTCAGGCCCTTCCACTTGAAGATGTTGCCCAGCGAACCGGTGTCGGTGGGGTCGGCGGGACCGGAGTAGACCAGTGTGGCGATGGCGCCGTCGGAAGTGTCCTGGAAGTAGGTACCCTCCGACGAGAGCTTGCCGTTGTTGTCGATGACCTGCGGTATGCCGTTGCCGTCGAGTCCCTTATACTGGACGGAGAAGATGCTGCGGACGGGGTAGCCCTCCTTGGCGAAGCCCGAGCCGCGGATGAGGTCCCAGATGCGGCTGGTGCCCAGCAGCTTGGTCACCTTGTTGCTGGTGTGCGAGTAGATGAAGTTGGTGGTCCAGCTGAAGTTCTTGTTCTTGATGTTGGTCGTCGAGATGCTCAGCTCGCAGCCGTGCGACCGCATCTCGGCGACGTTACCGGGCTTCTGCGTCTCACCGGCCATGCCCTGTACGTTGACGTAGCCAATCAGGTCGTAGTTGTTACGCTTGTACCACTCGAAGGTGACGTTGATACGGTTCTTCAGGAATCCGAGGTCGACACCGACGTTGAACTCGTGCTTCTTCTCGTAGGTCAGGTCGTAGTTGGCTACGCGGCTGATGTACATGTAGCTCTCGCGGACGGTGGTGAACGGACGCCAGGGCTTGCCCGAGTAAATGACGTCGGCCGAGTTGGTCACGAACGACGGGCCGCGGTCGCCGGTCAGCGAGTACGACAGGCGCAGCGTGCCGTGGGTGAGCACATCCTTGAAGGTGTTCTTGAACCAGGGCTCCTCGTGGGCGTTCCATGCTCCCGATATGTTCCAGGTGGGCATCCAGCGGGCCGAGCGGCTCTTGCCCAGCTTGTTGGTGCCCTCGTAGCGGAATGTGCCGTTGAGGGTGTAGCGGCCCTTCCATGAGTAGGAGGCGTTGGCGAAGAAGGCTACCGAGCGCTCGCGGTAGTTGGAGAGCGAGTAGTAGTTGGCGTTGTCCTCGATGTTCTTCTTGAAGAGCTCGTAGACGTAGTAGGGCGTCTCACCCTTGGAATACTGCATACCCCAGCCGCGGAACCAGGTGCGGCGGCGCTCTACGGAGTTGGTCTCCATACCGCCGTAGAAGTTGACGATATGCTTGCCGGCGAAGACGTCGTTATAGTTGACAGAACCGCGGAAGTCCCAGCCCAGCGAACGCGTGTCGGTACGGTCGAGGATACCACCCTCGGGCAGCACGGTGATGGGCAGTGCCGACAGGTCGTCGGGGTTGGTGTACAGGTAGCGGTTGTTGTTCATGATGGTGGTGGTACCCATGGCGCGATAGGCGCGGGCCTGGTTAGAATCGTCCAGCACGTTGTGCTCGGTGGTGCTGGCGTTGTACTTGATGGCTATCAGGGCGCTGAGCTCCAGCTTCCGGATGGGCTTGTAGTTCAGACGGCCCTGGATGCGCAGGTCGCTGACGTTGTAGTCGATATAGTTGTTGGACAGCTCGTGCTTGATGTTGAAGTCGGTGTAGTTGCGCGTGTAGAACTCGTCGGGGTCCAGCGTGCGCGAGGTGTTCAGGGCGTAGCTGTAGGGGTTGATGTCGAAACCGCGGTCTACCGAACCGTTCACCACGTCGGACTCGCTGGCGATGGCGCCCGGCGACTCCTGCTTACGGTAGCTGGCGTTGGCAATCATGTTGAGCGACAGCTTCTTGTTCAGGTTGAAGGTGCTGTTCAGGTTGGCGGTGTAGCGCTGCACCTTGTTGGAGATGGTCCATCCCGGGTCGTACATGGCGGAGACGGAGGCGTAATACTGGGCCTTGTCCGTACCGGAGGAGATGCTCACCGAGTGGTTGTGCATGATGTTGACGTTGAACAACTCGTCGAACCAGTCGGTGTTGCGGTACTCGGCCTCGCGCAGGTAGGCAGCCTTGGCCTCTGGCGTGTTGGCCAGTCCGAACTGGCCGGTGGTGGCGTCGTACTGGGACAGCAGCTGGTACATCTTACCGTAGACACCGCTGTTCTGCGCGTTGGCAGTGCTGGCGTAGGTGAGGAGTCCCTTCTGCTCCAGCTCCTGATAGACGGCCATCTGGTCTTGCGAGTTCATGATGTTGAAGGTGGAGTAGCTGGGCTTCAGGCGCAGGGTGTACTCACCGGTGTAGGTGATGCTGTGCTGTCCTGCCTTACCCTTCTTGGTGGTGACGACAATCACACCGGCCATTGCGCGCGCGCCATATATAGAGGTGGCGGAGCCGTCCTTCAGAATCTGGAACGACTCGATGTCGTCGGCGTTCAGACCAGCCACGGCGCTCGATATCAGAGTCTCGGCATCACCCGACGAGAGGTCGTCGGCATCTACATTGGCCACATCCTCCATGATGACGCCGTCGATGACCCACAGGGGCTTCGACGAGCCGTAGATACTGGTGGCACCGCGGACGCGGATCTTCGGAGCCGTACCGAACGTGCCGCTGACGTTCTGGACGGTGACACCGGCTGCGCGGCCTTCCAGTGAGCGGCTGATGTCGGCGATACCGTCAATCTTGGCATCGCTGGCGTCGACCTTGGTGGTGGCACCGGTGAAGAGGCGCTTGTCGACTTTCTGCATACCCGTGACGACAACCTCCTCCAGCTCGGCGCTGTTGTGCAGCACGACGCGCATGCCGTTCTTCGGAGTCAGGGTCTGGGTCTCCATACCGATAAAACTAATAGAAATCTTCTTGCCTGCGGGGACGCTGATGGTGAAGCGTCCGTCTGCGTCAGTAATCGTACCAGAGCGTTGTCCCTGCACGATGACTGAGGCTCCGATGACGGGCTGGTCGTCCTCGGCAGAGATGACGATACCGCTGATTCTGTTCTGAGCAAAAACACTTCCCAATGTAAGGAAGAGGCAGGCTAAAAACATGGTTAGTCTTTTCTTCATAATGTTGCTCTTTAGTTTATTTTAGTGTATTTTTGATACTTTTAGATTTCCGGTCTTTTGCGTATTGGCTGAGTGTTTCAAATGCGTATTTGTTGCAAAATTAAATAAATTTATTAAAATATCCAAATTAAAATGTTGTTTTTTTTTATAAAATACAAGAAAAAAGCGGGAACG
Source organism: Prevotella sp. (assembly GCA_017847725.1). Classification (GTDB taxonomy): domain Bacteria; phylum Bacteroidota; class Bacteroidia; order Bacteroidales; family Bacteroidaceae; genus Prevotella. The sequence continues at coordinate 38,442 of JAGAXW010000025.1, forward strand.
GCATCCGAAATGCCGTTCCCGCTCGTTTCCTTACCGTAGCCAGTTGGTTAGTCTTCGGGGTTGCCCTGATAGTGATAGGGCTTGAGGTTGGGGTTCTCGCCGATATACTCGTCGGGGACGATGGCGTCCTTGATGAGCCGTTCGTTGTAGGGCCCGCGGGCGGGGATCAGGTCGAGCAGCATGTCGTTGTAGTTGACGGTCGAGACGACGATGCTGAAGAGGGCGATGCCTACGCGTGTGCCTTGCGGGTAGCGGTTGCTGTGCAGGTAGACGGTCTTCAGCGCCGTGTGGTTGTAGATGGCGATCGTGTTGTACTTCAGGTAGGCCTTGTAGACGTCCTGGTTGGTCAGCGTGGTGTCGGCATGGCTGAACGTGCGGCTGATGTTGCTGATGTTCTCGTCGATAGCGTCGAGCTTGGTGCTGTCGTTGTTCTGCAGGCACTGATGGATGTTGTCGTTGACCTCATAGCGGATGGCCTCGTCGGTGGGGACGGTCATGACGGCGACGATGAAAAGCACGAAGAGGACAACCAGCAGGATGATGATTCTTCCGAAGCAGCTGTTCAGGAACTCTTGTGAGAAACTTTGCTTCTTGTAGGTGTTTCTGTTGAACTGATCCATATTAATAAGGTAATAGGTTTTAGCGGTTATTGATGAGGTTCATGAACTCCTGACGGGTCTTGGCCTGGTTGAAGGCTCCGCTGAAGTCGCTGGTGGTGGTGATGCTGTTCTGCTTTTCGACGCCGCGCATCTGCATGCACATGTGGCGGGCCTCGACAACTACCATGACACCCAGCGGCTTGAGCGTCTGCTCGATGCATTCCTTGATCTGCAGCGTCATGCGCTCCTGGACTTGCAGGCGATGGCTATAGATGTCGACGACGCGGGCTATCTTGGAGAGGCCGGTGATGTAGCCGTTGGGGATGTAGGCGACGTGGGCCTTGCCGTAGAAGGGGAGCATGTGGTGCTCGCACAGCGAGAAAAAGTCGATGTCCTTGACGATGACCATCTGGCTGTAGTCTTCCTTGAAGAGTGCGTCTCTCAGCACCTGGTGGGCGTCCATCTCGTAGCCGCGGGTGAGCACCTGCATGGCTTTGGCGACGCGCATGGGGGTCTTCAGCAGGCCCTCGCGCCCGGGGTCTTCTCCCAGCAGGCTGATGACTTCCTTGTAGTGTGCGGCGAGTTGCTCGGTAGAATTTGTCTGGCTCATAGATTCTTGCTTTTCTGATAAAAATTAATAGGACACCGTAATCTTGCCCTTGACGATGGTGGCCTGGTTGTAGCCCATGTTGCGCAGGCTGAGCAGCATCTGGTGGGCCTCTTCGTAGGTGCGGTAGTTGCCTACGCGGCAAATCCAGCGGGGCGAATGGAAGTGTACGTAGACCGGTACGCCTATGAACTGCGACCGGATGCTGTTGCCGATATGCTCGGCCTGCTGGCGGTCCTTGCGGGAGTTGCCGCCGGCAAAGGCCTGCACGCGATAGCCGATGACCTTGTAGGTGCCGCGGCCCGTGGGCTTCTGCTCGTCGGTCTGCTCGTTGTCAGCTTCCTTCTCCTGGGCTTTCTTTTCGCCTGTCTTGGCGGTGGCGGTTGCCGGGGTGGTGGGCTTGGCGGCCGGGGACGCGGCATGGCTGGACAGCTTGGCTTCGTTGACCAGGCGGTCGATGGCTTCGTCCTGGTGGATGGTCACGGTGCCTTGCCCGGCTGCGTGGCCCTGGATGCGCTGGGTGAAAGTCTGTGCATCGACATTCAGGAGAATGCCGATACACAGGATAATGATGCTAATGACTCTGTTCATTTATTTCCACGCATCAATGATGCCCTTGAAGTCTGCGCACTTGAGAGAGGCTCCGCCGATGAGTCCGCCGTCGATGTCGGGCTTGGCAAACAGTTCGGGGGCGTTGCTGGCCTTGCAGCTGCCACCGTAGAGGATGCTGGTGTCGTCGGCTACGGCCTGGCCGTATTTCGCTGCGATGATGGAGCGGATGTAGGCGTGGATCTCCTCAGCCTGCTCGGCCGTGGCGGTCTTGCCGGTGCCGATGGCCCAGATGGGCTCGTAGGCGATGACGATGTTGCGGAAGTCGGCTTCGCTGAGGTTGAACACGCTGCCTTCCAGTTCGGCCTTGACGACCTCGTTCTGCTGGTTGGCCTCACGCTCGGCCAAGGTCTCGCCGATGCAGAAAATCACCTTCAGGCCGTTCTTCAGGGCCAGCAGCACTTTCTCCTTGAGGATTTCGGGAGTCTCCTTGTAGTATTCGCGGCGCTCGGAGTGGCCAAGGATGACATACTGGGCACCCGTGGACTTGACCATCTCGGCGCTGACTTCGCCGGTGAAGGCGCCCTTCTCCTTGTCGGCACAGTTCTCGGCACCGAGTCCGATGACCTCCTGGTCGATGACTTGGGCGACGGATGCGAGGTGGATGAACGGTGTGCAGATGACTACGCCACAGTTGGGCTTCTCGGCTTTCAGTGCCTCGTTGAGTTCTTTGGCCAGTGCCACACCTTCTTGCAGGTTCAGGTTCATCTTCCAGTTGCCTGCTACAATCTTCTTTCTCATTGTTGTTTTCTTTTTTAAATATTTGAATAACTTGTTCGTCTTTCTCTTCTTTACCCATCGGGTCCATGCCCAGAAGCGGTCGGCTATCGAGAGTACCAGCAGCGGGAGGACGTACCAGAGGAAGATGGTGAGTATCTTCTGCGGCACAGAGTCCTCGGGCAGTTTCCCGATGTCGAGATGCTCCAGCCGGCCGTGCAGGTCGTGCTCCGTGGGCAGCATGTTGTGGCTCCACTTGCGGATGATGACCCCGTTGTGGAGCAGCACCAGTCCGGGGTTGCTCCGGATGATGGTCTTCAGCGTGGTGCCGTCGGTCAGGCAGAAGGGGTATTCGGCCCCTGTGGCGTCCTGCCACTGCTCGATGCCCTTGGTGCCGCTCGACGTCAGGCAGTAGAACGGGATGTCCTCGTCTTCGGCATAGGCGGAAATCTCGTTGATGAGGTCGAGGTTGCTGTCGTCGGCCTGCTCCAGATAGGGGGCGACGAGCAGGAATACATAGCCGGGGGCGCTGAGTGTCTGCTCGGTGATGTCCTCGCCATTGTCCATGCGCTCGATGAAGAAGTCGGCGTAGGGCGACTCGTGGCCCTCCATCATCTGCTGCCAGCCCTTGCGCAGGTCGGTGCCGACGTGGTAGGGGCGGAAGTCGAAATAGGGCAGGCTGTAGAGCGACCAGCCGGACACGACGAGTATGAATATCGCTGAGTAGTTGATGACAATCCACTGATTGGACCGGGAGATGAATCTCAGCATTTCCAAAGGCCATTTCCACACGAAGGCGGCCAGCGCCAGGAGGACGACGTTCTTGCCAAAGGTCTGCCAGTTGGTCAAGGTGACGGCATCGCCGAAACAACCGCAGTCGCTGACGGGATTGGTAAGGGCCAGCCAGAGTGTCAGGGGCGTCATGATGCTCATCACGAGCAGGGTGAGCCCGGAAACGACACGCCGCTGGATGGCAAACAGGAGGCAGATGCCCAAGCCGAACTCGAAGGCGGAAAGGAGTATCGACACTCCCAGCGCCATGAAGTCGGGCACAAATGCTCCTAAGTGTAGTGCCTCCAGGTAGTCGGCAATCTTGTATTGTGTGCCCATCGGGTCGACGGCCTTGACGAATCCTGAGAAAACCAGGGTGGCAGCCAGTACCAGTCGGGCAATATTTACGGCAATTCTCTTCACTCGCTCAACTTGATGACGCCGAAGACGGCGTAGTTGATGATGTCCATATAGTTGGCGTCGATGCCCTCGCTGACGGCCAGCCGGTCGCCTTTCAGCGCTAACTCCTCAATTTCCTTGATGCGCTCAATCTTGGTGAGGATGAAGTCGGTGTAGGAGCTGACGCGCATGCCTCTCCACGCCTCGTCGTAGTCGTGGTTCTTGCGCTTCATCAGTTCCAGGGCCTCCCGGGCATATTGGTCGTACAGCTTCATGGCCTGCACGTTGTCCATGTCTACCGTGTCGCTGAAGCCGACGGATAGCTGGATGAGGCCGACGATGCCGTAGTTGATGAGGGCTACGAATTCAGGGCGTATGCCCTCTCCGACGAGCGACTCTTTCTTGATTTCCAAGGAGCGGATGCGCTTGGCCTTGATGAAGAGCTGGTCGGTCAGCGACTGCGGACGGAGGATGCGCCACGCCGCTCCGTAGTCGTGAAGTTTCTTCTCGAACAGGCTCCGACATTCCTGTATGACGTGCTCGAACTGAGCGTTTGTTCTTTCTTCGTTGTTAGCCATAATCGAGTGCAAAGTTAGTGCAAAACGAATGAATAACCAAATTTATTTGGGTTTTTCTGATTATTTACGTACCTTTGCAGCCATGAAACTGTACTCGGATAAGGCATTGGCAAAGATACTCGACCGCCCGCTCTTCCACCTGATTTCGGCGGTGGCCGACGAGATGGGAGTGGAGTGCTACGTGGTGGGCGGCTTCGTGCGTGACATCTTCTTGGAGCGCCCCAGCAACGACATTGACGTCGTGGTGGTGGGCAGCGGTATCGAGGTGGCCGCGGCGCTCAAGGGCAGGCTCGGGAAGAAGGCCCACCTCTCCGTCTTCCGGAATTTCGGGACGGCCCAAGTGAAGATGGGGCATACGGAAATCGAGTTTGTCGGTGCACGTAAGGAGAGCTACAGCCACGACTCGAGGAAGCCTGTCGTGGAAAACGGGACGTTGGAAGACGACCAGAACCGCCGCGACTTTACCATCAACGCCATGGCTATCTGCCTGAACAAGGAGCGCTTCGGCGAACTGGTGGACCCCTTCGACGGGATTGCCGACCTCGAAGACGGCATCATCGCCACTCCGCTCGACCCGGAGGTGACTTTCTCTGACGACCCGCTGCGCATGATGCGCTGCATACGGTTTGCCACCCAGCTGAATTTCCAGATAGAACCGGACACCTTCGAGGCCTTGCAGCGTATGGCCGACCGCATCCGCATTGTGAGCGGCGAGCGGATAGAGGTGGAGCTGAACAAAATCATGATGGCGCCTCACCCCAGCATCGGACTGGAATACCTGCAGCGCAGCGGACTGATGCAGATTATCCTGCCGGAACTGGCCGCGCTCGACATCGTAGAGAAACGGGACGGCCGCGCTCACAAGAATAATTTCTACCATACCCTGGAGGTGCTGGAGAATATAGCCGCCAACCGCCAACCGCCAACCGCCAACAGCCATCTGTGGCTCCGCTGGGCCGCCCTGCTCCACGACGTGGGGAAAACCAAGTCGAAGCGGTGGGAGCCGGGGGCAGGGTGGACCTTCCACAATCATAATACCATCGGCGCCAAGATGGTGCCGGCCATCTTCAGACGCCTGAAACTGCCCATGGGCGCCGAGATGAAGTATGTGCAGAAACTCGTCGACCTGCACATGCGCCCCCAGGTCATTGCCGACAACGAGGTGACCGACTCTGCCGTGCGCCGCCTGCTGAGCGACGCCGGCGACGACATCGACGACCTGATGACACTCTGTGAGGCGGACATCACTTCGAAAAACGAGGTGCGCAAGAAGATGTTCCTCGAGAACTTCAGAATGGTGAGGGAAAAGCTGGCCGACCTGCAGGAGAAGGACTATAAGCGACTGCTGCAGCCCGTCATCGACGGCAACGAAATCATGGAACTCTTCCACCTGCAGCCCTCTCGTGAGGTGGGTGTCCTGAAGCAGTATCTGAAGGATGCCGTGCTCGACAATCGCGTCCCCAACGAGCGCGAGGCACTCATGGGTCTCTTGGAACAGAAGGCTGCACAAATGGGCTTAAAGAGCACAAAAGTTTGTTAAATGTTGGGCGCCATTAGCACGTGTGTTCCTTATTTTTTGTAATTTTGCAGGCTGAAAACCGAAGCCGATAATTTGAGTTTTCACTAAACAGATTATTCGAATAACAAAATAGAAAGTATGGAAATGAAGAAAATTATGACGCTTGCAGTGGTTGCTGCAACGCTTGTTTCTTGTGGTGGCGGCGGAGGCCGTCCCAATTTCGGCGACAATGAATATCCCGTTGTTACAGTGGGAACGTCCAGTGCCGATATGCAGACTACCTATCCTGCATCCATCAAGGGCGTGCAGGACGTGGAGATACGTCCGAAGGTTCAGGGCTTCCTGACGCAGATTAATGTAAAGGAGGGGCAGGTAGTTGCTGCCGGTCAGGTGCTGTTCGTGCTGGACAATGAGACCTATCAGGCTCAGGTGCGCCAGGCCCAGGCTTCTGTCAATGCCGTCAAGCAGCAGTTGAACACGGCCAAGTTGACTTATGAAAACGCCAAGCAGCTGCACGCCAACAAGGTGATTGGTGACTATGAGCTGCAGACATCGAAGAATAGCTATGAGGCCGTACAGGCCCAGCTGGCCCAGGCCCAGGCAGCACTGGCATCGGCCCAGGAAGCCCTGTCCTTCTGCTATGTGAAGAGTCCCGCAGCCGGCGTGGTAGGCACGCTGCCTTTTAAAAGAGGTGCACTGGTGAGCGGCTCTAATGTGCTGACGACCGTGTCGAACAATTCTTCGATGGAGGTGTACTTCTCTGTGACGGAGAAAGAGGCCATGGCGCTCTCACAGAAGGGACTGGAGTCGCTTCCGGCAGTCAAGCTGCAGCTGGCAGACGGCACCATCCATAACCATGACGGAAAGGTGACCAAGATGAGCGGCGTCATCGATGCCGCCACAGGCTCTGTCCAGCTGATTGCTGCATTCGCTAACCCTGAGAAGACGCTGAAGAGTGGCGGCTCGGGTACTATCATCGTTCCGCGAACCAACAGCGCTGCCATTATCATTCCGCAGTCGTGTGTCTCGGAGGTGCAGAACAAGAAGTTCGTGTACACCGTTGGCAAAGATAATAAGGTGAAATACACGGAAATCAAGGTGGACGCCCAGAACGACGGCAACAACTATATCGTAACGGACGGTCTGAAGACCGGCGACAAATATGTCACCAACGGCATTACCAAGCTGAGCGATGGAATGGAGATAGTACCTATCACCCCCGAGCGCTATCAGCAGAAGATAAACGAGCAGGCCAAGGCAATGACTGCCGGCGACATCGTTGGGGCGATGAAGAAGTAATTGGGATGTTGGCTGTTGGCAGTTAGCTGTTAGCATAAGCCAATAGCCAAAAGCTAAAAGCAAAAAGCAAGAAAGATATGACTTTTACAACCTTTATAAAGCGCCCGGTGCTTTCTACGGTGGTTTCTATCCTCATCGTACTGCTGGGCCTCATCGGACTGGTCTCACTGCCTATTGAGCAGTATCCTAACATCGCACCGCCTACGGTTGCCGTGTGGACAAGCTACCCGGGTGCAGATGCCGAGACGGTGAAGAACTCCGTTGTGACGCCTCTGGAGGAGAGCATCAACGGTGTGGAGGGTATGGACTACATCACCTCTACGTCATCTTCCGGCTCATGCCAGCTCTCTATCCTGTTCCGTCAGGGCATGAATCCTGATATGTGTGCCGTCAACGTGCAGAACCGTGTCTCTCAGGCCCAGGCCTTGCTGCCTGCCGAGGTGACACGCATCGGTGTGACGGTGACCAAGCGACAGACTTCGCAGGTGCTGATGTTCACGCTGACTTCAGACGGACGCTACGACGACGAGTTCCTGACAAACTATAACAACATCAACATCATACCGGCCATCAAGCGTATCCAGGGCGTGGGTGATGTGCAGAGCCCTGGTCTGAAGACCTACTCCATGCGTATCTGGCTGAAGCCCGACGTGATGAAGCAGCACAACCTGATGCCCAGCGACATCTCGAACGTGCTGGCAGAACAGAATATCGAGGCCGCTCCGGGTACCTTCGGAGAGCAGTCGGATGTCGCCTATGAGTATGCCATGCGCTATACCGGACGTCTGAAGACTCCCGAGGAGTTTGGCAACATCATCATCCAGAGCGATGCCAACGGACAGACGCTGAAACTGAAGGACGTGGCCCGCATCGAGCTGGGCGGTCAGCAGTATTCGGTGTCGATGAAGAACAACAACCTGCCTTCGGTGCTTGGTATGGTGCAGCAGATTGCAGGCTCCAATGCCAACGAGATTGCCAAGAACGTGAAGGCAGAGCTGGAGGAACAGGCCAAGCTGTTCCCGCCGGGCATGACGTATAAAATCAACTACGACGTGACGGAATTCCTCTATGCCTCTATCGAGGAGGTGGTGTTCACACTGGTGTTCACACTGATTCTGGTGTTCGTCGTAATCTATATCTTCCTGCAGGACTGGCGCTCGACGCTCATCCCGCTGATTGCCGTGCCGGTGTCGCTGGTGGGTACCTTCTTCTTCCTCAGCGTCTTTGGCTTCTCCATCAACCTGCTGACGCTGTCGGCCTTGCTGCTGGCCATCGCCATCGTGGTGGATGACGCCATCGTGGTGGTTGAGGCCGTGCATGCCAAGCTCGACCAGGGCTATAAGTCTACGCTTGTGGCCTCCATCGATGCCATGAATGAGATTTCGGGTGCTATCATCTCCATCACGCTGGTGATGGCCTCGGTGTTCATCCCCGTGTCGTTCATCGGCGGTACCTCGGGTACGTTCTACCGTGAGTTCGGTGTGACGATGGCTGTCAGCATCTTTATCTCGGCGCTGAATGCCCTTACGCTGTCGCCGGCGCTGTGTGCCATCTTCCTGAAACCTCACGATGCGGAAGGGCATGCGAAGAAGATGTCGATGATTGACCGTTTCCATGCCTCGTTCAATACGGCGTTCAACGCTACGACGGATAAATATAAGAATATGGTGGAGAAACTGGTGCACAAGCCTGTCACCATCATCATAACGGTGCTTGTCGGTATCGCGGTGCTGATTGGTACGATGGCTACCACCAAGACGGGGCTGGTGCCCGACGAGGACACGGGAACCATCTTCTGTACCATCTCTATGCCGCCTGCTACCTCGGTGGAGCGCACCAAGCGTGTCATCAGTCAGGTGGACAGCATACTGGCTGCCGACCCGGCCATCCAGAGCCGTGAGCAGATTCAGGGCTACAACTTCATTGCCGGTTCCGGCTCCGACCAGGCCACTTTCATCATCAAGCTGAAACCGTTCTCCGAGCGTCAGAAGGGCTTCTTCTGGAAACTCAGCGGACTGTGGCAGGGCGACGGTATCTACCGTTTCTTCCTGAATCCTTATGAGTCCAATGGCGTGCTGGCCCAGATATACCTGAAGACAGCCCACATCAAGGATGCCCAGATTCTGGCCTTTGCTCCGCCTATGATTCCCGGATTCTCGGCCAACTCGGGTGTGTCTATTGTGATGCAGGACCGTACGGGCGGCTCGCTCGACAAGTTCTTCGGCATCGTGAAGGACTATCTGGCAGAGCTCAACAAGCGTCCGGAGTTCCAGACGGCCCAGACTTCCTATAACCCCAACTATCCGCAGTATATGCTGTACGTCGATGTGGCCAAGTGTAAGCAGTCGGGCATCTCGCCTTCTACTGTGCTCACCACGCTGCAGGGTTATTACGGCGGACTGTATGCGTCGAACTTCAACGCCTATGGTAAGCTCTACCGCGTGATGATTCAGGGTATGCCCGAAACGCGTATGACGCCGGAGTCGCTGAAGAGTATCTATGTGCGTACCTCCGGTGGCATGGCGCCCGTCCAGGAGTTCTGCCGCATGGAGCGCGTCTATGGTCCCTCGAACATCAACCGCTTCAACCTGTTCACCTCCATCAACATAACGGCTACCGTGGCTGACGGCTATTCTACGGGTGAGGCTATCCAGGCCGCCCGCGAGGTGGCTGCCGACATGCTGCCGCAGGGCTACACCTATGAATATAGCGGTCTGACGCGTGAGGAGGCTAAGGCTTCGAACACGACTGCCGTCATCTTCGTGCTGTGTATCGTCTTTATCTACCTGATTCTGTCGGCACAGTACGAGTCGTACATTCTGCCGCTGGCCGTCATCCTCTCGGTTCCCTTCGGACTGGCTGGCTGCTTCCTGTTTACGATGCTGTTCGGCCATGCCAACGATATCTATATGCAGATATCACTGATCATGCTGATAGGTCTGTTGGCCAAGAACGCCATCCTGATTGTGCAGTTCGCCTTGGAGCGCCGTCATACGGGTATGGCCATATCGTGGTCGGCCATCTTGGGTGCCGCAGCCCGTCTGCGTCCTATCCTGATGACCTCGCTGGCCATGGTTATCGGTCTGCTGCCCATGATGTTTGCCTCGGGCGTCGGAAAGAATGGTAACCAGACGCTGGGTGCTGCTGCCGTTGGCGGTATGCTCATTGGTACAATCTGCCAGGTGCTTGTCGTGCCTGCCTTGTTCGTTATCTTCCAGTCACTGCAGGAGAAGTTGTCGCCCATGAAGTTTGAAGACGAGGAGGTCAACCCGGCTCTGTCGTCTGAGATAGAACAGTATGCCCATCGTCCTGTAGACTACAAATTAGAGAAGTAAAAGATTATGAAGAAAATCATTATATTCGCTGCCGCCACGCTGCTAATGGGCAGCTGCGGCGTATATAACAAATACGAACGTCCCCAGGTAGACACAAAGGGACTGATTCGTGATGCTGTCAGCGATGTCGACACGTTGGCTGTGCAGGACACGGCGTCCTTTGGCAATATGCCATGGCGGGCCGTATTTACCGACCCGCAGCTGCAGTCGCTTATCGAGCAGGGATTGCAGAAGAATGCCAATCTGCAGAATGCGGTGCTGACGGTCCAGATGTATGAGGCTATGCTGAAGGCTGCAAAGCTGGCTTTCCTGCCCGCCATACAGATTGGTTCGACGAGCCCGATGGGAACCATCTCCACGATACATACCGACCCGTCGTCGACCACCAGGGCTTATAGCATTCCGGCATCGGCATCGTGGACTCTCGACCTCTTCGGCAACATCCTGTCGCAGAAGCGTTCTACGCAGATGAAGCTGCTCGGCTACAAGGACTATCAGATGGCTGTGCGTGCACAGGTAATCAGTGGCATCGCCAACAGTTACTACACGCTCTTGATGCTCGACCAGCAGTTGCGTATTGTGGAGCAGATGAGCCAGATGGCCAAGGAAACGTGGGATATGATGAAACTGGAGTATCAGCTGGGCCGCATGCGCTCTACCAGCGTGCAGAGCGCCGAGGCTGCCTATCTGGCCACAAGGACGCAGGCTAATGAGTTCCATCGCCAGATCAGGGCTACGGAGAATGCGCTCTCGCTGCTGATAGGTCAGCAGGGTCAGCAGATTCCCCGTTCTACGCTCGCCGCCCAGTCGCTTCCCACAGAGTTCTCTACGGGCGTAGGTGTCGCCTTGTTGCAAAACCGTCCTGATGTGCACAATGCCGAAATGAATCTGGCCGCCTGTTTCCACGACGTGCAGACGGCCCGCTCGAAGTTCTATCCCACCATTAGTGTGGGTGCGTCGGCAGCCTTTACAAACAGCAATGGCGCGATGAATCCCGGCAAGTGGCTCACCACGCTCTTTGCCAATCTGACCCAGCCCATCTTCATGCGTGGTGCGCTGACCGCCAACCTGAAGGTCTCCAAGCTCCAGTACGAGCAGGCCTTCAATACGTGGCAGAACGCCATCCTCTCTGCCGGCAACGAGGTGTCAAATGCCCTTGTCAACTACAATGTCTATGATGACAACTCGAAGTTGGAGGCCCAGCGTATAGCGGTGCTTACGAAAAATGTGGAAGACACGAGAGCGCTCTATAAGAGTAGCGGCTCGAGCTATCTGGAAGTGCTCACCGCACAGACCCAGCTGCTCAATGCCCAGCTCTCGCAAGTCACCGACGATTTCAGCAAGATGCAGGCCGTCGTGTCTCTGTATACAGCCCTTGGCGGCGGTGGTAAATAATCAGCAAAAAATATAATTATGGCAAGCGAAATATCCCCTAAGGCCGAAATCGACCCCAGAGCGAAAATAGGCAACAATTGTAAGATATTCCCATTCGTATACATCGAAGGCGATGTGGTGATTGGCGACAACTGCATCCTGTTCCCCTTTGTCAGCATCTGCAACGGTACCCGTATGGGTAATAATAATAAGGTGCATCAGGGAACCGTGATTGCCGCTCTGCCGCAGGACTTCGAGTTTCGTGGAGAAAAGACGGAGTGTATCATCGGTGACAACAATATCCTCAGGGAGAACGTGGTGGTCAACCGTGCCACCCATAGCGGAGGGCAGACCGTCATCGGCAACGACAATGTGCTGATGGAGGGCGCCCATATCTCCCATGACACCAAGGTCGGCAACCGATGTGTCTTTGGCTATGGCACGAAGATAGCCGGCGACTGTCTGATAGAGGATGGCGTCATCTTCTCGTCAAGTGTCGTGGAGAATGCCAAGACCCGCGTCGGCCAGGGCTCTATGATACAGGCTGGAACCACCTTCTCGCACGATGTGCCTCCTTATATCATCTGCACCAACGACGTCGAGTATGGCGGCGTTAACGTGCAGGTGGCCCAGATGCATGGTGTCGACGAGAAGACCCTGAAGCACATCGCCAATGCATATCGACTGGTGTTCCATGGCAAGACCAGCACCTTCGATGCTGTCAATCAGATAGAACAGCAGGTGCCCGACGGTCCGTTTATCCGCCATATCATCGAGTTCGTAAAGGCCTCGAAGAGGGGCATTATCACCAAGGTGTGATGGCGAAGGACTAATAACTGGCCGTACAGGGTATTCCTGCGGCAATCACACGGTCGCGAATGGCATCCAGCTGTTCGCGACTTGCTTTTTCCAGTCCTTGGGCGGGTGTCTCGCGGTCGATGGTGTATACCATCACCTGTTGGGGCTTGATGGCCTTGACCGCCTCCAGCCAGGGACGGACGTATGCCTCGCCGGTATTGTCGACCGACTCACCGTTGCACTGTCCGCGCATAAACATGGTCTGGATAATCAGATGCCCGTTGAATGCCTTCATGCGCTCCAGTATTTGTGGCAGGTCATAGGTGCCGTTGGGATGATTCACGCGGCGGATGTACTGCGGGTCTACCGTGTCGAGGTGCAGAATGTTGTTGTCGACGCGCATCAGTGCGTCGTGCACCTGTTGGCGGTGTATCATGGTGGCGTTGCTCAGCACGCAGACTTTTGCCTTAGGGCAGTATTGGTCACGCAACAGGATTGTGTCGTCGATGATTTCGGCAAAGTGGGGATGGCAGGTGGGCTCGCCGTTGCCGGCAAAGGTCAGAACGTCGGGCAACTGCCCTTCGGCAGTCATCTGCCGGAGCTTATCCTCCAGTCGGATGCGTACTTCCTCGCGTGTGGGAAGCGGAAGGGTGGGGCGGTGGTCTTCGTTGAAGCCACATTCGCAGAAGATGCAGTCAAACGAACATACCTTACCGTCGGCAGGCAGCAGATTGATGCCCAGCGAAATGCCCAACCGGCGGCTGTGAATGGGGCCGAAGATGGGTGATGGATAGATGACGGTGCTCATAATGCCTGCAAAAATACAAAATAATTCTTAATTCGTGACCTTAATAATTAATTTATTTGTATCTTTGCACGAAATTAGGTGTATTACGTCTAATATGTAGATATGAGCAAGAAAAAGAAGAATGGCCGCAGTCGGCGTGGACTGCAGTTTGCCACGTTATGTATAAGTACGACGATGGTGCTCATCCTGTTGGGGATGGTGGTCTTTTTTGTGTTGTCGGCCCGCAACCTGTCGGCCCACATGAAGGAGAATCTGGTGGTGACTGTCATGCTGAAGGACAGTGTCACGGTGAACGATGCCCATCTTCTCTGTCGCGACCTTTATCATCGTCCCTATTCCCATAACATCGACTATATCAGTAAGGAGCAGGCACAGCGCGAGCAGATCAAGGAGCTGGGGAGCGACCCGTCGGAATTCCTGGGCTTCAACCCTTTCCCTGCCACGCTTGAGATACAGCTGAATGCCGACTATGCCAACCGCGACTCGCTGAAGTGGATTGCCAAGGAACTGCGGCGCGACGCCAGGGTGAGTGAGCTGGCTTATATGGAAGACTTGATGAATAAGGTGAATGTCAACATCAGTCGTGTCAGCATCGTCCTGCTGATACTGGCGGTACTGCTGACATTTGTCTCTTTCTCGCTCATCAGCAACACCGTCCGCCTGAGCATCTATGCCCGCCGTTTCGTAATACATACGATGAAACTGGTGGGTGCCTCGTGGGGATTTATCCGACGTCCGTTCCTGAAGCAGGCCATCGCAGTGGGCATCATAGCGGCCCTGCTGGCCATCTGCGTGCTGGGCGCGGGTGTCTATGCGCTATACCTGATGCAGCCCGGTCTGATGGGGATTGTCACCTGGGAGGTCGTGGCGATTACAGGTGTCTCCGTATTGCTGTTTGGCATCCTGATTACGTTCCTGTGCGCCTGGCTCGCCGTCAACAAGTTCTTGCGCATGCGTGCCGGTGAACTATATAAAATCTAATAAGCGAATAAAATAACGATAGAAAAAATGGATAAGAAGGAATTTGCGTTCGACCGCATCAATTATATCCTGCTGGCCATCGGGATGGCCATCGTCATAGTGGGATTTCTCCTGATGAGTGGGGCCGGCTCTACCGAGTCGGCATACAACCCCGACATCTTCAGTGACCGTCGTATCAAGTTGGCTCCCTTTGTGTGTCTGGTAGGCTTTGTGTCGATGATATATGCAGTGGTGCGCCGTCCAAAGGATAAGGAGGTAGAACTATGACGTGGTTTGAGGCACTGATACTGGGCATCATCCAGGGACTGACAGAGTATCTGCCCGTCAGCAGCAGTGGTCATCTGGCCATCGGACAGGCACTGTTCGGCATGCAGGACGGAGCAGACAATCTGATGTTTACCGTTGCCGTCCATGTGGCTACGGTTCTTTCTACGATTGTCGTCTTGTGGAGCGAGATAGACTGGATTGTCCGCGGACTGTTCCGTTGTGAGCTGAATGCTGAGACGAAGTATGCCTTGAATATCGTGGTGTCGATGATTCCCGTCGGCATCGTAGGCCTGTTCTTCAAAGAACAGGTGGAGTCCGTCTTCGGCTCCGGTCTGCTGGTGGTGGGCTGCTGTCTGCTCATTACGGCTGCCCTGCTCACCTTCTCCTATTATGCCAAGCCCCGTCAGAAGGAACGCATATCGTGGAAGGACGCACTCATCATCGGTATCGCACAGGCTGTGGCCGTGCTGCCCGGCGTGTCGCGCTCTGGCTCTACTATCGCAACGGGCCTGCTGTTGGGCAACAAGAAGGAGTCGCTGGCCCAGTTCTCATTCCTGATGGTCATTCCGCCTATTCTGGGTGAGGCGCTGCTCGACGTGCTGAAGGCTGTCAAGGGCGAGTCCGTGCTTGGGGGAATCGAGGCCCTGCCTCTCTGTGTCGGCTTCGTGTCGGCTTTCGTCTTTGGGTGCATTGCCTGTAAGTGGATGATAAACATTGTGAAGCGGGGCAAGCTGATTTATTTTGGCATCTACTGTGCCATCGTTGGTGTGATAACCATTGTCTGTTCGTTGTTAGGATGAACTTTATCGAGGGAGAATTCATATATATCAACAAACCCTACCGGATGACGTCGTTCGGGGCATTGGCTTACGTGCGCACACGTGTGTCAAGAAAGATAGGTGTGCGACGGGTCAAGATAGGTCATGCCGGAACCCTCGACCCCCTGGCCACAGGTGTGCTCATCCTCTGTACGGGCAAGAAGACAAAAGAGATAGAGCGGCTGCAGCTGGACACCAAGGAATATACCGCCACCCTGCAGCTGGGCGCCACGACTCCCAGCTACGACATGGAGCATGAGGTAGACGCTACCTATCCCACCCAGCACATCACGCGCGAACTGATAGAGCAGGTGCTGCCCACTTTCGTGGGCGACATTCAGCAGGTGCCCCCAGAGTATTCGGCCGTCAAGATTAGCGGCGACCGTGCCTACGAACTGATGCGCAAGGGAGAAACCGTCGAACTGAAGGCGAAGACCATCAGAATCGACCGGCTGGAACTGACCCATTTCGATGCTGCCACGATGCAGATGAGCATTCGTGTGCAGTGTGGCAAGGGCACCTATATCCGCTCGTTGGCGCGCGACATCGGGCGTGCGCTTCATAGCGGTGCCTACCTGACGGCCCTCTGCCGAACGCGTGTCGGCGATGTGCATATCGACGACTGTCTCACGCTCGACGACTTTCCGCAGTGGCTGGAGAACAATGTAGAAGAATAAGCAGAAAAATACAAGCATAATCACATGAAGCTATCACAATTCAAATTCAAATTGCCAGAGGAACTGGTGGCACTGGAGCCGCCCCATCGCGTGTTCAACAACGACGATGGCACGGTAGAGAAAGTCTACCATCGCGACGAATGTCGTCTTATGGTGGTGCACCGCAAGAGTCAGACGATAGACATGCACGAGAAAGACGCTGACGGCAACGCTACCGACCGCTTCCTGACCTTCCGTAATCTGATTGACTATTTTGACGAGGGCGATGTCATGATACTCAATGACACCAAGGTCTTCCCTGCCCGTCTTTTCGGTACCAAGGAAAAGACGGATGCCAAGATAGAGGTCTTCCTGCTGCGCGAGCTCAACGAGGAGCTTCGCCTCTGGGATGTGCTGGTGGAGCCTGCCCGCAAGATACGTATCGGCAACAAGCTGTTCTTCGACGAAGACGGGCCCATGGTGGCAGAGGTGATAGACAACACCACCAGCCGAGGTCGCACGCTGCGCTTCCTCTATGATTGTGACCACGAAGACTTCAAGCGCGAGCTCTTCTCTTTGGGCTCGGCACCACTGCCTCGCTATATCATCAACAAGCGCGAGGCTACGGCCGACGATATGGAGAACTTCCAGACCATCTACGCCAAGAATGAAGGGGCGGTCACCGCTCCTGCCTCCGGACTGCATTTCAGCCGCGAACTGATGAAGCGCCTCGAGATACGCGGCATCGAGTTCTCGTTCATCACCGTGCACTGCGGGCTGGGCTGCTTCGACCCCATAGAGGTGGAAGACCTCACCAAGCATAAGATGAGCTCCGAACAGATGATGGTGAGCGGCGAGGCTTGCAAAATCGCCAACGAGGCCAAGGTTGCAGGCCGGCATATCTGTGCCGTGGGAGTGAGTACGCTGCGTGCCACGGAGACCGCTGTCGGTACCGACGGGATGCTGAAAGAGTACAACGGGTGGACCAACAAGTTCATCTTCCCGCCCTACGACTTCGGACTTGTCGACTCGCTGATTACCAATTTCTATCATCCGGAGTCTACCATGCTGATGGCTACGGCAGCCTTTGGCGGCTACGACCTGGTGATGGAGGCCTACAAGATGGCCGTAGACAACGGCTACCAGTTTGGCTGCTACGGCGATGCCGTGTTGATACTGGATGACTAAACACCGGGTTTACTTCAGTCTGGGCTCCAACCTGGGCGACCGGCGGGCCAATGTGGAGCAGGCCATCCGCCTCATAGGCGAAAGGGTAGGGCAGGTGCTCCGGCAGTCGTCGCTGATGGAGACGGAGCCGTGGGGATTCCACTCCGACCACCCGTTTGTCAATGCCGCCATCCTCTGTGAGACGGAGCGGACACCGCGCGAGGTGCTCCTGCTGACACAGCAGATAGAGCGCGACATGGGAAAGACCGAGGCACACGCCACTCAGCGCCGCCGGCTGACGACTTACCACGACCGCCCCATCGATATAGACATCCTGCTCTATGACGACTTGACGATGGACGAGCCCGACCTGAAGATTCCCCATCCGCTGATGCACCAGCGCGACTTCGTGATGATACCGTTAAAGGAAATTACTAACCCATAAAAACAAACGAACATGAGAAAACTGATCTGTATGTTGATGCTGGCCGTCGCAGTGGTGGCCCAGGCACAGAAGGCGTCCTGCTGCAAGGACGGCAATCCTTACAAGAAGTACACCGCCAACCTCCCGTTCCAGATGCCGGAGGTGAGTGCTCCCGTCATTCCTGACTACCAAGTCAATCTGAAGGACTTTGGTGCCGTGGGCGACGGCATCACCCTGAACACGCAGGCTTTTGCCAAGGCCATCGATGCGCTGACTGCCAAGGGCGGAGGCCGTCTGGTCGTTCCCCAGGGTGTGTGGCTTACAGGTCCTATCGTGCTGAAGAGCAATATCGACCTTCACCTCAAGGTGGGTGCCGTCATCCAGTTCTCTGGCGACGAGGCACTGTATCCTATCATCAAGACGTCCTTTGAGGGCCTTGACACCCGTCGCTGCCAGTCGCCGCTGAGTGCCAATGGTGCTACGAATATCGCCATCACGGGCAAGGGCGTCATCGACGGTAACGGCCAGTTCTGGCGTCCGGTCAAGAAGTCGAAGGTCACCGAGGCACAGTGGAAGGAAGTCCTCAGCCGTCCGGGCGGTGTGGAGATGAAGAAGGGCTACTGGGTGCCCAACCAGGGCTATGTGCAGGGCGAGAAGGGTGCCAACATGAATGTGCCCAACGCCCAGACCGAGGAAGAGTGGAACGCCATCAAGCGCTTCCTGCGCCCAGTCATGATTTCGCTCGTCAACTGTAAGAATGTGCTGCTGCAGGGTGTCATCTTCCAGAACTCGCCCGCGTGGAACATCCATCCGCTCATGTGCGAGAATATCATTATCGACAATGTGCTGGCCCGTAACCCCTCGTATGCCCAGAACGGCGATGCCCTCGACCTGGAGTCTTGCAAGAACGCACTCATCGTCAACTCTAAGTTCGATGCTGGCGACGACGGTATCTGCATCAAGAGCGGTAAGGATGCCGACGGACGCCGTCGTGGCATTCCCTGTGAGAATGTTGTCGTCGACGGCTGCACCGTATTCGCTGGCCACGGTGGCTTCGTGGTAGGCTCTGAAATGAGTGGCGGCGTGAAGAACATCCTCGTCGAGAACTGCCAGTTCCTGGGCACTGACGTAGGTCTGCGCTTCAAGTCCACCCGCGGTCGTGGCGGCATCGTGGAGAACATCAACATCAACAATGTCTCCATGACTGACATCAAGACAGACGCCATCACGTTCAATATGTACTATGGCGGCAAGTCTGTGGCCGAGATGCTGGCCGACGGCGACAATCCCGACAACGTGACCAAGATGCCTGTCAACGAGGAGACGCCCATCTTCCGCAACATCAACATCAAGGACATCATCTGCAACGATGCCGGTCGTGCCATGGAGTTCAACGGTCTGCCCGAAATGCCTATCGACGGCATCTCGCTGGAGAACGTCACCATTCAGGCCAAGAAAGATGCTGTGTTCACCAACTGCAAGAACATCAAGAAGAAGAACGTGAACATCACTGTAAAGTAAGCGTAACGAGTCCACATAAACAAGCCCCGCCAGTGAGATGGCGGGGCTTGTTTGTTTGGTATGATGCTTTCCGGTTACTTACGCAGGCCGAGAGCCTTGATCAGTGCACGATAGCGGTTGATGTCCTTGTTGTAGAGATACTTCAGGAGCTTGCGGCGACGACCTACCATCTTGGTCAGCGAACGAGCGGTGCCGAAGTCCTTCTTGTTCTTCTTCAGGTGTTCTGTCAGGTGCTGGATGCGATAGGTGAACAGGGCAACCTGGCTCTCTACAGAACCTGTGTCTGTGGCCGACTGGCCATACTCGGTGAAAATCTCAACTTTCTTAGCTGAATCTAAATACATTGTTGTTTTGATTAAATAATGTTTGCCATAACATCCTTCCCGCGCTCACTGCCTTTAATCACAGCCGTTTCACATGGTCGAATGTATCGGATTTTCCGAATAGCGGCCGCAAAATTACAAATAATTCGCCAAACCAACAAATTTTTCGTGGAAAATTCGTACCTTTGCACCCGAATTTACGCAAAGAGATATGCAGGACATTAGAAATATCGCGATTATCGCACACGTAGACCACGGTAAGACGACGCTCGTGGACAAGATGATGCTGGCAGGAAACCTGTTTCGTGAGGGACAGAACCTGTCGAGCCAGGTGTTGGACGCTAACGACTTGGAGCGCGAGCGCGGCATCACCATCCTTTCGAAGAATGTGAGCATCAACTGGAAAGGTACTAAAATCAATATCATCGACACGCCGGGACACTCCGACTTCGGAGGCGAGGTGGAGCGCGTGCTCAACATGGCCGACGGATGCCTGCTGCTGGTAGACGCCTTTGAGGGGCCGATGCCGCAGACGCGATTTGTGCTGCAGAAGGCTTTGCAGATTGGACTGAAGCCTATCGTCGTGGTCAACAAGGTCGACAAGCCTAACTGCCGCCCGGAGGAGGTCTACGAGATGGTGTTCGACCTCATGTTCTCGCTCAACGCCACTGAGGACCAGCTCGACTTCCCCGTTGTCTATGGCTCGGCCAAGAACGGCTGGATGAGTGAGGACTACAACAAGCCTACTACGGACATCACCTATCTGCTCGACAAGATAGTAGAGGTGATACCTGCTCCGCAGCAGCTGGAGGGTACTCCCCAGATGCTTATCACCAGCCTCGACTACTCCAGCTATACGGGCCGTATCGCCGTGGGCCGCGTCCATCGCGGCCAGCTGCGCGACGGTCAGCAGGTGACCATCGCCCATCGCGACGGCACCATGGAGAAGACGAAAATCAAGGAGCTGCACACCTTCGACGGCATGGGCCACCAGCGCATCGACCACGTAGACTGTGGCGACATCTGTGCCGTCATCGGACTGGACAAGTTTGAAATAGGCGACACCATCTGTGACGTAGAGAATCCGGAGCCCCTGCCGCCTATCGCCATCGACGAGCCTACCATGTCGATGCTCTTCACCATCAACGACTCTCCCTTCTTCGGCAAGGAGGGCAAGTTTGTCACCTCGCGCCATATCAACGACCGTCTGGAGAAGGAACTGGAGAAGAACCTGGCCCTGCGCGTAGAACCCTTCGAGGACTCTACCGACCGCTGGGTGGTGTCGGGCCGTGGCGTGCTGCACCTCAGCGTGCTCATCGAGACCATGCGTCGCGAGGGCTACGAAC
This sequence comes from Prevotella sp., assembly GCA_017847725.1. Taxonomy (GTDB): domain Bacteria; phylum Bacteroidota; class Bacteroidia; order Bacteroidales; family Bacteroidaceae; genus Prevotella. The sequence continues at coordinate 59,358 of JAGAXW010000025.1, forward strand.
TGCAGGTCGGACAGCCGCAGGTAATCTATAAGGAGATAGACGGCCAGAAGTGCGAACCCGTCGAGGAGCTCACCATCAATGTGCCGGAGGAGTTTGCCTCCAAGATGATTGACATGGTGACGCGCCGCAAGGGCGAGATGACCTCGATGGAGAGCCAGGGCGAGCGCACCAATATCGAGTTCGACATCCCCTCGCGCGGCATCATCGGCCTGCGCACCAACGTGCTGACGGCCAGTCAGGGTGAGGCCATCATGGCCCATCGCTTCAAGGAATATCAGCCCTACAAGGGCGACATCGAGCGCCGCGTCAACGGCTCCATGATAGCCCTCGAGACGGGCAATGCCTTCGCCTATGCCATCGACAAGCTGCAGGATCGCGGCAAGTTCTTCATCGACCCGGGCGAGGACGTATATATGGGACAGGTCGTAGGCGAGCATGTCCACGACAACGACCTCGTCGTCAACGTCTGCAAGGCCAAGCAGCTCACCAATGTCCGTGCCTCGGGCACTGACGATAAGGCGCGCATCATCCCCAAGGTCGTCATGTCGCTCGAGGAGTGCCTCGAATATATCAAGGAAGACGAGCTTGTTGAGGTAACGCCCAAGTCGATGCGCATGCGCAAGATTATTCTCGACCATGATCAGCGTAAAAAGGCTAATAAGCAGTAACAAACAATAAAATCAAGTTTCACTTCTATGGATAAATGACTTAGTTTCAGCGCAATGCGTGTGAAACTAAGTTTTTTTTGTGCCTCCCTTTTCCGCTATTTTAAGGTCAAAAACTGTTTTCTCTGCATCGTGCGACGGCCGTCGCACGAATGTTTCACAGCCGTCGTACATATCTACCACGGCCGTCGCACGATGCACTCCCGTCCTTTTTGGTCGATTGCGGCATGCTGTTTGTTAGAGCGATGCCTTTGATTGCAAATGAGAAATCATTGGTGTTAGAAAAGCGGAACCAACTTTAGCGCCCCCCAATAATATGCATTGACAGATATGTAGTTTCACACAAAACCGCTTAGTAGCCAGTGGGTTACTAAGCGGCGTGAAACTTTTTTTTCTTGTTGTGTGCGGCTATAGTCTGACTAACGTATCCCTGATAGATGAACGGGTTCTTGATGTGAATTTTCTTGGCTGTTCTCATAGGTGCATAATAATATTTGCAACGTAAATTCCGTGACGTAAATTCCGTGACGTAAATTCCGTTGCAAAGGTAGCTCCTTATTTCCTAATTTGCAGGTTTTTCGGGAAAAAAGTTGTTACGCGTCGGCAAAGGTGCGTCCGTCGTCGAGGGTGACCTGTAGTTTGGTGTACTCGCTGTGGAAGTGGTGCTGCAGACGGTCGAGGTAGCGGGCGCTCTCCCACTTGCACATGGGCAGGTCGTGGAGCAAGTAGTTACCGCAGGTCTGCGGCTCTGTGGCGGGCACCTCGTCTTGTGTGAGAATCCATTGCAGACACTCGATGGTCAGGCGGCGCATGTCTTGGACGGTGTATGCGCCTGTCATGATGATGTACATGCCCGTGAGGCAGCCCATGGGGCCGACGTAGACGACGTCGTCCTTGACTTGGCTGTTGCGGAACCATGTGGCCATGAGGTGCTCCAGACTGTGGATGGCTGCAGGCGCTACGGCGGGCTCCTTGTTGGGCTCAGTGATGCGCAGGTCGAAGGTGGTGAAGCCCTTGTCTTCGCGCGACACGTAGATGCCTGGCTTCAGGTGGGTGTGGTCGATGGTAAAGCTCTGTATGACTTCCATAATGCTGTGGGTTGTTTAGATGAGGCTTTCGACGAATGTCTTGGTGACCTGGAACGAGTGCTCAGCCACGGTGTCCCAGAAGTTGTGATACTGCGAGGCGTCAGTGTCGTGCAGGGGCATGTCGCTGACGACGCGGAACGAGATGAAGGGCACCTTGTTGATGTAGCAGGTCTGGGCGATGGCGCACGACTCCATGTCGACGGCGCAGGCATCGGGGAACTTGTCGACGATGCTGCGCATCTTCTCCTTCGAGTCGACAAACCAGTCGCCAGTGACGATGAGGCCGGTGTGGATGTTCAGCGAGGTGAGGGCCGACAGTTCCCGGGCCTTCTGGAGCAGCATGGGGTCGGCCTGATAGCGGACGGGCAGTCCCTGCACCTGTCCGTAGGCGGTGGTGCTGTCGATGGCTGTTCCGCAGTAGACGTCGTGGTAGGTGAGCTCGCTGCTGACCACCACGTCCTGTATGTTGATGCCTTCGCCGTTGCCGCCTGCGCATCCGCTGGAGATGATGCAGTCGGGGTGGAACTCGTTGATGATGCGCTGTGCGCCGAGGGCGGCGTTGACCTTGCCGATGCCGCACTTCTCTACGCGTACGTTGCCGTCGGTGAAGAGCGACTGGAGCTGTCGGAGCTCCTTGTCCATTGCTACGATAATACCTATTTTCATATATTTCTTGTTTGCTGCGTGCAAAATTACAAAATTTTTTCTTACCTTTGCATCATTAAAATAAATTAATTTAATCATGAAGAAATCTTTACTCTTACTTTTTCTGCTATTTCTGACGCTGACAGCGAGCGCGCTGCAGCTTCACGATGTGACGATAGACGGCGTGTCGTACAATTTGAACCCCAATACGCGGGAGGCCCGTGTGAACTGGCGCGACGGCGCCTCGGGCACCAATCTCGTGATACCTGCCACCATCTACTGTACGGAGGGCGAGTATACCGGCACCTATAAGGTGACGGAAATCTACCGCTCGTTCTACCTGGACGACAAACTCGTGAGCATCACCATCGGCTCGAACGTAAAGAGCATCAGCTACGAGGCGTTCTACAAGTGTGAGAACCTTGAGTCGGTCACCTTCGAGAGTGGTTCCTGCCTGACGGAAATCGGTAGGGAGGCCTTCTATGACTGCAAGAAGCTGAAAGCAATAGACATCCCATCAAATGTCAAGACGATAGGGCAAGGTGCTTTCAAACAGTGTGAGGCATTAAACAACGTAAGCCTTCCATACGAAATATCACTCATCGACGAACAGGTGTTCAGCTACTGCACGTCGCTGGGCTATATCTACCTGCCGAGTAATGTGAAGACGATAAAGGTAAATGCCTTTAGCCACTGTACAACGCTGAGTAGTATGTATATAGATGACGTACAGACGCTGGAGGGCGGAGCCTTCTATGCCTGTACCGGTCTGAAGAGTATAACGATTCCTGCCAGCGTGACCCGCATGACGGGCAACCCGTTCTCAGGGTGTACGTCGCTGGCGACGGTGACCATCAATTCGGGTAACAGCTCGTTCAAACTGGTAGACGACGTGGTCTACACCACAGATATGAAGCAGCTGGTGTTCTGCCTGACGTCCAAGTCGGGCGACTATAGCATTCCCAGTGGTGTCACTGAGATTTCGTCCTCGGCATTCAACAGCTGCTCTAAGCTGACAGCCATCACCATTCCTGCCACGGTCAGCGAGATAGGCTACACGGCCTTCTACCTGTGTGCCGGACTGACGGAGATGACCGTGCCCGAGGGCGTCAGCATCATTGATAGCGGCACCTTCGGCGGCTGTACGAAGATGGCTACGCTCCGCCTGCCCAGCACCATCACGAATATCTACAGTCAGGCCTTTGCGGGTATCGGCACCGGACTGAAGACTCTTTACCTCGACGCTACCACTGTGCCCAAAACCAGTCTGGATGCTTTCTACGGCACGACCGTCAGTGACGCCACGCTCATGGTGCCCCAGTCGGCCGTCGAAGAATATAGGTTGGCCAATCCTTGGAGGGAATTCGGCACCATCAACGGCGCCTATCCCCCCAGCACGCAGACCTTCAAGGCCAAAAACGCCGACGGCATCGAAATCCTCTATAAGATTATCGACCACGACAGGTATCATGTGCAGATAGGCGACGGCACCAATGCCGCCATCAGCACCTCGACGGCCGGCGTGCTTAATCTGCCAGGATTAGCCGACGGCTATATCGTGGACGGCATTGGCGCCAATGCCTTCAAGAACTGTTCGCAGCTGACGGAGGTCATCATCGACGGATGGATCGGCAGCATAGGCAGCGGTGCCTTCAGCGGCTGTACGGGACTGACCGCCGTCACCAACAGCTCCGTTGAGGCCTACGACATTCCCGACGACGCCTTCCCCACATCGGTATACAACAATGCTACGCTCTATGTGACGGATGGTCTGGTCAGTGTCTTCCGTGCCGCCAAGGGCTGGAAGAACTTCTCCACCATCATGGCCGCCGTCGTCATCAACAGCGGTATGCAGACCATTAAGGTGAACAGCAAGGAGGGTATCGAGGTGACGTACACCATCAACCACAGCCAGAAGACACTGACCGTAGGAAATACGGCAGCGAGCAAAGACACCGACAAGTGGGCTGTCGCCTCTTCAGCGACTGGCGTGCTGACCATCCCGTCGGCTATTGCCGGCTACAAGGTGACAGAGGTGGGCAGCTATGCGTTCTTTTCCAGTAATATTGAGGAGGTGCGCCTTCCCCATACGGTGACCAAGCTGCAAGACGATGCTTTCCAATCTGCAAAAAAGCTGTCGCGCCTGTACCTTTCGAAGAACCTGCAGTCCATCGGCGAGGACGCCTTAGCAGATATGTACAAGGACTGTATGGTAGTGCTTCCCATGGCTACCCCATTGACGCTCAGTGAATATAATTATATAAGAGGTTTTGAGAACGACAACTATACCCTCTGCGTCCCGTCGGCCAGTCTGAGCAGCTATAAGAATGCAACGGGTTGGAAAAACTGGAAGAACTTCGACGTCATCTACCTGGCGCCCACGACGACCTTCACGAAAAAGACCGCCGAGAATGTCGAGATGACCTTTAAGATTACCGATTACGACAACTACCTCGTGCAGATAGGCGACGGCACGAATGCGGCCATCAGCACCTCGACCTCGGGCACCATCACCATCCCCGAGCAGTTGTGGCCCTACAAGATTACCACGATTGCCGCCAACGCCTTCAAGGGCTGCACGTCGCTGACCAAGGTGGTCAACATGTCGGAAGATGTCTACGACATTGCCGACAATGCCTTCGCACAGCAGACCTATAACAATGCGACCCTGCAGGTGCTCGTCGGAAAGGAGGCAGAATATGCCGCTGCCCAGGGCTGGAAGAACTTCAAGAAGGTGGAATCCACCATTACGGCGGGCACAGCCAACATTACGACCAAGACGGCCGAGGGTGTGGAGGTATATTACACCGTGTCCGACTATGCTGGTAAGAAACTGACGGTGGGAGGCAAGAAAGTAAGTTACTCCAAGGTTGCTGCCGTCGACAGCGAAGCGGAGGGAACACTGACCATCCCGTCGTCAATAGCCGGATTCACGGTGACGGCGATAGATGAGAATGCTTTCAAAGGCTGTGCCAAACTGACGGCCGTGCACCTGCCAGCCACGATAGCCAGTGTCGGAAAGAATGCCTTCTATGGATGTAAAGCCATAAAGACCATCAAGGTCAGCAGCGCAAACAGCGTCTACCGTTCGGATGTCAATGACAAGGCACTCATCGAGAAGGCCACCGACAAACTGATATACCTGGCCGGCGACGCTCAGGTGCCTGCCGGCGTCAAAATCATCGGAAACTATGCCATCGATGGTAAATACTATGCCGGAGGTATGATTATTCCGGAGGGCGTCACTACCATGCTGGACAACGCACTGCGTTTTCCAAGGGAAATGAGTACGCTCGTCTTGCCTTCCACGCTCACCAAATTAGGAGAGTCGTCGTCTGGATGCGTCGTGATGAGCTCTTTCCTGCAGCGCATCATCGTGAAGGCAACGACGCCCGTTGAGGCACCGGAAAAAGCCGATGCGTTCTATTCGTCAGTTAAGAGTGCTACACTCTATGTGCCCAAGGGCAGCAAGGCAGCCTATACGGCCAGCGAAACGTGGGGCAGCTTTGCGAACATCGTGGAATACGACCCAGCCGATGCCGACATAACCCCCGAGGCACAGATCATGAAGATAGACAACCAGATGACGATGGTAGGCTATACGGGTGGCGCGGAATCGGGCAATGTCTCGGCTAAGGTTGTCAAGATAGCAGCTAAGGCCTTCGCCTATAATAGCAGGGTCAAGACCGTCAACTTTATGGGAGAGAACCAAGTGCAGATAGAGTCCGGGGCGTTTAGTGATTGTTACGCCTTGGTGGCATTCACCTTCCCGCACACCCTGTCCAGCTACTATCGTACGACGCTGTCTTCGCAGTCTAAGAAGATGAAGTCACGCTTCAAACCATCAGCTACGTGGACTACCTTCTGGACACCGGTGGCGATGGAGGTGCCCGAGGGCGTGGAGGCTTACGTGCCTGGCCGCGTCGTCGGTAGTGACGCCAAGGTGGAGATGAAGCGCGTGGAGACCATCAATGCCAGCCAGGGCGTGGTGCTCTATGCTGAGACTCCTAACGAGGAGGTCGTGGGTGAGCTGACATACGACACGTACTACGGCACTAATCTGCTCGAGACTGTCGAGTCGGCTAAAACCGTGAGCGCGACATCCGACGGCAAGACCCATTTCCTGTTGGCTACAGATGCGTCGGGCAATCCTGTGTTCAAGAAGGCTACGGGCACCACCCTGCAGGCATATACCGCCTTCCTGTCTGTTCCGTCGTCCAGCCTGTCCAGTGGCGTGAGCGTCCTACCCGTCGTGACAGACAGTGGCGTGCTGGGCATCGACGCTGTGGAACAGAATGGTGGGCAGACGGGCATAGACCGTGACGCTCCTGTGTATAACCTCAGCGGACAGCGGGTATACAATCCCACTCGCGGACTCTATATCGTGAACGGTCGGAAGGTCGTCATCAAATAGTCTCAATCAGACAGCATAAATATATCGTATGAATAATTGGAAGAAATACCTGCCAGATGTACTGGTGATTGTGCTTTTTGTGCTCATTGCGTTTGCCTACTTTTTCCCTGCCGACATAGAGGGGCGTATCCTGTATCGTCACGACACATCGGCGGGACGCGGGGCAGGACAGGAAATGGTGGAATACCAACAGCGTACGGGCGAACTGCCACGATGGACGAACGCCTTGTTCGGTGGCATGCCTACCTACCAGATGGCTCCGTCGTATAAGAGCACGGCACCGCTGTCGGCAGCTGAGAAGGCTTTCCATCTGTGGCTGCCCGAGAATGTGTGGTATGTGTTTGTCTACCTGCTGGGTTTCTATATCCTGCTGCGCGCCTTCGACTTCCGCCAGTATCTGGCGGCGCTGGGCGCTGTGATATGGGCCTTCAGCAGCTATTTCTTCATTATTATTGCCGCAGGACATATCTGGAAGGTCGTTGCCCTGGGCTACCTGCCGCCCATGATAGCGGGCGTGGTGCTGGCCTATAGGGGAAAGTATCTGTGGGGCATGCTCGTCACGGCCGTCTTTGCGGCGCTGGAGATCAAGGCCAACCACGTGCAGATGACCTACTACTATCTGTTTATCATCCTGGCCATGGTGCTGGCCTTCGTCATCGACGGTTTGCGGAAGCGCGACTATCGCCACCTGCTGAAGGCCACGGGGGCCTGTCTGGCGGCTGCGCTGATAGGTGTCAGTCTGAACCTCTCGAATCTGTACCACACGTGGCTCTATGGACAGGAGTCGATGCGTGGCGCCAGTGAGCTGGTGAAGAAGAATGCCACCAACCAGACCAGCAGTGGGCTGGACCGTGACTATATCACGCAGTGGAGCTACGGCATCGACGAGACGTGGACGCTGCTGGTGCCTAATGCGAAGGGAGGAGCCAGTGTGCCGCTGACCCAGAGCAAGAAGGCCATGGAGCATGCCGACGACTATTATATGAGCGTCTACCAGCAGATGGGTCAATACTGGGGCGACCAGCCTATGACTGCGGGCCCCGTCTATGTGGGTGCCTTCGTGCTGACGCTCTTCGTGCTGGGCCTCTTTATCGTCAAGGGACCGCTGAAGTGGATGCTGCTTGCCGTCACCGTGCTCTCCGTGCTGCTGTCGTGGGGGCGCAACTTCATGCCGTTTACCGACTTCTTCCTCGACTATGTCCCGATGTATGCCAAGTTCCGAACGGTGGCTTCCATCCTCGTGATAGCCGAGTTTACAATACCGCTGTTGGCCATGCTGGCGCTGAAGCAGTGGATAGAACTGAACAAGGACGCCAGCGCACAGCCTGCCGCCAAGGCGCTGCGCGCGCTGATAGCGGCCTTTGCCCTGACGGGTGGCGTAGCCCTGCTCTTCGCCCTGATGCCAAAGGTGTTCTTCCCCGACTTCGTCAGTTATAGCGAACAGCAGGCGCTAAGCCAGATACCGGCTGAGTATCTGACGCCCCTGCTCCAGAATCTGACTGAGATGCGCGTCGCCGTGTTCACTGCCGACTGCTGGCGCTCCTTCTGGATTATCGTGGTCGGTACGGCCTGTCTGCTGCTCTACAAGGCACAGAAGTTGAAGGCTGCATGGATGGTGGGCCTGCTGCTCCTGCTCTGTCTGGGAGATATGTGGCAGGTGAACAAGCGCTACCTGAACGACGAGATGTTTGTGTCGGCCTCCGTACGCGAGGAGCCTATCCAGAAGTCTACCGCCATCGACTATATCCTGCAGGACAAGTCGCTCGACTATCGAGTGCTCAACCTGGCCACGTCGACCTTCAATGAGAACGAGACTTCATACTACGTGAAGAGCATCGGCGGCTATCATGCTGCCAAGCTGCGTCGCTATCAAGAGCTGATAGATGCCTATATCGCTCCCGAGATGGAGCAGCTGATGGGAGCCGTGGGCAAGGCCGAGGGCGACATGACGAAGGTGAACGGAGACAGTATCTGGCCCGTGCTGAACATGCTCAATGCCAAGTATTTCGTGATGCCGCTACAGAGCGGTCAGACGGTACCGCTGGAGAATCCCTATACCTACGGCAACGCATGGCTGGTAGACAAGGTGCATTTCGTGGACAATGCTAATGAGGAGCTGGACGGCGTCGGACGGCTGTCGCTGCGCCATGAGGCCGTTGCCGACAAGAAGTTTGAGGCAGTGCTTGGCGAAAGCCACCAGCAGGATACCCTCAGTCTGGTACGTATCAAGGCATACGAGCCGAACCGGCTGACCTATGATGTGCAGACAGACAAGGGCGGCGTAGTGGTGTTCTCAGAAATCTACTATCCGGGTTGGACGGCTACGGTAGACGGCGTGGAGCAGGAACTGGGCCGTGTCGACTACGTGCTGCGCGCGCTCAAGGTAGCCCCCGGACGCCACGAAATCGTGCTGAGCTTCTTCCCCAAGAGCATCGACCACACAGAGACCATCGCCTATGCCGGCTATGCTGCTCTGCTGGCTATTCTGCTGTTGGTCGGACTGTCGGCATACCGTCGTCGGAAATGATATGGAACCGCACGTAGGTGCGATGGCCGTACCATACGACGACCAATAGGCAGATGAGCGGAATGAGGAACGACACGTTGGTGCAGGGCAATCCTAACAGGGATATCTGACTCTGTATGAGCGCAGCCTGTATGGGAGGAAAAAACGACCCACCCAGAATGGCCATGACGAGGCCGGCGCTGGCTATCTTGATTTCGTCGCCGACGCCGACCAGTGCCAAGCCGTAGATGGTGGGGAACATCAGCGACAGACATCCGCTGACCATCACCAGGCAATAGATGCCGTTGCGGTCGGTGAAGAAGATGGTGCCCAGAAGAGCGACAATGCCGATGATGCCCAGCGTGGACAGCAGACGGCTGGGCGAGAACCAGCGCATGAGCCATGTGCAGATAAAACGGCCACAGACGAAGAGGAACATGGCGAAGGCGTTATACTTCTGCGACAATACTTCTGCAGCCTGCTCTGTCATACCCTCGGCGGTGAAAATGCGCGTACCGTACTGGATGATGAAAGTCCAGCATGTCACCTGTGCGCCGACATAGAAGAATTCGGCGATGACTCCCTCACGATAGTTCTTGTGCTTCAGCAGATTGCCCAAGATGCTCCATGTCCCCTTAGTTGTATGTATGTCAGTGTCGTTAGGCAACTTCAGGAGATATACCAGGACAAAGACCAGCACGACGACGGCTCCGATGTAGATGTATGGCTGAATGAGGATGTCGAGGTCGTGGGCCTTGACAATCTCAAACTGCTTTGCAGGCAGCTGCATGCGTATCCGGCTGTCCATGGGGATGATGTGTGAATGGATAGAACCAGCTATCGCCATGCCGACAAGCGAGCCGATGGCGTTGAAGGCCTGGGCGGCATTCAGTCGGGGTATTGCAGTCTTCTGACTCCCCAGGCTGTAGATATAGGGATTGCTGCTGGTTTCAAGAAACGACAGGCCGCAGGTCAGTATGAAGTAGGCCGATAGGAACGGGTAAAAAGACCCCGCCATCTTAGCCGGCAGAAAGAGCAGGGTGCCTATGGCATATAGCCCCAGTCCGACCAGTACGCCCCATTTGTAGGAATATTTCTGAATAAACATGGCTGCGGGGAATGCCAGGCAGAAATAGCCCATGTTGAATACGACCGGTACGAGCGATGCTTCTGTCGTGCTGATGCGGAATATCTTAGAGAATGTGCCAACCATCGGAGTCGTCACGTTGTTGGCAAATCCCCAAAGTGCGAAACAGATAGTGATGAGAACCCATGCGGTAATGTAGCTCTTGTTTTCGATGTGGAAAAAGTTACTTTCCTTAGCCATAAGTTTGTCATTATTGGTGTTCTTGTGTGCAAAGATACGAATAAAATGATAATTATAGATTAAAAATTAAAGATTATTTATTATCTTTGCCGTCAAAATAATGAAACAATGAAGAAATTACTTTCCTTGCCGCCCAATCTGGTTGGTTGCTTTCATGATATTACGGGACTGTCACGAGAGGAGTTTTTCTGTACGAATGACCCGATAGGCCATAAATTAGGTTCAGGTGGCGGTACGACGTGGCTACTGCAACAGGCAGCAGACTGGCTGAATGGTGAGCGCTGCATCATCCTGCATGCAGGCGGGCAGAGCCGGCGCCTGCCAGCCTATGCGCCCAGCGGCAAGATTCTGACCCCGCTGCCCGTTTTCCGATGGGAGCGTGGCCAGCGCCTGTCGCAGACCCTGCTCGACTTGCAGCTGCCGCTCTATGAGCGCATGATGCAGCAGGCCCCCAAGCGACTGACCACCATGATAGTCAGCGGCGATGTCTATATCAGGGCAGCAGAGCGTATCGGAACCATCCCCGAGGCCGATGTGGTTTGTTATGGACTGTGGCTGGACGCTTCTGTTGCCAAGGACCACGGTGTATTCGTGAGCGACCGCAAATCGCCAGCCGTGCTCAAGCAGATGCTGCAGAAACCTTCGGTTGGCACGCTGGCCGACCTGCTGAAGGAGCATTTCTATCTGACGGATATTGGTATTTGGCTGTTGAGCGACCGCGCTGTCGAGCTGCTGAAGAAACGCAGCCTCGACGAGCAGTCGCAGGTGAAGGAATACGACCTGTATAGTGAGTTCGGCTGTGCGTTAGGTACGAATCCCCTGATTGACGACGCCGAGCTCCGCCAGCTGTCCGTAGCCATCGTCCCCCTGCAGGGAGGCGAGTTTTACCACTTCGGTACTTCGGGCGAGATGATTTCGTCTACGGTGGCCATTCAGAATATCGTGAACGACCAGCGGGACATCATGCACCACGACCGCAAGCCGCATCCCTCTATTTTCACACAGAATGCCCAGACCGACTGCCGCTTCACCGAACAGAATCGGAATATATGGATAGAGAACAGCCATATCGGAAAGGGCTGGACCCTGACGCGCGACAACATCGTGACAGGTGTACCGGAGAACGACTGGAAGGTCACGCTGGAGCCTGGCCAGTGCATCGACGTCATACCTATTGGTGAGACCCAGTATTGTGTGCGCCGCTATCGTATCGACGACAAGTTTGCCGGTGCCGAGCAGCAGCGAAAGCAATTCCCCGTAGTCGACAGTATTCCAGACAACTTGGATAGGCTGGAGGAGCAGGCCGTCTGCCACCTTTCGGCAGAGGATATATCGACGCAGGCCAATCTGCGCCGTCTGTTTGCCCAGCGTCGCCGCTTCCGCAGCCGCAACTGGCCGGCATTGGCCCGCAACTGGCAGCACAGCGTGTTCTATCAGCTGGACCTCGACGATGCAGCCCGTGAGTTTCGCGACCTCCAGCTACCTCTTCCTGACCCCATCCCCAGTTCGGCGCCATTGATGACCCGCATCCATGATGCGATGTTCCGGGACGACAGTGCCACCGCTTTCGCCCTGCTGCGCGAGGGACTGACACAGGAGGTGCTGAGCGAGAAGCAACAGCCCCGGCAGTCCGTCTATCCTGATCAGATAGTATGGGGCCGTTCTCCCGTGCGTATCGACCTGGCCGGTGGCTGGACAGACACCCCTCCCTATTGCCTGATGGAAGGCGGCAGTGTGGTGAATATTGCTATTGAACTGAACGGGCAGCCGCCCTTGCAGACCTATGTGAAGCCCTGCAAGGAGCCGCATATCGTGTTGCGTAGTATCGACCTCGGCGCTATGGAGGTGATAGAGACCTACGAACAGCTGTCTGCCTACAACCAGGTAGGGTCGCCGTTCTCGATACCCAAGGCTGCGTTCGCACTGGCAGGATTCCTGCCGACATTCTGCCAAGAGAACTTCCCAACGCTGCGGGCGCAGCTGGAGTCTTTCGGCTGCGGTATTGAGCTGACGCTGCTCTCTGCCATCCCGGCAGGCAGCGGCCTGGGTACGAGCAGTATCCTGGCAGCCACGGTGCTGGGAGCCATTAGTGATTTCTGCGCATTGGCATGGGACAAGAACGAGATAGGCAAGCGCACACTGATACTGGAACAGCTGCTGACGACGGGTGGCGGCTGGCAAGACCAGTTTGGCGGTGTGCTTGGCGGTGTCAAGCTGTTGGAGACGCAGCGGGGCTTCGACCAGAATCCGGTCGTGCGCTGGTTGCCCGACGGCATCTATACCCAGCCGGAATACCAGCAGTGCCATCTGCTCTATTATACAGGTGTTACCAGAACGGCCAAGAAAATACTGGGCGAGATTGTGCGCAGGATGTTCCTCAACCACCGCAGCGAACTGAGACAGCTGCGAGGCATGAAGGCACACGCAATGGATATGTATGAAGCCATCCAGCGTCAGGACTTCCATGAGGTGGGCATGCTGGTGCGCAAGACGTGGGAGCAGAACCAGTTGATAGACAGCGGTACCAATCCGGACAGCGTGCGACGAATCACTGATTTGGTCGATGACCTCTGTCTGGGCTATAAACTGCCTGGAGCGGGTGGAGGCGGCTATCTGTATATGGTAGCGAAAGACCCGGAGGCTGCAGCTCGCATCAAGCAGAAGGTTAACGCGATGCAGCCCAATGCGAATGCGCGTTTCGTGGATATGGCTCTGTCGAAAAACGGTCTGCAAGTCAGTAGGAGTTGATGTTAGCGGCATAGGAAGATGGAGTTTCGTACACAGGTAGAGATTCGAAAGAGTCGTTTTGAGATTCTTCCTTGCGAGCCAGTGCTGTTGGTTGGTTCGTGTTTTGCCGACGGTGTGGGACGACGCTTCCGCGACGAGGGATTCCCTGTGACGGTGAATCCCTATGGCACGATGTATAATCCAGTGTCGGTCCTGCACACCCTGCAGCGATGGCTGCCTCTCCAGGCAGCGGCCGACGTGCCGCGCATCGTCTTCCTGACACTGGGAACCAACCACGTCTACAGACTGAAGGAAACCGGCGAAATCGTGGACAACTGCGAGAAACGCCCGCAGGCACTCTTTCAGGAGGAGGTGCTCAGCATGGACGACTGCCTGCAGGCTCTGAGACAGATACTCACCCTCTTGTCGCAGTATCGGGCGGATGTGCAGGTCGTGTTTACGGTCAGTCCTATCCGCTACCGGAAATATGGCTACCACGGCAGTCAGCTCTCTAAGGCGGTGCTCCTGCTGGCTGTGGACAAGATTGTAAATGAAAACGAGCATGCCGACTATTTTCCTGCCTACGAGCTGCTGATGGATGAACTGCGTGACTATCGTTTTTATGCTGCCGATATGCTGCATCCTTCGGAACAGGCCGTCGACTATGTGTGGGAACGACTGATGGACGCCTGCTTCTCATTGCAGGCCAGGCAGTTTGTTGAAGAGTGGCGCCCCCTCAAACTGGCGTTGGCTCATAAGCCATACCATCCCGATTCGGAAGAATATCAGCATTTCGTGGCTAAAACTATGTTAAAAGTCTCAGAATTACGAAAAAAATATCCTACCTTTGTGCTATGAATTATACCATAGAAAAGATTACCACACTCATCGGCGCACGCCGCATCGGCACCGCGGATGCGAATATCGGCTGGCTGCTAACTGACAGCCGGTCGCTCTGTTTCCCTGAAGAAACATTGTTTTTTGCCTTGAAGACATCACGCAACGACGGACACCTGTATCTGGACGACCTGTACAGAAGAGGTGTTCGTAACTTCGTGGTACAGCAGGTTCCCGAGCATCCCAAAGCTGATGCAAACTATCTGAAGGTAACGTCGCCGCTGGCCGCCCTGCAGCGTCTGGCAGAACGCCATCGCGACGAGTTCGACGTCCCCGTCGTGGGTATTACCGGCTCCAATGGCAAGACCATGGTGAAGGAGTGGCTATACCAGTTGCTTTCTTCGTCGATGAACGTGACTCGCTCGCCCAAAAGCTACAATTCGCAGATAGGCGTGCCGCTTAGCGTGTGGCTGCTCAATGAGCATACCCAGGTGGCGCTCTTTGAGGCTGGCATCAGTCTGCCGGACGAGATGGACTCCCTGGCTGATATCATCCAGCCCACCATTGGCGTGCTGACCTCGCTGGGTACTGCCCATCAGGAGAATTTCCGCTCGATGGAAGAGAAATGTATGGAGAAGCTGAAGCTCTTTCACAGCGCAAAGGTCATTGCCTATGATAGCGACGACGATATGGTAAGCCGTTGCGTGCGCCGCTCTGCTTATCGTGGAGAGAGAATAGGGTGGAGCCGCGAAAACAGTTCGGCGGCGCTCTATATCGAAAAGGTAGCAGACACCGCCCCTTACACCACCGTCACCTATATATATAAAGGTACACGAGGCAGCTACCGCCTGCCGTTTGTGGACGAAGCCTCGCTCAAGTGTTCCTTTGCATGTGCTGCCGTAGCCCTCTATCTCGGTCTCTCGCCCGAACAGTTGGCTGAGCGGATGGAACAGTTGGAGCCCATTGCCATGCGGCTGGAGGTCAAGGAGGGACGTCACGGCTGCCTGCTGATCAACGACTCCTACAATTCAGACATCAACTCGCTGGACATAGCCCTTGACTTCATGGCTCGCCGACAGCAGCCCACCACGATTGCCCACCGCACACTCGTCATCAGCGATATCTATCAGAGCGGAAGGGCAGCGACAGAACTGTATCGTGAGGTCAACGACCTTTGTGTGGAGCGAGGCGTCGACAAACTGATAGGCATTGGTGCCGAAATCTGTGCACAGCAGGAGCAGTTCACCCAACCGCAGAAGTGGTTCTTCCACACGACGGCAGACTTCATTCACAGTGAGACATTCCGTAGCCTGCACGATGAAGTAATCCTGATAAAGGGAGCGCGCTCGTTTGGATTTGACCATATTACGGAGCTGCTGGAGCAGAAAGTACATGAAACGATACTGGAGGTCAACCTCAACGCTTTGGTTGACAACCTCAACTTCTATCGCAGTTTCCTGAAGCCCGAAACAAAATTAGTGTGCATGGTCAAGGCCGACGCCTATGGTGCCGGTGCTGTCGAAGTGGCCAAGACCCTGCAGGAACACCGTGTCGACTATCTGGCTGTTGCCGTGGCCGACGAGGGCGTGACGCTGCGCCGCAATGGCATCACGCAGAATATTATGATCATGAATCCGGAAATGACGGCCTTCAAGACAATGTTTGACTACGACCTGGAGCCCGAGGTCTACTCGTTCCGCCTGATGGATGCACTGATTCATGCGGCAGAGCAACAAGGCATCACGGGGTGGCCCGTGCATATCAAGTTGGATACCGGAATGCACCGCCTTGGCTTTGACCCCGAGAAAGACATTGACGAGGTCATTCGCCGCCTGAAGGGGCAGAATGCTATCATTCCACGCTCCGTATTCTCTCATTTCGTCGGTTCAGACAGTGACGACTTCGACCGCTTCTCTGCCCTCCAGTTTGAGCGCTTCGACGCTGGCAGCCGCCGCCTGCAGGCAGCCTTCTCGCATAAGATACTGCGCCACATGGACAATTCTGCCGCGATAGAGCATTTCCCCGAACGGCAGTTGGATATGTGCCGGCTGGGTCTCGGCCTCTACGGCGTAGATCCGCGTGACAACCGTATGCTGTCGCCTGTGTCCACCCTGAAGACCACCATCCTCCAGATGCGCCGTGTCCCTAAGGAAGAGACGGTAGGCTACAGTCGTAAGGGCATTCTGACTCGCGACAGCGTTATTGCCGCCATTCCCATAGGCTATGCCGACGGACTGAACCGCCATCTGGGACGTGGTGCATGCTATTGTCTGGTCAATGGAAAGAAAGCCCCCTATGTAGGAAATATATGCATGGATGTCGCCATGATTGACGTGACGGATATCGACTGTCATGAGGGCGATATGGTAGAGATCTTTGGTGAGCATCTGCCCGTCACGGTACTCTCCGACGTGCTGCAGACCATTCCCTATGAGGTGCTGACGGGGGTCAGTGGGCGTGTGAAGAAAGTGTATTTCCAAGACTAATTGCATGATTTTACAAAAAAAGGGATGCAAAGTGCTTTACTTTATCCAAATTTTTCGTACCTTTGCACACAGTCGATACTAAAACAATTAAAATAAGTAACTTTAAAACAATGAGTTCTGTACAAACAACGAAAATGACCAACTGGCGTTGGGTGATGTGTGCGATGCTCTTCTTCGCCACGACTGTTAATTATCTGGACCGTCAGGTATTGTCTCTTACCTTCAAGGAGTTTATCCAGCCCGAGTTCCACTGGACCGACAGTGACTACGGTACGATTACGGGTATGTTCTCTATTTGCTATGCTATCTTCTGCCTTTTCGCAGGAAAGTTTGTAGACTGGATGGGAACCAAGAAGGGTTACCTCATTGCCATCGTCGTATGGTCGCTGGGTGCTGTGCTGCATGCCGGTTGCGGTTGGGTAGCTGTCCACTTCGTCGACGGAGTGCCCGATACTGACACGCTGAAAGCTATCGGCGATGCCGTTGCCTCAGCAGTGGCAGGACTCGGTGAGGATGCTACTCAGGCTGCCAAAGACGCTGCGATAGCCTCTGCACTCGCTAAGTTTAATGTCACCTCGCAGACGCTGCTGGCCATCAGCAGTATCTCCGTGTGGTTGTTCCTTGCCTGCCGTATGATTCTCGGACTTGGTGAGGCTGGCAACTTCCCCGCCGCTATTAAGGTGACCGCCGAGTATTTCCCCAAGAAAGACCGTGCTTTTGCCACCTCTATCTTCAATGCCGGTGCCTCTGTAGGTGCGCTGGCTGCTCCTGCCACTATCCCCTTGCTGGCCAAGAGCCTTGGATGGGAGATGGCATTCATCATTATTGGTGTGCTCGGCTTCTTCTGGGCCGCTATCTGGGTCTTTGTCTACGACAAGCCTGCTGAGTCGAAGCATGTCAATGAGGCTGAGCTGCTGTATGTCAACCAGGACGAGGACGACAGCGAGGCAAAGGCCGCTGCCGACGATGAGAAGCAGATGAGCTTTGCCAAGGCTTTCACCTTCAAGCAGACGTGGAGCTTCGCCTTCGGTAAGTTTATGACGGATGGTGTTTGGTGGTTCTTCCTGTTCTGGGCACCTGCCTACTTCCAGGATCAGTTCGGCCACAAGGCCAGCGACCCCATGGGTATTGCCCTTATCTTCACGCTCTATGCCATCGTGACTATCCTCTCTATGTTTGGCGGTTACCTGCCTAAGATATTCGTTGAGAAGAAGGGTATGAACCCCTATGCCGGCCGTATGCTCGCCATGCTTATCTTCGCCTTCTTCCCCGTGCTGGCTCTGTTTGCCCAGCCGTTGGGCGACTACTTCCACAGTGCATGGTGGCCCGCCATCATCATTGGTCTTGTAGGTGCTGGTCACCAGGCTTGGTCTGCCAACATCTTCTCTACCGTGGGCGACATGTTCCCCAAGAGCGCCATCGCTACGATTACGGGTATCGGTGCTATGGCTGGCGGTGTCGGCTCGTTCCTTATCAATAAGGGTTCAGGCGTGCTCTTCGACTATGCTGCCGGACAGGGCGAGGCCTTCCAGTTCATGGGCTTCTCGGGCAAGCCTGCCGGATACATGATTGTGTTCTGCGTCTGTGCCGTGGCCTATCTGATTGGCTGGTCGGTCATGAAGATGCTCGTTCCGAAGTACAAGCCTGTTGTTGTTGATTAATCAGCAGCTTGTTAAATAGACAATCGCCGCCACGGGATTTCTCCTCATGGCGGCGATTCTTTTTATATCTCTGAATTTATTGGATGAAGCCTTGGCGTCGAAGAGCTTCAAGGAGCCCGGCCGACATCGCTTCGTTGTCTTTCTTGGTATAGCGGATGTCTGTGAAGACCTGTGCCAGCGTCTCTTTGTGGTTGATGTCGACGAAATGGCGGTTCTCTTCCAGGTTCTCCTTGTATTGATAGTAGGCGTCGATGTCCTTGGCAGTATAGTCTTTATACGTCTCCTGGTGGACAAAACTCTCAACGGGCAGACGGTCGCTGAGGCTTCCTTCCTCGGCAGGCCATCCCACGGTGAGCGTGGCGACGGGCATCGTCAGTTGAGGCAGCTGGAGGGTGTCGATAATCATCTGGGGCATATAGACCGTCGTGCCCAGGTAGCAGTAGCCCAGTCCCTCTTCGTCCATCAGGTTGCAAAGCGTCTGTGTGAAGAGCAGGGCGTCGATGCTGGCATTGATAAATGACAGGAAGTTGTCGTATCCAGGTTCTGCTTTTCTGTAGCGGGCCCACTGACTGGTGCGGTTGAAGTCGGCGCAGATAGTCAGCACGACGGGTGCCTGTGTCACCATGGGCTGGTTGAAGTGTGCAGGGGCCAGCCTCTCCTTCATCTCTGCCGAGCGGGTGACTACGACGCTGTATAGCTGCAGGTTGCCCATTGTTTGTGTACGACTGGCCTCACCCATGAGGCGGTTGAGTAGCTTTTCGCTCACTTCTTTCTCACTGTATTTGCGAATGCTTCGCCGGGTTGCTAAATTTTTCATGCTGCGAAGGTACGAAGAGTTTTCTAAACCGGGAAACTTTTTAAGAAGATTTAGGTGAAAAGTTTCCATGATTAGAAAACTAATATGTACCTTTGCATCCAAAATTTTCATGACTTTTATGCAGACATACACGTATGACGAGGCCTTCGAAGCCTCTTTAGCTTATTTTGGCGGCGACGAGCTGGCTGCTCGCGTCTGGGTGAACAAGTATGCGATGAAGGATTCCTTCGGCAATATCTATGAGAAATCACCCGAGCAGATGCATTGGCGCATAGCCAACGAGATCGCCCGCATCGAGAATAAATATAAGAACCCGCTTTCTGCGCAGGAGGTCTTCGACCTGCTTGATCATTTTCGCTATATAATTCCCGCAGGCAGTCCGATGACGGGCATCGGCAACAACTATCAGATAGCCTCATTGTCCAACTGCTTCGTTATCGGTCTTGACGGCAATGCCGACTCCTATGGCGGCGTGATGCGCATCGACGAGGAACAGGTGCAGCTGATGAAACGGCGTGGCGGAGTGGGGCATGACCTGAGCCACATTCGTCCGAAGGGACAGCCTGTCAACAATTCGGCGCTGACCTCCACGGGTCTGGTGCCTTTCATGGAGCGCTATAGTAACAGTACACGCGAGGTGGCGCAAGACGGTCGTCGCGGTGCGCTGATGCTGTCGGTCAGCATCAAGCATCCCGACTCTGAGGCATTCATCGATGCCAAGATGACAGAGGGTAAGGTGACGGGTGCCAATGTCTCTGTGAAGATAGACGATGCCTTCATGGAGGCTGCCACACAGGACAAGCCGTATGTGCAGCAGTTCCCCATTACGGGTGATCATCCCGATGTACGCAAGGAGATTTCAGCCAAGGCTCTGTGGGAGAAGATAGTCCACAATGCTTGGAAGAGCGCTGAGCCGGGTGTCCTCTTCTGGGATACCATCCTGCGTGAGAGTCTGCCCGACTGTTATGCTGACCTCGGCTTTCGCACGGTTTCCACCAACCCCTGCGGCGAGATACCCCTCTGTCCCTATGACTCCTGCCGTCTGTTGAGCATCAATCTCTATTCCTATGTACGGAATGCCTTTACCCAGCAGGCCTATTTCGACTACGAACTGTTCAAGAAGCATGTACAGATGGCCCAGCGCCTGATGGACGACATCGTCGACCTGGAGCTGGAGAAGATAGACCTCATACTGGAGAAGATAGACAGCGACCCCCAGTCTATGGAGGTAAAAGGAGCCGAGAAACATCTGTGGGAGAAGATCAAGGCCAAGAGCTCGAAGGGGCGCCGCACGGGTGTGGGCATTACAGCCGAGGGTGACATGATTGCCGCCATGGGACTGCGCTATGGTACGCAAGAGGCCACCGATTTTTCGGTAGAGGTTCATAAGACGTTGGCGCTCAATGCTTATCGCTCCAGTGTCGAGATGGCTCGTGAGCGTGGCGCCTTTGATATCTTCGATGCCCGTCGTGAGGCTCAGAATCCCTTTATGCTCCGCATGAAGGCTGCCGACGAGCAGCTCTATCAAGATATGGTGAAATACGGTCGCCGTAATATCGCCTGCCTGACCATCGCCCCCACGGGTACCACCAGTCTGATGACCCAGACCACCAGTGGCATTGAGCCTGTATTCCTGCCTGTCTACAAGCGCCGCCGCAAGGTGAATCCCAACGATACCGACGTCCGTGTAGACTTTGTCGACGAGGTGGGCGACTCGTTTGAAGAGTATATCGTCTATCATCCCAAATTCATGGAGTGGATGAAGGTGAACGGCTTTGATACTACCAAGCGCTATACGCAGGAGGAGATTGACGACCTGGTGAGCCGGTCGCCCTATTACAAGGCTACGGCCAACGATGTCGACTGGCTGATGAAGGTGCGCATGCAGGGCGCTATCCAAAAGTGGGTAGACCACTCTATCAGCGTCACCGTCAACCTGCCCAACGATGTCAACGAGGCTCTTGTCAATCGGCTTTACGTAGAGGCATGGCGCTCCGGCTGTAAGGGGTGCACCATCTATCGCGACGGTTCTCGTGCCGGCGTGATGGTGTCTGTTACCAAGAAGGAGAAGAAGGACAATAAAGAGGGCGACACTACGAAGGACAATAACATGGAGGCGAAGATGGCTTCCCCCTGCCAGCATCCCGAGGTCACGGAGGTACGTCCCAAGGAGCTGGAGTGCGACGTGGTGCGTTTCCAGAACAATAAAGACAAGTGGGTGGCCTTTGTCGGCTTGCTGGATGGCTATCCCTACGAGATATTTACGGGTCTTCAGGACGACGAGGAGGGCATTCTGCTCCCCAAGTCGGTCACCAAGGGCAAGATTATCAAGCAGATGAACGAGGACGGCACCAAGCGCTATGACTTCCAGTTTGAGAACAAGCGAGGCTACAAGACAACGGTTGAGGGCCTCTCAGAAAAGTTCAACCCCGAATACTGGAACTATGCCAAGCTGATTTCCGGTGTGCTACGCTACCGTATGCCTATCGACCATGTCATCAAGCTCGTATCCTCGCTGCAGCTGAAGTCCGAGAGCATCAACACGTGGAAAGTCGGCGTAGAGCGTGCCCTGAAGAAATATATTGTCGACGGTACCGAGGCCAAAGGCCAGAAGTGTCCCAACTGTGGCGCTGAGAGCCTGGTCTATCAGGAAGGCTGTCTGATATGTAAAAACTGTGGTTCGAGCCGATGCGGGTAAAAGAGAGTTACATCAGTCTGCGCGATATGCGCTTCCACGCCTATCATGGCGTGATGCCCCAAGAGCGTGAGGTGGGTGCCGACTTCCTGGTGTCGCTGCGTGCCAAGGTCGACGTGTCGGCAGCCTTCGACCATGATATGGTGGAGGTAACTCTCAACTATGCAGACCTTTACGAGGTCGTCAAGTTCGAGATGCTCCACCCCTCGATGCTCATAGAGCATGTCGCGTGCCGCATTGGTCAGGCTGTCTTCGAAGCCTTTCCGCAGGTGTGCGAACTGGAATTGTCGGTCACCAAGGTCAATCCCCCGATGGGTGCCGACTGCGCAGGTGCCAGTGTCGAGCTATATTTAATAAATGATAAAACTGTAAAGTAACTGCACTCTATTTGTCAGAAAATAAGTACCTTTGCACACACGATGAAGAATAGGTTATTGGTTCTTTTATGGATGACGCTGGGTGTTGTGGCATTAGCCGTTGCAGCCAACAAGAAGTTTACGCTGGTCATTGATGCCGGACATGGCGGTCATGATGCCGGCGCCTTGGGAGCAATCACCAAGGAGAAGACCATCAACCTGAACGTGTCGCTGGCCTTTGGCCGATATGTAGAGCGCAACTGTCCTGACGTGCGGGTTATATACACCCGTAAGACCGATGTCTTTGTGCCGTTGCACACCCGTGCCGACATTGCCAACCGTAACAAGGCCGACCTCTTTATCTCGATACACACCAACTCACTGCCTCGCGGCCATGTGGCACGTGGCATGGAGACCTATACGTTGGGTATGCACCGTGCCTCCGACAACCTTGACGTGGCCAAGCGTGAGAACTCGGTCATCCTGATAGAGAAGGACTATAAGCAGCGTTATCAGGGCTTCGACCCCAATTCGTCTGAGAGCTATATCATGTTTGAGTTCATACAGGATCATAATATGGCCCAGAGCGTAGAGCTTGCCAAGTTTGTGCAGCGGCGCACCTGTGCGCTGGCCAACCGTCCGAACAAGGGTGTCAAGCAGGCCGGCTTTCTGGTACTCCGTGAGACCTCGATGCCCAGTTGCCTGATAGAATTGGGATTCATCTCCACCTCTGACGAGGAGCGTTTCCTACATTCCGAAAGCGGCGTCGACCAGATGGCTCGCGGCATTTATCAGGCTTTTCTGGACTATAAGCGCAAATATGATAAGAATATCAGTGTGCCGTACCGGGCCGAGTCTGTTCAGGAGGTGAAGGTTCCGACCGTGGTTCCCAAGAAAGCCCCTGAGGCCGATGCCGACTCGACAGCAACTCGTACCGCTGTCCAGCCTGTGGCATCTCAGTCCGAGGCAGAACAGCCCGCCTCCGTCCGACCCGTACCTGATCAGGCTGTCGCTGCTCGACCGCAGCAACCCTCAGCACCCGTGGCCGAGCCCGTTCTGAAACCGGCAGAGACGGCGCAGCCCGTCTTCAAGGTACAGATTCTCACCAGTTCTTTCAAACTGGGCAAGAACGCGTCTCAGTTGAAGGGACATGGCGAAGCCGACTACTACGAGGAGGGTGGATGCTATAAGTATACCGTAGGTGCCTCGAACGACTATAACGAAATATACAGATTGCGCAAGACGCTGATTGGCAGTTTCCCGCAGGCATTCATCATCGCCTTCAAGGAAGGGCAGAAGATGAACGTCCAGCAGGCCATTCAGGAGTTTAAGGCCAATAGAAACAAAAGATAAGAAAACAAACAGCATGAAGTTCTTTACTAAAGAAGTGAAAATAGCCCTGGTATCGATACTCGGTATCGTAGTGCTTTTCTGTGGGATGCAGTTCTTGAAGGGTTTGTCGATGTTCAGCAACGACGATTCGTACTATGTGACATTCTCCGACGTCAGTGGCCTGTCGGCTTCGGCGCCGGTCTACGCCAACGGCTACAAGGTCGGTGTCGTCAAGAGCATCGTCTACGATTATGCCTCGCAGGGAAAGATTGTTGCCGTGGTAGGCATGGACAAGCAGATGCGTGTACCCAAGGGCTCTCGTGCCGAGATAGCCAGCGACCTGCTGGGCAACATCAAGGTAAATATTGTCTTGGGCACCGACCCGCTCAACATCATATCGAAAGGTGACACCATCCCCGGAACCAAGGAGATGGGCATGATGAGCAAGATTGGTGAACTCATGCCCTCTGTAGAGGCTATGCTGCCCAAGATGGACTCCATCCTGAACAGTCTTAATACGCTGCTGTCCGACCCTGCCCTGCGCAATACACTGCACCATGTCGAGGGAATGACGGGGCATCTTGAGGCCACCAGTCAAGAACTGCAGACACTCTCCACCTCGCTGAATCGCGAAATGCCCACCATGATGCACAAGGCCAATGGTGTGCTCGACAATACGCAGCAACTCACGGCCAACCTCTCGGCTATCGACGTAGCCACGATGACGGCCAAGGTCAACCAGACGCTGGCCAACGTAGAGCAGATGACGGCCAAGCTCAATAGCAATGAGGGAACGCTGGGACTGCTGATGCGTGATGCGTCACTCTATAATAGCCTCAATTCGACGGTCCAGTCAGCCGATTCGCTGTTGGTAGATTTGAAGGCACATCCTAAGCGCTACGTTCATTTCTCGATATTCGGAAAATCAGACAAAAAATAGTGTCTATTTTAATTTTGTCTAAATAATTCCCGAGAGTAAAATTCTTTGTACTTGGCGTTTGCAACTTGCTGATATATCAGTTCTTTGAGTGGCACGCGAATGAAATTTTTGCACAGGGTTGGATTGGTGTGCGCTAATATCGTAAAATATTGTTTTGTAGGCAGATACAAATACGCAAGAGCCCTTGAGATTAAAAAGTCTTAAAAGGATGTAATGGCTCTGAAAATCAGCACGTTACAAAAACCGTAATAGGACGGTCCAAAATCGACGTTTTGCAACATTACAAAAAAATTACGAACTTTGCACTTGAAAATAGAATTAACCTAACAAGTGAACTCTTTATATAAATAATTATATCGCCGCATGGTAAAAAATCCAAAGGCGCTTTGGGACAACTGCCTTGCCATCATCAAAGGCAACGTCACGGAGCAACAATACATAGCATGGTTTGAGCCGATTGTCTTCGAGCACTACGACGAAGACAATCAGATGCTCTTGCTGCAGGTGCCGAGCAGATATTTCTACGAGTACCTGGAGCAATACTATGCGGCTTTGCTGAGCAAGGTGCTCTGCCGTTGCTTTGGAGCCAGCGTGCAGCTGAGCTATCGCATCGTGGTAGACCGCACCAACCAGCTGACGGTCGACGAAGAGGGTAGTGAGCCCGTCGGTTTCAACGCCCCGGATTCTACAACGCGTGTCAATAAGACTCCTACGGTGCTTGACGCCAGCGTGCCCCAGGACCTGAATCCCCAGCTGGATGTGCGCAAGACGTTCCAGAGCTTTATCGAAGGCGACAGCAACAAACTGCCTCGCACGGTAGGTCTCTCCATTGCCGAGCATCCGGGCAAGTCGACCTTCAACCCTTTCTTTGTCTACGGCCCGTCCGGCTGTGGCAAGACCCATCTCATCAATGCCATCGGCATCCGCTGCAAGGAGTTCTACGCCTCCAAGCGTGTACTCTATGTCTCCGCACGCCTGTTTCAGGTGCAGTTTACCGATGCCGTGCGCCAGAATACGGTCAACGACTTCATCCAGTTCTATCAGAGCATCGATGTGCTGATTGTCGACGACATTCAGGAGTGGGCCACAGCCTCAAAGACCCTTGATACTTTCTTCCACATCTTCGACCACCTGTTCCGTCTGGGCAAGCAGATTGTGCTGGCCTCCGACCGTCCGCCTGTCGACTTGTCGGGTGTCAAGGACCGTCTGCTGACGCGCTTCTCGTGTGGCTTGGTAGCCGAGTTGGAGAAGCCCAACGTACAGCTCTGTATCGACATTCTGAATGCCAAGTGCCGTCGTGACGGTCTGAAGATACCAGCCGATGTCATCCGTTTTATTGCTGAGACCGCCAATGGCAGCGTGCGCGATTTGGAGGGTGTCATCAATTCGCTCTTGGCCAACTCTATCGTCTACAATTCTAATATCGACATGCGTCTGGCCGAGCGCGTCATCAAGCGCGCCGTCAAGATTGACAACCGTCCGCTCACCATTGATGACATTGTCGACAAGGTGTGTGGCCACTACGGGGTCAGTCAGCAGCAGGTGTTCAGCCGCAGTCGCAAGCGCGACTATGTACTGGTGCGCCAGGTGTCTATGTATCTGGCTCAGAAGTACACCAAGATGCCTGCCTCGCGCATAGGTCAGCTCATCGGTGGCCGCGACCACTCAACGGTTATCCACAGCTGTTCCACCATCGAGCAGCGCCTGAAGGTAGACAAGTCGTTCTCTGCTGAGTTGAACAGCATCGAAAACTCGTTCAAGTTAAAAAAATAGGGTAAAAAAAACTGTTAGCTTTCAGCCAATTGCCAAAAGCTAACAGCTAAGAGCCAGTCCATATTACAGGAGATTGTCTTTCTCGATATCTTTAAAGTATTTATAGGTAGCCACCTTCAGCTCGTCGGCTGCAGGCTCGTCGGCAACGATGATGCCGTGCTGGTGCATCTGCAGAGCCGAGATGGTCCACTCGTGTGTTACGGCACCCTCCACGGCAGCCTTCATGGCGCGGGCCTTGTGGTGACCGTTCACCAGAATCATCACCTCGCGGGCATCCATCACAGTACCCACGCCGACGGTCAGCGCCAGTTTGGGCACCTTGTTGACGTCGTTGTCGAAGAATCGGCTGTTGGCGATGATGGTGTCTGTGGTCAGCGTCTTCACGCGTGTGCGGCTGGTCAGGCTGGAGTAGGGCTCGTTGAAGGCAATGTGGCCGTCGGGGCCGATACCTCCGATGAACAGGTCGATGCCGCCGGCCTCCTTGATCATCTCCTCATAGTGTGCACACTCGGCAGCCAGGTCCTTGGCGTTGCCATTGAGAATGTGAATGTTCTCTTTGGGGCAGTCGATGTGGTCGAACAGGTTGCGGGCCATGAACGAGTGGTAACTTTCGGGATGTACCTCGGGCAGCCCTACGTATTCGTCCATGTTGAACGTCAACACGTTCTTGAAGGATACGCGACCCTCCTTGTTGGCTTTCACCAGACAGGCATACATCCCCTCGGGCGAGCTGCCGGTGGGCAGACCCAGTACAAACGGCTTTTCTTTGGTGGGCTTGAAGGCGTTGATTCGCTCAATGACGTGCTCGGCGGCCCACTGTGACATCTTCTGATAGTCAGGTTCAATAATAACTCTCATAAGCCTAGTGATTTAATGATTTACTATTTTTTTTATTAGTTTTTTTTTCGCCTGCAAAGATAATAATTTTACAGAATACAATGGCACAAAGAGGAAAAGAATTTCAGCTTTCGCCCCAAAAATCTTGTGGGAAGTAATCCTATCGTATGTGAATTTGTAGGTAAAGATTTGGATTTTCTGAAAATATTCCTTAACTTTGCATTTGCATCCATGCCGAAGCATTACTCGCTGGTGAGGGTGTTAGGTATGTGTGCCTACTTTTGGGAAAAAAGCGTTACTTGGCGCTTTGTACTTGACGACCCGGAATCTGGCAGTTCCTTAACCAGTCAAGGACAATGCAGCGATGACGCTCATGGGTATGTTATATCCGTACTGAGAAGCAGCAAATCTTTTGCAGGCTTATTTTAAGTGTACGTGTATATATACATACGGCGTGGGCTTCGGCGTTGCTCGTTCTGACTGGTTGGGCAATGCCAGAGCCTCGGGTCGTTGGACGAGCAATAAGATGACTCCCACGCTTTTCATATAGTTTCAACAAAGAAAACCGTTCCTGGCAAAGGGAGTTGAAGGGGACATAAAAACAGGAAGAGATGAATATGCTTATTCTTATCACCCTATTCTCTCTTGCGGCAGCAGCAGTATCTGTCGCTTATGCCGTAACGCTTCGCCGCCGCTATCATAAAAGCGTGCCGCCCAACCTTGTTATTGCTCCAACCGACAACGAAGACGACATTACCCGTAAGGTTGACGAGTGGATGTGGACAACTATGTCGATTCCCTGCGACAACAGTATTACACTTGACCGCATTGCGGATGGAATCGGCATCGAGCGCACCGCTCTGCAAGACTATCTGCAAAATCAGCAGCACCTCACCTTCAAGGCGTGGATTAGCACCATACGCATCAGCCACTGCAAGGAACTGCTTGACACCACGGACTATACTCTGTCCGAGATATCCTATATGTGTGGCTATGCCGACTTGCCCTCTATGAGCAAAGCCTTCAAGAGACGTTATGGCATGTCGCCCAGCAGGTACAAAAAGCATCTTGAGATGGATTTTGTCAGTAGTTCTGACAAATGACAAGATTCCGAAAAATCTTGTTCTGACAAGTTTTAGCGCCCTAATGACAAACTGTGTATAGGGAAGATGTAGTAATTTTGGCGCTATGAAATTAAAATTGCTGATACTGTTTTTGGTTATGTGCACGCAGCTTTCGGCTCAGACAAGGCCCTCTTATGCCTTAGACCGGAACTTGGACTCGGTGCCCTATCCCCATACCATCAGCGTCAAGACTGATGCGCTGGCGTATGGGCTGCTGATATTCAACGTTGCAGCCGAAATAGATATCGCTCCATACTGGTCCTTCAACCTTCCCATACATTATAGCGGCTTAAACTATTTCAGCTCGACCACAAAGTTCAGGGTGTTCAGCGTGCAGCCTGAAGTGCGCTACTGGACTCCCGGCGTGAAGGGACTCTTCTATGGTGCTCATCTGGGACTTACCTATTTTAATATAGCCG
Organism: Prevotella sp.; assembly: GCA_017847725.1. Lineage (GTDB taxonomy): Bacteria > Bacteroidota > Bacteroidia > Bacteroidales > Bacteroidaceae > Prevotella. The sequence continues at coordinate 88,007 of JAGAXW010000025.1, forward strand.
TCAATGGCGCCTACCGTTACCAGGACACCCAGCGGAGGAGGCCTGCCCTGGGCGGTGGCGTCGCCATTGGCTATCGCAGGGCCTTCAAGCGCAACCCTCGCTGGTTTGTCGAGTTCTCTGCAGGTATTGGCATCTATGACGTCCACTATGAGAAGTTTATCAACGAGAGGAACGGCCGTCAGGCCTCGTCCGACATTCATACCACCTACTTTGGCCCAGACCAGCTGCGCGTCTCGTTCGGTTATAGTTTTGATTGGCACAAACCTAAGACCCATGAAAAGTAAGTGTATAGGCATATCGTATATAGTTGTGCTACTCCTGGCGTTGTCGTCGTGCGTCCACGAGATGCCTGATACGGAGAGGGGCGAGGTTTACGTAGACCTGTTGTTCGATATGGACCTGCTGCCCACCTATCGGGAGGTTTACTACAATCTGAACGCTACCACCAGGGCAAACCATGTGTCGCAGGAGGAGATGGAGCTGCGCTACCTCGTCAGATGCTACCCAGCCAATAGTGACAGCACTTACTCAGACGTAGCCGCCTACGAGTTCAACTACACCAACCGCGACCTGTCCCAGCTGGACTACCGCTGCCACCTCTCGCTCGTGCCGGGCAGGTATAAAATCAGGGTATGGGCCGACTACATCAGGGTGGGTGACATAGCAGACCTGTTCTACAACACGGCCAACTTTGCCGACATCAGCATTGCCGGCGACAAGCAAGACTATCAGGGCTCCACCGAGATGCGTTCAGCCTTTATTGGCGAACAGAATGTCGACATTCCTGCTACCACCGACCTTGACGAACCTATCAAAGTCGGAGCCCGTGTGGAGATGATTCGCCCTATGGCCAGATACAAGTTTGTCACCACCGACTTGGCCGATTTCATAGAGAAGTACCTGGGCATCACTGACCCTGACGAGGTCGCACGCGTCGACCTTTCTGGCTATCAGATCATGTTCCGATACACGGGTTTTCTGCCCACCCATTTCAACGTCTTTACCGACAAGCCTTTCGATGCCGCGCAGGGGTATTCCTATATGTCGACTATCACGGAGGCTGCCAATGGCGAGGCCACGCTCGGTTTCGACTATGTATTCGTCAACGGCCATGCATCCAGCGTCAGCGTAGCCATCGGTATATATAATAAGGAGGGCATGCTCCTCTCGTTCAGCTCGCCTATCGAGGTACCTCTGATGCGCAACAAGCAGACCATTGTGCGCGGGCGCTTCCTGACAACCAATTCTTCTGGCGAAATCGCCATCAACGAGGAGTATGATGGTAGCTATAATATTATTGTCTATTAACTCGTCTGCTGTATGAAAAACTATGATGCTATAATACTAAAAGAAATTCGTAATAGCGGGAAAGCCATCTACGTCTACAAGATACCTTATATCGGAATCTATGTGAGTTTTGGATTGTCCGCTTTCCATGCTGCACACTATATTCATACTACCATCTCCTATAGCGATGAGCTGCTACTGCCTGTCGCCATTTTCAGAGAATATGAATTCTTTGTTCTCAAGAACAAGGTAAAGAAGGTGGACTACGACGATGGCGCTTGGACATTCCACATGTCAGACAACTTAAACTATGATAATTACGGCAACTGGATTGATTCTGTAAAAGAAGAAAGAAAAACTATTATTTCACAACCTATTTAATATTAACAACAATGAAAAAGTCATTATTATTAGTTGCAGTAGCAGTCACCGCACTGTTCTCTGCATGCTCCAGTGACGATTTGGCCAGAAATGGTGCTGCAGACGGGAATACGGTAAACGTCTCGTTCAGTGCCAACTTCGACCAGGTGATGTCCACCCGTAGTGTAGCGGGTGAATCTGACGGCACAGCAGCCACCAAGCTCTATGTAGCAGTATATAGTGCAGACAACGAACTCATTACGGCCATCAGCCATATTGGAACAGAAGCTGGTGGTCTGGACTTCGTACCTGTCAGTGGCAAGACTGCTACCGTCAACTTCCAACTCGTGAAAGGCCAGACCTACAATTTTGTATTCTGGGCTCAGAACCCCAATGCGACCGACGGTGCCGTGGTCTTTAATCCCACAACGGGCAAGGTGGCCGTAGACTACTCGAAGATTACAGCCAACGACGAGTCGTTGGACGCCTTCACCGCTCATGTCAACGGCCTGGAGGTGACGGGTGCCATCTCGAAGAACGTGGAGCTGAAGCGCCCCTGGGCACAGGTGAACTACGGTTCCGCACAGGCTGACTGGAATGCCGCCGTTGCCGCAGGTATCACCGTTGCCAAGAGCAAGGTGACCGTCAACAATGTCTACACCACGCTGAATGCCTTGACCGGTCAGGTGGAGGGTGATGCTACAATGGCAGACATCGTCTTGGCAGCCAACACGATTCCTGCTTCATTCACCACTCCGCGCACGCTGACCGTCGGCACCACCGACTACAAGTACGTCGGTCTGAACTACCTGCTGGTAGGCAACGAGGGAGAGCAGTCGCTCGTCAAGGCCGATCTGGAGTTACAGAAGGCCGACGGTGAGGTGATTAACACGATTGCCTTCTCCAACACTCCCGTTCAGCGCAACTACCGCACCAACATCGTTGGTAATCTGCTGACCAGTCAGACGCAGTTTAACATCACGCTGGATCCGATGTATGAGGACGATAATCTTGTAGAGGTATGGGATGGCTCGATTGAGGAGCCTGATGCTCCCGCTGCTGACGGAATCTACCATATCACCAATGCCTCTGAGCTGGCTTGGATAGCCGAGCAGGTGGCTGCCGGCACCACCTTTGCCGGCAAGACAGTGCAACTGGATACTGACATAGACCTGAATGGCAAGCCTTGGACTCCAATAGGTTCTAACGCCGATGACGCAGCGCATAATTTCCAGGGTACTTTTGATGGCAATGGAAAGACCATCTCAAACCTGAACGTAGATTTGACCGCAACACCTGCTTACCGCTCTGCCGGTCTCTTTGGTGCAGTCAGCGGCAATGCCGTGCTCAAGAACTTTACTGTTGCCAATGCTACCGTGAAGAATATTACATCTGGTAGCGCTACTGTTAACGGTACGGCAGTTGTAGCCGGTTCGTTCACGTATGGTGGCGGAGGTACTATTGAGAATGTAACAGTCAAGAATTCCACCGTGGAGGGTAACCGTTATGTCGGTGGTGTTGCAGGCTATTTCGGTGGTACTGTCAAGAACTGTACCGTTGACGGACTGATAATGACCGCTAAGCCAGACAATCTGACCGGTTCATACGATAATGGTGACAAGGTCGGTGGTGTTGTAGGCTATGCCAATTCTACTACTAATACCATCACCAATAACACGATTAAGAACTTTACCATTACTGCTTATCGTGACTTTGGAGGCATCCTTGGATGTGGTAATCTCACGTTTACAACTGTTTCCTCTAACACCGTAACCGATGGTACGCTAATCATCGACCAGATAACGAATAGCTACGGTGTAAAGACTGCTAATGCAAATGCCGTTGTCGGACGTGTACTTGGTGGTTCTGTCGATGCCAGCAACCCATCATCCAATGTGACTATCGACGAGAATGTGGCTAATGGCATCAGCCGTGCTAACAATATTTACACTGTTACGGGTACAGCAACAACAAGCAGCGCGATTGCCACTATTTATACTAACGCCAAGAATAATGGCATTAGCGACTTTACCATCAATCTGCCAGTAGGAAACTTTGTACTCCCGACAATAGTTCAGCAAAATATCACTATCCGCATTAAAGGAGACGGTAACAATACCAAGTTGACCGTTTCGGGAGCAAGTCAGGCTTATTTTGGTTGCACGGTCAACTTCTCCGACGTGACAATGGTTGGCGATACTAACACAGACTTCACGAAGAATCATGGCTTGTATCATATAGCGAAGGAAACTTACTCAAATGTAACCTTTACCAAGTTCCGCTTCTTCTATGCACCAGAATGTACTCTTAACAATTGCAAGTTCGTGCAGGACGCTTATGACTATACCTTCTGCTCATACGGTACCAGAACTATGACGCTCAACGATTGTGAGATGGAGTGTGTAGGCAAGGCCGCAAAGATTTACGGTGTTGATGCTTCAAACCCTGCTACGGTCACTTTCAATCGTTGTAAGTTTACGTGCGATGGCAGTGCGCGTCAGACTGCTGGAAAAGACTGGAAAACAGCCCTTGAAATTGATGCCCGAGCTGCAAATAATACCCATTTCACCGTCAACATCAACAATACCGTCGGCTGCACAGGATTCTACACCAGCGAGAACACGGCTATTGCAAAGACTGATGCCAACTATCAGGGAACTCTCTACAATGTTGATAACGGCAGCGGAAGCAAAATCGTTGTAAATATCGATGGCGTTCAACAGACTCAAGCATGGTAAAAATATTTAAAACAACAAATTATTAATAACAAACTAAAGTAACAATGAAAAAGTCATTATTATTAGTTGCAGCAGCAGTCACCGCACTGTTCTCTGCATGCTCGAGCGACGAATTGGCCAACAGCAATATTGCTGACGGCGACATGGTGAATGTGTCGTTCAGTGCCAATTTTGATCAGGCTATCGCTACTCGTAGCGTGTCTGGTGATACTGATGGTTCACAGGCAACCACACTCTATGTGGCAGTGTACAACGCAAACAACGAGTTGATTAAGGCCATCAGTAAGATTGGCGTAGAGGGTAGCGAGGCAACCGCAACCGTTAGCGGAAATACCGCTACCGTCAATTTCCAGCTGGTGAAGGGCCAGACCTACAACTTCGCTTTCTGGGCACAGAACCCCAATGCGACGGCTTTGGCTTTCGATGCCGAGAACAAGAAAGTCACCGTCAACTATGACAAGGCTAACGACGAGACGCTGGATGCCTTTACCGCTCATGTCAACGGCTTGGAGGTGACGGGTGCCGTCTCGAAGAGCGTTGTGCTGAAGCGCCCCTGGGCACAGTTGAACTATGGTGCTACTCAGGCAGACGTGAAGGCCGCTCACTTGGCCGGTATAGATGTCAAGAAGACGAAGGTGACCGTCAACAACGTATTCAAGACGTTGAACCTGCTCGACGGAACCGTTGCCGACCCACAGACGGCAGACTTTGAACTGGCGCTGAACGCCATTCCCAATGGGCAGAATCAGGTAGCCGTGGATATTGACGGAACCAACACGCAGAACTACGGTAAACTGACCGTCAACTCTACCGACTATGCCTATATGGGTCTGAACTACCTGCTGGTAGGTGGCGAGAACGACACCCAGTCGCTCATCAAGGCTGACCTCTCGCTCTATAAAGAGAACGACGACGTCACGCCAGTCAACACAATAGCCTTCTCTAACGTTCCCGTTCAGCGCAACTATCGCACCAACATCGTGGGTAATCTGCTGACCAGCCAGACGCAGTTTAACATCACGTTGAACCCGATGTACGATGACGACAACAACCCTGTATTCGCTGAAGTGAAGACGGGTATCTCCAAGGATGGTATCGGTAACTACGTTGTTAGTACCGAGGTAGCAGATAAGACCACCGCCATCAATGATATTCTGACAGACGCCAAGGAGAGCGGCATCAGCAAGGTGAAGGTAACACTGCCTGACGGCGAGTATAATGCGACACTCTATAGCGGTAGCAGCATCGGAATATCATCATTGACTATAGCAGGTAATGGCGACACTCAGGTTAAATTCAATAACTTGCAGGTGATGACATCGCTGTTTGATGAGCTCGTGATAGAAAACTGCGAGATAGAGAGAATGCCCAATAAGTCATGGGGTATGTGTGTCTTTGGTGGAAGTGGTAAGGCGAATGGCGTGTATACCGTCAAGAACTGCAAATTCACCGGTGTTAGCACTCAGGGCATCTACATCAATGAGACTGCGTCTGGTGCTACCTATAACATTGAGGGCTGCACGTTTGACGGAGACTTCGGTACTGAGGGTGCCATCACTATTCAGAACAATGCGAATGTCAATCACATTGTGAACATTAAGAACTGCACATTCAGCAATATCCTTAATACAAGCCACAAGGTATATATTATATATGATTATACCGGCTGGACGCTGAACACAGAAAATAATACAGGTCTTGATGAGAGCGACATCTACTGGAAAACAAATAACTAGTCATATAAAACCGGAGAGGCCATGTCTGCCGATAAGGGCAGCATGGCCTCTTTTTTTATTGGAAAGAGCCGGAGTGGAGGGCTCTCTTCCCGTGATGCAGCCGTGGACGCCGTGGATGATACTGCAAAATCGACTGTATTATGCAGCTTACTACGCTGTCTCAGCACTATTGATTGCGTACAAAATCCCTGCACATAGTCATGATGGTAATATACAGCAGTTTGGTTTACATTTTGTTAAGTCGGGAAAGGTTTCTCGTGAAAATGGTAAGCTTCTGAGACAACTGTTTACCATGCGTCAAACGGGAGACTACAGTGACCGCTTTGACTTAGTGGATGACGATGTAATTCCCATGATTCAACCTACTGAGGATTTCATCGAATCGATTACCACCTTGGCAAAGGAAAAGTTAGGGATAACATGAGAATGTTATAAAGACGGATTTTTTGCATTTATTTGGCGGTGTTTTTTCCGTTATAAGGAAAATGTTCGTATCTTTGCAGCCAATAGAGTAAATATGAAGGAATTTGTTATTTCTGAGGCAAAGGCCGAAACGGCTGTGCTCGTGGGACTGATTACCCAGGAGCAGGACGAGGCCAAGACAAAAGAATATCTCGACGAGCTGGAGTTCCTGGCCGATACGGCTGGCGCCGTCACTGTGAAACGCTTCACGCAGAAGGTGCAGGGCCCTAGCCAGGTAACATACGTCGGCAAGGGCAAGCTCGAAGAAATCAGACGCTACGTCATGGAGCGCGAGGAGGCTGACGACCCCGTGGGCATGGTCATCTTCGACGACGAGCTGACAGCCAAGCAGATACGTAATATAGAGAGCGAGCTGAAGGTGAAAATCCTCGACCGCACGTCGCTCATCCTCGACATCTTTGCCATGCGTGCACAAACCGCTGAGGCCAAGACGCAGGTGGAACTGGCGCAGTATCGCTATATGCTGCCCCGCCTGCAGCGCCTGTGGACTCACCTGGAGCGTCAGGGAGGCGGCTCGGGCAGTGGCGGCGGCAAGGGCAGCGTGGGACTGCGTGGCCCTGGCGAGACGCAGCTGGAGATGGATCGCCGTATCATCCTGCACCGCATCACCCTGCTCAAACAGCGACTGGAGGAGATAGACCGCCAAAAGACTACGCAGCGCAAGAACCGCGGACGCCTCATCCGTGTGGCCCTGGTGGGCTACACCAATGTGGGCAAGTCGACCATGATGAACCTGCTGGCCAAGAGCGACGTCTTTGCCGAGAACAAGCTCTTCGCTACGCTCGACACTACCGTGCGCAAGATGGTCATCGACAATCTGCCCTTCCTGCTGGCCGACACCGTGGGCTTCATCCGCAAGCTGCCCACCGACTTGGTAGACTCCTTCAAATCTACGCTCGACGAGGTGCGCGAGGCCGACCTGCTGGTACACGTCGTCGACATCTCGCATCCCGACTTCGAAGAGCAGATTAGGGTGGTCGAGCAGACGCTGGCCGACCTGGGCTGCCGGGAAAAACCGTCGATGCTGGTGTTCAACAAGATAGATGCCTACACCTGGACGCCGCAGGATGCCGACGACCTGACCGAGCCTACGCGCGAAAATATCTCGCTCGACGAGCTGCGCCGCACGTGGATGGCCAAGATGCAGGGCGACTGCCTCTTTATCTCGGCTCGCAACAAGGAGAACATCGACGAGCTGCGCAACGTACTTTATAATAAGGTACGCGAACTGCACGTACAGAAGTACCCCTACAACGACTTCCTGTACACCATCGACGAGTAGAAACTATACCAAACACAAATAACAAAAAAATATAGGATTATGAATCACTACAGAAAACTGACTCAAGAGGAAATCCAAGTATTGGAAAACAACAGTTGTTGGGCTGAGGACTGGCAGCGCGTTCTCGTGGCCGACGCCTTCTCGCCCTACGGCTTCCACCGCGTCGTCTTCTATGGCGACATCCGCCTGGGCGTATTCGAGAAGCAGGTGGAGGTGACCAGTGGATTCACCAAGCATGCCGGCATCAATGACGCCACCCTGCGCAACGTCACCGTTGGCGACAACTGCCTGATAGAGAAGGTGGGCAACTTCATCAACAACTATACCATCGGCGACGACTGCTACATCTCCAACATCTCGACCATGGAGACCACCGAGGGTGCCACCTACGGCGAGGGCCACCTTATCTCCGTGCTCAACGAGATGGGCGACGGCAACGTGGTGCTCTTCCACGACCTCAACTCCCAGTTGGCAGCTTTCATGGTGAAATATTTCAAGGACAAGCAGCTCAAGGACAACATCATACGACTCATCAACGAGGAGATACGTTTCACGCAGCCCCAGCAGGGCACCATTGGCAACGGTGTCAAGATTATCAACTCGAAGGAGATTACCAACACCGTGGTGCGCGACGACTGCGAAATCAACGGTGCGGCACGCCTCAGCGACTGTACCATCATGTCGTCGAAGGATGCCAGCGTCTACATCGGTACGGGCGTCATCTGTGAGAACTCCATCATCTGCAACGGCTGCAGCATCACCAACTCGGTGAAGATGCAAGACTGTTTCGTGGGCGAGGCCTGCCAGATTACCAACGGCTTCACGGCCGAGGCCAGCGTCTTCTTTGCCAACAGCTATATGGCCAACGGCGAGGCCTGTGCCGCCTTCTGCGGACCCTTCTCGGCCTCCCACCACAAGTCGAGCCTGCTCATCGGCGGCGAGTTCTCGTTCTACAATGCCGGCTCGAACACCAACTTCTCCAACCACGCCTACAAGATGGGCCCCATGCACTACGGTACGCTGGAGCGCGGCTCCAAGACCGCCTCGGGCGCTTACGTGCTGATGCCGGCCAAGATAGGTGCTTTCTCCGTATGCTTCGGCAAGCTGATGAACCACCCCGACATGCGCTGTCTGCCCTTTGCCTACCTGCTGGCCTATGGCGAGACCATGTACATCGTGCCGGGTCGTAACATCACCACCGTGGGCCTCTACCGCGACATCAAGAAGTGGCCCAAGCGCGACAAGCGTGCCGCCTCGTCGCGCAAGAGCATCATCAACTTCGACTGGCTCTCTCCCTTCACCGTGGGCGAGATTGTCGAGGGCAAGAAGATTCTGGAGTCGTTGCGCCAGGCCGGTGGCAAGAATGTGTCGAGCTACAACTTCCAGGAGTACATCATCCAGGCCACGTCGCTCAAGAAGGGCATCAAATACTATGACATCGCCCTGCGCATCTATATGGGTGCCGTGCTGAAGCGCGCCACCAAGGACGGCTTCCTCGGCAAGCCCGTCACCACCGTCGGCCAGGGCAAGTGGAACGACCTCTCGGGTCTGCTGCTACCCGCCAGTGAGGAGCAGCGCCTGCTCGACGACATCAAGAGCGGTTCCATCGAGAGCGTGCGCGACGTGCTCAACCGCTTCCACGACATCAACAGCCACTATCGCGAGTACCAGTGGGCATGGACCTACCAGCTCATCCTCGACTACTACGGGCTCACCGAGCTGACCGACGCCGACCTCGCCCGCATCCGCGAGGACTATGTCCGTGCACGCCGTGCCTGGATTGCCGAGATTCGTAAGGATGCCCAGAAGGAGTTCGACATGGGTGATGTCGAGCAGGAGGTATTCGACGACTTTATTTCCAAACTTGATCACGAAATAGATTATGAAGACTAAACTCTTATTGCTATTCTGCTTTTTTGCACTTTTACCCTTATCCGCCCGTAACTACGAGCAGGTGGCTGGCGACCTGACAAAGACGCGCATCTACACCCTGCCCAACGGGCTCAAGGTGTACCTCTCCGTCAACAAGGAGAAGCCGCGAATACAGACCTATATCGTCGTGCGCACCGGATCGAAGAACGACCCTGCCGAGACCACCGGACTGGCCCACTACCTGGAGCACCTCATGTTCAAGGGCACCCGGCAGTTCGGCACCAACAACGTGCAGGCGGAGGCTCCGCTGCTCGACGACATTGAGCAGCGCTACGAGCGCTACCGCAAGCTGACCGACCCCGACGCCCGCCGACAGGCCTATCACGAGATTGACAGCGTCAGCCAGCTGGCAGCCCGCTACTTCATCCCCAACGAGTATGACAAGCTGATGGCTGCCATCGGAGCCAAGGGCACCAACGCCTTTACCTCCAGCGACTATACCTGCTATGTCGAGGACATCCCCTCCAACGAAATCGACAACTGGGCCCGCATTCAGGCCGACCGCTTCCAGAACATGGTCGTCCGCGGCTTCCACACCGAGCTGGAGGCCGTCTACGAGGAGTATAATCTCTACCTCAGCGACGACAGCGACAAGACACGGCAGGCCCTGGGCCTGAAGCTCACGCCCACGCACCCCTACGGCACGCAGACCACCATCGGTACGCAGCAGCACCTGAAGAACCCCTCGATAGTCAACATCAAGAACTATTTCAAGAAGTGGTACGTGCCCAACAATGTGGCCATCTGCATGGCTGGCGACTTCGACCCGGAGCGCACCGTCGACATCCTGGAGCGCTATTTCGGCAGTTGGCAGCCCGGTGCTGACGTCGCCCAGCCCGTATTCCCCGTCCAGCGTCCACTGACAGCCCCTGCCGACACCACCGTCGTCGGTCAGCAGGCAGAGCAGGTGTGGGTAGGTTGGCTCGCCCACAAGGCCTCCGACCTGCAGTGCGACACGCTCGACGTCATCGACCACATGCTCAGCAACAGCCATGCCGGCATCCTCGACCTCAACCTCAACCAAAACATGCAGGTGCAGGTAGCCGCCGCCGGCCAGCTGAACCGGCAGGACTACTCCACGTTTGTCCTGTTAGGCATGCCCCGCCCGGGCCAGTCGCTACAGGAGGTGCGTGCCCTCCTGCTTGCCCAGATAGACAGTCTGAAGCAGGGCCGCTTCTCTGACGACCTGCTGCCCTCTGTCGTCAACAACATGAAGCTCAGCTACCAGAAATCGCTGGCCGACAACAAATGGCGCACCAGTCAGCACCTCGACGCCTTCATCAACGGCCAGTCGTGGCAGCAGCATGTCGGCAAGCTGCAGCGCATCGCCGCCATGAGCAAGCAGCAGGTGGTCGACTTTGCCCGCCGCTTCTTCACCGACGGCTATGCCACCGTCTTCAAGCGCCAGGGCGTCGACTCTCTCCAGCAGAAGATAGAGAAGCCCGCCATCACGCCCATTCCCACCAACCGCGACCTGGTGAGCCCGTTCGTGCGTGAGATACAGAACAGCAAGGTGGAGCCCATCCAGCCCCAGTTTGTCGACTTCCACCGCGATCTCACCGTCGGCCAGGTGCACAAGGGACTGCCTCTGCTCTATAAGCACAACGACGACGACGACCTCTTCACCCTCACGTTCCGCTACGAATTCGGCCACGAAGACGACAACCGCTACAACGTCGCTGCCAACTATCTCGACTACGTGGGCACCGACCGCCTCACGGCCAGCCAGGTCAAGCAGCAGTTCTACCGACTGGCCTGCAACTATAGCATCAATGTCTACGCCGACCACCTCACCGTCAGCCTCAACGGTCTGTCCGAGCATATGGCCGAAGCCCTGCAGCTCCTCGAGGAGGTGATGCAGAACGCCCGTGCCGACCGTGAGTCGTACGACCAGTATGTCAGCTTGCTGCTCAAGTCGCGCGACGACGACAAGCTTGACCAGCCCACTTGCTTCGACTACCTCTACCAATATGGTGCCTACGGGCCCCACAACATGCGTCGCAGCAACATGAGCGCCCAGCAGCTGCGCCAGGCCGACCCCCAACAGTTGCTCGACCTGCTCAAGGGACTGCGCCAGCTGCAGCACCGCGTGCTCTATTATGGTCCACTGTCGCAGCGCGAGGCCGTGGCCGCCGTCAACCGCTACCACCCGACGCCCAGGCGACTGGCCGCCGTGCCTCAGGGACAGCCCTTCGTGACACAGTCCACGCCGCAGAACGAGATACTCCTCGCCCCCTTCCAGGCCAAGAACATCTATCTACGCATGTATCACAACGAGCAGCGCCCCCTGCATGTCGACGAGGCTGCCGTGCAGACCGTCTTCAACGAGTATTTCGGCGGCGGCATGAACGGCATCGTGTTCCAGGAACTTCGCGAGGCCCGCGGCCTGGCCTACAGCGCCATGGCCCAGTATGTACGCCCCGCCAAGGCCGACCAGTCTGAATACTATCTCGCCCACATCATCTCGCAGAACGACAAGATGATGGACTGCATCCGCCAGTTCCATCAGATACTGGACACCATCCCGCAGTCAGAGGCTGCCTTCCAGATAGCCAAGGAGGCCGTCAGCAAGCAACTGGCCTCGCAGCGCACCACCAAGTACGGCGTCTTTGGAGCCTATCTGCGTGCCCAGCGACTCGGTCTCGACTATGACCTCTCGCAGAAAATCTATGAGCAGCTGCCGTCGCTCACCCTTCAGGACATCGTCCGCTTCGAGCAGCAGTGTATGAGCCGCCAGCCCTACCGCTATATTCTGCTCGGCGACGAGAAGGAGCTCGACATGAAGTCGCTCGAGCAGCTGGCTCCCGTGCGCCGCCTCACGTTAGAAGAGGTGTTCGGCTATTAGCCCTTTGGCAGCGTGGCGATTCCGCAGGTAGCAATCCTACCATGCGAAATCAAAAAGTTACCCTTCCGTCACCCTTCCTTCACCCGTTGCGGTGAAGGAGGGGTGACGGTCGTTTTTTCGCAAAAGCGCTTACTGTTTTCCGACCCTGCAAGTGGGAAATCTCTATTTACACATGGCCTGGAGCCACAACGCGAAGAACTTGTCGTAGACCTCGTAGACACCCAGCGTGCTGGTTACGAAGTTCTTTTCCAGCAGTCCCTTGATGGCCGACTGCACGCTGCTGCTGCCCGGCAGGTGATACTTGCGGATGAAGTTGGAGGATGTCAGGTTCTGTGCCTTCCCCTCTTTGCTGATGGCTATGAGCAGTTCCTTCTGCTTTGGCGGCAACTGGAACAGGGTCGACTGGTAGGTGAATTCATTTGCCCTCAGAATATTGCTGATGGCCAGCGGCACCATGTCGGGTGTGCACTCCTCCCCGCTGGCCGTCATGGAGAAGAGCTCGTTCAGGACGCGCTGCAGATACCAGGTTATGCCGTCGAACTGCTGGTAAACGACAGCTACCGACGCTGGTAGCAGGTGCTTTCCGGCCTCCTCGAAATGCGAGGTGGCAAAGTGGCAGTATGTGTCCTGCGGTATGCTGTTGAGCGACATCAGTGTGGCACTCTGGTAGAAGGGGCGTGACGGGCTGACAAAGATTTCGCCCATCATCGTACGCTGTGAGCCAGAGAAAATGAACTGTGCGTTGCGGCAGTGCTGTACGTATGTGCGCAGCAGGGCTTCGACGTTGGTGTCGCTATAGTTGCTCACCGTCTGGAACTCGTCGATGGCAACGATGCACGGCTTGTCCGCCTCGCCGATGTAGCGGAAAATCTCGTCGAGCGTGGTCCTTGGCTGTTTGATGTTGCCTATCTCCAGGTTCCACGACGGGTTGCCCATGGCATCGAAGCTGACACCGGTGCGTAGCGACGTGAGGACGTCGACAAAGCGTTGCATCACCTTGGCTCCCCTCGGGCGTAGTGCCGCCAGCATGGTGGTGCTCATCGCCAGCACCATCTCCTCGAAGTTCTTGGTGGCATAGATGTCGATGAGGAATGTGTAGTATCTGCCGGCAATGTCTTTCCGGTGGAACAGGTTTTCCACCAGTCCCGTCTTGCCAATGCGCCGCGGGGCGATGAGTGCCACGTTATTGCCGTTGGTGATGAGCCGCTTCAGCTCTTCTGTCTCTTCCTTGCGGTCGCAGAAATACTTCTCCGACTCATATCCGTAGAGGATAAAGGGATTGTTAATCATAGTCGTTACGCTTTACGGATGCAAAGATAATTATTATACTTTAATTACCGTATTATGATTATTATCTTATAATAATTATTAACGTTGCACGCTTGGCTGCTGCCCGCCTTGCTCCCATTTCCGGACTATTGTATCTCCAGCTCCTTAAACTCCACGTCGCGGGTGTCGACGTGCAGGGTGTAGGTGCCGGCATTGATCTGGGTGCCGGTGGTGGTAGAGAGCATTTTGAACTTGTTGGGCGTGGGCGGGAAGGTGACGACGCGGTCGACGAGCACCGTGCGCTTGGAGTCGGTGAGGGTCATCCGGGCGCTGACGGGCTGCCCCGTGGTGTTCTTGTAGCGGAAGCGCAGGGCATACTCCTGACCGAGGCCGGGCTTGATGACGAAGGTGCCGGTCTTGGTGGGCTGACAGATGGTGGCGGGGCGGGCCTCGGTGTCCTTCGGCAGTTCCTCCTTCGGCAGCTTGGCAATGGTATCGGTGTCGAGGCGGCTCCATACGATGGACGACGGACGGCTGGCTGTAGGCGTGGGTCTGAGGCTGGCTACGGCGATGCCGCAGATGAGGGCCTGACCGGCTTTGACCTCGGGGAAGGAGATGTGCAGGCGACCGTCCTTGGCTTTGGCGGTGACGACGCGCTTCAGCGAACCGCAGTAGCCGGCCTCGGCCCACGGGTCGAGGTCGTCGACGACGGTCTGGCCGTTGACGGCGACGTCGAAGATGCGCAGTCCCTCGTAGTCGGCCGTCTCAGAGGCGTCGCGACCGTGCCAGGGCTCGACGAAGTAGAGCTCGACGCGGTAGTCGCCGTCGGCTACGGGCAGGTCGTACCACAGGCGGTGGCGTCCGTAGCGGAAGTGCTGGAACAGCTCGTCGCTTCGCGTGCCGCGGATGTCGGCAGTGATGCGTCGCTGCGAGGCCTGCAGGGCATTGACGCCCTCGAAGTCCTGGCCCCACGAGTGGCTGAAGAGGGTGTCGTCGGCCACCCACTGCTGGCCGTACTCGTCGGTAAAGGCATCGCCGCCGCAGTTGATGCGGTAGAGGTAATGGTAGCCGTCGGCTCCTTTGACGAGGTCGCGGTTACGGTCGGCGGCTACGGGGAGGGTGCCCGTGGCGGGAGCGGCGGCATAGCGCCGACGGTACATGTAGTAAGCCTCTGTGGGCTCCTCCCATGTGGTGACCAGTCCCTTGTAGTTGATGGGGCCTATCTTGTCCACACGGCGCAGGGCGCCGTCGGGCTGCACGCGGCCGGGGTTGTCGTGTGAGTTGAATATCCATTGGAAGTGGCCGCATACGCCGCTATTACCCGACGGAGAACCGTCGGGAATGGTGTCGGCGAAGGCCTTCTCGGCCAACTGGGCTTTCTTCTCCAGCAGGCGGGTGAACGACTCCTCGCTGTATTTGGCGTCGCCGTGCAGGTCGAGGGTGCGCCAGGCACCGTATTCGCCGTTGAGCAATTGCTCGGGGCGGCTCAGTTCGTTGTCGTAGTTGTCGGCCGAGCCGCCGTAGGTGCCGCTCCAGTTCTGTATGACGTTCCAGTCGGTGCCCTCGCCGCCGTTGCAGGTGGTGATGGCGCGCTGGTCGCGGCAGGTGGGGTCGAGGCTTCGGATGATGTTAGCGCACTCTTGGGCAAAGGCCTTGGGCAGCACGCTCTCGTTCTGCAGTCCCCAGAGGATGACGCTGGGCGAGTTGCGGCGCTCCTTGATCCAGCGCACGAGCAGCCGCTTGAAGTTGTCGCGGAACTGGGGCGTGTCGTACCAGATGTGGGCCGAGAACTGGCTCCAGAAGAGCATGCCCTGCTCGTCGAAGAGCTGCTGATAGAGCAGGTTGTGGGGCTGGTGGGCCTCGCGGAAGGCGTTGAAGCCGGCGTTGCGTATCTGTTTGACGCGTGAGCGAATCTGCTCGGGGCTGAAGGCGTGGCTCTGGCCCAGCAGGTGCTCATACTCGCAGGTGCCGTTGATGAAGGTGGGCGTGCCGTTGAGGTAGAAGCGGTGGTCGCCGTCCTTGCGCAGTACGGGCCATGAGACGCAGCGGATGCCGAAGGGCGTACGCACCTCGTCGGTGGTCTTGCCTTCGCGCTTGACCATGGTGGTCAGGGTGTAGAGGTAGGGGTCGGCCAGGCTCCAGCGGTGGGCTCCCTCGATGCGCTCGGCGTGGCGCAGCGTCTGGCTCTGGCCGGCGGCGAGGGTGAGGGTGGCGGCGTGGCGGAACACCTGCTTGCCGGAGGCCAGCGTGAACTTGTTGACCAACTCGATGGTCTGGGCCTCGCGGGTGTAGTTCTTCACCTCGGTCTCAATGAAGACGCTGTCGCAGGCGGCATTGTTCCAGATGTGGACTCCGAAAGGCTCGATGCGCACGGCGTCCGTCTCGACGAGGCTGACGGGGCGGAAGATGCCGAAGGGCTGGCTACCCTCGGAGAAGCCCCACTCGCTACTGCATCCGCCGCACACCCACGGCGAGGCGGTCTGCATGGCGGGGTGGTCGACGTCGACCGTCAGCCGGTTGCTGCCGTTCCGCAGGTGGTCGGTGACATCCAGCGTCCAGACGGTACGCCCGACAAGCTCCTTGGGATAGCGGTGACCGTTCAGCGTGACGGTGGCGTAGGTGCCTACGCCCTCAAACTGCAGGAAGTAGCGGCGTCCCTCGCGCTTCTCGCAGTCGAACACCTTATTATATATTGCCGTACCGTGCAGGTTGCCGTGGCGCAGCTGGCGGTAGCCGTAGTAGTCGTCGAAGTTGTGGGGCAGACTGACGGTGGCGACGGTGGTGTCGCGCCCTGCTGTGGCGCGTGCCTGCCAGCCGTCGTTGAGCAGGGTCGTGGTGCGGCGCCCTTTTCGCTCGGGGGCAGGGAATCCCACTGCCGAGCGGCCCATGGGCACACTGGTGGCTACGGCGATGCCGCGCTGCTGGTCGTTGTTGACGGCACAGTAGAAGTGGTAGACGACGCCGTCGTGCTTCACCACATAGCTCTTGTGGGCAAACATCTCGTCGTAAGGCTTGGAGGGCACGATGAGGTCGGCGCCCGTCCAGTCTTGCCAGTGTATGAGATCGCGGCTGACGGCGAAGGTGTTGTAGGCATTGTATTTGCGTGCGGGGTTGTAGGCCGAGAAGTAGAACATGACGTAGACGTCGCCCATGCGCACAATCTGGGCGTCGCCCGTGATGATGCCTGGTGCCTCGTGGCTGTAGACGGGGTTCTGGCGGTAGCGCTTCCACTTCTTCAGGTCGTTGGAGAGGGCAATGCCGATGCGCTCGGCCTTGAGGTTGTTGGCCGGGTTGACGCCGCCGGCGTTGTAGAACATCAGGAAGCGGCTGCCGAGGGTCTTCTGCGGGTCGTCGTAGATGGTGCTCTTATACTGCGTGAGCTTCTCCCACCACTGGGCGTCCTTGTCGTCGATGGAGAGCAGGGGCTTGTCGGCCGACTGCCACTCGTGGGCCTGAGCGACATTGCCCTGCGTCCACGCCAGTCCGATGTGCAGCGGTTCGCGCACGGCCTCGTAGCCGGTGCCGTGGCCGCCGATATAGGTCATCCAGTAGTTCTTCTTGTATTTCGCGATGGCATAGCTGCCGCCCCACGTCCAGTCGATGAGTGCCGGGAAACCGCCGCGCTGGTTCATGTCCCACCCGTCGGCCTTGTAGGAGAGCAGGCGCCCCTGGGTCTGCCAGTGCAGCAAGTCGTCGCTGCTGGCGAGCCACGTCTCGTAGCCGCGCCCGTCGTGTCCATCCTTGCCGTTGTAGACGACGTAGGTCATCATCCACTTGCCGTCCGCGCGGAACACCGTGGGGCAGTCTATCTTGTGGTAGTTGTCCGCAGGGGCCACCACCATGCCGTATTTATAGGGTGTGCGTACCTCGTCGTAGATGCGCTGCATCTGCTGTTGGCTGATATCTTGTGCCGCTACGGCGAGACTCGCGAGAACTAATAGCGCAGTCAGTTTTGTCTTCATCGTTTCTTACTCTTATTTTTGGAACAGCCAGTCTACTTCGCCCGAGGGACCGTTGAGGCCACAGTCGCGCGGCTTGATGTCGTCGCCAGTGAAGCCGGCAACCATCAGGATGCCCTTCGGCAGGCGCAGCGTCTGCCGACCTGCGGGCAGCGTGTATTGGTGGATATTGACCTTCGGCATTTGGACGATGCTGATGGCATTGGTGAGGACAGGCTCGGCTTGTCCGTACTCGTTGCCGGTGGCGTCAATCTCCAGCTTGGGTGCCTTGGCAAACTTGGTGTCGTCGTCCTTGAAGAGGCCGACGAGCAGCTTGACGGGCTTGTCGCTCTCAAACGCGATGGTGGTGCCGACGATGCGCGTGGTGTCGCGGTTGAGCACCAGGGCCTGCAGACCGGCCAGCTCGGGAGCGATGGAGTCGACGGGGGTGTCGGGACGGTTCTCGAAGAGGATGGCACCCTTCCGGAGGGGCACCATCGTGCCGGCGTAGGATACCTTGGCGGGCTGCAGGGGCTGTATCTTGACGTTGGTCTGGGCTACGGGGTTCTTCAGCTTTTGCAGGTTCTCCTTGAAGGCGTCGAGCTCGGCCTGGTAGACCACAGCGAGCTCAGACCACGTCTTCATCTTACCGCCGTCGCCACCCACGGGGATGCGGCGCTGGGCTGTCTGCATCGAGTTGGCGTAGAGATACCAGTCGTCCGTCATGCGGCTTAGGTCGTACCAGATGCTGAGGCTCTGCTCGAGCCATACGACGGCTGTCTCCAGGTGGGCGATGTCGTGTGTCCACTTGTAGCGCAGCACTTCGGCAGCAGCACGCACCTTCAGCTGGAAGGCCTTGGCAAACGAGGCATAGCAGAGGATGTCGTTCCACACGCGCTGGTATTCGTCGGCATGGCGGGTGGCCTTGGCGGCAGCGGCCCCCATCTCCACGAGGGCACGGTCACCGTGGTTTACGCACTGGTCGACGATGTCGAAGGGCAGTTCGCCCTGATGGGGCTGTCCCTTGTATTCCTTTTCGATGTACTCGATAAGTTTCTCACCCTGGGGGCCGCAGCTCTCATAGAAGCCTGGATAGATGGTGTACTTGTAGGGATTCACCAGCTCGCCCATCGTCATGCCGAGGAGCAACGTCTGTCGGTTGCCCTCGGTGATGCCGAAGCGGCGTAGCAGTTTGGGGGCTATCTCGCCCGCCTCGTCGTAGGCGTTGAGCACGTGGCCGGCGCTGATGGTGTCGATGCCGTAGTAGTCGGCCAGCGTCTGCTTCCAGTAGCTCTTGTCCTCGCCGCGCCCGTCGTTCCATGCATAGCGGCCCCATGCCTTATACCACATCCAGTCGCGGTCCAGTTGCTTCAGGCGCTTGCCGTCGGGCAGCCGGTCGGCGGTGTAGGGCCAGTCCCAGTAGGAGGCCTGCGGGTAGAGGTGCAGCCCTCGGGAGTGGTGCACGCGGTGCATGGCCTGTACGGTCTTCTCGATGAAGGCGGGACTGGACCAGCGCCACGGCTCCAGATTGGCCAGGATGTGTACGTTGTCGATGTGGATGGGGGCGGCGGCAGCGAGCTGTCGGTGCGTCTCGCCCCACGGGCCGCCCGGCTCGTAGGTGGTCAGGCTCTCGCCCGTGTATTTCGACATGGTGTAGATGTTGGGATAGAGGGGCAGCGACTCCTTCAGCACCAGTGGCCCGTCGGTGTCGTGCGAGCGCAGCACGATGGGGGGCAGCCCCACCCCCGACCCCTCCCCTGTAGGGAGGGGAGCTTCCGGCGCGCAGACTCCCCTCCCTACAGGGGAGGGGTCGGGGGTGGGGCTGCGCAGGCCGTCAAGAATGCCGGGGATGATGGTTTCCTTCATCCACTTCACGTCGTCGTCGATGGTGGCCATGGCCTCGCCGAGGCATACCAGCAGGCCGACGTTGGGATAGTTCTTGATGAAGGCGGCTATCGACTTGCGTGTGTAGTCGCTGATGAGCGGCGTGATGGGGCGGTGGCGGTCTTGCGTCTTCAGACCGTAGTGGTCGGCGAAGGGCTTGCTGAGGATGATGTTATAGAACATCTGGATGACCCAGATGCCGCGCTTGTCGGCCTCGTGGGTCAGGAACGAGAACATATCGACGTTCTTCTTGAAGGTTGCCTCGTCGACCTCCAGGGCGAAGGGGTAGTCCTTCAGCTTGACCAGCGAGGCGAAGGGGTGGCCGTTCCAGAGGTAGAGCGAGTTGTACTTGTTCTCCACCATCATGTCGAGGTATTTGATCCACTCCGCCTTGTCGTAGAACCAGGGGAAGTTCTTGGGCGTGTAGGGATATTCGTAGACTCCGTGACCGGGCAGGTAGACGGTCTTCTGCAGTCCGATGCATGTGCCGCGCATCGCCATGCCTGGTTGCTCCGTGACGGGCTTGATGTCCAGTGAGCCGGCCTGCTTGACGCGGTCGGTCAGTTCCACACAGCCGTAGATGACTCCCGTGGCGTCGTTGCCGCGAACGGTGATGCCCTTCTTGCTGCGCTCAATGGTGTAGCCTTCGGCAGCGCCACCCGTGGCGACCGTCAGTGTAATGTTGCAGTCGGCTTTCTTGTTGCCGACGGAATAGCCCATCTCCGTCAACTTTTTCTGCAGATACTGTGCGGCATACTGTTCGCGTGCCGAGGCCTTTTTGCTGGTCTGGATGCTGACACGCTGAGCCACAACCGTTACTGTCAGGCAGGCGAGAAGTAAAAGGGCTGATAGTCTTTTCATGATTCTAAGTAGTTATTATTTCTTGTTTTTCTTGATCCGCTGGACGTATGCTCGGTAGATGGTGCGCCAGTCGCGTCCGCTGTTGGTGAAATACTGCTCGTTCTTGGTCTTGAATATTTCGAAGATGGCCGATATCTCCTTCATGTTCTTGTAGTCAATTGCCATCAGGCGGGCCTCCTTCAGGTTGTTCATCAGATAGGCCTCGTCATCGGCTGTCATGTCGGGGACAATCTCCTTGTAGGCCTTCATGGTGAAGGCCACCTTCCCCACAGTATAGCAATCCAGGATATGCTCTACCTGCTCTGGCGTGAGGTCGGCATTCAGTCCGTCCAGCAGTTGCTGGCGGATAGAGGCCGGCTGCGATGAGTCGGCAATCACCTGGCGCTCCAGTGCTGACAGCTTCTTGCCTGTCTGCGGATTGATGGCCCCGTCGGGAATCATGTCCGCATGCTTGTTGTGCCAGTCGCGGATTGCTGCCAGATGCTTGGCTATCACTTGTGTCACCCGTTCTTCCTTGGCTTTGTCGCCCAGCTGCAGCTGACTTACCCAGTCGGCAGCTTTCTTCTGGCTTCCTTCGTCAATCACCTGTGACCAGGTACTGTTGGTCATGCATAGCGTGAGTATGAGAACTAATAAGATTTTTTTTGTCATGATTTTAATAATAGTTATGTCTTTGTGTGATGATTATAACAACTTAGGGTCAATCTCCTTGTAGGCCATGCGCAGGCGGCGCCAGGTGTAGACGACATGCAACTTGCCGTCCTTGCCCTGGATGATGGCGGGATAGGAGTATTGGCTGATGGGCGAGTTTTCGAGTGTCAGGGCGTGGCGCCAGTGGGTACCGTCGTCGCTGACGGCGATGGAGAGGGGGGTGCGCACGCCCTTCTTCGTGGCGGGCAAGGTCTCGAAGTTGTTGTAGACGAGCACGTGGCGACCGTCGCTGAGGGTGACGGCATCGGTGCCGCTTTGGTTGTTGGCAACGTCAAGTAGCGTGACGGGGGTCCAGGTGTCGCCGTTGTCTGACGAGAACGAGGTACCTATCCGTCCGTTGCGGGTGCGCATCAGCACCTGCAGACGACCGTCTTTCAGCTTCAGGATGCTGGGCTGGATGCAGTCGATGGGATGGCGGCCGTCGGCGGCAGCCTGGCCTCCGGCATCGGGGGCCTCGATGTCCTCATGCTTGCCCGACGGTGTAGCGCCGGGCGTGTTGGCCTTCATGTCCTCGGTGCGCATGGCGAGTTCGGCCTTGACGGGACCAACGTATTTCCACTCCTTGGTCTTCAGGTCGTAGATTTCCATGTGGAACTTCCAGCCGTTGCCCTCCGTGCTCGACGGACAGAGCAGGCGGCCGTCAATGATTTCGGGTTTGTTCTTGACGGGGCCGAGGAATCCCTTGGGCAGCGGCTCTTTGTTGCTCCAGGTGCGCCCGCCGTCTTTCGACTTGGCGAGCCAGCCCGTCCAGTCGGCCACCTTGAGACCTATCTTGAAGAACAGCCATAGCTCGCCGTTGGGCATCTCCGTGATGACGGGGTTCCAGCAGGCCTTTCTCCTCTGGTTGACTGTGACATTCCCCCGGCTGACGGGACCTGCAGAGGCTGGGGTGCTCTCGGCGGTGATGCCGGCTATCTCGGCTTCTGGCGTATTCAGGGTGAAGACGCCGTCGGCGGCGAGGATGGGCTGGCTCCATGTCTTGGAGCCCTTCTTCTTGATGCTCACCCAGATGCAGACGTCGGGGTTGCGCTCATGCTTGCCGCCAAAGTAGGTGGCTACGAGGTCACCCTTCTTCGTCTCGACGATGCTGGCCGAGTGACACTGGGGGAAGGAGGCTTGGGCATAGAGGAACTCGTCCTTCACGATGGCGGCATTGGCGGTGGGTATGTCGCAGTAGAAATTGTAGCTGCCTGAGCCGATGGTCTTCACCGTGCCGTCGGGCAGGTAGACGTCAGCCGTCGTGTTGCATGGAATGAGAACGTGCCAGTCGATGTGGCGTTGCGCTTTCTTCCACTCGCTATGAATGTCGCCGTAGGGAGAATGGAAGATGGCTCTTGCGCTTTCGCAGCCCTGAATGCCGAAGTCGGGTTTCAGTATGATGTGCTTGTAGGCGGTAGCGACGGAGGAACCGTTGCTCGCAGACTGGGGGGATGGGGCCGCGGCCTGGCGGATGCCGCCAAGATACTGATAGCACCAGGTGAGCAGGTCGCCGAGCAGCATGACGTGGTTGCCGCTGTTCATGCGGGGACTGGCCTTGTCGCCGTTCCACAGTTCCCACGTGGTGGTGGCGCCGTTCTCGGCCATGTAGCCCCATGAGGGGTAGCTCTTTTGGGTGGCTATCATGTAGGCAATGTCGCTGAAACCGTTGTCGCTGAGGCCGCGCAGCAGCCATGAGATGCCGATGACGCCGCAGGGCACATGGGCGTTGTTCTTGATGATGATGTTCTCGACGACGTTCTTCACCACCTCCTCACGGCAGTCATCGGGCACGATGCCGAAGGAGAGTGCCAGGAGGTTGGCCGTGGCAGTGTTGTTGCCGTAGAACACGCTGTCGGGGTAGAGCACATGGCCCGGGCGGGGCGACGTGCCACGACGGACGGTCAGGAAGTGGCGGTTGAAGTCGCGCATCATCTGTTCGCGCAGGGGGCACCAGTGGTCGGCCTCGCAGCCCCACTGCTCCATGAGCTGCATGGTGCGGATGATGTAGGCCGTGGAGATAAGTGCCACATCCGTCTTGCGTGCCGGGTCTTGCGAATGGATGAGTTCCAGCTTCTCGGGTGGCACGCACCAGTCGCCGTACTTACCGCAGTGGATGATACCGTCCTTGCTGTACTCCTCGATGATATGGTTGACCCACTTCTTGATATAGGGGTAGGAGCGGTCGATGGCCTCGCGGTTGCCGAACTGCCGCCACAGCATGTCGCAGCCGAAGGGCAGGGCGGCGGCCCAGGTCACGTCGTCGCTGTAGTAGTTCCAGAAGGCCGGAGCCACGTCGGGGATGCAGCCGTCGGAGCGCTGCGCCTCGCAGATGTCGCGCATCCACTTGGTGTAGAGGCGCTCGTTTAGGGCCACGAAGCTCTCGCCGAGGCTTCCCATGGTGCGGTCGCCCAACCAGGGTTGGCGCTCGTCGCGTTGCGGACAGTCGACGGGCATGCCCTTGTAGTTGGCGGCAATGCCCATACAGGCATTCTGCACCACCTTATTTAATATAGTATCGCTGCAACTGAAGCTGTACGGATAAACGGCAATGCCGTCGTACACCTCCTCGGCCACGAGCTGGCGGGCGTCGAGGTCTTTGATGCCCGACACCTCGACGTAGCGGAAGCCGTGGTAGACAAACGTCGGTCGCCAGGCGCGGTCGTGGTTCCACTCTTTGGTAACAGGCTCTTGGCCGTTGCAGACGTAGACGTCGGTAGACCGTGCATTGCGCAGGTTCTCGGTATAGAGCGTGCCGTCGGTGTTCAGCTTCTCGGCATAGCGCACACGAATGGTGTCGCCCGCCTTGCCGTGGGGCATCAGCGACACCCATCCCGCCATGTTCTGGCCGAAGTCGATGACGTAGGTGTCAGGCTTGCCGGGCAGGGGCTTCAGTTCCTTCCACTCTACGGGGCCGGGGATGGTCTTGGTCGGCTTCATCAGGTTGTGATAGCTCTGCACCAGCATGCTCGGCGTCATCTGTCCGCGCAGCTGACCGGTGGGGATGTCGGTGCGCTGGGCCTTGAGCCACTGGCTGTCGTCGTAGCCCACCTCGGCCCAGCCGGCCATCTCCATGCGAGCGTCGTACTCCTCGCCGTCATACTCGTTGTTCGAGCGGATGGGGCCGTTGGCCGTCACCTTCCAGCCCTTGTCGTCGGTCTGCAGGCGCTGAGTGGTGCCGTCGTCATACTCCACGATGACGTTGATGCGGCACTTGGGCAGTCCGAAGACGGGTATCTTGTAGGGCTTGTGCTGCTGCATGGGGAAGTAGCGGCCGTTGCCGAGGATGATGCCGAGGCAGACGGATCCAGACCCAGCAGCCCCACCCCCGGCCCCTCCCCCGTAGGGAGGGGTGTCGTTGGTGAGGGCCTTGGTGACGTCGTAGGTGTTGTAGTAGATGGTCTTGCGGTAGTCGCTGGGGACGGGGGTGAGCACGTCGCGACCGATGCGCTGACCGTTGACGTAGAACTCGTAAAGACCCAGTCCGGCCACGAAGGCGGTGGCACGCTTGACCTTTGCCTGCTTCAGTTCAAACTCTTTGCGCAGGTAGCGGGCGGCCATTCGGGTGTGGAAACCACGCTCCTCGCCGGGCTGCAGGCTTTCCAATCCTATCCAGTAGCCCTTCCATTTCGACTCGTTGAGCAGGCCCGTGCTGAAGTAGTTGGTGTTATGGTTCCAGCCGGTCTCACCCTTGTTGGTCTTCACACGGACGTTCCACCAACAGTGACGGTTGCTGCCCAGCGGCTTGCCGGCGTAGGGAATCCACAATTGCTCGTCGCTCTCCACCCAACCCGTGTCCCAAAGGTCGCCCTCTCCGGATTTTATCTTCTCGTACGTAGAGGAGACGATGATTTGATAGGCCGTCTGGCGCACATCTTTCTCTTTGTAATGGTCGTTGAGCACCCACGAGAATCGGGGCTTGTCGGTGTCGATGCCTAACGGATTGGTCATGTTCTCCACGCGTAGTCCGACGACATTGACAGACCCTCCCCCATGTCCCTTCTTTGCAGGGAGGGGAGTGGTTAGTAAGAGCGCAAGAATCGTCACTAAATATTTTATGTTTCTCATCGTCATATATTGCTGGGTTTTATTACATCTACTTACAATGTCTATCGCTATCTACTCCCCTCCCTACAGGGGAGGGGCGGGGGGAGGGGCTTCTTATTCATTAAAGTCGCGCTCTTTAGCCTTGTAGCCGTCGGGCGACAGCTCCGTCTGGTCTTTCTTGATGTAGTCCTTTGTGGCATCGACGGCAATGAGCACACCGTCCTCGATGCGTGCCGACTGCGGGTGGTAGCGGAAGGTGAGCTCCTTCGAGTCGTACTCTCCCAGGTACTTCAGCTTGCCGGTGGCTGCCGTCATCCACCAGACATGCTTCTTCGCACCGCTGATTTTCGTCAGGTCTACGCGCATCGAGTTGCCGTTGTAGTTATACACCAGCAGGTAGTCGGTGCCGCGGGTGGCTATCAGACGACTGTACTTCTCGCCGTTGTCGTGGATGATACTCTGGTCGGCCACACGCTCAAAATAGGGGAAGGTGAGCATGAGGCGCTTCAGGTATTGCATCTGCAGGAATCCAGGGTCGTGCAGAGCCTGATACCACGTCTTCACGTCGCCGGCATCGCCATACGAGGTGGGGTAGCCGGGCTTGAGCATCTGCATAATGGCGTTGTGGCCGTAGGTGTGGCCGCACGAGCCGGCAAAGACGCTCCAGTAGGCATAGCGGCGCACGTCGTAGTCCTGCCAGCGGGCCTCGTTGGGGTCGTGCAGACCCACGGGGATGTCCTCGTACGAGGGTTCAGCATCGAGTACGGGCTTGATGGGGTTGTACTTCCACGTGGAGTCCACGTACATCCAGTTGTCCTCCTCCGTGTTGTCGGGGATGGGGTAGTTGGCATTGCCCATGCGTTGTCCGTAGCGACGGTGGCCGCTCTGGAAGGTGTGAAAATCCATCCACTTGGCCTTCGACCACCACTTGGCCGACGTGTAGCGGCCGCGCGGATGGTAGGTCATGAGGTGGTTCTTGTCGATGGACTTGATGGTGGTGGCTAGCGCCTCCCACACCTCGGGCTTGATGTCGCCCTGGATGTCGCCACCCATGAACCAGATGATGTTGGGCTTCGACTTATAGCGGTTGGCCAGGAAGGTGCCGTACTTCTTGGCATCCTCCACCGAGAGTTTGCCGTCCTTGACGAGTCCGCCCCAGATGCACACCATGCCGATGTAGATGCCGTGGTCGGCAGCACGGTCGATGATGTAGTCCATGTGGTCCCAGTAGCCATAGACGCCCTTGCGGTCGATACCTTTGAAGTTCCATCCGTCGATATTCGACATCTGGCCGTAGATGTTGTAGGCCGGCACGCCGTCGATGGTCTGCACCTGCACCACGTTGTAGCCTGCCTTGGCCACACTCTGCAAGTACCATTCGGCCTCGGCGCGGTCGAGCCGTTCGGGCAGTAGCCAGCCCGTTTCGCCCAGCCAGAAGAAGGGCTGTCCGTTCTCAAACTGCAGATAACGCTGGTTATCCGATACGCATAGCTTGCCGTTGTCCCACGGCTTGCTGGCTGCCTGTGCCGACAGGGTCAGCAGTGCGAGGCATCCTATTATCAATAGTTTCTTCATAGTCCTTTTATGGTATAAGTCATGCCGGCCTTCGTGGCCAGTGAGTAGACGCCTTTCTCCTTGGTCTTCTTGATTCCCTTTCCGCTCAGCGGCGTGTTGCTGCGCAGCAGGCAGCGGCCACCGTGCTTGGCGCGGATGGTGGCTACAGCCAGTCGACCGTCCTTCCAGTCGATGTCTACCTCGAAGCCGCCACGGGCCACGAGTCCCTTGACGCTGCCGTCTTTCCATAGGCCGGGCAGGGCGGGCAGCAGGTAGACGAAGCCGTCGTAGCTCTGCATGAGCATCTCGGCAATACCTGCCGTGCACCCGAAGTTGCCGTCAATCTGGAAGGGCGGGTGGGCATCGAACATGTTGGGATAGGTGCCGCCACGCTGCTTGACGGTGCCGAAGATGAGGAAGGTGTCGGCCGTCAGCGTCAGCTGGTCCTTGATGAGCTTATAGGCGTGGTCGCCGTCGAGCAGGCGTGCCCATGAGCATACCTTCCAGCCCATCGACCAACCGGTAGAGACATCGCCGCGGGCCTCGAGCGACTTGCGGGCTGCCTCCCACAGCTTGGGGGTGCGGTAGGGTGATATCTGGTTGGAGGGATAGAGGCCGAAAAGGTGGGAGAAGTGACGGTGGTTGTCCTTCGGGTCGTCCAGGTCGTCGAGCCACTCCTGCAGTTGTCCCCAGCGGCCTATCTGCATGGGCGGCAGCTGAGGCAGCTGTGCCTTGATGATGGTGAGCGTGGAGTCCTGAATGCCCAGTATGCGGGCGGCCTCCAGCACGTTGGTGTACAGCTCTGTCACTATCTGGTTGTCCATCGTGACACCCGCATCCAGCGGCGAGGGACGTCCCTTGCCGCCATGTTCTGGCGACTCACCCGGGCAGACGACCAGCCAGCCCTTGGTGGGGTGCTTCTGTAGCGTCTGCGTATAGAAGCGGGCAGCCTCGAACATGATGGGATAATACTGGCGCAGGAAATCCTTGTCGCCCGTGTAGAGGTAGTGCTCCCACAGGTGGCGGCACAGCCAGGCAGAGCCGGTGGGCCAAAGCCCCGTCTGTGCATGGTCTACGGGACCCGTGATGCGCCACTGGTCGGTGTTGTGGTGCAGCACCCATCCCTCGGCGCCATACATGTCGCGTGCCGTCTCGCGACCGGTCACGCTGATTTCGCGGATGAGCTTGAACAACGGCTCGTTCAGTTCCGTCAGGTTTGTCACCTCTGAGGGCCAGTAGTTCATCTCCAGGTTGATGTTGGTGGTGTATTTCGAGTCCCACGAGGGCAGCATCTTGTCGTTCCAGATGCCCTGCAGGTTGGCAGGGTTCGTGTTGCCGGGCTGCGACGACGAGATGAGCAGGTAGCGCCCGAACTGGAAGTAGGTGGCCACGAGGTAGTTGTCTGTGACGCGCCCGAACTGCTCGATGCGCTTGTCGGTAGGCATGCTGGCAAAGGTATCCTTGCCCAAGTCGAGCCTGACGCGATTGTAGTAGCGGTGGTAGGTCTTCTCGTGCAGCGCCTTCAGGGCTTCGTAGCCTAACTGCATGGCACCGTGCAGGCGCTCGCGCGACTGCTGTGCCTCGTCGCCTGTGATGTCCTTGTAACTCTTGACGTTGGTGCCTACGGTCAGGTAGACTACGGCCTCGTCGGCTCCCACCACGCTGATGTTGCCGTTGCTGCTGCTCACCTTGCCGCCCTCGGCATCGACGGCCATGCGACCCATAAAGCGCACCTTACCCTTCAGGCTCTCGTGCTTGGCCGACACACCGAGCAGCGTAGCCTCTAACCCCTCGCTGCCGATGAGTACGTTCTCGTGAGGCGACGTCATGTTGGCGGTAAAGGTAATCTTGCCTTTCTCGCTGGCTGTCAGGCGGACGGCGATGACCTCGTGGCCGCCCAGGGGAGCGATGGTCTCGCGCTCGTACTGTACACCGTCTACCTTGTAGCGCACCATGCTCCTGGCATTGTCCAGGTCGAGCCAGCGCTCATAGGCGGTATAGTCGGCATGACCGGGCACGGCGATATACAGGTCGCCGAAGGGCTGATAGGGCATGCCCATGTTCTTGCCCGCACTGACGGGCATCACCTTCTCGTTGGCCAGTTGCTGCGCCTCCTTGTACTTGCCCTCAAAGATGAGTTGGCGCACCTTGGGCAGGGCCTCCTTGGCATGGGGGTTCACCACCTGGTTGGGTTGTCCGGCCCAGATGGTCTCTTCGTTCAGCTGGATGTGCTCGACGGCCGGAGTGCCGAACACCATGCCGCCCATGACACCGTTGCCCACAGGCAGGGCCTGTGTCCACGTCATGGCCGGCCGGTTGTACCACAGCCTATATTCCTGAGCTGTCATCGTGACGACAGCCATTAATCCCACAAAAAAGCAGTTTAGTCTTTTCATCGTTTTATTTGGTTTACTATAAATAAGACTAACGACTGCTTTTTTTGTCGTCAACAGTGTTTCTTATACCAAGAGCGGAACTGTTCTACATTGACGTACCGCAACGTGTACGAAACCGATTTTCTTAACTATTTAAGAGTTCAATAACTAATATGTTTTTCAACAAATGCTGAAGGAGTTAAAATTTCAATCCGTGACTGATGGCATGGGTCAGTGGCACAACAGTCGACATGATTATTTTTGCAGCCGCTGGCGGGTTATGTCCAGTTTCAGTTGCATCTCCTGTGTCAGCTCTGGAATGGGGTGCCCATCTATGTAGCGGTCTATCTCGGCCGGCGAAAGGGAAAGAGGCTGGTTCTGGTGGGCACTACGGTCTGCCTTGTATTCTTTCTTGGTCAGCAGTTCTGCATCCAAGGGGAAGTAGTCGTCGAACAGCCAGAGGTTCATGGCATAGTTCTCATATCCTTTTCGCCTCATGGTGCCTTTCAACCGTCGTATTTCGCTATAGGCCAACAGGTCTCCCTGCGACACGTGCGGGTAGGGGCTGAGCTGATAGACGGCATGCTGCGAGTCCATGACCATCTGTGGCGAGGCCACGGTCTCGTAGCCACTGGCTTCGCGTGCTATGAGCAAGTCGACCTTGCGACTCTTGCGAGGGGCCAGGGCGTCGTACACGGTCTTGATGGTCTGCGCCACCGTGTCTCGTTGGACGGTGATGGGCAAGTCTGGGTAGTCGTTGTGCAAGTCGGGGAAGGAGGGCAGCACAAAGGAGGGCATGTTCTCGTCGGCCCCGACGGGCATCATGCGGTCTGTGATGACTTCACGGTGGGCCAACTGGATGCGGCGGGTCGTCTTGTAGGGATTGCTGAAGACATAGAGGTTGCAGATGCCGTCGACAAAGCAGACTACGGGTGGCAGCTCGTCCAGTGTACCTTTGCCATTCACCAGATACTGGCGGTGGTAGCAGGTCAGCTTCAGACAATAGCTTTTCTTCTTGTTCTTCTCCTTGACGACTTCTTTGAGCCGATAGGCCATGGGCTGCAGGCGAAGCACAGGGCCTGTCTGGCTCACCTCGATGTCCAGGGGCTGATAGGCAATATGGGTGATGCGGATATGGCCGTTGCTACTCATATCGGGCAGTCGGCCGTCGGCATCGGTCACACCGATTATCTTGCCCTGCTCGTCGTAGACGGAGGCCTGAATGACGGGCTGGCCGGTTATGGCGTCAAGGATGACGGTGGCATCCCCTCCAACTCCTCCCCTGCAGGGGATAGAAGCGACTGTGCAGAGGGCTACAGACAACAGAAAGTATAGCAGGCGCTTCATTCTATGACTTGTTGGTGATGGACGACGGTGCCGTCGTCGCTGATGCCTTCGAGGGTGACGAGGTAGCGCTTGGACAGGTCGCTGGCATAGAAGCGGATGGTGGCACGCCCGTCGGCATCGGTCTGTACCTTGGGGTTCCAATAGAGCGTGGTACGATGGTCGGGGCGTGTCTTGGCCGACGGGTCGGTGTACTGAGGTGAGTAGAAGTCGACATTGGGCTTCCATCCCTGTTGCTGGACGGTGGCCATGGAGAGTGGGCGGAAGGTCCTGCCCTTCAGACCAGGCTTCTGCCGGACAAGCAGCAGTCCGGAGGTTGACACGTGCCAGCCGTAGATGGTCATGTGGGTTGCACCGACGTGGTCGAACCACTCGATGGACTCGATGGTCTGGGGCTGCAGCATCAGCAGTTCCTCCACGTTGCTGCGGAACTCGTCGATGAAGACGACTGGCCCCTGCGATGATGGAGTCACAACGTTGTTCGAGTAGCGGATGCACAGCTCGCCCTCGGCATCGCGATAGACGGGGATTCCTAAGGTGCTGAGCAGAATCTCCATCGAGTGGAAGTTGTTGAGCATGGGGTCGTCGTCGTAGAAAGCACGGAAGGGCGGCATACCCATGAGGTTGGTGGGTTTGTGCTGACGCTTCTTCTCCTTGACCACCTCGGGCAGGTTGATGACTCGGTCGACGCTGCCGTACATGACCTGCTCCTGGGCCTGACGGACGAAGGCGTCGGGTATGGCGGGC
Organism: Prevotella sp.; assembly: GCA_017847725.1. GTDB lineage: Bacteria > Bacteroidota > Bacteroidia > Bacteroidales > Bacteroidaceae > Prevotella. The sequence goes on from JAGAXW010000025.1 coordinate 119,376, forward strand.
GCCGTGTGGCGGGCGCCGAACGGTGCGTGCAGGGTGGGGAAGGCCTGCGGGGTGATGTCCAGTTGTACGAGGCTGGTGCTACCCGTTTTACGCATGCCCTCCAGCACATAGGTGGTGCCGTCGGGGAAGTCGAGTCCGTTGATGGTGAAGCGTGAACTGTCGCCCAGCTCGAAGGTCTCGCGGAAACCGGTGTCGGGGCGGATGAGCATCAGCTTGGGGCGCTTGACGCGCTTGAAGAGGGTGCCGCGAATCTGGCCGGAGATGGTCTGCGAGGTCTGGAAACCGTAGTCAATACGGGGGTACTTGTTGCTGAGCATGTCGTCCAGCGAGTAGTCGTCGCTCTGCTGCATCAGGCTCTCGCTGATGGAGGGCTGCACGCTGTCGGGCTTCACCACGTCGTAGTCGGCAACGCTCACGGAGAAGTTGCCGTAGACGGGGGTGCCGTCGGCCTCGGCAATGTCAATGGTCAGCTGCATGGGCTCGTTGTGTTGGCGGGCCTCGCCACGAATGGTGACCTGCGGCTCGGGAGCCTCGATACGGGCTTGGCTCTCAGCGATGATGTCGCCCGTCTGACGGTTCACCATGGCGACGCTGAGGCTGCCCGGACGTAGCGAATGGCCGTCGATGCGCAGCACCTTGCCCGGCGTGTAGTCCGTCACGATGAGGTTGCCGCTACCGTAAAGCACGCAGGATAGCGGACCCGTCGCCGCCTCGTCCAACTGGATCAGCAGCTGTCCCTTACGCTGTACGAGTTGTAGCCTTCGGGATGCCTGCGGCACACCGTCTTTCTGCCTCAAGCCGACTCCCCTCCTGCCTGCAGCCGGCTCCCCGTCTACCTGAGGCGTCTTTCCTGCCACCTGCAATAGCTTATAGCAGAAACGCTCTGCGGGGAAGTTGCGCATCCATTGGGTATAGGCTGCCAGCGTGTAGCTGCCGCCATGCAAGTGGTGCGGCAGGGTGATGGCATTGGCGAAGACACCGTCGCTGTCGCATCGGACGATGATGCGCTGAACCAGCGTGTCGGCAGCGTTGTCGAGCAGTTCGACATAGACGTAGCGCGAGCGGCTGATGGGGGTATGCGTGACGGCATCCACCAGATGGGCGCGGAACCACACGGTGTCGCCAGGCACATAGTAGGGACGGTCGGTGTGGATGTGGATGACCTCTTGGGGTACGTGGGCATAATAGTTCAGTATGCGCTGCTCGATGTCCAGCGAGTCGGTCTTGCCGAGCAGTAGTTGGCTGGCCCTGCTCAGTTGCGAGCGCTGATAGGGGTCGGCTGTCAGGTCCTGCATCTGTTGTATGCAGGCATGCAATTGCTTGTACTGACTGCGTGACAGCTGCCCCCGATAGTCGTCGCCCAGCCTGTACATGATGACGGTGATGGCGCGGTCGTTGTCGGTGCCTTGGCCGGTGTACTTCTCCTTCATGTGCTGCACCTTGGCCATCAGTTCGTGGAAGGATGCGGACTGCTGGGCGTGACAGTCCAGTGCCAGTATCAGAAGCAGTGAAAGGTTGAAGATATGTCTCATGGCTGTCCCTCCGTCTTTTCGTTGCCAATCATGGCCTCCATGGGTAGGTCGCTGTTCCCAATCTCCCCCATCATGATGCGTCGTACGAGCCGTTGCAGACGGGCGTCGGCACGGATTATCTGTTCGGCCTTGGCCGTATAGCTGCTGTCCGACACCTGCGCCAACTCCTGCTCCAGACGCTCAATGTAGATTTGCAGGCTGTCGGCATTGTCGGCAGCCTTGGAAACTGTCTTGGCCTTTGCGGGCTTGGACACCACCTTCTGCGCCACAACAGGGGAGGGGGCTGTTGGTGAAGCAGTGAGGGTGTCGCCGACAGCGACTGCCGCCACCTCCTTTGCTACGGCCCTGACGTGGCCCGTGTCCCCTTCGTCGTGAGGCCACAGTACGACGGAACCCGCTGCGACAACGATGGCGACGACAGCTGCCACGGCCCCGCGTAGCAGTCGGCGGCGCATCTGTCGCCGTCCTACGATGCGGTCATATACCTCCGTCTCGTCCTCCACCAGCCATTGGTCGACATGCTCCTGCGACTGTTGACGCAGCAGTTGGGCTATCAGGTGCTCCTCCTCGGGGGTGGTCTGCTCCTGCAGCAGTTTGTTAATCAGTTTGTCGTTCATCGTGAACCTCCTTTCTTTTTTGTCATTTCTAATAGTTTCCGCTTGGCTGTGCTCAGTATGGCACTGATCGAGCGCGGACCGATGCCCGTCACAGCCGTAATCTCCGCCAGTTCCATCTCCAGTTCGTGACGCATGCGAAACAGACGCTGCTCGGTGGGTGCAAGCCGGGAGATGGCCGAGCGCAGCAGCGCCACGTCGTCGCGGGCTTCCAGCTGTTGGCTGATGGTCTCGCTGGCGACAGCCTCCTGGACCAGAGACACCGCTTGTCGGGTCTGTCTCTTGCGCCACTCGCTGACGCACAGGTTCTTGGCCATTCGGATGGCTAACGGCTCTACGCCTATCTGTAAGTCGATGCGCTCCTGCAGCAGCCACAGCCGCATGAGCGTTTCCTGGGCGATGTCCTCGGCAGTATCGTTGTCGCCGAAGAATGCTCGCCCTACTGTCAGCAGTCGGGGGCGTAGCGTCTTGGCAATATGTTCGAACTCTTGGCGGGTCATGTCGCTTTAAATACGTGCGAGGCGGACGGATGTTAAGTAAAAAAGGCTCAACTTTTTCGTTTGAGCCTTTTTTTGATTTATTTGTAGAGTGACTTCAGAGCCTCGTCGGGCTCGATGGTTATCTTGTCTTCGTCGAGCATCGAGCGGTCCAGGCCGAAGACGTCGATGAAGAAGTCGTATACGGCCTGACGCTTGTCGCGGTTGAAGTCGTGGCGCTGTTTGGGCAGGTGGATGTTCCTAACTTTGTCCTTAGCCCCATAGAAACCGTAGATGCGCTGCAGATAGGGGAACTCCAGTGTGGGCACGCTGCTGGTCCAGTCGCCGCCGTCGCTGACGACGAGCATGGGCTTGGGAGCGATGACGGCAGCCAGCTCCGGTTCGCAGGTGCCGCCGGCTGCGAGTTGTACGGGCTTGCCGCTCTCACAGGGACAGCCGCCGTCGAAGTGGCTGGCCAGGTGGACTACAGGGGCCGAGGCGGTGACACGGTTGTCCAGCAGTGACAACAATACGGTATGGGTGCCGCCGCCAGAGCCGCCCATCACGCCGACGCGCAGGGTGTCGATGTCTTTGCGGTTCTTGAGCATATAGTCCAGTAGCACGTAGCCGCAGGCAGCCTGATAGACGTGGGCACGACTGGTGTGGTGGGCCTTGGCGCCCACCTCTTTCTCAGATTCGCCCCATCCGTAGAGGTCGAAGTCGACACAGACGGCTCCCATGCGTGCCAGCGTGCCGAGGCGCTGCTGCTCGTCCTTGCGATAGCGCAGGGGCCAGTGGCCGTCGGGACAGACGATGAGGGCGTGCTTGCCCTTCTTCGTCGAGGCGTAGATGGTGCCGAACAGGTGCTGACCGGGCGTCAGTTCAATGCAGATGTTCTGCGTGGTGTAGCCGTCGTGCTTGCGTATCTTCGACAGCAGGGGTTTCCCCAGCACGCACGAGTCGAGAAACTGGTCGAGCTCCAGACGCTGGCGCACCTCGCGGCGCAGCGTGTCGCGACGGGCCTCCCATTGGCTCTTGTCGCTGTAGAGCGACGACAGATAGTCGAGCATCATCTTGCCCTCCTGCTCGTGGCGGCGCGGATATTCGTAGCGCTTGATCTTATAGAGGTTGCCCGACTGCTTCCACCAGTTCCAGTCATAGTGCTTGCAGATGTTGTCGAGCGTCATTTCCAGAGAGTAGGGACGCACGCGAAAGTCGGCATAGGCCAGTCGCTTGCCCACGGTGTCGACGTTGGCATCGAACTTGAACTTGACACCAAAGCGACGGGCCACGTCCTGCATCAGGTCGTGGACGGGGCGTTCGTAGCGCGTCTCAAATGTCTGGGCCATCGCGAACGATGACACAGACATGAGGACGGCAAACAGCAGTTTTCTCATCTTTCAACTTTTATTTATACAGGGGACCGAAATTCTGGCAGGCGCGATAGTCGGCACCTTCCTTGTCCATGCCGAAGGCATTCCATGCGGCGGGACGGAAGATGTCCTTGTCCTGTATGTTGTGCATGCATACGGGGATGCGCAGCATGGCACAGAGCGTAATCAGGTCGGCACCCACGTGTCCGTAGCAGATGGCACCGTGGTTGGCTCCCCAGTTGTTCATGACGGAATAGACGTCCTTGAAGGCATCCTTTGCGGGGTCGAGACGGGGTACAAACCAGGTGGTAGGCCATGTTGGGTCGGTGCGCTTGTCGAGGATGTCGTTTACGTTCTGTGGCAGGTCGACCGTCCAGCCCTCGGCCAGCTGCAGTACGGGACCGAGGCCTGCGACGAGGTTGATGCGCAGCATGGTCATCGGCATTCCGCCGCGGGTGAGGAAGTGGCTTGAGTAGCCGCCGCCACGGAAGTAGTCGCGGTCGGCAGGCATCCAGCTGGTAGCCTTCAGGCAGGCTTCCACGTCGCTGTCGGTGAGCTCCCAGTGGGGCTTCATGACGGCCTTGCCGTCCTTGTCGCTGACGGCACCGGTGGCGTCGAGCGTAGTGGCACCGCTATTAATCAGGTGGATGAAGCCGTTGGCTGCTCCGCCCTCGGGCTTCCAGCCGCTGACGCGCTCTACGGCCTCAGGGCTCCAATAGGTGCGGATGTCGGAGAACATGACGCCGCGGTTGGTCAGCAGGTGGCCGAAAAGCATGGAGATGCCGTTGAGCGAGTCGTTCTCAGTGGCCAGCGTGTAGGCCTCGCGCGGACCGTTCCAGTCGAACGAGGTGCACATCAGGGATTCGGGGAAGTCGAAGTTGGGCTTGTAGTCGGTCCACTGGCGCTGTCCCTGCACGCCGGCAGCAATGGCGTTGTGGCCGATGGCCTCTTCCTTGTAGCCCATCTGGAGCAACTTGTCGGAGCCTTGCATCAGGTCGCGGATAATCATCATGCTCTTTACGGTGAACTCCCAGTCCTGGTCTTTCTCCTCGCGGTTCTTTCCCTTTCCCTTGCCGTTGAAGGTGGTCATGGGAACGCCGGGGAACAGCGGACGGTCTTCGTTGTAGTCGTGACCCTCCTGGGGCTTGCAGTATTTGTCTACCCACTGCATGGCGCGCTCGAACTCCTCCTTGTCATAGATGCCAAAGTCGACACGGCGCAGGATTTCCACCAACGACACATACTCTGTGCGCATGCCAAGGTACTGCTGCATGAAGTCGGCGTTGACAATCGAGCCGGCAATACCCATGCAGGTGTTGCCCAGTGAGAGGTATGACTTGCCGCGCATGGTGGCGACGGCCTGTGCGGCGCGGGCGAAGCGCAGCAACTTCTCAGCGACGTCGGCGGGGATGGTGTTGTCGTCGAGGTCCTGCACGTCATGGCCATAGATGCCATAGGCGGGCAGTCCCTTCTGTGCGTGGGCGGCCAGCACGGCAGCCAGGTAGACGGCGCCGGGGCGCTCCGTACCGTTGAAGCCCCATACGGCTTTGGGGTAGGTGGGGTTCATGTCCATGGTCTCAGAGCCGTAGCACCAACAGGAGGTGACGGTGATAGTTGAGCCGACGCCCTCGCGCTCAAACTGCTCGGCACACTGGGCCGACTCGCCGACGCGACCGATGGTGGTGTTGGAGATGACACACTCGACGGGCGAGCCGTCGCCGTTTCTCAGGTTCGACTCGATGAGCTGTTTCACGGCCTTGGCCAGATTCATGGTCTTCTCTTCAAGGCCTTCGCGGATGCCGCCCTGGCGACCATCGATGGTGGGGCGAATGCCGATTTTAGGGTAGTTTGCTTTCATATGAATTTACTTGTTTTTGAATAGATACGTGAGAAAAAATCCTACCAGGAAGATGACACAGGTGCCTAGCACAATGGCGAGGTAGGGGTGCAGGTGAGGGCCGGGCAGCTGCCACATGTCGGCCAGCGATATCCAGCCGATGACGGCGACGCCGGCCAGACAGCCTGTGAGTGCTGCCAGGCGGTTGATGCGCTGGGGAATGCAGCCCAGCAGGAATAGTCCCAGCATGCCGCCGGAGAAGATGCTCGAGAGGGTCCACCAGGCATCGATGATGCTTTCTACGGATAGCATGGCGATGGCCACGCAGGCCCCTAACAGTCCCACGCCAAAGCTGCTTAGCCGGACGATGGCCAGCTCCAACTTCTGATGGCGGTGATGGTTGGCAGGGTCGTGGTGGCGCAGGTGGTCGGCCACGTTGCGGGCCTTCAGGAAGAAGGGACGCACGTAGTCGGTCAGGATGATGGTGGCGGCAGAAGTCACGGAGGTAGACACCGTGCTCATGCCGGCTGCGAAGATGCTGGCAATGAGCAGTCCGCGCAGTCCTACGGGCAGTCCGTTGACGATGAAATAGGGGAACACGTAGTCGGGCTTCTGGGCTATCTCGGCAGGCAGTTCGGCCACTCCGGCCTGGTAGTAGGAGTAGAGCGCAGAGCCTATCAGGAAGAATAGGGCCGACACGGGGATGAACAGGTAGCCGCCGAAGAGGGCCGAGAACTTGGCGTCGGCGTCGGTCTTGGCAGCGTGGTAGCGCTGTACGTAGTTCTGGTCGATGCCGTAGTTCTGCAGGTTGATGAAGATGCCGTAGATGAGGCATACCCAGAAGGTGCTGGTGGTGAGGTCGCTGGTGAAGGCCCCCAGGGAGAACTTGTTGCCCTCCGGCGAGTTGGCTGCCAGGTCGAAGGTCTGCATGGGACCCTCCGGCATGGAGAACATCAGGATGGCCAGGCAGAGCAGTGCGCCGCCTATCAGGATGATGCCCTGGATGGCGTCAGCCCAGATGACGGCCTTCAGTCCGCCCATCATCGAATAGACGATGATGCCGATGCTGGTGAGGATGATAACCATGTGCATGTCCCAACCCATCAGGATGTACATCGGGACGGCCAGCAGATAGAGGATGGAACCCATGCGAGCCACCTGCGTCAGCAGGTAGCAGGCAGAGGCGTAGAGGCGTGCCCATGCGCCAAACTTCTCCTCCAGAAACGTGTAGGCTGAGACGGAGCCCGAGTGCCGGTAGAACGGTACGAAGTATTTGGCTGCGAAGTAGCTGGCGATGGGGATGGACAGTGAGAACACAAAGGCGTTCCAGTCGGCAGCGAAGGCCTTGCCCGGATAGCCGATGTAGGAAATGCTCGACACGTAGGTGGCGAATATCGACATGCCCACCACCCAGCCGGGTATGCTGTGCCCTGCCGAGGTGAATTCGTCGGCCGAAGAGCCTTTCTTGAAGAACGAGCAGCCGAAGATGACTACCCCCAGCGTGAAGAGGATGAAGATGACGAAATCGACTACATGCATAGCTTGCCGTCTTTAATGGGGAGAGCTGCTAACGCCTGGCGTATCTTCTCACGCTCGGGTGCCTCAAACTTGTAGAACGGCGAAGCCACGAAGTCGTCGTTGATGATGCCCAGTAGCGACAGGGCACACTTCAGTCCCTTCAGATAGCTCGAGCCGTGCTTGCCCACCGTGTAGATAGTGGTGGAGATCTGCATGATCAGCTGTTGCAGCTTCAGCACGGTATCCATGTCGCGGTTCTTGGCTGCGTTGTACATGCCCACATACAGTTCGGGGAACATGTTGGCACCGCCGTTGATGCCTCCGTGGCCGCCCAGCAGAACGCACTCGCCGGTAATCTCCTCGGGGCCTACCAGCATGGCGAAGTCCTTGCGGTGCTGCATCTTGTACATCACGGACTGGAAGTAGACGGCATTGGCCGACGAGTCCTTGAAGCCGACCACCTGCGGATTTTCGGCAATGCGCCTGACGGTGTCGGGGCCAAAGCTGACCTTCACGTGCGACGGCATGTTGTAGAGGAATACGGGTAGCGGCAACTGGGGCACCAGCTCCTCATAGAACTGGGCAAGCTCGGGCTGGCCAGTGGCAAAATAGTAGGGGGGAGCACTGACGACGCCGTCGGCACCATAGTCGGCAGCCTTTCGGGCCAGCCGGATGCTCTCTTCTATCGACGTGTCGGTAATACAGGCCAGCAGGGGAAGGCGGCCGCGGTTGATGCGGCACGACTCCTTGATCATCTGCTTGCGCACGTCGTACGAGAGGCTTTGCTCCTCGCCTGTCGTGCCGAGCACGAACAGTCCGTGGACGCCGCCGGCTATCAGGTGTTCAATCAGTCGCTCGAGGCTCTCGACGTCGAGGGTCTCATTGTCTTTCAAGGGGGTAACGAGCGGCGGGATGATGCCGCTCAGGGGTGTTCTGAAATTAGGTGTCATAGCTATGATTAGTTTTTACATTTAAGACGTTTTCACTGTTTTGTTGTCATCACTTGTTCACTCCATGTGTGGTGGCCGGCTCCGACGTGGTGGACGGTGTGGCTGTAGGGCATGGTGACGTCGGCAGTGCATCCTTGCGGAATGTCGACGTCGAGCGTGAGGCGTGCTTGCTTGATGTACCACGCCACGCGTATGTCGCCCGTCGAGCCGCGACACCAGGTGAGGTCGCCTACGGGATGGGGAGCTATCTCGACGTGCTCACCGTGGCGCCAGATGCCCAGGAAGTAGGGGATGAGCAGATTGTTCAGGTGCCCCATCATGAAGTGGTTCATCGAGGCGCCGTGCTCCGGGTTCCACTGCTCGGTCAGCGTGGTGTGCCCCAGTTTAATCTGGTAGCCATAGCCGGGCACGTCGTAGTGGTTGAGCATCTGATAGAGCAGTTCCTGCTGACCATTGTGGATGAGCGCATTGAAAAGATAGCGATTGCCCACGTCGCCCGTGGTGAGGCGGTTGCCGTGGCGACGGATGTCGTCGACAAGGTTCTGCACAACGGCCTCGCGGTCGCCGTCGGGTACGAGCCCCATCTCCAGAGCGATGGCGTTGGCACACTGGCTCCCCGTGCCAAACTGGTGGGTGTCGGGGTGGTAGAACTCGCGGATGAACGCCGTGCGGATGCTGTCAGCCCGTGGCGCCCCCATCAGCTTGTTCCACCAGTAGTAGTGGGCGGTAGACACCAGTGGCATGGGGGTGTTCTGGGCAAAGCCGGCACGCCCCGGACCGAAGTCGTACCAGTCGCCGAGTCCTTGTCTGAGGATATAGGCGGAGTCCTGCGTGGCCAGATAGTCCGTGTAGCGCTCCATCTGCTGACGGTATTGGCGCAGCAGGCTGTCGTCGCCATAGTAGTCGCGGTAGAGGAAGGGCAGTGCGATGAAGGCACCTCCCCATTCGGGCGACTCGAGGAATGGCGGTGCCCACGAACCTTCGAAGACACACAGGTTGGGGGCTATCTCCGGCAGGGCCCCGCTGGGCTGCTGGGCGTCGGCGATGTTCTGCATGGTCTGCTCGATGAACGAGCGGCAGTCATAGTTGCTGACCAGTCCCTCGCCGTTCAGCCAGTCTTGTTCCAGCCAGCCCAGCTTCTCGCGGTGCGGACAGTCCGTCCATACTGACTGCCAGTTGGAGCGGATGGCACGGTCTATCAGTCGGTAGGCGTCATTGAACAGCGTGTTGGAACAGACGAAAGAGCCTGTCTTGCGGGCAGAATTGTAGACGAAGCATGACTCGACGCCTTTCAGCGCGTCGAGGTCGCCCTCTATCTGCAAATAGCGATAGCCGTAGTAGGAGAACCGGGGGTGCCACGCGACGCGTCCTGTCCCCCTCAGGGTGTAGGTGTAGTAGTGCGGCCGTCCTGTCTGCTTCTGGTTCACCAGTCCTTCCTTGGTCAGTGTCTCGCCGGGCGTTATCTTCAGACGCTGCCCACTCTTGCCCATGACGGTGATTTCGGGGAAGCCGCTGAGGTTCTGCCCCATGTCGAGCACCAGCACCGAGTCGTTGCGCACGGTGTCCTTGACGGCGAAGCGCTCCATGATTCTTACGGGCTCGGCTATCTGTTTTCTGAGCACGCCGAGGGGTGCCTGCTGTATGACGGCGGGGCGCCAGTCGGTGGGTGTGATGCGGTCGTCGAAGTCCTCGCCGCCATAGATGCTGTTGAAGGTGATGGGACTGTATGCCCACTGCCACGAGCCGTCGCTGACGTAGTCTGCCGTGTGTCCGTCCTCGTATGCTACGTACAGCCGGAACAGCAGTGTCGGCGGGCCGAACGCAATCTTCATCTTGGCGTAGCGGCGCCCCTGTTCGTTATAGAATCCGTTGCCCAGCAACACCTGCACGTCGTTCTCCCGGGCCAGCATGGCCGTCACGTCGTACTCGTTGTAGAAGATGCTCTTGTCGTAGTCGCTCCACAGGGGCGCAAACTCGGCGTTGCCCACTTTCGCGCCGTTGATGGTCAGCTCGTAGAACCCCAGTCCGCAGATGTAGACGGTGGCCCGGCGTATGCCGCCCTCCAGCCGTATCATCTTGCGCAGACTGATGCTGCGTGCCGACATGGTGTCCACGGCAGCCCAGGCGGCCTTGACGGCAGGCTCCTTCAGTTTGGCGCCCGTGAAGTTGCGCCCTTGTGGCAGCCTGGCCTGCTGGCGCGTCATGTGGCCAATCCACTGTGCGGCTCCGAAGTCGTCGGCCAGCGTGGAAAGGCTCCACAGTGTACATAGGATGAACGACAGGATTCTCATAGGGCGTTGGGGATAATGAGTTTGCCCATATCGCTGCGCTGGCCGACGCATCGGCCGTTGACATAGACCTTCAGGCCTTTTCCCTGATGATAGCGCGAGCCGTCACGGTCCCAGACGATGGTGATGTCGTGGCCGTGATAGCGCACGTTGTCTAAGCAGAAGTAGCTCCACTTGTCCTCAGGCAGCAGCGGGTTGACCTCGATGGTGTTGTCCTGGCGGGGACGCAGACCGCAGATGCCGGTGATGATGAGGTCGTTCCACGTCGAGTGGTTGTAGTAGCGTGAGCGCTCCTGGTCGCCCTTCAGCCAGTAGCCGGTCGTCTCGTCGAGATACTCGCCGATGTATGGCTTGCCGCGCATGTGCTGGCTTTGCATGTACTTCTCCATCTCTGCATAGAAGAGCGAGTCGCCGACCACGGGCTTGCTGTAGTCGTTGAGGTAGTTGGCCATGGCCGTCAGGGTCTGACTGGTGGCGAAGGGCCATACGGCGCCGTCCCATTCGCACTTGCCCACACCGTGGGTGCGGAACTGTGGGTGGCGGCGTTCGGCAGTGGTCAGTCCGTAGGGGGCCGAGAAGCCGCTTGGGTCGGCAGCCTGCAGCCAGGCTACGGCATATCGGGCCTCGTCCTTGGCCATGTGGGTGTACCAGGGCATGAAGCCGATGGCTTCGCGGACGTTGGCGCTGGAGTCGATGCGGTGGGTCTCGAAGAAGGCGTGGCGCTCATTCCAGAGCCTGGCATGCACATTCTCCTTCAGTGCGGCGGCCTTGTCGAGATAGGTCTTGGCCTTGTCCTTGTCGCCCGCGAGCTGTGCGATGTGGCCGATGGCCCGGGCGTTGCCGTACATATAGCTGTTGATGCTGGGGCGCAGATACTTCTTCCTGCGTCCGCCGCTGATGGTCTCTTCCATGGCGTCCTGTACGTCGGCCTGCCAGTAGAGGATACCCCCCTCCAAATCTCCTCCTGCAGAGGAATCTCCCCCTCCACGCTGAGCATCAGAATCTCCCCCTCTATCAGAGTTTCCCCCTCCACGCTGAGCATCAGAATCTCCCCCTCTACAGGAGGGGGCAGGGGGGAGGCCTCTTGTATGCGTACTCTCCCAGTGCTTATACTCCCACTCCAGTGATGGCAGCATGGATACTATCCAGTCCTTGCGGCCGTCTACGAGATAGCGGCCCCACATGGCGTGCGGCATCCACGACGAGTAGTTGGCAATCTTCTTCATGGGTTGTCCGTTGTTGCCCTTGTACCATGTCTGCATAATCTGGTCGAGGTAGACGGGGTTGCGCAGCCAGCGGCTTTCCAGTATGTGGTGGCCGACGCCGGAGGCAATGAGGTTGTACTGGTCGGCATAGCTGCGGTTGACGAGGAACTCGGTCATCGCATAGCCCACGGGTGTCTGCCTGATGTGCTTTCTGAGGGTCCACCAGCGGAAGTACCACATCTCCTCGAAGTCATGGTTGGAACATTCGAAGAGCGGCACGTTCTGCGTCATCCACTGCCAGCTGTCCTTGTTGGGGATGGCCTGCCGGATGCCTTCCGGCTCCATCGTGTTGAAGTAGTCGACGTAGTGGCGGTAGTCGTTGTAGTGCAGCAGGGCGGCACTGCCGTCGGCGTCCGTGGCCGCCGTCTTGAAGTTGCTGATGGCATAGACGGCCAGCGGCTCGTCCTCGCCGGCATTCTCCAGCACGCCGTCCCAGTCGGCAGGGGTGTCGATGTCGGGGAAGGTGCGGCGGGCACCTGTGCGCAGCATGACGCGTTCTATCGACTCGACGGGCGCAAAGAACATGCGCTGTCCTGCTTTCTTGCCGTTGATGTATACTTCTATCAGTCGTCGGTCGACGCTGAGCACGGCCTTGACGTGGTAGACGGTGTTGGGCTCATACTTGCCCAGTCCGCCAAAGCGGGCACCGCCCTTGCAGCGCATCTCGCCCGCGTCGGTCAGTTCGATACGCGAGCAGGCCGTGCCGTGCTGGTCGAGGAATTCTATCTGCAGCAGTCCCGTGTTGTTCTGCCGTGCGCGCAGGTCGAACTCGACACTGAGTTCTCTGGTGGCTGGTATCTTGCGCTCCACGCGGGCATAGTCGAAGGGATTGCTGTCGCTCAGTGTGAGCCACCCGCCGTCTAAGGTGACGGTAGCCCGCTTGGGCGAATAGATGTTCCATGTGGTCAGTCCGGCGAGTCCGCCGGTGCCGAACTCACGGCCGTCGGCATGGCTGTGCGCCTCCGTCTGCACGGGTACGGGGATGTGGGCCACCCACATGTCCTCCTTGTTCATGGAGTAGGCCACCCAGAGGTCGCTGTCCTTGGGCACGCCGTTGCCCTCCTGGATGCCGCGCACGTACTGGGGACCATACGACTTGTAGTTGCCGCCGTAGCGCATCGGGGGCACTTCGCCCTGCACCAGGTTCAGCGTGGTGTAGTTCAGTCCGTCGGCCGACAGCGAGATGGCCAGCGGCCAGCGGTATTCCGAGGGATTGTAGAGGGTGGCGTAGGTGCCGTCGGTGAGCCGCTGCCCCCATATCTTGGCATTGCTGTTGACGAAGCCCTTGGCGCGCTCCACGGGTTGGGCCCATGTGTAGCCGCCGTCGTCGCTGATGCTGGTCAGCGCGTGCTTCCATAGCGAGGCGATGCGCCCGTCGGGCAGCGTGTAGTCGCAGTAGGCCTTGTAGCCCTTGCTGAGCGGGATGAGCGGGTCGTTGCGGTCGGCCTCCTCTACCCACTGCATGCGGTAGCGCGGGTTGGCCAGTATCTCCTCGCAGGCCTTTCGCGTGGCCTTGTCGGCCTTGGTGTAGTAGGGGAAGGCTGTCTTGTAGTGCTTGTAGGTGTGGTTCAGGTAGATGAAGTAGATGGGCCCGTAGGTGCCGTCTTTCTTCACTTCGCGCACGACGCGTCCGATGCCGTTTCCATCGTTGGGGTCGTCCTTGCGGTCGAAGGCTACGCCGTAGTTGCCGATGGCGTAGAGCTGTCCGCTCTTCGACACATACCACCCTACGCGCTGGTGCATGATGGCAATGAGGTTGTGGGCTTTCTCGGGACGGCCGGGCTTCTGGAAGCCCTCCGGCACCTGCAGCTCTGGGAACAGAATCTCAGGCTCCGTCCACTGGTAGCCGTCCTTGGAGGTCTGCAGCATGGTGCGCGAGGGGGGGATATGCTCGTCGCTGGGGTCGCAGAGGAAGTGCAGGTAGAACTGCCCGTTCCAGTAGGCCATCATGGGCTGGTGGTTGTACGTCCAGCCGTCGTTGCCTGCGTGGGTGGGGTGCTCGCGGTTGGCCTGCATAATTTGGATGTTGTGCACACCCACCACCGGACTGAGGCCGCCGTCGTGGCGCTCGGGATTGCTGAGCGTGGTGCCTGTGTAGTGAATCCGGTCGTGGGCATGCAGCAGGTTGTAGACGAGGCGCTCGTCGGCCTTGAAGATGGTACCGTGCTTGTGGAGTACGGGCACGCTGACCTTCTTGGAGACGTCCTCGAACTTTACGAAGTCCTTGGTGAAGTGGGCGCCGAAGTCCTTCAGCTGGTAGCGGTCGTAGTAGATGAGCCAGCCGCCGTCCACCTTGGCGGTCGTCGGACCTTCCATCATCTTGCCCGTGAAGGGCTCTGAGGCCTTCGACCACGGACCGTACGGCGAGCGGGCATAGGCCACCTTGATGTCGCGCTCGGGACGGGTGTTGTCCTTGAGCACCATCACGTAGTCTTTCTTGCCTCGCTTCACCAGTGTGGCGTCGATACACGAGAAGCCCGGGTCTATCATGAGCCTGGCGGGCGCAAAGGTCTTGAAGTCCTTGGTGGTGGTATAGTACAGCCGGTGGTTGTTCTTGTGCTCTTCCTGTCCGTCGGGGAAGCGCCCGGGGATGCACGAAGCCCACACGATGACAGCCTGGCGGCGCTCGTCGTCCCAGAAGAGTTCCGGCGCCCAGACGTTGACCGTCGTGGTGTCTGTCATCACCTCGATGAAGCGCTGCTGCGACCAGTGCTTCAGGTCTTTCGACGAGGCGTAGCCGAAGCCGCGGTCGCCACGCCAGCTGGAGGTCCACACCAGGTGGAAGGTGCCGTCGGGTGTGCGGATGACGGAGGGGTCGCGCATGACGCGCTGCTTGCCCACCTCGGGCTTCAGCCACGTGCCGGGGATGCTGTCCCAGTGCCAGCCGTCGTAGCTGTAGATGAAGCGCAGCCCGTCGGTGGCGGGCTCGTGGAATGAGGTGGAGATGTATACTTTGCGCTGTGCCTGCATGCCGATAACAGCCGCAAGCAGACCGATGACTAATAGGTAACGTTTCATGGGCTTGATGCTTAACTAAATCTGTATAGATATAAGACGAAAAATGCGCCTATTTGTAACTATCGATAAACTGCAGTACGCAGCGGTTGAAGTCGTCGGGCCGCTCCATGTTGAGCATGTGCCCACAGTCGGGTATGACGACGTAGCGGCCGCGGCTGAGGTACTGCAGCTCGCGAGGGGCCCCCTTCTTGCCCTTCATCTCGTTGGCGCCGCGGAGGAGCAGGGTGGGGGTGTCGTTCTGCTGCTGCGTGAAGCGCTGCCAGGCCTCCTTGCCGTAGAAGAGGCGCACCTCCTTGTGCAGGGGCTGCCAGGCGCTCCAGTCGTCAATCATCTGGGTCAGCGGGCGCCGCATGCGCTCTCGCCGGCTGCCGCCGCTGGCCATCAGCGTGGCTATCCACTCCTTCTTCATGGGCTCGATGCCTTTCGCCTGGAGCGCTGCTATCTCGCGGTCGCGCTTGGCATGCTCGGCCGAGTCCATCGGCTCGCCGGGCCCTTTCGAGTTGCGAATGCCGCCACTGGCCATGGTGCAGGTAAGTAGTCGCTGCGGATACATGGCCAGCATGTCGCCTGCCACGAAGGCTCCCATCGACAATCCTACGACGTGGGCCCGCCGGATGTGCAGCGAGTCCATCAGCGCGACGACGTCGTCGACGTGGGTCATGGGCAGGTCTTCGCGCTGATCCGAAGAGCGGCCGTAGCCCCTGAAGTCCAGGCGTATCACGCGGTAGTGGCGGGCAAAGCACTTGAACTGTCCGTCCCACATGCGACGGTCGAGCGAGTGACCGTGTAGCAGGAGCAGGGCGTCGCCCTTGCCGCGCTCTTCATAGTAGATGCGGCCGCCGCCCGACGTGCCTACGTAGCCCTTGTGGAGGGTGGTGCAGCTGCACAGCATGAGTACAGCCAGTGTTGTCAGTATCTGTTTCATGGTGCAAAGATAGTGTTTTTATCTGAAAGTTGGTTGCCCTTGCGACGCGAACTGGCAGTGAAAAATGTTCTGCGTCTGCTGTTTCTATATTATATGCTTACGCGTACGCGCGTATGTAATATTTGCAAATAATTCTTAAAGCCTGTTCGCTTTGTCCTAAATATTGACTACCTTTGCAGCCGCATTAAAAAACCACATAGAAAATGAAGAAAATACTGTTTATGGCAGCCACGCTGCTGCTGACACTGACCGTACAGGCAGACAATGTCATGAGAAAGGAGAAGGACGGCACCTACGTCGTGAATACGACGACACTGGCACAGGACGTGGAGGGATACAACGGCCCCACTCCGGTAGAGGTCTATATCAAGAAGAACAAAATAGTAAAGGTGGTGCCCCTGAAGAGCCAGGAGGGCCCCAAGTATGTCGCCAAGGTCAAGAACGGCATGCTGCCCAACTATGAGGGAATGAAGGTCGGGAAGAATAAGAAGTATGAGGTCGACGGGGTGACGGGCGCAACCTTCACGTCGGACGCCGTCAGGGAGAACGTTAAACGCGGAATCGACTACTATTTGAAGCATAAATAGGCGGGTTCTCTTGACGTATGTAATAAAAATTGCGCTTTAACGTGAAAATTTTTAAGAAAAAACTTGGAATATTAAAATATTGTTGTATCTTTGCATCGTCAAAGATTAAATTTATAAAAATAAACCAATTATTCACTTAAATAAAAAAGTATGAAAAAGATTATGATGATCGCTGCCATGATGGTAGCAACGTTGAGTGCAAACGCTCAGAATGAGGTAGGTCAGTTCACTCTGAAACCCACCGTCGGTATTAACATCGCTAAGGTTACCAAGCTCGACGATAGCAAGACCCGTGCTGGTCTGCTCGCTGGTGTTGAGGCTGAGTATGGCGTTGCTGAGAACTTCGGTATCACCGCTGGTCTGTTCTACTCTATGCAGGGTGGCAAGCAGGACTGGGGTACTGGCAAAGTTTATGTTGATGGTATCCCCGCTACTTACAACGCAACACTGACTTGGAAGACTGATTACCTCAACATTCCCATCATGGCTCAGTATTATGTTATCAAGGGTCTTGCTGTGAAGGCAGGTATCCAGCCGGGTTTCTGCGTATCTAAGAAGGCTACCCTTGAGCAGGCTGGTTCTTATGCTGGTGAGGCTGAGTACTCTAAGGAGACCCAGAAGCTGAAGGGTGACTATGAGACTGGTATTAAGAGCTTCGCTTTCGCTATCCCCGTTGGTCTGTCTTACGAGTATGCTAACTTCGTTCTGGATGCCCGCTACAACATTGGTCTGACCAAGGTTGCTAAGGACTTCAACGGTAAGCACTCTGTATTCTCTATCTCTCTGGGTTACAAGTTCGCTCTCTAATCCACGGATAGTATTAGAAACACGTGCGCTCCCCCAAAAGGGAGCGCATTTTTTTATTATAGTATTAGATACGCAAGCCCCAGTTTGTCTTCCCACTTTTCTTGACAGGCAAGGTGGACTGGCTGATAGAAAGAGCACAAGAAATGGGTCAGTCTAAAAAATCGGTTGTGCTCTCGCGCCGCTGTTCTCCGCCCCTCAAGGGGAGGGGAGTTAAATGCAGATTGTCTACAACTGGTTTTTCGGACTGACCCCAAGAAATCCACTCTGACATTTTCTTGATGAAAAAGGGCAAAAGCCTACACTGAATGACTTAATTTCTTGACCTGCAGCGGATTAGAGCGTGTAGGCTTTTCTCAAAGCCTACACAACCCTACACGAAGCCTACACAACCCTACATGGGCTAAAAACAGGAACGAATAAAAATTTCCACGTGGCGGAAATTCGATTTCCACGCTGTGGAAATATGTTTTTTTGGCTGTGGAAATCCTTTTTCCACGCTTTGGAAATTTGATTTCCACGCCGTGGAAATTTTGAATTCCGTCGTATGCAGGGGTGTGTAGGCTTCGTGTAGGCTCGTGTAGGCTTTGTGTAGGCTTTGAGAAAAGCCTACACGGTCTATTCCGCTGCAGGTCAAGAAATTAAGTCATTCAGTGTAGGCTTTTGCCCTTTTTCATCAAGAAAATGTCAGAGTGAAATTAGAATAGCAAGAGACCTGCGATGGCACAATACAGAATCATGTGGATGGGATGAACCTTGGCAAACATGACACCCGTGAAGGCCGAGACGAACAGGAAACAGCTGATGCAGAACTGCCAGAGGTTCTCGCTCGGCGCAGAGAAGTTGTCGGGAGTCATCAGCAGCAGTGTGGCGGCGGCCAGCAGGCCTACCACAGCAGGGCGGAGGCCAAGAAACACCGACTGCACGCTGTGGCTGTGCATATACTTCATGAACAGCTTGCTGATAAGCACCATCAGAATGAGCGACGGCAGCACCAGGGCAAAGGTGGCTGTCGCCGAACCGCAGACGGCCAGCAGGTGACTTTGGGTCTGGTTGTAGACGGCTGTGTAGCCGCAGTAGGTGGCCGAGTTGATGCCTATGGGGCCCGGGGTCATCTGCGATATGGCTACGATGTCGGTAAACTCGGATGCGGAGAGCCAGTGCCAGTGCTCCACCGTCTCGTGCTGGATAAGCGACAGCATGCCGTAGCCGCCGCCGAAGCCGAACAGGCCTATCTCGAAGAACGTGATAAAGAGGTAGAGGTAAATCATGCCGTGGCCCTCCCGTAGATATAGCCGCCGATGCCCGCGACGATGATGACCCAGATGGGCGATACGCCCAGCGCCCAGATGGCGAGTGCCGACACGACGGGAATCCAGATGGTAAAGCGGTTCAGCTGCGCCTGCTTGGCCAGATTGAAGGTGGGCACGGCTATCAGCGCCACGACGGCCGGACGGATGCCCTTGAAGATGGCTGCCACCACGTGGTTGTCGGAGAACTGATGGAAGAACATGGCTATGAGGAGGATGATCAGGAAGGAGGGCATGGCCGTGCCCAGTGCGGTGGCAATGGCTCCGCGTAGCTGACGCACCTTATAGCCGATAAAGATGGCAATGTTGATGGCGAAGACGCCCGGACAGCTCTGCGCAATGGCTATCAGGTCGAGCATCTCTTCCTTGCTCACCCAGCGGTGCCTGTCGACCACCTCTTCCTCGATAAGCGGAATCATGGCATATCCACCACCAAGGGTGAATATGCCTATTTTGAAGAAGGTCTTGAACGATTCCCAGTATATTTGGCTGTTGGCTGTTTGCATTTGGCGTTTGGCTGTTTGCTGTTGGCGTTTGGCTATTGGCTAATGGCTAAAAGCCAAAAGCTAAAAGCCAATAGCCTTCTCAATCCACTTGCGGGCATTGACAAAAGCCTCAATCCAGGGCGTCACCTCGTCCATGCGGCGCTGCTGCGGATACCAGGCGCACTGCCAGGGGAAGATGGCACGCTCCAGGTGGGGCATCATGGCCAGATGGCGGCCGTCGGCCGAGCAGATGCCTGCTACGTCGTAGGCCGATCCGTTGGGGTTGGCGGGATAACCGTGGTAGTTGTACTTGGCAATGACGTTGTAGGCGCTCTCTGCCTTGGGCAACTGGTTTCGGCCTTCGGACGCTCCCCCGAGGGAAAATTTGCCCTCGCCGTGGGCTACCCACAGGCCCAGCTTGTTGCCGCTCAGCGAGCCGAACATGACGCTGTCGTTCTGGGGTATCTGCAGCGTGATGAATTCCGACTCGAACTTGTGACTGTCGTTGTGCAGCATCTTGGCCCCTGCGGCGCCGGTGAGTCCCAGTTCCACCATCAGCTGGCAACCGTTGCAGATGCCGAGCGACAGGGTGTCCTCGCGGGCGTAGAACTTGTCCAGCGCCTCCTTGGCCTTGGGGTTGAAGAGGAAGGCACCGGCCCATCCCTTGGCAGAGCCCAGCACGTCGCTGTTGGAGAAGCCGCCGCAGAAGACAATCATGTTGACATCCTCCAGCGTCTCGCGACCACTGATGAGGTCGGTCATCATCACGTCCTTGACGTCGAAGCCGGCCAGATAGAGCGAATAGGCCATCTCACGCTCGCCGTTGGTACCCTTCTCGCGGATGATGGCTGCCCTGACGCCGCTCTTCTCCCGGCGGTCGGCCGACAGGCCGTACTGGCTGAGCATGCCGGTGAAGTCGCGGTTGAACTGCATCTCCAGGGGCTGCTGCTTATAGTTCTCGTAGCGCTCACGGGCCTTGCCGTTGAAGCTCTGCTTGGTGTCCAGCAGGTAGGAGGTCTTATACCAGGTGTCGCGCAGCGTGTCGATGTCGAACGTCAGCTCCTGCTCGCCGGCCTTGACAACCAGCGTGCGGCTGTCCTCTACGGGGTAGCCTATCTTGGCGTAGCCGATGCCCTGCTCGTCCATGAATTCGGCAAAGTCCTGCTTGTGGGCGTCGCTGATTTCCACCACGACGCCGGGATTCTCGGCAAAGAGCGTCTTCACCACGTCGCCGTCTTGGCAGAGGTCGTGCAGGTTGATGTGCATGCCGCCCTTGGTGTTGGCGAAGCACATCTCCAGCAGGGTGGTAATCAGACCGCCGGCCGAGATGTCGTGTCCGGCCATGACCCATCCTTTGTCTATCAGCTGCTGAACGGCCATGAAGGCGTCGGCGAAGTATTCTACATTCTTCACCGTAGGCACGTCGCTGCCCACCTTGCCGAGGCTCTGCGCAAAGGCTGAGCCGCCCAGGCGCTGCTCGTCGAAGGAGAAGTCGATGTGGTAGAGCGAGGCGCGCTTGTCGTTGACGACGACGGGGCTCACCACCTTGCGGATGTCGCTGACTTCGCCGCCGGCCGATACGATGACGGTTCCCGGCGAGATGATTTTCTCGCCGTTGGGATACTGCTGTGTCAGCGAGAGCGAGTCCTTGCCGGTGGGCACGTTGATATGCAGGTCGCAGCAGAAGTCGCTCAGAGCCTTCACGCCGGCATAGAGTCGGGCGTCTTCGCCTTCCTGCGAGCGGCAGGGCCACATCCAGTTGGCCGACAGCGAGAGCGAGTCCATGCCGTCGGCCAGGGGAGCCCACACAATGTTGGTCAGCGCCTCGGCTACTGACAGCACGCTGCCGGCGGCGGGGTCGGCCAGACCGGCCTGCGGGGCATGGCCGATGGCGGTGGCGATGCCTTTCCGACCGCGATAGTCGAGGGCTACCACGCCACAGTCGGACAGCGGCAGCTGTATCTCGCCTTGGCACTGCTGGCGGGCTATCTTGCCCGTTACGGAACGGTCTACCTTGTTGGTCAGCCAGTCCTTGCAGGCCACGGCCTCCATCTGCAGCACGCGCTGCAGGTATTCCTGTATCTTGTCCTGCTCGTAGGTCACGTCGTCATAGTGGTGCTCTACGGTGTTGTCGCGCATGATGGTCTTGGGCGAGTGGCCGAACATCTGGGCCACGTCGAGGTCGAAGGGCTTGACGCCGTCGCCCTGCTTGAAGGAGAAGTGGGCGTCGCCGGTGGTCTCGCCGACGACATACATCGGTGCGCGCTCGCGCTCGGCTATCTTCTGCACGTGCTCGATGTGCTTCTCGTCGATCAGCAGGCCCATGCGCTCCTGGCTCTCGTTGGCGATAATCTCCTTCGAGGAGAGCGTCTTGTCGCCGATGGGCAGCTTCGTCATGTCTATCTCGCCGCCGCACTCCTCGACGAGCTCCGAGAGGCAGTTCAGATGGCCGGCCGAGCCGTGGTCGTGGATGCTGACCACGGGATTGGTGTCTTCCTCGCAGAGGGCGCGCACCAGGTTGTAGGCACGCTTCTGCATTTCGGGGTTGGCGCGCTGGATGGCATTCAGCTCGATGCCGTTCGAGTAGCGGCCGGTGTCTACTGAGGATACGGAGCCGCCGCCCAGTCCGATGCGATAGTTGTCGCCACCTACCACAACCACCTTGTTGCCCTTCTGGGGCTTTTTCTTCAGGCAGTCGCGCTTGGTGCCGTATCCTACGCCGCCGGCCAGCATGATGACCTTGTCGTAGGCATACTTGGTGTCGTCGCCGTTCTCCTGGTGCTCGAAGGTCAGCACCGAACCTGTAATCAGCGGCTGACCGAACTTGTTGCCGAAGTCGGACGCTCCGTTCGAGGCCTTGATGAGAATCTGCTCCGGAGTCTGGTAGAGCCACTTGCGGGCGGGCATGATGTCCTCCCAGTCGCGGCTCTCGTCCTCAATGCGGGGATAGGCGGTCATGTATACTGCCGTGCCTGCGATGGGCCACGAACCTACGCCGCCGCCCATGCGGTCGCGGATTTCACCGCCTGTTCCTGTGGCGGCTCCGTTGAAGGGCTCTACGGTGGTGGGGAAGTTGTGGGTCTCTGCCTTCAGCGAGATGACGCTCTCGATGTCTTTGATGCGGAAGTAGTCGCTGGTCGACTGGTCGGCGGGGGCAAACTGCTCTACGACGGGACCCTGGGCGAAGGCGACGTTGTCCTTGTAGGCTGAGAGTATCTTGTTGGGATTCTCCTGCGTGGTCTTCTTGATCATCTGGAACAGGCTCGACTCCATCTCCTGGCCGTCGATGACGAAGGTGCCGCCGAATATCTTGTGGCGGCAGTGCTCGGAGTTGATCTGGGCAAAGCCGAATATCTCGGAGTCGGTCAGCGGACGGCCGTTCTCTTTCTCTATCTTGTGCAGGTAGGCTATCTCCTCGGGCGACAGCGCCAGGCCTTCCTGCTCGTTGTATTCCTCCAGATTGTCCACGTACTTGATGGGCTCCGGCTGTATGTTGATGGTGAAGATGTCTTGTGTCAGACCGTTGTACATGCGCTGCAGCATGGGGTCGTGCTCGGCTTCCTCTGTGGCTACGGGGAAGTATTCCTCAATACGCTGGATGCCGCTCAGGCCCATGTTCTGGGTAATCTCGACGGCGTTGGTCGACCAGGGGGTCACCATCTCGCGGCGCGGGCCGACATAGTGGCCGCTGAGCACTTCGTCACTCTGGAGTTCTGCGTCGCCGAAAAGCCAGCAAAGTTCCTGAATTTCCTCTTGGGTGAGCGTGTGGTCCACTTGCGTGGCTATCACGCTTTGTTGCGGGGTCTTGAAAAAGAGAATCATAGTCTTTACACCTTATTAATAATCAATTTGACTGCAAAGGTACTAAAGTTCTATCGGCTTTTATGCCAAAGATACTTAAAATTTTCTAAATCCATGCAACTTTTCGTCATTGTTTGCGTCTAATCATTACCTTTGCAACGTCAAAGATGTTTCTAATATATTAATTTTTAATTGTATTGAGTATGAAGAAAGGTATTTTCGTAATGGCACTGGCCGGCGCATTGGTGATGACCAGTTGCGGTGTGAAGAAGGAACTCTATCAGGCCTGTCAGGAGGAAAACAAGGCCCTGCAGGCTAATTTCCAGAATACTAAGGAGCAGTTGGCATCTTCGAATACGCGTGTCAACAGTCTTGAAGAGCAGCTTAACCAGTTGCGCCAGACCAACTCGAGGCTGCAGGAGTCGCTCGACAAGAGCCTGGTCAACTCCAGTCAGAACAATGTCAGCATCGACAAGCTCGTCGACCAGATTAACGAGTCCAACAGGTATATCCGCCATCTCGTTGAGGTCAAGTCGAAGAGCGACTCGCTGAACATGGTTCTCACCAACAACCTGACGCGCTCGCTCTCCAAGGAGGAGCTCAAGGAGGTCGACGTGCAGGTGCTGAAGGGTGTCGTCTACATCTCGCTGGCCGACAACATGCTCTACAAGAGCGGTTCGTATGAAATCAACGACCGCGCCGCAGAGACGCTCTCTAAGATTGCCAAGATTATCAAGGACTACAAGGACTACGACGTGCTCATTGAGGGTAACACCGACGATGTGCCCATCAAGCGCGAGAACATCCGTAACAACTGGGACCTCTCCTGTCTGCGTGCCTCTTCTGTCGTACAGGCTCTGCAGAACAACTACGGGGTGGATCCGAAGCGCCTGACCGCTGGCGGTCGCGGAGAGTACAATCCGCTCCAGCCTAACACCTCGGAACTGGGCAAGCAGCGCAACCGCCGCACCCAGATTATCATCACTCCGAAGCTGGACGAGTTTATGGATCTGATAGGACAGGCTCCTGAGAAGTAGTCTGCATCAGGCATCGACGAATACGATAGGTGGTACATCCCGCGGGGAGGTGCCACCTTTTTCTTTCGTGTGTCTAAGGCTGTTGGAGTATCAGAAGCGTCCCCCAACTACAGTTTGATGCACATCTTCGTCAGGTCGTCGCTCGGCTCGGCCTCGCCGACGAACTGCTCGACGGCCTCGTGCACGTATTCCGACGTCTGCTGTGCCGTGCCGTGGCTCTCGGCCAGCAGCTGGCGCAGGCGGTCGTCGCCGAATTGCTCCTTTTCCTTGTTCTCGGCCTCATTGATGCCGTCGGTGTAGATAAACAGAGTCTTGCCGCGCAGGTCTGGGATTTCCTCACCGATGTATTCCAGGTCGGGCCAGAGACCGATGGGGGCGTTGGGCTCCATGTCGATAAACTGGCCGTCGAGCAGTGGCGGGTTGTGGCCGGCGTTACAGAAGTCGAGGTGGCCGTTGTGCAGGTCGATGAGCCCGATAAACATGGTGACGAACATACCCTGGTCGTTGCCTTCTGTCAGTGCATGGTTCAGTCGGGTGGCGATGTTGTCGGGCATCAGCCGTCCGTCGGCCAGTGCGATGAACATGCGCGTCACCTGGGCCATGAAGAGTGACGCCGGCACACCCTTGCCGCTCACGTCGCCCACGCAGAAGTACAGCCGGTGGTCGTCTTGCAGGATATAGCTGTAGAGGTCGCCGCCCACCTCGCGGGCAGGTGTCATCATGGCATACAGGTCGAGGTCGTCGCGCTGGGGGAATTCGTTGGGCACCATGCCCATCTGAATGTTGCGGGCGATGCGCAGCTCGCTCTCGATGCGCTCTTTGGCGGCCGTGGTCTCGGCCAGTTGCTTGTTGGTGTCGCGCAGTTGTGCGTTGACCATCTCCAGCCGGCGGATGTGCTGCTGGCGGCGGTAGAGCAGGATGCCCCCCATCAATAGCACCGCGGCCCCCACGCCGTAGAACAGTCGCAGCCGGAGCTGCTGGTTCGACAACCGCAGGTCCTTGGCGTCGTTCTCAGCCTGCGTGATGGCCAGCTCGCTGTCGAATTCGTTCAGTTGCGAGCGCGCCTCCGACGACTGCACGCTGTCGTGCGCCTCACTGTATTTCTTATGCCAGTAGAGCGACTTCGAGTAGTTGCCCATGTGCTCGTAGATGGCCGACCGCTGCTCGTAGCGCACCTGGGCATAGCGAATCTTGTCGGTCAGCCGCAGAGCCTCGGCCCACTGCTTGCGGTTTTTGGCGCGATACACGTTGATCAGCTCGCCGAAGAAGCCGCCCTGTCCGCCATACTTCTGCATCAGCTGCTGGCGCTCGCGATAGGCCTGCTCGAACCCCAGACTGTCACGCTTGTGGAATCGCACGAGGCATTTGTACGTCCAGGCCGTCAGTTGGTTCATCGGCAGCACGTTGGGCTCGTCCAGCGCTTGTCGGGCATACTTCTGCACCTGTTCGTAGTTGTGCTGCTTCAGTGCTATCTCGCAGAGCCCCAGATAGCATGGGGCAGCGCTCTCGTCGGGGAAGTGCGCCTTGTTCAGCTCGATGGCTTGGTGAAAGCTCTTCTCGGCCATCTCCAGATTGCCCGACATGCTACGGATGGTGCCCAGCAGGTAGTAGCTGTTGTAGAGCCCGTGGCTGCTGCCCTTCTTGTGGGCATACCGATACACCTCCTGAGCCATCTCCACGCCCTGCTTGCGGTCGATGAAGCTGAATGTGTAGAGCACTTCGTAGCTCCATGCCTTGTAGTAGCCCTCTTCGTCGCCGGCGGCCAGCGTGGCCTGCCTCAGCCGTCTGATGGCCGGCAGGTATTTTGCCGTCTCGCGTGTGCTGTAATATTTGTAGGCTTCCTGACTCAGCCGCTCGATGTCGGCCGACGTGGCTGATGGGGCGGCTCCTGCTGTCAGGACCATCAGCAGGCAGCAGACGAGGATTATGGCGGTGCGTAGCGTATTCATCTTGTTAAGCAATATGGTTTGTTGCTGCAAAATTACATTTTTTTTTCGAACATCTGCGAGAATTCCCCTGTATTTTATTTCAAAATTAGCGTCCACGGCTTTCCCTGTTGCCAGTAGGTCGCGCTCTCTTGACCGCCTGTCGTGCGGCGTATATAATATAATAATAAGGTGTAGCCATTCCATGATGTCAACAAAAGCGAAAACTTTTATAATTTTTGTATTTTTTCTTCGAAAATATTTGTAGTTTCGGAAAATAGTCGTACCTTTGCATCCGCTTTCAGCCCTGAGGGGTTACAGAGCGAAAAGGAAAGAGTTCTTTGAAAGAGTTACATAAACAGAGAAGAAGTAGTACAAGAAGCGAGCGTGCGGCCTTGTGCCGTATGCTTGGGTATAAGAACAAAAGCCGTCGATTTTCTTAATACTACCGGATAGAGCGTACTGGGACAGAACAAAACAAGAGATACAATATTATACAATGTAGAGTTTGATCCTGGCTCAGGATG
>JAGAXW010000026.1 GCA_017847725.1 Prevotella sp.
CAACCTGTTGTTAGGTACAGAGGAGGAGGCAACGACTACCTCAGAAATTGTCTCGGCCAAGTTCTATAAGCTCAGTAACGGTTCCAACGGTATAGGATTCTACTGGGCAATTGATGGCGGGGCCGCCTTTACGAATGCTGCAAACAAGGCCTACTTGGCTCTGCCTGGATATGTTTCTGCTCGCTATTTCTCATTGGATGGTATGACGACGATTCATGAGGTTGAAAAGGCTGATGATAGAAATACATCCTGGTATACTTTGCAGGGGGTAGCTATTGCAAAACCTGTTTGTCGCGGTATCTATATCAATAAAGGTAAGAAAAAAATAATAAAATAAGTACACGAACTTTTTATGGTCCAGATAATACGAGATAATAGATACGAGTAGTTATGAGCAGACGAATACTATTGATTCTGTTTGCCTTCGTGCTTGCCACACCAGGCATTGCCCAGAAGTCGGTATTTATCTATGCCGGTCAGAGCAATGCCGACGGTCGGGAGGTGACGGCCAACCTGCCAGATTATCTTAAGGTAGCCAACCACAGCCCATACCGATACCTGCAGTATGCGGATATCGTCAAACAAAGCGATGGTACATTTGGACAACGGGTCTTCGGCACCCGTAAAAACGACCGCTATGCCTTCTGCGATGTTACCAACTACTGGATAGAGCAAGCACTCCAGACGGAGTTCTATGCCGTGAAGTGCGCCTACGGCGGCACGGCACTTGACCCGACGGCTCGGCCGCAGAAGGTACCTACATGGTGTATCGATGATGAGTGGCTAGCCATACATAACGCTTATGCGGGTCAGAATATCGAAACCGACTCGTTCAAAATGAATAACTCGTTGGCCAAGGGACTGGTGGAGCGTTTCCACCTGTTGGAAAAGACCACGCTAAGCAAGTTGAAGGAGGGCTATCACGTCAAAGCCATCATGTGGATGCAGGGCGAGAGCGACAGCAAGCCCAAGACTGCCGAGAAACAATACTACGAACGGCTGAAGAAACTTATCAACTACTTCCGCGCCAATATTGCTCCCTGTCACTTCATTCTGGCTACTATGCCTCACAAGAGCCGACAGTATAGTCTCGTTATAGAAGATGCCCACTTCCGCTTGGCGCACGAGTTGCCTTATGTGCATCTGATTGACATGAGTGGCTCTACCTTGCTTAGTGACCAGTTGCACATTGACGCACGAGGTACTGACTATCTGGGTAAGGCCATGTACAACAAACTCGTAGAGCTGCACCTTGTGAAAGGTAACCCCGTCAACTTGCCGGAGTTTTCAACCGCTTCGGAGTTGAGATGAACGCCCAGACTTTCACGGCAACCTGAACTTTAACCAATTATCAGAAGTCGTGGCTATTAAGTCTAAAACAAGCAAATATTTCTAGGTTTTCTTGCATAATTCAAATTATTTTATGATATTTGCATCATATTAGGCTGTTTTTCTGATACTATGAATTATGAGTAAGAGAGTAACTATAAAAGACTTGGCCAAAGCGCTCGGAATATCTACATCGACGGTATCGAGAGCATTGGCTGACACTTGGGACGTAAAGGGTGAAACGCGCGAAAGAGTGCTGGATATGGCAAGAAGAATGGACTATCATCCGAACGTTAATGCCAAGAACCTGCAAAACAAAAGTACGGGAACAATTGGGGTGATTATACCCGAATTTGTGAATTCCTTTTTCCCTCATGTCGTCATGGGAATCCAGGAGATTCTTTATGAGGCAGGTTATCGCATGTTGATAGCCCAGTCAAATGAGTCAAAGTTACAGGAACGTGAGAACTTGAAAATGCTCATAGATAATATGGTGGATGGTATTATCATTTCGGTAACCTGTGAGGGAGGTAACGAGGAGTACTATCAGAATGTTATCGAACATGGAATGCCCGTTGTGTTTTTTAACCGTGTTTGTGAGAATGTTAAGGCTTCAAAGGTTGTGATTGATGATGTTCATATGGCCGAGATAGCCGTGGAGCATCTAATCAGTACAGGTCATCAGAGAATCATTCATTTTGCAGGTCCGGAAAATCTGGCCATCACAGGAAAACGTACAGAAGGATATATTAATGCACTCCGAAAACACCATATGGAAATCATGGACGATGCCGTGGTTCCGACGGGAATTTTCATAGAAGACGGTAAAAAGGCCATGGAAAAGCTTTTGAAATCAGGAACCACCTTGCCTGATGCTGTTTTCTGTTTTAATGATCCAGTGGCTGTTGGTGTAATGAAAGCGTTGAAGAATGCAGGGAAAAGGATTCCTGAGGATGTTGCTATCATAGGATTTAGTGAGGATGTCCTGGCCACAGTAGTAGAGCCAGAGTTGACAACGGTTCTTCAGCCCATGCACGAGATGGGGTGCTGTGCGGCTCGCATAGTTTTAGAGCAGATAAAAGCAGATAAAGCTAAACCATACCATACAATTGTTTTAGAAGGTAAGTTGAAAATCCGTAAATCATCTGCTCTATAGACAGATAAGTCAATGGTTTGTTACGCCTCAACAACACCGATGTCGTACTCTTGCCGCTGTAGCGCAAGGATACGATGGTCATCATTGCTAGGACGGAAGATGGCGGATATATAGTCACTTGCACAATAACAGTTGAAGAATCATCAGCACCTCGGAGAATCTTGACGGTTTGTCCGAGGTGCTTTTGTTTTTGGGACAATAATAAAAAGAATAGAGTTTTTGCCTATCCCCCTCATTTTGGAGGCAAGAATCTTCTGAAATACCGATAAATATTTTCTGCATAATCAGTTTGTCTTTCGAAAAATATTTATAACTTTGCACAGAATTATGAAAATACTGAAGTGGGGCTTCATCGGATGCGGTGAAGTGACGGAAAAGAAGAGCGGCCCCGCCTTCTCGGAGGTAGAGGGGTCGACCGTGGTGGCTGTGATGAGCCGCAGTGAGCGACGGGCTAAGAGCTATGCCGAGCGGCACGACATACCGCGCTGGTATACCGATGCCCAGGAACTGATAGACGACCCGGAGGTGAACGCCGTGTACATTGCCACACCGCCCTCCAGCCATGCCACCTTTGCCATCATGGCTATGCGCGCCGGCAAGCCCGTCTATGTGGAGAAGCCGCTGGCGGCATCCTATGAGGACTGCGCGCGCGTCAACCGCGTGAGCGAGGAGACGGGCGTGCCGTGCTTCGTGGCCTACTACCGGCGTTATCTGCCTTATTTCCAGAAGGTGAAAGACATTGTCGACAGCGGTGCCATCGGGCAGACACTCGACGTGCAGATACGCTTTGCCGTGCCCCCGCGGGCCGAGGATTATGCCGCCCCTGACCAGTTGCCCTGGCGCGTGCAGCCCGACATTGCCGGCGGCGGCTATTTCTACGACATGGCGCCCCACCAGCTGGACCTGCTGCAGCACCTCTACGGCGTCATCACCGAGGTGCGGGGCATCAAGGCCAACCGTGGCGGACTGTATGCCGCCGAGGATACGGTGAGCGCCTGCTTCGAGTTTGAGAACGGACTGCCCGGCAGCGGATCCTGGTGCTTCGTGGCTCACGAGGCCGCCCGCGAGGACCGTATCGAGATTGTCGGCGACAAGGGCATGCTCTGTTTCTCTGTGTTCGACTTCGAGCCTATCCGCCTGCATACCAGCAGCGGCACGGAGGTCATCACGGTGCCCAATCCTCCCTATGTCCAGTATCCTATCATCAAGAGCGTCTGCGAACACCTGCAGGGCTTGGGTATTTGTGAGTGTACAAGTGTGTCGGCCACCCCTGTCAACTGGGTGCTCGACCGCATTCTGGGCAAATTCTGAACGGCCGATGCGCAGGGGGTGGATGATACTCATGTTGATGACAGCGACAAACGTGTGGGGTGGCGACACCATCAGTGTGGAGCAGCCGCGCCAGCTCAGCTGGCTGAGGCGTACCATCAGGGGCTTCAGCTATATCGACACCAACTACGTAGAGCCGCAGCACTACAACTGGTCGCTCATGCTGCAGGCCAGCTACACCTATGACTCCTACCGGCTCAGCACGACGGGCGACGACCGCCAGTCGGTGTCGTTCCTGCCGCAGACGGGTGTCAAGATGGGGCCCTACATCGGTTGGCGCTGGGTGATACTGGGTTACACCATCGACCTGAGCAATATCAACTTCAGCAGCATCGGCGCTTGGCACGGCCTGGACTTCAGCATCTACAGCGCACAGATAGGCGCCGACATCTACTACCGCCACACCCGCAACAACTATAAGATTGACGACGTGCAGCTGGGGCGCCACGTGAACACCGAGGCGTTGGAAGGCCTGCCCTTCGAGGGCATCAACGTGGGAATCAGCGGCGTCAACTTGTACTACATCTTCAACCATCAGCGCTTCTCCTATCCCGCAGCCTTCGCCCAGAGCACCTGTCAGAAGATTAGCTGCGGCTCGTGGATGGCCGGACTGGGATACATGCGCAACAGCATCGATTTCGACCACAAGCAGCTGAAGAAGATGGTCGACGAGCATTGCGGCTCACAGCACGTCGAGCTGGACAGTGCCCTGATGTTCAACAGCGTCAGGTACTACAACGTGAGCGCCTCGGTGGGCTATGGCTACAACTGGGTGTTTGCCCGCAACTGGCTGCTCAGCTCCACGCTGTCGCTGGCACTGTCGTACAAGAACTCGCGAGGCGAGACGGCTGAGGCCGGGGCGCGGGGCTTCGACCTGAACAACTTCAACATCGACGGCATCGGGCGCTTCGGCGTGGTCTACAACAACACGCGGTGGTATGCCGGCTGCAGCGCCATCATCCGCACCTACAACTACCGAAAGGCCAACTTTGCGGCGAACAATATACTTGGCGACCTGAAGCTGTACATCGGCTACAACTTCGGAGCGCGAGGACCCTATAAAAAGAAGAAGACATTATGAGATACATGCTGACGATACTGCTGACAGCCATCGTGCTGGCCGCCCCGGCGCAGGTCACCTACGACCGCAAGGACAGCGTCACGGTGTGCCGACTGCTGCACAAGTCGACACGCACCACCTCGCCCCTGTGGTTCGCACGCCGTCTTCACGGAGTGCCGTATGTTGCCCACACCCTCGAGGTTGGCAGTCGCGAACAGCTGGTGGTTAACACCCGCCAGCTGGACTGCACCACACTGGTGGAGACGGTGACGGCGCTGACTGTCTGTGCCCATCAGGGCCGGAAGCGCTGGACCGACTATCTGGACGTGCTGCGCCAGCTGCGCTACCGACAGGGCCGCATCGACGGCTACACCAGCAGGCTGCACTATTTCACCGACTGGATTGCCGACAACACGCTCATGCAGTACGTTAGCGAGATACAGCAGCCCGACCCGCCCTTCACGGCCCTGCAGGTCGTCGACGCCACCTTCATGAGCAGTCACCCCCAATACTACCAGGCACTGCGCGATAGCCAGCAGTTGGTCGACGTCATACGCCGGCAGGAGGCGCAGCTCTGCGGACAGACCTACCGCTACATCCCAAAGCAGCAACTCGAGCGCGATACCCCACTGCTGCGCCAGACCATCCGCGACGGCGACATCATCGCCATCACCACCAGCAAGAAGGGACTCGAGATAGCCCATCTGGGCTTCGCTGTATGGCAGCGCGACGGGCTGCACCTGCTCAACGCCTCGCAGCTGCACAAGAAAGTCGTCACCGAGCCCATGACGCTGGGCCGCTATCTCCAGAAACACCCTTCCCACACGGGAATAAGAGTCATCCGAATCATACAATAAACAATAATAAGAGAAAGACATGGAACTACCCGATTTTATGAGTTATGCCGGCAAGTTCTCACAGACGGACTTTGTCGAGAAAGTATCGCGCATCGCCAAGCGCGCCGGAGCTAAGATGGTATATGCCGCACTCATCCTCTACTACACGCTGCAGAGCGACAAGATCAGCGCGGCCAACAAGGCCATGATTATCGGTGCACTGGGCTACATGATCAGCCCGCTCGACGTGGTGCCCGACGCCATACCCATTGTCGGACTCGGCGACGACCTGGCTGTGCTGCTGTTCGTGCTGAAGAAGGTATGGACCGACATCGAC
Source organism: Prevotella sp. (assembly GCA_017847725.1). Taxonomy (GTDB): domain Bacteria; phylum Bacteroidota; class Bacteroidia; order Bacteroidales; family Bacteroidaceae; genus Prevotella. The sequence continues at coordinate 6,048 of JAGAXW010000026.1, forward strand.
CCCGACATACAGGGCAAGGCCAGGGAGCGACTGAACAAATGGTTTGACGACGACGAGATAGAGGAAATCCAGGACCTCTTCAAGGAGGGATGATACAGGAGTACCAGATACGCGTGCTGCCGCAGGTGGCTGCCAACGAGCAGGCCCTTCGCGGCTGGCTGGCCGACGAGTACGGCTTCGACGTGCGCACGCTGGCGTCGCTCCGCATCCTGCGCCGCAGCATCGATGCCCGCCAGCGTACCATCTTCGTCAACCTGAAGGTGCGCGCCTACATCAACGAGCAGCCTGCCGACGACGAATACCAGCATACCGACTATCCCGACGTCAGCGACCGTCCGCAGGTCGTCGTCGTCGGAGCCGGCCCCGGCGGTCTCTTTGCCGCCCTCCGGCTGATAGAGCTCGGCCTGCGCCCTGTCGTCCTGGAGCGTGGCAAGGATGTCCACGAGCGCAAGCGCGACCTCTCGCAGATCACCAAGACGCAGCAGGTAGACCCCGAGAGCAACTACTGTTTCGGCGAGGGTGGGGCAGGAGCCTATTCGGACGGCAAGCTCTACACCCGCTCCAAGAAGCGCGGCTCGACGGAGAAGATACTGAACGTGTTCTGCCAGCACGGCGCCTCCACCAACATTCTGGCCGACGCCCATCCCCACATCGGCACCGACAAGCTGCCGCGCGTCATCGAGAACATGCGCAACACCATTCTGCGCAGTGGCGGCGAGGTGCACTTCCAGACCCGCATGACGCGCCTGCTGCTCGACGGCAGTCGCGTGGTCGGCGTCGAGGCCGTCAGCAGCAATCCGGCGGCCCCGAGCCAACGGCGATACATGGGACCCGTCATCCTGGCCACGGGTCACTCCGCCCGCGACGTATACCGCTACCTGGCCGACAGTCATATCGAGCTCGAGGCCAAGGGCATCGCTGTCGGCGTGCGCCTGGAGCACCCCTCCATGCTCATCGACCAGATACAGTACCACAGCCGTCAGGGGCGCGGCCGCTATCTGCCCGCTGCCGAATACTCCTTCGTGACGCAGGTCGACGGCCGTGGCGTCTATTCCTTCTGCATGTGCCCCGGCGGCTTCGTCATTCCCGCCGCCACCGACCGTGAGCAGATTGTCGTCAACGGCATGTCACCGTCGAACCGTGGCGGCCAGTGGTCGAACAGCGGCATGGTGGTGGAGACGCGGGCTGACGACATCGAGGGCGACGACCCTCTGCGCGTCATGCACTTCCAGGAACAGCTCGAGCACGACTGCTGGCAGCAGGGCAACCGCAGGCAGACAGCCCCCGCCCAGCGCATGGCCGACTTCGTCAACCGCCGCCTCAGCTACGACCTGCCGCGCTCGTCGTATGCCCCCGGTCTCATCTCGTCGCCCCTGCATTTCTGGCTGCCGCAGGCGGTCAGTCACCGTCTGCAGGAGGGTTTCAAGACCTTTGGCCGTATGAGTCACGGGTTCCTCACCAACGAGGCCGTCATGATAGGTGTCGAGACGCGTACCTCTGCGCCCGTGCGCATCGTGCGCGACGCGCAGACGCTCATGCACGTGCGCCTCGAAGGGCTCTTCCCCTGTGGCGAGGGAGCCGGCTATGCCGGTGGCATCGTCTCCGCCGGTGTCGACGGTGAGCGTTGCGCCGAGATGTGTGCGCAGTATGTCTGTGGCGGCGATGCTTATTTCGCAGGAAAACGGTGACACGCCCCACCCCCACGCCCGACGGTTCTCCGTCGGATTCTCCGCTTCGCGCGACGCCCCCCACGCGCGAAGCACGCTCCGTCACAGCAGTTGCTGGAGGCGGCTGCGGAGCCGGTCGGCCTCACCCTTGCGGATGGACAGCACGATGTCGCACGTGTTGTCGTAGGTCTGGCTGATGATGCGGGGCTGCATGTCCTTGACGATGCGCATGACATCGTTCATCTGCGGATAGGCGAAGCTGTAGCGCACCAGCTCCTCCACCTGACGGGTCTGGATGGTGGCGTGGCTGATGGCGTCTGCGGCGGCCTCGCGGTAGGCCACGATGAGGCCACTGGTGCCAAGGTTGACACCGCCGTAGTAGCGCACGACGACGATGAGGATGTCGGTCAGTTCGTGTGAGTTGATTTGGCCGAGGATGGGTTTGCCGGCGGTGCTGCTGGGCTCGCCGTCGTCGTTGGCACGGAAGTCGGTGCGATCGGCGCCCAGCATGTAGGCGTAGCAGACATGGCGGGCGTCGTAGTATTGCTTGCGGTAGCGACCGACAATGTCTTTCACCTCGTCGACCGTGCTGACGGGGTGGGCAAAAGCGAGGAACTTACTCCGCTTCTCGGTGTAATATCCCTCGCTTTCTGTTGCTATGGTACGATACTCGTCGGTCATCTACGAGAGTTTGTGGATGACGAGTCCGGAGCGCAGCTTGGGCTCGAACCAGGTGGCCTTGGGGGGCATAATCTTGCCTGAGTCGGCGATGTCCATAATCTGCTGCATGGTGACGGGATAGAGTGCCAGGGCGGCACGCATCTCGCCCGAGTCGACACGGCGCTTCAGCTCGCCCAGTCCGCGCAGTCCGCCCACGAAGTCGATACGCTTCGAGGAGCGCAGGTCACCGATGTTCAGTATCTCGTCGAGGATGAGTCGGCTGGAGATGTCGACGTCGAGCACGCCGATGGGGTCGCTGTTGTCGTAGGTGCCCTCCTTGGCCTTCAGCGAGAACCAGTGGCCGTCCAGATAGAGCGAGAACTCATGGAGCTGCTGCGGCTTGTAGATGTCGGTGCCCTTGTCCTCGACCAGGAAGTTGACCTGTAGGGCAGCGAGGAACTCCTCGGACGAGAGGCCGTTGAGGTCCTTGACCACGCGGTTGTAGTCGAGGATGGTGAGCTGTGAGGCCTGGAAGCAGACGGCCATGAAGTAGTTGTACTCCTCGTCGCCGCGGTGGTTGGGGTTCTGCTGCTGCTTCTCTTGTCCCACGAGGGCGGCGGCCGCCGAGCGGTGGTGGCCGTCGGCGATGTAGAGGCTGGGCATCTTGGCAAACTCACGGGTGATGGTCTCCGTGTCCTGGTCGTCGTCGATGATCCAGAACTGGTGGCGGAAGCCGTCGATGGGAGCTATGAAGTCATACTCCGGCTCCGTCTGGGCATAGCGCATGATGAGGGTGTCGAGTACCGCGTTGTCGGGGTAGGCGAAGAAGACGGGCTCGATGTTGGCATTGTTCACGCGGACGTGCTTCATGCGGTCCTCCTCCTTGTCGCGGCGTGTCAGCTCGTGCTTCTTGATGTTGCCCTTCTGGTAGTCGTCGGTGTGGGCGCAGACTACGAGGCCGTACTGCGTCTTGCCCTGCATGGTCTGGGCGTAGATGTAGTAGTGCTCCTTGTCGTCCTGCACCAGCCAGCCACGGTCCTGGAATTTCTGGAAGTTCTCGGCAGCCTTTTCGTAGACGCGAGGGTCGTACTCCGAGGTGCCCACGGGGAAGTCGATTTCGGGCTTGATGATGTGGTAGAGGCTCTTCTCGTTGTCGCCGGCCTCGGCGCGTGCCTCTTCACTGTCGAGCACGTCGTAGGGACGGCTCTCTACCTGCTCTACCAGGTTCTTGGGGGGGCGGATGCCCTTGAAGGGTTTTACGATGGCCATAGTCTTACAGGTTTGCTTTAATCTTCTCAATCATCTCTGCGTATTCGGCGTCGGTGAGGTAAACCTTGCCGGGATTCATCTGGAATGTGCCGCCGTAGTCGGGACCGCCCTCGTACTTGGGGGCCAGGTGGAAGTGGAGGTGAGACAGCTTGTCGCTATAAGCACCGTAGTTGATCTTGACGGGGTTGAAGGCCTTCTGCATGGCGCGCGTCACCTGGGCAACATCGGCCATGAAGGCGTTGCGGTCGTCGTCGCTCAGCTCGTTGAGGTCGTTGACGTGGTCCTTGTAAGCCACGAGGCAGCGGCCGCGGTAGGTCTGCTCCTTGAACAGGAAAGCGCGCGAGACGCGCAGTTGGGCAAACTCGATCATCAGGTCGTGGAGGGTCTGGTTGTTGGTGCAGTAGAGGCACTGCTTGGGGTCACTTTGCATAGTTGTAATTTGTTTTAGAGTTAATTTGTATGCAAAGATAGCGTAAATTGTGTAAAATGCCAAAAGAAAAATTATTTTTCTTGCGCTATCTGCCGATTGATGTAGAACTGGCGTGCCTTGAGGAAGTAGAGGGCGACGCCGGCGAGGTTGACTGCGGCGACGGTCCAGAAGGCTGCCGTGTAGCCGGCTGCCTCGGCGATGATGCCGCCCAGGAGGATGCCCAGCCCCATGCCGAAGTCCCATGAGATGAGGATGGTGCTGTTGGCCGTGCCGCGCTCGTTGTGGTGGGCCATGGAGATCATCATGTTCTGGAAAGCGGGCCACAGGTGGCCGTTGCCCAGTCCGATGAGCAGTGCCGAGCCATAATAGCCGACGGCTGAAAGGGCAGGGGCCTGGCCGGTGAAGAGCGTGCCGAGGGCAGGCATCGCCACGAAGAGGGTGTAGCCGACCAGCGAGATGAGCATGCCCTCGGAGGCGTTATGCGTCAGGCGGCCCTGACGAAGCGCCTTGCCGCCCTGCAGGCGCGAGAGGATGAGCCCGACTGAGCAGAGCATAAACCACGTGCCTGTGCCGCCGGTGATGCCGAGCACCTGCTTGCCATATATGGCGAGGTAGTTGCTGATGACGCCGAAACAGAAGCCGAAGAACACCATGTCGGCTCCCAGCAGCCAGCCGCGCAACAGGAAGAAACGGTCGAGGCTGACCGTCGACCGCTTGGTCGTGGGGGCGGTGAAGGGCTTTAGGGTGACGGTGGCGTCGACGGCCAGGCCGAACAGGGCGATGGCGAAGGCCAGCCAGAAAAGCAGCTGGAAGTTGTGTGTCTGTGTGTAGACGAAGATGGCAAAGGTGGGCGAGATGGCCATGGCCAGGTTGTTGCTAAGGCCGTAGTAGCCGATGCCCTCGTTGCGGCGCGAGGAAGGCAGCACGTCGATGGCTGCCGTGGAGTTGGCCACGGTGACAGCTCCGAAGGGACCACCGTGCAGGGTGCGCACAATGGTGAAGAGCAGCAGGGTAGATGCTGCCAGGTAGCCGGCGAAGAAGATGGCAAAGGCGGCGTAGGCTATGAGTAACACTGCCTTGCGCGGATAGGAGTCAACAAAGTAGCCGCTGAACGGGCGGCACAGCAGTGCTATGATGGTATAGCCGGAGAGTACGAGGCCGATGACGTCCTTGGTGGCTCCGAAGGTCTCGTGCAGGTATAGCGGGAGCAGCGGTGTCAGCAGGTAGAAGGCGAAGAACAGTGCGAAATTGGCGGTCATCACCTTCATGTAGTTGCGGTTCCAGAGGCGCTCCATCTTACTCGTTGTACTGGCGGAGGGCGGCGAGTAGTTCGCTATTCTCAGAGCGTGTGCCGATGGTGATGCGCAGACAGTTGCGACAGAGTTGTACGCGGTTGCGGTTTCTGACGATGATGCCCTGGTCGACCAGATAGTCGTAAATCTTCTGGGCGTCGTTCATGCGCGCCAGAAAGAAGTTGGCATCGGTCTTGAACAACTGTTCGCAGCAGGGCAGGTCGCGGAATGCCTGCATCAGCCTGGTGCGCTCCTGCAGCAGCGTCTTCACCCACTTGTCGACCTCAAAGGGGTCGCTCAACGCCTCTAAGGCTTGTTGCTGGGTGAGGAGGTTCACGTTGTAGGGATACTTCACCTTATTATATATAGCAATGATGTCGCGTGAGGCAAATGCCATGCCGAGGCGGATGGCTGCCGCCCCCCAGGCCTTCGACATGGTCTGCAGGATAATCAGGTTGGGGTGGGCTGCCAGCTCGGTGCGCATGGTCGGCTGCTGGGCAAAGTCGATGTAGGCCTCGTCGACCACCACGATGCCCTCGAAGCGCGACAGCACCTTCAGCATCTCGTCCCTGTCGAGTGAGTTGCCGGTGGGGTTGTTAGGTGAGCAGAGCCATACTATCTTGGTGCGGGCGTCGCAGGCGGCCAGCAGCGCGTCGGCACTGAACTGGTAGTGCTCGTCAAGCAGTACGGTGCGGTACTCCACGTCGTTGATGTCGGCGCACACCTGATACATGCCGTAGGTGGGGGCGATAGCCACCACGTTGTCGCGCCCCGGCTCGCAGAAGACGCGGAATGCCAGGTCGATGGCCTCGTCGCTGCCATTGCCCAGGAAGATGTTCTCCGCGGGTATGCCTTTCACCTTGGACAGGCGCTGTTTCAGTTCGCGCTGCAGCGGATCGGGGTAGCGGTTGTACGGCTCGTTGTAGGGGTTCTCGTTGGCGTCGAGAAAGGTGTGGGCCTCCTTGCCTGAGTATTCGTCGCGTGCAGAAGAGTACGGTGCCAGGCTCCAGATGTTCGGCCTCACTAATTGCTCTAAACTAATCATTGCTTTTACCTTCAGTTTTCAATTGTTCGCATGCGCACGGTCATCGCATTCTTGTGAGCGTCCAGCTGTTCGGCCTCGGCCATCAGCTCTACGGCGTGTCCGATTTGGCGGATACCCTCTTCGGTGAGGTGCTGGAAAGTGATTTTGCGGCAGTAGCTGTCCAGGTTGACACCGTTGTAGGCTGTCGCATAGCCGTGGGTGGGCAGCGTGTGGTTGGTGCCGCTGGCATAGTCGCCGGCACTCTCGCAGGCATAGGGGCCCAGGAACACGCTGCCGGCATTGACCACTCGCTCGGCCAGCTGGTCGTAGTCGCGGGTTTGCAGTATCAGGTGCTCGGGGGCATAGGCATTGCTGAGGTCTATCATCTCCGACTCGCTGCCGACGAGCACGAAGCGGCTGTTGTCGAGCGCCTTGACCGCAATGTCGCGGCGCGGAAGCAGTGCCAACTGGCGGTCTACCTCCTGCTGTACCTCGGTGAGCTTCTGCTCGCTGGTGGTGATGAAGAGCACCTGCGAGTCGATGCCGTGCTCGGCCTGCGACAGCAGGTCGGCGGCGATGAACTCGGCATTGGCCGATGCGTCGGCCAGGACGCAGACTTCCGAAGGACCGGCCGGCATGTCGATGGCTACCTCGTCGATGCTGACGTGCTGCTTGGCGGCCATGACGTACTGATTGCCCGGACCGAATATCTTGTGTACCTTGGGAACACTTTCTGTGCCGTAGGCCATGGCGCCGATGGCTTGTACGCCGCCAATCTTGTAAATCTTCTGAACGCCGGCGATGCGGGCTGCCACGAGGATGGCGGGATTGACCTTCCCCTCGCTGTCGGGGGGGGTGCACAGCACAATCTCCTTGCAGCCGGCTATCTTGGCTGGGGTGGCGAGCATCAGTACCGTAGAGAAGAGGGGGGCCGTGCCTCCGGGGATGTAGAGTCCGACGCGCTCGATGGCCACGCTCTTCTGCCAGCAGACTACGCCTTCCTGCGTCTTTACCTTCTGACCGACGAAGCGCTGGGAGATATGGAACACTTTGATGTTGTGGTGGGCCAGGATGATGGCGTCGCGCAACTCGTTGCTGACGTGCTGCTCGGCCTCGTCAATCTCGGCCTCGGTAACGGCCAGCTGCGAGAGGTTGGCATGGTCGAACTGCTGTTCGTATTCCTTCACGGCGGCGTCTCCCCGCTGCCGGATGTCGGACAGCACGCGGCTGACCGTCTCGTTTAACTTCGCGAGGTCAAGGCGCGGGCGTGATATAATCTCTGTCCACTGCTCTCTGTTCGGATTCCTGTATATTTTCATCGTCAAAAGTTCTACGGCATATTAAATAATCATCTTCTCGATGGGCGTTACAAGGATGCCCTGGGCTCCCATCTCCTTCAACTTACCGATAATCTCCCAGAAACGCTTCTGGTCGAGCACGGTATGCACCGAGCACCAGTCTTCGTCGGCCAGCGGGATGATGGTGGGGCTCTTCAGGCCAGGCAGCACGCTGATAATCTCCTGCAGGCGCGCCTTGGGAGCATTCATGCGCACGTACTTCTTATCTTCTGCCTCCTTGACGGCCTTGAAGCGGAAAAGCATCTGCTCTAGGACATCTCGCTTATCCTGTGACATGCCCTTGTGACCGATGAGTAGGGCCTCGCTCTGCATGACCACTTCCACCTCGCGCAGATTGTTGCTGACCAGCGTGGAACCGCTGCTGACAATATCGAAGATGCCATCGGCCAAACCGATGCCGGGACTGATTTCGACCGAGCCCGTGATGACGTGAATCTCTGCCTCAATGTTGTTCTGGCTGAGGAAACGGCGCAGGATGTTGGGGTAGGAGGTGGCTATCTTCTTGCCGCTGAACCAGCTGCCCCCGGGGTAGTCAATGTCCTTGGGAATGGCCAGTGACAGACGGCATTTGGAGAAGCCCAGACGCGAGATAATCTCGGCATCCTCGCCACGCTCGACAAACTCGTTTTCGCCCACTACGCCTATATCGGCAACACCGCTGGCTACGCTCTGGGGGATGTCATCGTCGCGCAGGTATAATACTTCTAAGGGAAAATTGCCCGACTGGACGAGCAGGGTGCGGCGGCCGGAACTGACCTTGATGTCTGACTCTGCGAGCAGGCTCATCGTGTCGTCAAACAGGCGGCCTTTGGATTGAACAGCTATTCTTAACATATTTATAATATTCTCTAAATTTAGCCTGCAAATTTACACATTTCCAGCGATATTTGCAAGAAAATGATTACTTTTGCAGCCAAATTGCCGATAAATTGAGACGAAAAGGTATTTATATACAGTTTTTGGTATTGCTGATGTTGGCCGCAGGTTGTGGCCAAAAACGTCAGGAGCCTCTGGTGACACCATGGGGCGAGGTGATGGACAGCATACCCGACGACGATTTCGACCTGGATGATATCCAGCTGAATGGCGAAATGATTGCCCTGACCCTGACGGGTCCGGACACCTACTACGACTATCGCGGAAGGCATCTGGGTGCGCAGTACCTGATGGCGCAGCGCTTTGCGCACAAACTGGGTGTCAGCCTGCGCATGGAGGTGTGCCGCGACACGACGGAGATGCTGCAGCGACTGGCCGACGGTGAGGCGGATTTTATCTGTTATCCGCTCGGAAAGGAGGGGCCGGGCTGGATGGTGGGCGAAGGAAAGGACGAACTGCAGGACGAACTGCGTGAATGGTACCGCCCGTCACTGCTGGCGGAGGTGAAGAGGCAGGAGCAGTATCTGTTGTCGTCGCGCAGCGTCAGGCGGCGCGTCTTCGCTCCCATGCTCAACCGCAGCGGTGGCGTCATCTCTCATTACGACGGCTACTTCCAGCGTTACGCACAGACCATCCGCTGGGACTGGCGGCTGTTGGCCGCGCAGTGCTATCAGGAGTCTACCTTCGACCCGCGCGCCCAATCGTGGGCCGGTGCCTGTGGACTGATGCAGATCATGCCCAGCACGGCTGACCATCTGGGATTGCACCGCAGCCAGATATACAACCCCGAGCAGAACATTGCGGCGGCTGTGAGGTATCTCGCTGAGCTGGAACATTCCTTTGCCGATGTCCGTGAGCGCTCAGAGCGCATCAAGTTTGTGCTGGCTGCCTACAACGGTGGCGGATTCCACATCCGTGACGCCATGGCACTGGCACGTAAGTACGGGCGCAACCCATTGCACTGGCGCGACGTGGAACCTTTCGTGCTGAAACTCAGTCAGCCTCAGTTCTATAACGATCCCGTCGTCAGAAACGGCTATATGCGCGGTTCGGAGACGGTCGACTACGTGAGGCGCATCCACGACCGCTGGAACGGCTACCGCGGTGTGAAAACCATCAAGTCGGCTGGGCCTGCCGGTGTCCCGCAGAAGGCACGCCGAGAACGCAAAAAGAAGTTTCAGATATGAGCCAGCACGACAAGTCGGTATTTGCATTCAAGCAGTTTGTGATAGCGCAAGACCAGTGTGCCATGAAGGTGGGAACCGACGGCGTGCTGCTGGGTGCCTGGGCGGCAGGCGGGCGACACGTCTTAGACGCTGGAACGGGGACGGGCATCATCGCCCTGATGATGGCACAACGCTATGGCGAGGCGACGGTGACGGCCATCGACATCGACGAGGCTGCCGTATGTCAGGCCGTCCGGAACGTGGCGGATTCGCCCTTCGCCAAGCGGGTGTCAGTCTGCTGCGAGGCTTTGCAACAGCATGACGGAGTCTATGACGCCATCGTCAGCAATCCACCTTTCTTTATTGATTCGCTGAAGGCGCCCGATGCGCAGCGCAGCATGGCCCGCCATGCGTCGACCCTGACGTATGCCGAACTGATGCGTGCCGCATGGCGGCTGCTGGCAGACGACGGGGAACTGAGCGTCGTGGTGCCGTTTGACTATCGGCGCAGAATGGAGGATGAGGCTACGTTTGTGGGGTTCTTTGCCAGCAGGGTATGTGGGGTGCGTACGGCTGTGGGAAAACCGGTTCGCCGCTATCTCCTGGCTTTCCGAAAGCATCCCTGCACGACCGTGTACGAGGAGATGACCGTCGGTGACGACGAGTACCGTCGGCTGACGGGGGTGTTCTATTTGTGAATGCCTGTCCGCACAAATTCTTCAAACTGACCTTGATAGCCGTTGAACACGTTGATGTCGACAGGACCTGTGATGCCTGTGACATGACCGTCTGGGGATAGCTGCCAGAACACGAGTCTGACGTCGGGCCGGTACTGGCCGTAGCGGGCTATCCAGATGTTGTACTTCTGCTTGATGTCTGTCGCCCTTCTCATGTGGCGGTTGACAAACATCTGGCTGACGTACAGAATGGGACGCTTGCCGGTGTGGTGCTCGACCTGTTGCAGGAAGATGCGGATGCGTCGCATCAGCTCGTCGTCGCCACCTATTTTCTTGATTTGTGCTTCGCTGGGCTCGACGTCGAGCACGGGCGGGAAGTCGCTGCCGCGTATGATGGAGTGCCGCAGGAAGTAGGCGGCCTGGGCGGCTGCTGTCGACTTCAAGGAGAAGAAGTGGTACGCCCCGACGTGGATGCCGTGCTTGTGCGCCTTGCGATAGTCTGCTGCGAAATATCGGTTCCGGATGGTGGTCCCCTCGGTAGCCTTGATATAGACGAAAGACACTGGAAAGGTGCGCCCGTCCGTCGGGTGGCGCTTGCCCAAAGAGGTGATGCGCAGCTGGTGCCAGTGGATGCCATAGCGCCTGCGTCCTTTCTCGTGCTGGTGGCGCGAGATGTCGATGCCGTAGATGCGCTCGGCGGTATACTTCATCTTCTCTCCAAGGTAGTTCCCCATCTTCCATTCGCCAATGCGCAACTGGTGGTCGGGCGACGAGTCGAACCCGAAGCCGTTCATGCGGTCGTCGTACCAGAATCCGTCTTTGTGGCATCCGTCCCATTCGTCCATGATGCCCTGACCGCATGCCTGATAGTAGGCATCCATCTGTCCGCGGTATATACCGGTGGAGTCGATGCGGATGGCTGTGACCACCGTGTCGGCGTCAAAGAGTGCAGAAACGATACGCCCCTTGTAGTCGCGCACGATGCCGTGCCCCTTCAGCGGCCCCATGGTGAAGTGCCCTGCCTTCCAGTGGCCGCCCATGGTCTTGACGGCTATCATGGGGCGCTTGCTGGCTGGAATGTAGCGACGCTCGGCGGGCTTGGCAGTCTGGACCGTGCAGTTTGCCGCATACTTCAGCCGGCGGTATTCTTCCTGAAGTCTGCTGTTGTAGCGAGCCACCAGGGGGTAGCCGTCGTCGGTGACGTTATGCACGCGGAGGTAGTAGTCCATCTCCTCTATCTCCTTCTCTACATAGTGCAGGGCAGATTGTATGCTGTCTGGGTCGACTGGCTTGCAGTAGCGAATCTCAAGCTTGTCGGCGATGTGCGGGGCGACGAACGGCTGGTAGGGGGTGAACGGACTGAGCGGGAAGAGCACCACCACCATCACCAGTATGAGAAGGTCAGTGAAACTGGCTATCGAGTGCAACTTCCTCATCGAGGCGCCTCCTCTTCCAGCCAGTAATCTATGAGCTGGCGGGCGATGCTTAGTTTCTCGGGGATATGGGGGAGGTGGTCTTTGTCAAACCAGGCACCCTTCGACAGCTCCGAGCGCTGCAGGTGTAGGCGCCCGCTGTCATAGTCGGCAGTGAATCCAACCATCAGTCCACAGGGATAGGGCCATGGCTGAGAACCAAAGTAGCGCAGATTGGTAATGTGCAGGCCAGTCTCCTCCATCACTTCGCGGCGGACAGCCTCTTCCAGCGTCTCGCCAGTTTCTACGAAGCCCGCCACCAGACCATAGAAGTCGCTGCGGAAATTCTTGGCATGTACCAGCAGCACTTCGTGTCCTTTGCGGATGAGCACGATGATGGCGATAGCCAGTTGTGGCCATATCTCCTTGCCACAGTGCTCGCATTTCTTGGAAATGTCAGTGTCGAAGCGCATGGGACCGCCGCAGACGCCACAGAACTTTGTGTTCTGGTCCCAATACAGCAGTTCCTGACACTTGCCGGCTCTCAGGTAATCGTCGTGTGAAAGTTTGTAATAACTTTGCCTGAGTGGGCACATCTCATAACGCGAGTCGGGCGAGTCGATGGGCTGGTCGATGCGGTAGGCCCGGTCGCCATCGACGTTCATGACGGTGGTCCATGGCTTTAGGGCCACGGGCGGCTCAATGGGAATCTGATAGCCGTCGGACGTGTGTTCCAAAACGATATCACTCTGGCAGAATACAAAATATTTCATGGGTATAGGGCTGTTCTTATCTTTCCTTGAAAATGAGTTTACGGTCGCGGTCGAGGGCAGGGCGTGCCCATTCTTCGGGAATGAAGCGCCAGTTGTTGTAGGCGCGCGCCTTGACATGCTGCTCGCGCTCGATTTTACGGGTTAGGTAGTAGCGCTGGTCGCGCTCGCTGATGGAGAGGATACGCGAGGGTATGCTGTCCATCGGGATGCCTGCCCCCCGCACCAGTAGCTCGCCGCCGCCGTTGCCGCGGTAGCTGTTCATGGCCACTACGTACCATTTGTCTTCCTCGAAAGGACGACCGTCGGAGAACTGAAGGATGTGCACCTTCTGACCGTCGGGCTGGGTGACGTCAACCTCATAGTCGATACCGACAGCCGTGTCGAAATTGAAGGTCAGGTTCTTAAATCCCATCCGCTGCTGGTCGTTCCAGGAATGGTCTGTAAGTTGCATGATGTGGTCGTCGGGAGACTTCATGGTATTTACCCACAAATCGTATGACATCTCCAGATGGCGACGAATCTCATCGCCCCTCATGCGGAGCGTGTAAATCTGGTTTTCGTAACGGTAAAGCTTGAACATGTCGCTCATGTAGACAGGGCCTGCTTTTATCTCTGTGTCAAACTGCAGCGGCGCATTAAAGGAAAGGTCGGCGCCTGTCTCCTCCAGTTGCAACTCATGGATGTAGTCGCAGAAGGCGGAAGGTCCGAAGAATGCGTCGCGCGAGCTAACCGTATTCTCGAAGTAGCTGATTTGGCGCTCCACATATTGGCGTATGCTGTCGGCTTGCGTCTTGAAGTGGGCGACAAACTCCTCGTCGACGGCCTCGTCGGTCACATCGACAATCTCGCCCCGCTTCTCAATGACCCTTGTCTTGCCTCTGCCGACCCTTAACTTCAACGTGGCCTGTGCTACCTTGACGGCGTTGCACGACGGGTCGAGGCAGAGCACACCCTTGACGTTCTGGCGCTTCTCAGTATGGTCGTGGCCGAAGAAGATGACGTCGAAGCCTTCTACCTGTTCTGCCACTTTGCGGGTGGCATCCTCATCATACTGGTCGGTATGGATGCCACCATCCCAACCGCTGTGGAAGAGGCCAATCACGACATCGGCCTGCTCCTTCTCACGTAGTATCTTTACCCATCGTTTGGCGCAGCCCACCATCTCCTCAAAACGCATGCCACTCCACAGCGACTGGTGGAGCCAGTTGGGAATAGCTGGCGTGAGCATGCCTAACACGGCGATGCGTACACCGTCGCGCTCCAGCAGGAGATAGGGCTCTACATAGGGTTTGCCGCTCTTCAGGTCGATGATGTTGGCGCCCAATGTGGGACACTTCAATTCGCGAATCCATTTGTCGTAGACGGCATGGCCCGTCTCTACGTCGTGGTTGCCGAATACTTGCGCGTCGTAGCCAAGGTAATTAACAACTTCGGCGGCGACGTTGGGCTCGGCAGTGTTGACGAAATTGGTATAATAGCATGTGGGCTGTCCCTGCAGGATGTCTCCGTTGTCGAGCAGAATGAGATTCTTGCCGAACTGCTTTCGCTGGCGTTTGACATAGGTGCTGACACGGGCCATGGTGCCACGCATGGGCCTGCGCTCGATGAAGTCGTAAGGGAAAAAGGCTCCATGTACGTCGCTGGTCTCTATGAGCCGAAGTGTGACAGTCTTACTCTCTTGTGCTATCATTGTTGTTGTAAAGCATAATAATGCCAGAATGGAAAGTGTGGTTTTCTTCATACTTGCAAAGGTAAAATTATTTTTTGAATTGTGCAAGTTGTTAGGCACGCTTTTTGCTGCTTTGGTTAAAGAAAAGAAGTAGAATTTAAAAATAAGGAGGAGCAGAATATGGCATTTATTGATTATTATAAAATCCTAGGCGTCGACAAATCCATCCCTCAAAAGGATGTGAAGCGGGCATATCTGAAGCGTGCAAAGCAGTTTCATCCGGATTTGCATCCGGACGACCCCAAAGCGAAGGCTAAGTTCCAGGCGCTGACGGAGGCTTACGATGTGATAGGTGACCCTGAAAAGCGTGCCAAATATGACAAATATGGCGAACAGTGGCGTCAGGCTGACGCTTACGAGCGGGCTGGAGGATCTCCGTACGGTGGTTTCGGCGGTCAGGGCGGAAATCCCTTCGAGGGCTTCGACTTCTCGTCATTTTCTGGAGGTGGCGGATTCTCATCGTTCTTCCAGGACCTGTTCGGCGGAAATTCTTATCGGCGACAACCTGCAAATACGGAGGCAACAGTTACCATCGACCTCTATACGGCACTGCTGGGTGGCGATATCATGGTGACAACGGGAACCGGCGACCGACTGAAACTGAAGGTGAAACCAGAGACACAGCCAGGAACAAAGGTGCGCCTGCGTGGAAAAGGCAGAGGAGGGACAGACCTTATTCTGACCTATCAGGTAAAGCTGCCGACGAGGTTGACAGACCGACAAAAGCAATTGTTAAGAGAGATGCAAGGTTAACGACCCTGCATCTCTCTTAGGAAAATCTCAGCTCTGTGCAAGTCTTCTGGCGTATCAATGCCGACTGTCTCCACATCAGTGAGTCCCACGCGGATGCGGTAGCCGTTCTCCAGCCAGCGCAGCTGTTCCAGACTTTCTACCTTCTCTAACGGTGACTGTGGCAACTGTGTTATCTCGCGCAAAACCTCTCGACGGTAGGCGTACAGTCCGAGGTGCTTGAGGTATGGGAAATGCTGCAGCCACTCGCTCTGTTCCCGACCTCTGACATGGGGGATGACAGAACGGCTGAAATAGAGGGCAAACCCGCGGCGGTCCAGCACAATCTTGGGAGAATTAGGATTCATGACCGCCTCCATGTCTTCAAAGTGTTTTCCTATTGTACCTATTTGTGTCTCTGAATTGTCAAATAGCTTTATTAAAGTTTCTAATTGACTTTTCTGTACAAAGGGCTCGTCGCCTTGGATGTTGATAATGACATCAGCGTCGGTGCCAATTGTCTCAGCGGCTTCCTCGATGCGGTCGGTGCCGCTCTTGTGGTCGCTACGGGTCATGACAGCCCGGCCGCCAAACTGAACGACGGTGTTATAGATGCGCTCGTCGTCAGTGGCCACGTAGGCTTCTTCCAACACAGCCGTGGCTTGTTCGTAGACTCGTTGTATGACCGTCTTTCCTCCCAAAAGGGCCAGGGGCTTACCCGGAAATCGTGTGGAGGCATAACGGGCAGGTATGATTCCAATGAATTTCATTTTTTATGGTATTTGCGCACAAAGATACTGTAAATTCGGTAAAATGCCAAATAATATGCAGACTTTTGTGCTCACATTTTATTTTCGCTATAATTGGACAAAGTTAGTGAATAATTTATAAAACGCTTTGTGGTATCAATTTTTTTTAATACCTTTGTGAGGTTGAATCTAAAATGAATGAGTATGCTGACTCGATATATTGTCCTGATAATTTCTGTATTCTTCAGTTTCTCGGCGAGTGCCCAGAAGATTACCCTCGGTTCTTGTAAGACCAGGGATGGGGGTGACTATAAAGGAGAAATGCAGAGTGGTAAGCCCCAAGGAAAAGGTAAGACAACGTGGAAGAACGGTGATTGGTATGAAGGCCAGTATGAGAAAGGCCGGCGCCAAGGCTATGGTATTTATTCCTTCCACGATGGTGAACGTTATGAAGGAGAATGGTTTCAGGACCAGCAGCATGGACGCGGTACTTATTACTTCATCAACAATAACAAATATGAAGGCCTGTGGTATCGTGACTATCAGCAGGGGCATGGAGTCATGTATTACTACAACGGAGACAAGTATGACGGCGGATGGCGTCAGGACAAGCGTCAGGGCAAGGGTCTGTACACATTTAAAGAAGGTGCTTGGTATAATGGCGAATGGTCAGGCGACGAAAAAAATGGTACTGGCAAATATCACTGGGCCGACGGTTCAAGTTATGAGGGGCAATGGAAGGATAATCAGCGCTCAGGCAAGGGTACTTTCAAATATGCTTCCGGTGACATGTATGTAGGCCATTGGCAATCTGATGTCCAGCATGGTAAGGGAATTTACAAATTCCAAAATGGAGACACTTATGAGGGCGACTATGTACAAGGTGAGCGTACGGGACAGGGCATCTTTCATTATGCTAACGGCGATAAGTATACAGGTCAGTTCTATAAGGGATATAAACAAGGTCAAGGCACTCTTGTCTGGAAAAACGGGAACAGCTATACAGGCGAGTGGAAGGCCGATAAGCCCAATGGCCGTGGCAAGTTGCAGATGAAGAACGGCGATGTCTTTGAAGGTCAGTTTAAAGACGGGAAAATACACGGAGAGGGTGTCGCTCGTTACGCCGATGGGTCAAAGTTTAAAGGGCATTTCCAGCAGGGCCGTCGGCATGGACCCGCTATAGAAGAAGATAAGGAGGGTAAGCGATTTGAAGGGACTTATTCCGACGACCGCAGGGATGGCCCCTTTGTGGAAAAAGACAGAAACGGCAATGTCATAGCAGAAGGTGTATATGTGCGTGGCCGTCGACAGAACAAAAATTAAGTTTAACTAATACATAAAATTCAAAAGCATTATGATTATCGACACTTTAGAAAATCTGAAAAAGTACGAGTCACTGAACCCGTTGTTCCCCAAAGTAGTAGCCTTTCTTGAGGCAAACAACCTCAACGAACTCGAGGCAGGTAAGCATGAGATAGAGGGCAAGGACCTCTTTGTCAATGTGCAGATGGCCAAGGGCAAGACTCCCGATGAGGCCGTCATAGAGACACATGACAAGATGATAGATATCCAGATACCGCTTTCGGCTGCAGAGACTTTTGGCTATACGCCACGAGAGGCTTTGCCTGCCGCTGAATACAATGCAGAGAAAGACATCACCAAGATTCCCGGATTGGCAGCACAGAGCTATGTGACGGCTCAGCCAGGTTCTTTCTGTATCTTCTTCCCGCAAGATGGGCATGCTCCCTGTATTGCCAGCGTTCCTGAAATCAAAAAGGCTATATTCAAGGTTAAAGCATAGGCTCTATGGCTACAGCAAAAAAAACGACCAAGAAGGCTGCTCCACGCAAGAAGAAGGTGGAGGAACCTCAGCACATCGGACTGGTGCGTAACGACTCCTGGCTGGAACCTTTCGAGGCTGCAATCCGGGGACGCCACGATCATGCATTGTGGAAAATTGGTCAGTTGACTCGTAATGGTAAGAAAACGCTTAGTGATTTCGCCACAGGTCATCTGTATTTCGGACTGCATAAACTTACAAAGGGTTGGGTCTTCCGTGAGTGGGCTCCCAATGCTACTGATATTTATCTAATAGGTGATTTTAATAATTGGCAGGAGTCAGATAAATACCGTTGTAAGCGTATCGAGGGTACTGGCAACTGGGAATTGAAACTCTCAGAGAAGGCTCTGAAGCATGGTCAGCTTTACAAGATGAAAGTGAAGTGGGACGGGGGAGAAGGCGAACGAATTCCTGCATGGTGCCGCCGTGTTGTCCAAGACGAACAGACTAAGATATTCTCTGCTCAGGTGTGGAATCCCGAAAAGCCATACGTTTTCAAGAAGAAAAGCTTCAAGCCAGACAAGTCGCCGTTGCTCATCTATGAGTGCCATGTAGGTATGGCGCAGGATGCCGAAAAGGTGGGTACCTATAAAGAGTTTACGGAAAACGTGCTGCCGCGCGTCAAGAAGGATGGCTATAATGCCATTCAGGTAATGGCCATTCAGGAACATCCGTATTATGGCTCTTTCGGCTATCATGTCTCCAGCTTCTTCGCTCCTTCCAGCCGTTTCGGTACACCGGAGGATCTGAAGGAGATGATAGATACGGCCCACAAGATGGGTATTGCTGTCATTATGGATATCGTCCATTCTCACGCAGTGAAGAATGAGGTGGAAGGCTTGGGTAATCTTGCCGGTGACCCCAACCAGTTCTTCTATGCTGGTGACCGCCATGAACATCCAGCGTGGGATTCCCTGTGTTTTGACTATGGCAAGGATGAGGTGCTTCACTTCTTGCTGTCTAATTGCAAATACTGGCTTGAAGAGTTCAAGTTTGATGGATTCCGCTTCGATGGCGTTACCTCTATGCTCTACTATAGTCACGGACTGGGTGAGGCATTTGGTGGCTACGGCGATTATTTCAACGGTCATGAAGACGACAATGCAATCTGTTATCTGACCCTGGCCAACTGTCTAATCCATGAGGTGAATCCGCAGGCAATAACGATAGCCGAGGAGGTCAGTGGCATGCCTGGACTGGCTGCCAAGTTCGAAGACGGCGGCTACGGCTTCGACTACAGAATGGCCATGAACATTCCGGACTACTGGATTAAGACCATCAAGGAAGTGCGCGACGAGGACATTAATGTTTGCTCTATCTTCTGGGAGGTAAAGAATCGTCGTCCGGACGAGAAGACTATCTCCTACTGCGAGAGCCACGACCAGGCGCTTGTGGGCGACAAGACTATCATCTTCCGCTTGATAGACGCAGATATGTACTGGCACTTTGCCAAAAAGGATGTCAACGATATCGCACAGCGTGGCATCGCTCTTCACAAGATGATTCGTCTTGTGACGGCTGGTGCCATCAACGGTGGTTATCTGAACTTTATGGGTAACGAGTTTGGACACCCGGAATGGATAGATTTCCCGCGCGAAGGCAACGGATGGTCATACAAGTATGCACGTCGCCAGTGGAACCTTGTCGACAATAAGGATCTTTGCTATCACTGGCTTGGTGACTTCGACCGAAAGATGTTGGAAGTAATTAAGAGTCAGAAGAATTTCCAGAAGACACCCGTTACTGAGATTTGGCATGACGATGGTGACCAGGTTCTCTGCTACATGCGTGGCAATCTTGTCTTTGTCTTCAATTTCTCACCGACTCGCAGCTATACAGACTATGGCTTCTTGGTGCCTACGGGTAGTTATGAGGTGGTACTCAACACGGATGCAAAAGAGTTTGGCGGCAATGGCTTTGCAGACGACAGCGTCATCCACCTTACGAATTATGACCCGTTGTATGTCGGCGACCATAAGGAATGGCTTAAACTATACATTCCAGCCCGCTCGGCTGTCGTGCTGAGAAAGATTTGAATCGTTTTAGACTTACAGAGCGTTAAAGCGCTCTGTAAGTTTTTTACGGAAGGTACGTCCGACCTTTACTTGGTCATTCCTGTCGAATGGCGGGTAGAAACGACATACTCCGTCTGTCACTTCCATTAAATAGTCGATGTTGATGATATGCCCCTGATTGACTTGGACAAAACGCTTGTCAAGAGCAAGTAGCGATTCGTTGTTTGTAGTACGTTTCAGACGGATGTTCTCCTTATGCCCTATCACAAAAGCCTCCCAAAGTCGCAATTCGTGGTTGTACTGAAACATACCGATATCATTGATGTTTGCTACGCGAAAATCATTAGTGTTGACGTAGAGGAGCAGTTTGTTGCTTAGCTCAGTCGGCACTATTCTGTTGGAGTCGTTATCATATTCAATGAGAAAACGCTGTATGATTTGCTGCAGTTCTCGTGTGTCGGCAGGCTTCAACAGAAAGTCAAAGGCTTTTCCGCGAAAAGCGGGCAGCATATATCGGCTATAAGCGGTATAGATGACAACCTGGCATTTCTTCTGTGTAATGTCGCCCATTTTGCTGAGAAATTCCAGTCCAGACATGTCCGGCATCTCCACGTCAAGAAACAGCAAGTCGGGCTGAGTCTTTTTAACGAGAGCAATGCCTTGTGTTCCATTGTCAGCAACTCCTGCCAGTTCTATTTCGTCATAATTTTTAAGAAGGTCTGCGAGCACCTCGACAGAGGTCTTGTCGTCGTCAATGATGATTACTTTCATAAGTTAGGATAGTGAATATTGTGTGGAATGGTAAGTATTGCACTGCAACCATGTTCGTTGATGATGTCAAAGCGTATTTTTGCCTTTTTGTTTTCTTGGTTGATGGAGTTGATGGTCGAGCGGATAATGTTAAGTCCGACTCTCGAACGCTTGTTATTGGTGCGCCGAATATCGAATCCGGCCCCATTGTCATGTATGATGATGCGTGTGGCCTGTTTGTCGTAATCTACCTTTATGGAGAGTCGCTTGACAGGCTCTTGACAATTCTTCAATCCGTGTAGGATGGCATTTTCCACCAATATCTGTACCAGCATGGAGGGGATGCGTATCTGCTCCAGTATGGCTTGTTCCGGTAGGTCCTTCTCAAATTCAAATTTCTCATTAATAAGTTGCCGTTCAATATCTACATATTGGCTGACAAAGTCAATCTCGTCAGCCAGTGTCACATAGTTCTGACTGGAAATGTCGAGATTCGAGCGTATGAGTCGGGCCAGTTTCATCAGCTGCCCTTTCTCACCTTCGTCAGTGCCGGCTATTCGTGAGTTGAGTACATTGAAGATGAAGTGTGGTGATATGCGCTGGCGTGCATTGTTTATGCGCAACGTGAGCATTTCCAACCGGGTTTGGAGTTTTCTCCTGCGCTCGCGATAGAACCATAACGTAAATAGTAAAACGATGACGGAGAAGAGTCCGAGGACCATCCAGAAAGCGGTACGGGTCTTTTCATACCTGATTTCCTGCTCGTTCATTGCCAATTGATGATGAAGTCGGATGGTGTCCTCAGTAAATCGGGTTAGTACATCCACGGCGTGCATCTGTTGTCTGAGTATGTTGGCAGAGTCGGCAGATGTCATATCTTTCCTTAGATTGACATAGGCGTTTTTATAGTCATTGATGGCTGCATAGTACCTGTTCAGGAATTCATGCCTGATGGATATCAAGTTGTAGTCGTTGATGGCGGGTACCTCTTCCTCCATGATGCTCTTGGCTTCGTCGTATTTCTTTTCTTCCAGGGCGATGCCAAGACGGATGGTTTGTGCATAGTATATGCCTACGTCAATCTGTTGCTGGCGGAAGTATTGCTCTGCTTCTGCCATGTAGATGCGGGCAGAGTCTGTCTGGTGCAGATGAAGAAACACGTCAGCCAAGTTAATCTTGCACAGGTACATGTCGAAGTGCTGTCCTGCGTTGTATTTGAGCAGGTGACGCTGCAGTCGTCGGAAGGTTTTGAGCGCATTGTCGTACTGCTTGCGAAAATAAAAATAGTTACCGTAGTTGTTGAGAAAGTACGACTGGATGTTGGGCTTCATCTCGTCGAACCGTTTATCGGTCATCTCGTAAACCTGTCGGGCCTGTTCGAAGTCATGCAGGTTGGTGTAGATACGCCCCAGCCCCATGTAATAGGTAAGTGTCTGCTGCGTGGGCAGCGCAAGAGAGTCGCTCAGGTAGAGTGCGCGCCGATACCATTTGGAGGCGTTGGCTAAATCGTTGGCACTGACATATACGTCGCCGATGTTGGCGCTGAGGTCGGGCAGATTCTCCATGAGGTCGCTCTCCATCATGAGGTGATAGGCCTTTTGGTAGGATTGGATGATGGTGTCGGTGTGATGGTGCAGAAAGTAGTGGAGAGATGCCATGGAGCTGATGGCCATTGCGGCCAGTCCCCTGCTTCGAGGCGTCTGCTCGTTCAGTGAACTGACATAGCGTAGTGTCTGCTCTGCATAGGGAATAAACATGTTCGGCTTGTCGGTGAGCAGGTAATGTCGGCCATACATGAGGTAGTAGTCGTACCACGTCAGAGAGTCCTTAGCCACGTCCATCTGTTGTTGTATCAGCGATAACGCGTTTGGCGTAAGGTGCTGCATCGAATCGTTGAGAACCTGATATTGATGCTTTTCCTCGGCGGTGCGTATACCCTTGTATGTCTCATTTCCCTTGCAAGCCAGTAGTATGCTAACGACAGCCAGTAATAGCGTTTGTTGGATGATACGGGGCATAGCTCTTTTACATCTTTTGTTGTTTCTTCAAAAATACGTTGCAAATTTAATAAATTTTTCGTCAAAAAGATTACATTTCCAATAAAAATGTGTAATTTTGCAGTCAATAAGCAAGAATTCTTATTATTTTATGGTACATAATATCTTCAAAGGATTAGGTATTGCGCTGATTACCCCCTTTCAGGAAGACGGGTCGGTTGACTATAAGGCACTGATTCGTCTGGTAGAGTATCAGCTGGACAACGGTGCCGATTTCTTCTGTATTCTCGCCACGACAGGCGAGACTCCTACTCTGACAGCCGAAGAAAAAAAGAAAATTAAAGACTTAATTGTCAATCTGGTAGGCGGGCGAGTCCCTATACTGATGGGATGTGGCGGAAATAATACTTCTGCCGTCGTCGAAGAGCTGAAAACGGGCGATTTTAAGGGTATTGACGGTATCCTCAGTGTGTGTCCCTATTATAACAAACCGTCTCAGGAGGGGCTCTACCAGCATTTCAAGGCTATAGCTGCCGCAACTCGTCTACCAGTGGTATTATATAATGTTCCCGGACGCACGGGCGTGAACATGAAGGCCGAGACAACAGTACGGCTGGCCCGTGACTGCGAGAACATCGTCGCCATCAAGGAAGCATCGGGCAATTTAGAGCAGGTAGACGAGATTATAAAAAATAAGCCGCGACGCTTTGACGTTATTTCAGGTGACGATGCTTTGACCTTTCCCATGGTGTCGTGTGGTGCCGTTGGTGTTATCAGTGTTATCGGCAATGCGCTCCCCCGCGAGTTCTCAAAGATGATCCGTTTGCAGATGAAGGGCGAGTACGATGGCGCTCGCAAGATACATCATCGCTTTACAGACCTCTTTTCGTTGCTCTTTGTCGACGGGAATCCGGCAGGTGTTAAGGCGATGCTCCATGAGATGGGCTTCATTGAAAACGTTCTTCGCCTGCCACTTGTGCCAACGCGCATCTCGACCCTTCAGCGTATGTCAGAGATCATGAAGGAACTGAAAATCTGATAGAATGCAAATCATAGGATTATGAGAAAGGAACTTAGGCTAAAGAACCAAGTTGGAGAGCTACAACGTGTCAACCAGTTCATAGAGGAAATCGGTGAAGAACTGGGTCTTGACATGGAACTGCAGATGAATCTCAATCTGGTGATGGAAGAGATGGTCTCAAATGTCATTTTCTATGCATATCCAAAGGGAAAAACAGCCGACATAGAGTTGTATGCCGAAAGTGATGGCAAGGTGTTGACATTTGTGCTTAGCGACCGGGGTATGGCCTTTGACCCTACGATGCAAGAGGATGCCGACCCCAATGTTAATCCTATCGATCGTGAGATTGGCGGTATGGGAATTTATATCGTCAAGAATATTATGAACGAAGTTTCCTATCAGCGTTTGCAGGGTAAGAATCTTCTGACCATGAAAAAAGAAATATAGAAAACAAGAGAACTTAATAAATATTTAACCATTATGACACAGATTATCAGAGAAGGTGGTAAGACCATCATTAAGACGGGTGAACGTATTGACACGATGAATGCCCCCCAGTTTGAACAAGACATCCAGCCTGCTTTGGCCGATGGAGGTGTCGACCTCGAAATGGATTGCTCTGACTTGAATTATATGGCAAGTTCTGGCCTGCGCATTATTCAGAAGACTATGCGTACTGTGATGCAGCAAAAAGGTCAGTTCAAGATGACCAATGTTTCTCCTGAAATATATAAGGTGTTAGCCATGACGGGCTTTACCAAGTTCATGAAAGTAGAGAAGAAAGCAGAGTAAGCTATGGTATATGTATTCATCATCTTACTGATAGTAGCAGTAGGCTTGGCTGTCGCTCTTTATATTCAGGTAAAGAGGGGGCAGAGGCAGGCTGTCGAGCAGCAGCAATTGCTTACCGACTATCAACACCGTGTTGACGACCAGCAGAAATTGCTTGACGACTATCGTGCGCTGGAGAAGAACTTTGACAATATTGGTGAAGGCTATGAGCAGGCGCTTATGGCTTTTGACAAGATGGAAGAGGAGTCTCAGAAGACCCGTGGCGTCAAAGAGGCGTTAGAGAAGCGCTGTCAGGAACTTCAGCAGCAAAACGCAAAGATGGTTGAGGCTGCTCAGAGGGGCAATGAGACGCTGATGCAGGTTGTAGCCACTCTCAACGACATGGCGCATCAGTCGGGTGACATGCGCCTGTCAAGCCTTGCAGGAAAAATCTCGGATATTGAAGACGTCGAGGGTAATAAAGCCATTGAACGTACGGACAATATCATGGTGTCTCAAGTGGCCGACGAGGCTGTCAAAGTCTCCGGTATTGCTGCAGCCAGCTATCTGAAGTTCGACCTGCAGATTGCTCCTGACGCTGCAGCCACCATGCTTCATACTAATTTGCAGAAGGCTACGCGTGCACTGACTCATTTGCTCGACAATGCGCTGAAGTTTACCACAGAGGGCAGTGTAACACTCCGTGTCTCTGTAGATATGGAAAAGATGCAGGCCATCTATGTTGTCGAGGACACCGGCAATGGCATAGAAACTGCAGATGCCGAGCGTATTTTCGAACCTTACGTAAAGCTCAACCAGTATTTTGACGGACAGGGTGTCGGTCTCACCGTTGCACGTAGCATTGCCCGTCGTCTGGATGGTGACGTTGTGCTCGATGACACATACGAGGGTTCAGGTTCTCGGTTTGTGCTCACCCTTCCTATTTAATAATTGTAACGCATAGACATATAATAGCGGCACAAGTACATTCCACTTGCGCCGCTATTGTTTTTGTTCGTCTTACTCGAAGTGCATTGCTTTGGCAGGGTGGATATGAGCCACAAGGTAGCTGGGTGCTACCAATACCAGCACGCTAACCATCAGTGTCGCTATGTTAAGGGCCGCGACAATGGCTATGTTCAGTTCCACGGGTGCCGTGTCGACATAGTAGCTGGCTGGGTCGAGTTTTACGATGCTGGTCTGTTGCTGCAGCACTACCAGTCCGATGCCGATGATATCGCCCAGCAGCAGTCCGCGCCCGATGATGAATGTGGCAAACCATAGGAAGGTGTGACGTATGGTTTTGTTACGTGCTCCCAGTGCCTTCAGCAGGCCAATCATCTGCGTGCGTTCCAGAATGATGATGAGCAGTCCGCTAATCATGGTGAATCCTGCTACGCACACCATTAGTATGAGTATAATCCACACATTGATGTCAAGCAGTGAGAGCCATGAGAATATCTGAGGATGTTCCTCGAGGATAGTCAGAGCGGTCAGGGCTTCGCCATATTTGTCGAGCTTATGATTGGCCAGTTGCTGTACCTGTTCGGCTGTCTCGCTCATACCATCGAAGTCTGTCAGCAGTAGTTCTGCGCCACTGCATTGGTCTGCTTCCCAGTTGTTCAGTCGTATGGGTAGCTGGTAGTCGGTGAAGCAGAGTGACTGGTCGAACTGACGCATCTGCGTTTCGTAGATACCGCTTATCGTGAAGCGTCGCACGCGCACACCATCATTATTGATAAAGTAGCTAAATACACGATCGCCCACTTTCAACTGCAATTTGTCGGCCATGATTCGCGATACCAACAGTTCGCTCTTACCTTTGTCCTTACCGAATTGTGGCATCTTTCCTTCTTTCAGGTTCTCCTGAAGGAAAGTGGTGTTGTAGTCCTTGCCGATGCCTTTGAATGCTACCCCCATGAAGTCGTCATCCGTTTTCAGAATACCCTGCGTCATAGTGTATCGTGCCACATGCTGTACGTTGGGCACTGCCTTCAATTGTCGCATGAGCGAGTCGTCAATGCTGATGGGTGTCGGCACAGCCGTCTGGTGGGCCGTCAGGCTCTCTATCTGTATATGGCTGCCGAAGCCTACCACCTTGTCGCGTATGGTGTGTTTGAAGCCCATGATGACGCTGACCGTCACAATCATTACCGCCAGTCCGATGGCCACGCCGAGTGTTGCAATTCGAATGGCAGGCCGGCTCACCTGTTTTTGGTCGTCGCCGGTCTGATAGATGCGATGTGCAAGAAATAGCGGTAGGCTTGCCATAACCTTTACTCAGTACGCCCGGGGTAAGCCTCAAGCGCTTTTGCCAATACGATGAGCGCACGCTCCAGGTCTTCTTTCTTTAGCACGTAGGCTATACGTACCTGATTGATGCCGGCTCCTGGTGTTGTATAGAATCCTGCTGCAGGAGCCATCATTACGGTCTCGCCTTCATACTCGAACTCGGCCAGACACCAGCGGCAGAATTTTTCCGCATCATCCACCGGCAGTTTGGCCACAGTATAGAAGGCTCCCATAGGAATGGGGGAGTAGACCCCCGGTATGCGGTTCAGACCGTCAATGAGGCATTTGCGCCGCTCCACGTATTCGTCGTATACGTCGCGCAGGTATTCCTCAGGTGTGTCCAGTGAGGCCTCTGCCACAATCTGTCCGATGAGGGGTGGGGAGAGGCGCGCCTGACAGAACTTCATAACAGCCTTTCTCACCTCGGTATTCTTGGTGATGAGTGCGCCGATGCGAATACCACATTCTGAGTAGCGCTTCGACACAGAGTCGATGAGGATGACGTTCTGCTCGATGCCTTCCAGGTGGCAGGCCGAGATGTAGGGTGAACCCGTATAGATGTATTCGCGGTATACTTCGTCAGAAAAGAGGTAGAGGTCGTACTTCTTAACCAAGTCGCGTATTTGGTTCATCTCGCGTCGAGTGTACAGATAGCCTGTCGGGTTGTTGGGGTTGCAAATCATGATGGCCCTTGTGCGGTCGTTGATGAGTTCCTCGAACTTTTCCACCTTAGGCAGCGAGAACCCCTCGTCAATAGTGGTGGCAATGGTACGTATCTTGGCACCGGCTGAGATGGCAAAAGCCATGTAGTTGGCATATGCAGGCTCGGGTACGATGATTTCGTCGCCAGGGTTTAGGCAGGAAAGGAAAGCAAACAGCACTGCTTCAGAACCGCCTGAGGTGATGATGATGTCGTCGGCGGTCACGTTGATGTTATACTTGGCATAGTAGCTGACCAGCTTCTCCCTGTATCTGAGGTATCCCTGAGAGGGAGAATACTCGAGTATGTTGCGGTCTACCTCCTTCAGGGCGTCCAGCGCCACCTTTGGTGTAGGCAGGTCGGGCTGTCCGATGTTCAGATGATAAACTTTCGTTCCACGTTTTTTTGCAGCGGCTGCCAGAGGTGCGAGTTTTCTAATCGGCGACTCGGGCATCTCCAGTCCGCGTACTGATATTTCCGGCATAGTGTCTAATTTACGTAAATCGCCTGCAAAGATACGAATTTTAATCCGTATTCCATCATTAATAATTCATAATTATTTGCGCATTTCGAATTTTATGAGTAATTTTGCGCCACTGAAAAAACGAAACGCATCAGGTAAAAATGAATTACGAAGAACTGCTGGCCGCCAAGAATAGGGGACGGCTTAATCCCAGTCGGCAACCAATCGGTGAGTATTACCGTACTCAGGTGGATGGCAAGTATCGCGGAGTGGTCGACATCGCCCCCCAGCTTCATTCAAGTATCGTGTTCTCTAGGGCGTTGCGGACAGAGTGTGAGCACAATGTCAAGCTGATCAGTAACCACCAGTTGCACTTCCAACCTATAGGTGATGGTCCCGACATTCGTCAGCTTGAGGTGGAGCCCGGTGTCTATCTCTCGTTCGAGCAGTTGCTTCAGGACAATCCTGCCGTTGTTGCCAGTAATGACTTTATCGGAGACACGCTGCGGGCTCTTGTCGAAGTTACCAACTATCTACATGCGCAGGGCATCCGTCACGTCTGCTATTCTCCCCGTACGGTCTTTGTCCGTAAGGGCGACAATGGCGTCATGCTGCTCTCTCATGGTTCGTTCTATCTGGGTATTGACGACCAACGGTTGTTCTATGGCGACGATGCGGCCTATGTGGCACCCGAGGTGCTCAACCACGGTGCTGTCGACAATCGTTGTGATGTCTATTCTATCGGTAAGTTCCTTGAGTATCTTTTTGCCCACTCTTCTATGCCGATAGAGTATCGACAGGCCGTCAAGCGCGCCACCAGTGAGAGTCCTGAAGACCGTTTTGACAGTCTCGATGATTTGTTGCGTGCCGTTCAGCGCCGCCGCAGTGCCTTGCACTCCGTTGTCACACTTGCCATTGCTGCTGTCGTCGCACTTTTCTGCGTAGGTATCTATTTCGACCTTTTCCCAGAGTCCCATGAGGTGGAGTTTGTCAAACCAGCGCCCCGCCAACAAATCGACGACCTCATTGACGATGGCTTCGACCCAGCCGAGTTGGGCGTTACCAACGCCGACTCAGTCGGGCAGATTGACACGAGTGTCCAGGCCGACTATCAAGCCAAGGGCGAGGCCATTTTCCGTAAGCGCTATGCTGCCGAGGCTGAACGCATCCTCTCCAATATATATAATAAGGAGAATATGAGCAATAGCGAGAAACAGTTCCGTGCTGCCAATCAGGCAACCCTTGAGGAACTGATGAAGCAGCAGCAGGCATTGGGTGAGGAGGCAGGTCTCACGATGGAGCGGTCGCAGCTTATTGCCACGGAGATTATCGACCGCATCAGTGAGAAAATGAAACGTGAAATGGGCGGCACCAACAGTCGCGGCATTCAGAAATAATACAAATATAGAAAAATACAGAATATTTCTTATGAGATCAAGAACAGCAACATGGTTTGAGTGCAAGATAGCCTACGAGAAGACGATGGAGGACGGCTTGCAGAAAAAAGTGACAGAAAACTACGTCGTCGATGCGCTCAGCTTTACCGAGGCAGAGAAGCGCATCATGGAAGAAATGTCCAGTTACATCAGTGGTGAGTTCAACGTAAAAGACATTAAAATAGCCCCTTATGGTGAGGTTTTCTTCTCCGATGAAGAGCTGGCCGACCGCTGGTATAAGTGTAAGTTACAGTATATCACCATTGACGAGAAGTCGGAGAAAGAGAAACGCTCCAATGTTAATTTCCTTGTGCAGGCCGGTACGCTGAAGGGGGCCGTCAATAATGTCGAGAGCGTGATGGGGGGCACCATGATTGACTACGTCATTGCTTCTGTTGCCGAGACCACCCTCATGGACGTTTTTGAGTATGGTAAGAATGACAAACCCGAGGTAGAGTAGTCCCTCTCTCAATCCGTTTAGAACTATGGATTACGATGTCAAAGGCCATCTGCGCCAGGTGCGGTCCAGTCTGCCCGACGGAGTGCGTCTGGTGGCTATTTCCAAATATCACCCCAACGAGTACATCGAGGCTGCTTATGCCGAGGGGCAACGCCTCTTTGGTGAGAGTCACGAGCAGGAACTTCGCACTAAGCATGCAACGCTGCCTGCTGATATCGAGTGGCATTTCATTGGTCATCTGCAGACCAATAAGGTAAAATATATAGCCCCTTATGTGTCCATGATAGAGGCTGTCGATTCATTAAAGCTTCTTCGCGAGATAGACAAGCAAGCAATTAGGAATGAGCGTGTTATTGATGTTCTTCTTGAACTGCATATCGCCGATGAAGAAACGAAGTACGGTCTTGCACCCGATGCTTGCCGCCAGTTGTTGGCCGACGGTGAGTGGCGCCAGCTCAGTCATGTGCGCATTTGTGGTTTGATGATGATGGCCTCCAATGTGGACGATCCGGAGCAGATACGCCGTGAGTTCCGCACAGGTCGCCAGTTGTTCGACGAGTTCCGTGCCGCCTATTTTGCCGATGCGCCTTGGTTTTGTGAGCGTTCGTGGGGCATGAGTCACGACTATCCCATCGCTGTAGAGGAGGGAAGTACGTTGGTTCGCATTGGTACCGCTATTTTTGGTCCCCGCGTTTATTAAAGAAATACTGTCCCCGTTTCATCTTGCCCCAGTGTATCGCATGTTGTGGGCAGTGGTGATAGCAGGCGAGGCAGTTGGTACAGCTACCGTCGTGCTTCCAGTGCGGCGGTATTCCTTCTATGTCGTCTACGGGACACAGCCTTTGACATAGCCCGCAACTGATACACGCATCCGTGTCCACCCAAAACTTCTCGTCAGTGATAAGGTGCCTGTTATAGTAGTGTCCGATGACATAGGTAAAGGTATATGGAATGGCTCCCTTTACCAGTTCCTCCACACCAGCCTTCTGCTGTCGGACAGACTCGGCAATGAGCCTGACGGTTTCGCGTGCTTTGCTGATTTTCTCTGCCTCTCGCTCTGGTGTGTCGAGATGCAGAAAGGAGAAGCAAACGTTCGACTCAGGCATTACGACTGCCCATCGTGATGCCGTCTTCAGTCCTTTGGCTTTTAGTTCTTTGTCCAACAGTCGCATGGCATAGCCCATGTTGTCACCACAGGTTGTGACGGCATAAACGTAGCCCTTAGCCGTGAATGTTGAACGCCTGATGAACTCCCTTACGATGCGTGGCGGCTGCCAACCGTGTGTCGGGAAACAGATGCCCATTGGCTCGCCGTCGTTCATAACATAGTGCTGTGGCTCACGTCTCATCTCGTCAGCGATGTTGTACAGCTTGTCTCCGGTGGCGTCAGCCAACTGCTGTGCCACCCATTTGGTGTTGCCCGTGCCTGAGAAATAGAATATCATGGCTGCAAAGTTACGTCTTTTGCCTGAATATATTGTCATTTGGTGGGGAAAAGTGTATCAAATAACCAAAAAAATAACTTTATAATTTCGCCACATGGTGAAAAAGTGTTATCTTTGCAACTCAAAAACATAGAATACAAAAGATACAGCAATGAAGAAGAAGATTTTTGTGTTGCTATTCAGCTTGCTATTCGGCCTTGTAGGCGTTGTGGCCCAAGAGGCCAGTGAGGGGTCTGTGGTATCGCCTCGCCGACAGATGATTCGTACCTACGAGGCGTTCATGAACAGTGGTCAGTACAAGCAAGGCGTCGAGCAGGGTGTCAAGGCCGTGCAGTCGTACTACAAGGATAACCTCTATCAGGAAGCTTTTGACCTGTTGCGTATTATGGATCAGGCCATCGAGAATACTTCGTCGGTTCCCAGTGAGAAAGCAGCGCTGCACTATCAGACATGTCGTGAACGCATGCTGATGTATATGAAGCTCCATAGAGGTGAGAGCGCGCTGGCTCAATTGAATCGGATGAGCAGCTATGCCGCAGCTTCGAGCGACGAGGCCCAGAAACGTGATTTGCTGTATAACAAAACCGTGTATTATTATTCCTTCGGACAGACGGAACAGGGTAATGCCAGCTTTAAGGAAATGGCTTCGCAGCTCATGGCCAAGAAGGAGTATGACAAGGTGGACGCTGTCTATAAGGCGCTCATCGCCAGTGGACGCCGTAGCAATAGCGCCGGTCTGGTGGCTCAGTCCTATCAGAGCTATATGGCATGGAAGGATTCTGTGAATGCGCTGAAGACAGCCGATGAAATAGGAGCTTTGAAGAAACGTATTGCCCAGCAGGAAGCCACCATCAGTGAACAAGATGGTACGCTGACGATACGCCACATGATTATCGTGGCTCTCTGCATCCTGGCCGTTGCCTTGGCAGCCGTCCTCATCGTGGGCGGAGTGGTGCTGATGCGCTACATTCTGCTGACGCGCCGCCAGAAAAACGCTATCCACGTCGCCAATGAGAACAACGCCTTGAAAGCTAAGTTTATCGGTAACATATCTGCTCAGCTTGACCCTGTGCTCAACAAGTTGAAGGGCAATACTGAAGAAGTGAAGGCCCTGTGTGATTTCTCCAAGCACATACAGACAATGGCTGAGCTGGAGAGCAATGACGAACCATTAGATATGGAAGGCACCATGCTGCCTCAATATTGCGAGGCATTGATGGACGAAATCAAGGAGCGCGTGAAGAAAGACGTGACGCTGACGGTCAATGCCCCGAAGATGGTTGTATCCATCAATCGCCCCTACGTGTCGCATATCATCTATCACTTGCTGTGCAATGCCGCCGAGTATACTCCTGAGGGTGGCCATATCACACTCGACTTCAAGAAGCGTGGCGCCCATACCCATCAGTTTATCGTCAGCGACACCGGTGTCGGCATTCCTGAAGAGAAGCATGAAGACATCTTCAAACCCTTCGTCGAGGTGCACGACCTGACGAAAGGCGATGGTCTGGGGCTGCCCATCTGTCGCCTGATGGCCATCCGCATGGACGGTGAACTCACCATTGACCCCACTTACACCAAGGGAGCACGTTTCATACTGGAACTGCACGCATAAATTACGACAACAGAGAATTATCACATATATCAACAACGCGAAATAATATCAGTCAGCGATGAATGTATCGTATAAATGGTTAAAAGAATATGTTGACTTCGATCTGACACCCCAGCAGGTGTGCGACGCACTGACGTCGACGGGTCTGGAAGTCGACGCACTCGAGGAAGTACAAAGTATTAAAGGCGGTCTGAAGGGACTCTATGTGGGACAGGTACTGACCTGTGAGCCACATCCCGACTCAGACCACTTGCATGTGACTACAGTAGACCTGGGAAAAGGTGAACCGCAGCAGATAGTCTGTGGCGCTCCCAACGTTGCTGCCGGCCAAAAGGTTATCGTAGCCGACTTGGGCTGCGTGCTCTACGACGGCGACAAGGAGTTTGTTATCAAGAAATCAAAATTGCGCGGTGTCGAGTCGCTGGGCATGATTTGTGCTGAGGATGAGATAGGCATAGGCACCAGTCACGCCGGCATCATCGTGCTGCCCGACGACGCCAAGGTAGGAACCCCTGCCGCCGAGTATTACCACCTGGAGAGCGACTGGCTCATCGAGGTTGACATCACGGCCAATCGTGCCGACGCACTGAGCCACTGGGGCGTAGCACGCGACTTGTACGCATGGCTTCACCGTAATGGCTACAAGACAGCCACCCACAAGCCTTCCGTAGCTGATTTTAAGGTAGACAACCACGACCTGCCTATTGACGTGGAGATACAGAACACGGAAGCCTGCAAGCGCTATGCCTGTGTCAGTATCACTGGATGCGACGTCAAGGAGTCGCCCGCCTGGCTGAAAGAAAAACTTACCGTCATCGGTCTGCGCCCTATCAATAATATTGTTGATATCACCAACTATGTAATGATGGCACTTGGACAGCCCCTGCACTGCTTCGATGCCGACATGGTAAAAGGTCATAAAATCGTAGTGAGGACCATGCCCGACGGCACACCCTTCCAGACACTCGACGGCGTGGAGCATAAGTTGAGCGACCGCGACCTCGCCATCTGCAATGCCGAGGAACCGATGTGCATTGCCGGTGTCTTTGGCGGAAAGGGTAGTGGAACCTATGAAACCACGAAGAACGTCGTGCTCGAGTCGGCCTATTTCCATCCCACATGGATTCGTAAGTCGGCCCGTCGTCACGGCCTCTCGACTGACGCCTCGTTCCGCTTTGAGCGCGGCATAGATCCCAATGGTACTATCGAGGCCCTGCAGTATGCTGCCCTGCTTTGTCAGCAACTGGCTGGCGGCAAGGTGTCGATGGACATCAAGGACGTATATCCCGAGCCCATAAAGAATGCCGTTGTCGACCTGCAGTACAGCTATGTCAATACGCTCGTCGGCAAGGAAATCGATGCCGCTACCATCAAGGATATCTGCCAGTCGCTGGAGATGAAGGTGCTTAGCGAGAACGCTGAAGGCCTGATGCTGGAGGTTCCGGCCTATCGTGTCGACGTGCAGCGCCCCTGCGACGTCGTAGAAGACATCCTGCGCATATATGGATATAATAATGTAGAGATACCTACTCAGCTCAAGTCGAGCCTCGTCATCAAGGGCGACGAAGACCAAAAGCACAAAATGGCCAACCTTGTCAGTGAGCAGTTGGTAGGTGCAGGTTTCAATGAGATACTCAACAATTCGCTGACCAAGGCCGCATACTATACAGAGGAGCAGCAGGCACAGTTGGTAAAGGTTATGAATCCGCTGTCTTCCGATCTCAACGTGATGCGCGGTACACTGCTCTATGGCGGTCTGGAGAGTATCGCCCACAATGCCAACCGTCGTAATGGCAACTGCCACTTCTTTGAGTTTGGTAATGTCTATCATTTTTCGCCTGAGAAGGAGAATCTGGACGACCCCATCCAGGCCTATAAGGAGCAATATCATCTGGCTCTTTGGGTGACCGGTAAGCGAGTCGAAGGTTCGTGGGCACATGCCGACGAGGATACCTCGTTTGCTGAACTGTCAGCCCATGTCGAGAACATTCTGGCACGTGTCGGTGTCCAGCCGGGCATGCTCGTGCGCCGCAAATCGTCCAACACAATCTTCTCTGCCGGTCTTTCCGTCGAGAACCGCGGCGGCAAGCAACTCGTCGAGATGGGTGTGCTCGCCAAGAAATTGCAGAAACAGCTGGGCATTGACACGCAGGTGTACTATGCTGAGTTCGACTGGACGGCGCTGATGAAGGCCGTGCGCAAGCAGAAGGTGCTCTACACCGACATCCCCAAGTATCCTGCCGTCAGTCGCGACTTGGCGCTGCTTGTCGACCAGAGTGTCGAGTTCGCCCAGATTGAGGAGGTGGCTCGCCAGACGGAGAAAAAGCTACTGAAGGAGGTTGACCTCTTCGATGTCTATGAGGGTAAGAACCTGCCTGCCGGCAAGAAATCTTATGCCGTCAACTTCATCCTGCAGGATGCCGAGAAGACCATGGGCGACAAGCAGATTGATGCCATTATGCAGAAGCTTATCGCCAACCTCAAGCAGAAATTGGGTGCCGAACTCCGCTAAAATTGTAAATAGTAAATCGTCAAATAGTAAATTAAAATGGGAAGAGCATTTGAATATCGTAAAGCTACAAAGCTGAAGAGATGGGGCCACATGGCCAAGACATTCACCAAGATTGGCAAGCAGATTGCCATCGCTGTCAAGGCTGGTGGTCCTGACCCTGACATGAACCCTGCGCTGCGTGCCTGCATCGCCAACGCCAAGCGTGAGAACATGCCGAAGGACAACATCGAGCGTGCTATCAAGAACGCCATGGGTAAGGACCATGCCGACTATAAGGAAGTCACCTACGAAGGATATGGCCCTCACGGCATCGCTATCTTCGTGGAGACACTGACAGACAATACCACACGTACCGTAGGCGACGTGCGTTCCGTGTTTAATAAGTTCAACGGCAACCTCGGTACGCAGGGCTCCCTGTCGTTCCTCTTCGACCACAAAGCCGTGTTCACTTTCAAGAAGAAGGACGGACTCGATATGGACGAGATGATTCTGGACCTCATCGACTATGGCGTGGAAGACGAGTACGACGAGGATGAAGAGGAGAACAGCATCACCATTTACGGAGACCCCTCATCGTTTGCCGCCATTCAGAAACATTTGGAAGAGAATGGTTTTGAAGTGACGGGTGCCGAGTTTACACGCATCCCCAACGACCTGAAGGACGTGACGGCCGAGGAACGTGAGACCATCGACAAGATGGTCGAGAAGCTCGAAGACTTCGACGACGTGCAGACCGTTTATACCAACATGAAGCCCGAAGGCGTCGACGAGTAGTCGGCGCTCTTAGCGATAGTCCTCTTTACGGAACGTAGCCTCAAACAGCTTCGTTCCTTTTTTTTGCTGTGAGTAGTATACGTAGCGGAAGTTGTACTTAGCCTCCTTGTAGAGTTTCAGTTGGGTGGAGTTGCGTACGTCCTGCAGCAGTAGTTCGCGCGAGTTGCTGTTGTTTATGCGCCCTGCATCGTCCAGCGCTCCGCTCAGGGTATAGAGGTAACTGATGGTGTGTGTGGCAGCGTCGAACGTCATGCTGTCCATTACCACGTCGTTGCCCACCGTCATGGGGCAATGCTTGCGCGTAAAGTCGCGCGCCTCGCGACTGCAGCGCTCCTCCAGCGTCTCCTGGCAGGCGCTGAAAAGGAGCGTCAATGCCAATAGTGTTACGAAATGTTTTCTCATGCTTTACAAATGTTTAGTATGTCCGTTACAGTTTGTGCTCTTTGGGCAGCTCAAAGATAAATCGTGCGCCCTCAGTATAATCATTGTCCAGCCATATTTTGCCATGCAGTAACTTGATGATGGCCAGACAGATGGTCAGTCCCAGTCCTTGCAGTTTCATATTGTCGCCCATTTGGCGGAAGGTGTCGAAAATGTGCTCTCTCTGCTCTGCAGGTATGCCCGTGCCCGTATCTGTCACACTGGTCTGTATCGAGTCTCCGCAGTCCTTGCAGGCCACCGTGATGACGCCGTGCTCCGTATGCTGTATGGCATTCTCGATGAGGTGCTTCAGTAGCGCCTCAGCCGCCTCTTGGTTGGTGTGCACCTCGATGTCGTCAGGCAGATCGCTTTCGTAGAACATCCTTACGCCTGGCTTGCAGAATTGCCGCATGGCATCCACCATGTGCCGGCAGATGTGGTTGGGCGAGAGCGTATAGTCGATGGATAACGACTTCTTGCTTTCGAAAAGCGAGAGCTCGGCCATGCCGTCAATCAGTTTGGTGATGCGTTTTGAGTTCTCCTTAATCTGGTCTCTCAGCATTTCACGCTCTTCAGGTTGCAGTTCGTAGTCTGTGGTATTCAGAATGTCGGAGAATCCCTCGATGGGGTTCATCGGTGCGCGCAGTTCGTCAGTGATGTGGCTGATGAACTCGTTCTTCATGTCGAAAGCTTTCTGTACTTTTTCACGTTCCTTACCCAGTTTGGCATTTTCCTTCTCCAGCCGCTTAATCCGTAGACGATTGTGCCACAGTATAAAAGCCAAGATGATGATGATGGCCCCTATCAGCGTATAAACGAACAAATGTTTCCACTTTACGTTCTCGTCCTCCAGCACTTTCTTCTCCAATTTCAGTCGCTCGTTGTTCATCTGGACGTAGCAGCTGGCCACCACGTTGCCGTGTGACACCAGTACGATGCTGTCGTTGGTAGCCTTGAACTTTGCCATGTATTCGTAGGCCTTGTCGTTGTCGCCCATGCGGTGGTAGATGACGGCCATGCGCTCGTAGCGCTTCTCGGGTGACAAGTTTTTACAGAGGCGCAGGGCCTCGTCGTAGTCGGCATTGATAATGGCGTGATTGATTTCCACTACGGGCTCTATCGTGCCGATGTCGTCCGACTGTTTCAGGGCCATCAACTCGTTATAGATGCTGTCGAACATCTCTTTGTTGTTCTTGTTGAAGGCAAACTGGCTCAGCCTGAACAGAGCTCTTCCTTTGTGGATGGGCGCTACGTTGGGTTCCGCCAGTATCTGGTGGGCATACTTCAGACCGGCTTTCTGGTCCTTGCGGTGGTTGGCAATCTTCATCAGTTCCTGCAGGTCGTCGCCTGCACTCTCGCCTGGGAAATATTTGTGACGGAACTCTACGGCCTTCAGGAAACCTTTCTCGGCCTCCTGGTAGTCCTGTTTCTGCAGGGCATTGACAGCCTTGGTGTGCAGTACGACGTACTTGCCCCAGAAGCTGTTCTGGTCTTCTGCATACTCGGCTATCTTATTGACAATCTTCTCGGCCATCACGTAGTTCTGGTGTGTGGCCTCATAGGTCGACTGATTGCCCCATGTGGTGTAGAACAGTCGCTCGTCGCCCCTTTTGCGGCAGTCCTCTTTCAGTTGTTCGGTTACCTTCAGAAAGCGGTCTTTCTCCGGGGTGCTTATCAGACGCAGCATCTCTGTCTGCAGTTTTATCGTGTGCGAATCCCCCTCAGCACTGATACTGATGCTGACGAGCCAAACAGCGACCAATACAATGATTCTCATAACTGTCTTCATTTCTATAACGCTGCAAAGATACAAAAAAATTCGACTAATTTTTGCTAATGACAGAAAAAGTTTATAATTTTGCAGGAATTTCCATAAGATGTCCGGTAGTTACAAAAGCGGCAGATGTACAGATTGATCTTAACCATTCTTAACTTATCGTTCTGCGTTCGTGAATGCCCAGACCGCCGATGGCGCGTTGGTTGGCTTTCAGCGTGACGTCCACCTTCGAGGCCGTTGTGTCCTTCAGTTTTCCGATGTATTGCGTCGTCGTACTTTTGCCTGCTCGTGTTTGGTCACGACGAACGAGAGTAGCATAGACAGCGCAAGGACACCGAAGATGACGGCCAGACTGACGGGCGTAGGCACCTCTATATGAGGAATGTTCAGGTTTAGGCCTGCGAGCGCACCCAGACTGTTGATATACTCATTCATGGCCAGCAGCATCTTGACACCGACGAAAATCAGGATGATACCCAGGCCGTACTTCAGATACTTGAAGTATTTGGCCACGGCAGCCAGCGCAAAGTAGAGGGCGCGGAGGCCGAGAATAGCGAAGATGTTGGAGGTGAGCACAATGAACGGGTCGCGGCTGACGCTGAACACGGCGGGGATGCTGTCGACGGCGAAGGCCACGTCGGTGGTCTCGATGACCAGCAGGGCTACGAACAGCGGCGTGGCCATGCGCCGTCCGTTCTCCGTGATGAAGAAGCGGTCGCCGTGCATGCGGTCGGTCACGGGATAGAGCTTGCGGAACCAGCGCACGATGATGTTCTGCGAAGGGTCAGACTGCTCATTGTCGTCGTGAGCAAACATCTTGCCGCCCGTATAGAGCAGGAATAGTCCGAAGAGCCCCAGCACCCACTCGAAGCGCTCCACCATGGCAGCACCGGCAAAGATGAAGATGCTGCGCAGCACCAGGGCGCCGAAGATGCCCCAGAAGAGCACTTCGTGCTGATACTTGCGCTCGATGCCGAAGAACGAGAACAGCATGAGAAACACAAACAAGTTGTCCATCGACAGCGACTTCTCTATCAGGTAGCCTGCCAGAAACTCCAGCGCCATCTCATGGGAGTCGCCGGGATAGAAGAAATAGATGCCTGCGCAGAACAACAGTGAGACGCCAATCCACACGGCAGTCATATTGAGCGCTTCGCCAACTTTCACTTCATGCTGTCCTTTCTTGCCGAACATTTTCAGGTCGGCCACCAGCATGAGTAATACTAACACATAGAAAACAATCCAGGCCCAAAGGGGCAATATCATTAAATTCATGGGTGCAAAATTACATATAATAAGTGGTAATAGCAGCGTCGAGGTGATTACGTTTTAGTTACATTCCCGTTTACAGAGACATCAGCAAGATGGGGCATGCCGAACCGATGCCCCACTTGCTGACGACGCTGCTACAGCAGTAGCGCGATGGTCTCTACATCCTTGCCCTCATAGAAGCGCGGCTCGAAGACGGGCTTGTACTGGAAATCACCGAAGCGGAACAGCTGCACGGCACAGAACTGATGGTCGTCGCTCAGGCAGAGCTCCAGGCGGAAATTGCCGTTGGCACCGGCCACGGGCTTGCCTTTCTGCTGGATGTCGGCAGCCATCTTGTCGAGCGGCATGTCTAACAGACGTTGAACGCGCTCACCCTCCGTGGGGGGATACTCCCGGATGATGGCCTTGGCCTGGCTCTGCGTTGGCGTATAGACGGCCTTGGTTGAAAATAGTGACTTCTTAATTTCTATATGCTGATATGCGGAGAGGGCAGCAGCCATCTCCAAGTTTTTGATACTTGACATAGTTCTTTGTTATCAAAGCGGCCTTTATGGCCGAGTGGTTACTTTAATATATATATAAATAATGTGAGTAGAATGTTTGTGTGTCCCTGTGGTAACAGATAACTATGTCAACGAATGATGTGCCTCAGCGCGATGACATAATAGTCGCACGAGGCCGACGGGCAGAAGGGAGCTGTCTCTAAGCGGCATCTGCTGTCGTAGTAGGAATAAAGGGGTTTGATGATATGTTTCCGGAAGGCAAAACTGCCATACGGTGTGACGTTTCTTTCCGTCTTGGAGCCTTGGGTAGGTAGGATACGCTGAGGACGGGAACTGCAAATGCGATAAATCTGCGAGGCGTCTGTCAATGTAGCTTCTTGATGATGCTGGTGCTGCGGAGTCAGGACGGACGACTCGCGGTGCTGATAGGAGTCGCCGGCAGCAACGTCGCCACGGTCCTGCCAGTTTAGTAAAACCGTCAGGCACAGGGCAATAAGTGCCACTATCATTCTTGTCGTAAACAGACCTCGTGTCATGCAAGTGCAAAGGTACGATAAAATATCGATATTCTTGCAAGTTGCCTAATAAATTTAATGTGAGTTCGAAGAAAAAAAGTTGTTTCACAAATGGATGTATGCTGCTGATGCTTAACGAGATACGTGTGAAACTATATTTTTGTCCCGTCACGTCTGTATCATCTCCCATTATAGGCTATTTCATTTTTTGTAACGGTTGCATCATATTGTGCGACGGCCGTCGCACATATCTACCACGGCCGTCGCACGATATGAAATAAGGCTCTCCGAACGGTGATAAACCTGGTATAGCTGATGTTTCAGCCCAATTTGACAGATAGCGCCCGCGTGGACTGCATGTCCGTGCCCCCAAAAACTTAGTTTCACACCTAACACACAGTCACACAGACGGATACGAGTCGTCATGAAACTTTATCGTGAAACTTCTTTTCTATATATATGAAAATATTTCTGCAAAATGGCATCTAATTTTAAAATTTTTTGTATCTTTGTAGCAGAATTTACCAATTCACACCCAGCGAGGGCGGGGTGGAACTATAAACCTACGATATCAACACAAATCCAGAAGCAATGATGCGCCGCAGAGAGAACATAATAAAAAATGTTAAGCGAGAGCAGAAAATGACTGATTCTCTTGGTCATTCCAATATTTTTGCTACTCTCTCTCTCTATATCACATTAACCGCCAGTCCACCACCTTTAATGTCGCTCATCACCAGTCCGGCCACACGCTGGTCCGTCACGCTGTCGCCGCAAGTGTCGGCCGTCACGACGCGCACCAAGCACCTCGCCGCGGGCCGCTCGGCCGAAGGACGCTTGCAAGGCAAGAACGACCACGAGTTCGACCAGTTTAAATAATTTTAAGAGACATTAGTGCAGATACAATTCACAATAAGTTAATCATAAAAAAACTACACGTATGAAACAAAAATTATTTTCTATTCTCGCCCTGCTGCTCGTGGCAGTATCGGGCGCGTGGGCACAGACGGAAACGCTGCTGACCACAATTACGCCTACAGGAGATGCCTCCTACAACGAAACAACAACTGGAGTTGTTACAGTTACACCTAGCAATATGGGTTGGTACGATGAAGAATTTGGATGGTGTTGGTGGCAGCCAGGTTCTTTGACAGTTGAAGCGAAGGAAGGATACACAATCACCAAATGTGTGTTCAAACAGAATAGTAAAACTCCTGTCACGATTACTACATCACCATTTGCAATCACTTTTGTTGATGATGGGAAATGTGAACAAAATTATGATATGGATGGTGTCACATCGATTGAAGTCTATGGGCCTGCAGCCCCCGCCGCCCCGACCTACAGCATCACCCTGGCTGAGGGCACCGAGGATGCCGAGAATTGGACGGTCCCCGCTGAGGCTGCCGAGGGTTCTCCCGTCACCGCCACGTACAGCGGCGAGAAGAAGGTG
Organism: Prevotella sp.; assembly: GCA_017847725.1. Classification (GTDB taxonomy): domain Bacteria; phylum Bacteroidota; class Bacteroidia; order Bacteroidales; family Bacteroidaceae; genus Prevotella. The sequence continues at coordinate 47,890 of JAGAXW010000026.1, forward strand.
AAGAGCGTGAAGGCCGTGAAGAAGGCTCCTGCTGGTCCAGGGGTTTCAACCTTTAGTGAGTTGCAAGCCGCACTGAGCGCCGGAAAGGATGTAAAACTCATGAACGACATTGTTTGCACTGCAGAGATTGAAATTACCAGCGAAGGGGCATTGACCATCGACGGCAACGGAAAGAAGCTCAGTACCACTTCAGCAATCAGGGCTTTCACGGTTAAGTCCTCTGCAACCGTTGCCTTTAAGAATCTCACCATCACAGGGTTTGTCAATGGAGGCGGCCCTGCCATCAATAATTCCGGTACAATAGTGCTTGACGGATGTACGATAAGCAACTGCCACGTAAACAACAGCAACGGTGGCGGTGCGATAGAGAGTAGTGGTAAACTGTATGCCATCAACACGACATTCAGCGGCAACTATTCCGGTGAAATAGGCGGAGCCATCAATAACTCCTGGGGCAGTCTCTACATGAGCGACTGTACGTTCACCGATAATTATACGACCAGCAGCAACGCATTCTATGGCGGTGCGATTGGTATCAATAGAGGAAGCGAGGTACGCCTGATAAACTGCGTTTTCTCGGGGAACAAGTATGGCACGAATACCGGGACCAACGACATCGGTGTATTTTTTAAACCCACAAACTATACCATTGCCGGCTGCACAGGGGCGACCATTGCGTCTAGAGCAGATGTTGGTGATATTACCACTAATGCCAGCGGAACCGCAACGCTTGACTACTCTGACCTGAGCAACATCTCATTCACATATAGTGCACAATAAGACGTAAGGAAAAAAGGACCACTCGGTGCGCCGAGTGGTCGAAAAAAAAAGAAATAAAAAATAAAACAATAATATTATGAGAAAATTTAAAAAACTAACAATGACGCTCGCACTGCTCATCATGGCAGTCGGCGGAGCGTGGGCGGGCGAAGAGCCTCAGCTGCTCACTACGATTAATGCGTCAAGCAGTTTCCTCACAGGAAGCCAGACGTTCGACGACATTGCCACCGTCACCCTTGGTGGAGCTGGCACAATCGCATTTAATAATAATGGATGGATTCAGGAGGAATATGATAAAGATGCAACGGTGACTGTCACAGCTGTCGACGGCTATACCATCACAAGCATTAAGTTATATGCTGCGGACTCTCATAGTGCCACCATCAGCACATCACCGTTTACGGCATATCTAAATAAATATGGGGCTACTTATGTTATGACCGGCGCTAATTTTACAGGCGATTACGTTGGTGATGAATTGGTCAGGATTGAGGTCTATGGCTACCAGTCCGCCCCCGCCGAGCCCACCGAGTGGTCGCTGACCCCCGACGAGACCGGCAAGAGCTGGACGCTCGCCGAGATGCCCGCCAGCAACATCGAACTGCAGGTGGAGTACGAGCCTACCAAGGTGACGATGGCTGCCAACGACAATGCAATGGGTACCGTAGAGGTTGCCGGCCAAAGCAAAGTGGAATGGACGGCTGACACATGGAATGGCTGGACGTATAATACCAAGGAATATACCGTAGATGACATCACTATGACCAGCAGCCAGAATGCATATATCCAAGAGTACACTAAAGAAGGTATGTATAAGAATAGTCTTGACTTCTTCGTTGACAAGGAGGATAATAGTTCTACCGTTACCTTCAGCACCACAGGCGCCCCCTTCAGCCGCATCGAATTCACGATGATTGATGCTTATGAAGCTGATTGGAACCCTAACATAATGCCTCTGGACAATTGGACCTTCGAGGGCAAGAGCGCCGTATGGGAAGGCGAAGCCACCAAGAGCCTCACGCTACAGAGCTGCACCACCAGTGTCAGCAAGATTACATTCTTCAAGGGTGACATTCCCGACGGCGTGACTGTCAACGGCGACGGCACGTTCACCGTGGCCAAGACTGCCACCGTGACGCTGAAGGCTACACCTGCCGAGGGCTACAAGTTCCTGTACTGGGAGGATGACCAGACCAACACCAACCCCGTTCGCGAAGTCACCATCGAGTCTGGCATGGCTGACATGACCTATAAGGCCGTGTTCGCTGAGATTCTTTACAACGTCACCTTCGTAGAGGGTACCAACCTCGACGAGTGGACTGCCACACCTAACACCGAAGTGAAGAAAGACACCAAGGTTGACATCAAGTACAACGGCACCAAGAAAGTCATCGGCGTGAAGGTGGAGAAGAAGGCGGCTGCAGCGACGCCCACGCTTGCCGAGGCTACGGCTGAGGACGTGGGCAAGATAGCCGGAAAGGACGGCAAAATCTACGCCACGAAGGCTGATGCCGAGGCTGTGGCTACAGGAAATGCCGTGGCCATGATTGCCTACGTTGGCACAGCAAGCGACTGCGCCCACGGTCTGGCTATCGCACTGGCCGACGAGAGTGACACGAAAAATTATGAGGCGGCAGGTACAGCTTGCAGCGGCAAGGCAGCCGTTACAGGTGGCACATGGCGCTTGCCGTCTATCAAGGACTGGCAGTACATGTTAATCGGTTGCGGAGCCAGCGAATCATACAGAGACAATCCCAGTGCAATGGGCTATAGTGGGTTGGCATCTAAGCTCACTACGGCTCAGGGTGATGCCTTGGTGCAGGGTGTCAGCTACTGGTCGTCTACGGGGTACACGGCCGACAACGCCTGGCGCTTGTACATTAATGGCAGCATTGTTAACTTCACCCTCGAATACAAGGCCAACAACCGCCAAGTCCGTGCCTGCTTCGCATTCTGACCCCCTCTCGCGCGTATATAATATAAAAGGTATAAACAACATAATGATATGAACAATATGAGAAATAAAATATTATCACTGCTCGCGCTGCTACTGCTGGTTGCGGTACCGGCAAGCGCCATGCAGATATTCGTCAAGACGCTGACGGGCAAGACCATCACGCTCGACGTGGAAACTACCAACACCATCTTGGAAGTAAAAGGGATGATTGAGACCAAAGAGGCAATACCCACCGACATGCAGCGTCTTATCTTTGCAGGCAAGGAGCTTGAAGACTCGAAGACACTGGCCGACTATAACATCCAAAAGGAGTCAACCCTCCATTTGGTTATACGCACCAACGCCGAGCCCACAACCGACCCCAACGCCATCACCGTCGAGTGGGACCCCGCAACCAAGACCGGCAACTTCGTGATGCCCGCCTTCGACGTGGAGATAGCTCCCATCTACGCTCCTGTGGCTCAGTGGGCCAAAGTCGAGAATGTGGATCAGCTGCCGACAGCCATTGAGGGCATCTACGCCGAGAGCACCGATGCTATCGTCAAGGCCGGTAC
>JAGAXW010000027.1 GCA_017847725.1 Prevotella sp.
AGCCAACCGACAGCAGTTCTTAGCAACTGCCCTGGAATGGGTAAGTCGGAATATGGACGCAAAGGATAAAGTAAGTGCCTATATGTCTGCCCATCGTCGTGACGAGGACATCAGCGAAATAAAGACCTATTTCAACACCGTGATAGATTGGGTGGATAGCAAGTTTGATGATGTCTATGACGAAATGCAAGGTTTGAACTGGGGCGAACTCTACGAGCGTTTCCATTCGCTGCCATTGAACCATACGGAACTGTCGCAAAAAGTGCGTGAGTTGATGCATGACGATTTTGTTGGGAATCGCCGAGGCGTGTTTGAGTATGTGCTTGGTGGCTGTCAAGATACAAAGCTCTTGAATGTCCGTTTGTTCGACAAGCCAACCATGCGCAAAGTGTATCAGCAACAGACCGATAAGGCAAAGGCAGAAGGCGTGAGTAACTGCCCCTACTGTGCCATCGGTCATGACCAGAATGCCCGCCGCATCTGGAGGCTGGAAGAAATGGATGCCGACCATGTAACCGCATGGAGCAAGGGTGGCTCAACAGATATTGAAAACTGCCAGATGTTGTGCAAGACACATAACAGGGCGAAAGGGAATAGATAAAAATGGAAGAAAGAAACAATAAAAGAAAGGGACTGAAAGGCTATTGGCATTGGATGCTATTTATTCTTTTCTGGCTATTAGTCTTTCCTTACATATTGAATAAACTTATTTTGACTGAAAGTTATTGGACTATTGTTGGTGGTCCAAAGGAATGGCTGGCTTTTTGGCCATCGTATTTAAGTGCACTTGCATCTGCTGTAATGATTGCGTATACGGCTATGACATTGAAAAATAATAAAGGCCAATTAGATGAATTAAAACGCCAATGGGAAGAAGAGCACAAACCAAATGTATCTGTTTCTTTTTGTCAATTAGGCAAAGTAGCTTATCTCAGAATAGTTAATACATCTATTGTTGAAGTTCGGAATTTACAAATTAAAGGAAAATTCTTTGTAGGAGAGGAAGAAAGTAAATTCTTCAACATGGGAATCCTTGAGCGATTCAAAATAGACATAGAGCCTAATGGTATAAGAAATGTTGTTCTACATAACAACATAGAACCCCTAACAGACAATTTCTATTTCATATTAAAGCTGTTTTATGACGGATTAGAAAAACCTAAAGTAGTAAAAGTTTATTGTAATAATGTATATATTGTAGGGGATGTAATACAAGGAAGTCAACTTATTGAAAGCATAAAGAAATCAAATAGATAATTATGGAATACGGAATAGTTTATCTTTTAACCAATCCTGTAATGCCTGGTCTTGTGAAGATTGGCATGACTACGCAGGAAGATATAGACAAGAGGATGAAGGAACTCTATACAACGGGCGTTCCTGTTCCCTTTGAGTGCCAGTTTGCTTGCAAGGTGAAGAAAGGCGACTGCGCCAAGATTGAGAAAGCCCTGCACACGGCATTTGCTCCGCAGCGCATCAATGCTAACCGTGAGTTCTTCCGCATACAGGTTGAACAGGCCAAAGCCATTCTTGAACTATTCCACCATACCGACGTGACAGAAGAAGTGAGCGACGAGATAGAAAACGACTTGACTGATGACGATAAGGCAGCATCGGCAAAGGCTCAGATTCACCGCCCACCGCTCAACTTCTACGAAATGGGAATGCAAAAAGGTGACGTACTGCAATGGAAAGACGACCCAACGATAACCGTTACGATTGTATCGGAACGAAGAATCAGCTACGAGGGAGAGGAAACTTCTATCAGTTCACTCTCTGCCAAGTTGAAAGGCTACAAGGTCAAGCACATTGCCCCCGGTGCTCACTGGCTCTACAAAGAGAAACTACTAAGCGACATTTACGACGAAACATATCCGTTTGAGGAATAACTATGGAAATAAAGGACTTTATAAAGGAAGCATTACTCCAAATCATTGCTGTCCACTAAAAAACGCCAAGTGTTCTTTGAAATGATTGAAATATAGTTAGTTGCAGAGATTTTTCGGGTGCATCCCGATTTACATTCTCGTTACTTCCTGTTTCTTGTTTTTGATTTTAATTCGTTACTACTATTTGTCTTTTTCTAAAAGTTCCTTTATCCTATGGATGAATGCCTCGGCCAGCGGCGTCAGGTCGTCAACCAAAGCCTTGTCGCAATAGGCAAATGCCTCATAGTCGCTGCTGTGACGCTTCTCAAAAAGCGTGTTAAAGGTCTTGCCATGTTCAATAGAGATGATACCCTTCGTAATGAAATGCAAACCAAGCATCGACTTCACGCCTGCATGGGTCGTGGCAGCAATGTGATGCTTCAGCAATAAGGCTTGCACGGCATAGAAACAGGCATAATACAGGCGGTTGACAGCAGCGTTGTAGTGTCCTCGCTCGGCAAGAATCCCAACCTCTTTTCCATCGTCTCGTCAGCCCGCTCCATGCGGTAGCGCATCAGTCCAAATCGGCTCTGTTCGTCAAGTGTTTCCTTCATATCCTGATGCCCTCATTCATTACGTTGATATAGAACGGAGTCTTGAACGGCATATTCTCCCACTGCTTGCGCAGCATCACCGTAGGGCTGACCAGAACCCCCGTCTGCCACTCTATCTCGTTGAGCGGTCCAGTTACTTCCATTTCGCGTTTCAGGCTCATCTTGTCGCCGTCAAGCAGAATCAGCACATCAATATCACTGTCGCTGCGGGCATCGCCACGAGCCTCTGAACCGTAGAGTATGGCTGTTGCGGTAGGGGCAACTTTGCGTATTGCCTTGCTTATTTGGTTTACAACTTCCGTTCGTCTCATATTCATAGTTCCTTAAACGATTGCAAAAATAGTCAAAAATCTCCGCATTGCCACCTATCTCTATAAAAAAGTGCTAAATTTCATGTGATTTTAGCAGAAAATTGTTCGGATACCTAGGAAATCGTAGATTTTTGACTATATTTGCGATTGGATTTTATTCAAATCAGCGAACGATAAACTATAGTACTCACACTTAAAGATAGAAAGGTTAAGATTATGGCAGACTTTGAAGAAAAAAAAACAAATTTCTTTGTAGTGCTCTCGATTTTTCGTAACTTTGCAACTACCTTATTTAAAGACCATAAACTATGAGGAAATATCTGTTGTGTTTTATAGCCTTTGTGGTAATGGCTACATGTGGGCACGCTGAAACCACCTATAAACTGACGCGTGTGACTACCGTCGAGGACGGAGGTATGTATGTGTTTGAGCAGAGCGGTTATGTGATGGGGAACACTATTAACAACGCAGGAAGCACTCCCGCACTTCGGGTAGTATCTATGCCAACAAAAACTACCGGTCTCACAGGTAATGAAGATTACGTTTGGACACTTGAAAAGACAGGCGACCTTTTTTATATGAAGAATGTGTCCAACGGCAATTATTTGTATGTTTTCAATACATCATATCATTTACAATGGAATGAATCGAAAAAAACAAAATGGGACTTTATTTTACGAGAAGATAAGGAGAATACGTTCAACATCGTAACGAAGAGCAATGACAAAATAAACAATACCGATATTAACAACCGCCATCTTGGATATAACGGAATGTATTATTATTATCGAACCTACACCTATACTGACGGAAAAACTACAAACCCTGGCGACATCACCGTCTACAAGCTGGAAGAGGAAAACAGCGAGGATGTGGTGGTGACAAAGGTGGCTGGACTGGCGACATACGTGAGCGACTACGATTTGGACTATTCCGAAGTGGGGGGGGTAAAAGTTTATCGAGCACAGGTTACGGGCTACGATGTTACCTTTCACAGAGTGCTTAAGGTGCCTGCCGGTGAGGGCGTGCTGCTGAGAGCGACGGGTGTATTTGGCGAGGAGGAGACCAATAAGACATTTACCATTCCCATTACGACGGGATTATCGGCATGGAACGACGACGACAATGACTTCATACGCGGCAATGGCGTTGCCATCGCCTCTGAAAGCGACGGATACTATAACTTCATCCTCAACGTGGTAAACACCGAGGTTGGTTTCTATAGAGCCAACGATCAAGTCGTGGCCAGCAACCGCGCCTACCTGCGCACGACGACAGCGCCCGCCGCAGGCAGCCGCATAGGGATGACATACGAGGATGAAATCAACGGCATCAGCACGATTGACAGTCAGCCCGCAAACCATCGGCAGCACGTTTACAACATATATGGGATGCAAGTGGGCACCATCAGCGAAGGACACCTACACGAGCTGAAGCTCGCGAAAGGGGTCTACATCGTCGACGGCAAGAAAGTGATACTGCGGTAAAAGAAGGGGGAACACAAGATGAGAAAGAGATACTACACTCCTACGACTGATATCCTCAGGATGGAGACACAGCATCTGGTGGCGACATCCTTTGACGACACGAACGACACGGGTAGGTCGACGCTACGCGGCGACCAAGACGCTCAAGGCGAAGGACTATAGGGCGACGGCCTCAAGGAGGTCGGGATGGATGATGCCGTTGGTGGCGACAATACTGTTGCCACGGAGGAAGGTGGCTGCCCCCGCATAGTCGGTGACTCGACCGCCAGCCTCGCTGACTATCAGCGCTCCTGCCATAAAGTCCCACTGCCCGATATAGCGCTCGGCATAGCCGTCGAGACGACCTGCAGCGACATAGCAGAGGGCCATAGCGGCAGAGCCTATCATACGGATGCTGGCGACACGGCCGTAGAAATGGTCGATGAGGTGCTGGATGACGGGCTTGTAGGCATCGCTGTTGTAGGGGAGCTGCAGGCACAGCAGGGCATCGCCGATGCTGCTCCGGCCCACATGCAGTGGCTCACTTGGTCCCTGACCTTTCTTCACATACGCTCCCCCGCCCTGCCAGGCATAGAAGCACTCGTCGGCACATATCTCATAGACGACGCCCAATAGAATCCGTTCGCCCTGGATGAGGGCAATGGAAACGGCATAAGGAGCAAAGCCGTGGATGAAGTTGGTGGTGCCATCGAGCGGGTCAACTACCCACAGCAGTTGCTCATCCCGATGCGTGGCCAGTCCTTCCTCGGTGATGAAGCCGGCCTCGGGCAGCAGGGCGCCCAGACGCTCCACAATGAGGCGTTCGGAACCTTTGTCGACATACGACACGTAGTCATGGGCGTGTTTGCGCTCCACTTTCTCCACGGAAAAGCCTTCACGCTCCTTCCGTATATAGGAACCCGCCTCGCGGGCAATATCACACACGAGGCGGGTTAGTGTTTCGAGATTCTGCATGAAAAACTATCTGTTAAATTAGTCTTCCTGATACTCGGGACGCAGCTTACGCACAGTCTCGCCGGCACGCCACATCTCCTGGTTGCGCATGGCCTCCAGTTCCTTCTCCAGTCCCTGACGATAGTCGGGCTTCGAGTTGGCGTCGATGGTAATCTGTGCCTCGTTGCCAGTCTTCACCGAGTAGTACAGCCACTCCATGACGGGCTTGATGGCGTCGTGGAAACGGGGAGCCCAGTCGAGGGCACCACGCTGGGCCGTCGTCGAACAGTTGGCATACATCCAGTCCATACCCTTGGCACCAAAGAGCGGGCCGAGGCTCTGGGTGAGTTCCTCGACGGTCTCGTTGAAAGCCTCTGAGGGGGTGTGGCCGTTCTCGCGCAGTACCTCATACTGTGCCAGCAGCAGACCCTGGATGGCACCCATCAGCGAACCACGCTCACCAGTCAGGTCGCTGGTAGCCTCGCGCTGGAAGGTCGTCTCAAACAGATAGCCGGCACCGATACCGATACCAAAGGCGAGCGTCTTCTCCTTGGCCTTGCCCGAGGCATCCTGATAGACGGCATACGAGCAGTTCAGACCGCGACCCTCGCAGAACATGGTGCGCAGACTGGTACCGCTGCCCTTAGGAGCCACCATGATGACGTCGACATCCTTGGGAGGGACGACACCCGTACGGTCGCTCCAGTTGATGGCGAAGCCGTGGCTGTAGTACAGCGTCTTGCCGGGCTTCAGATATTTCTTGATGGTGGGCCACTGCTGCATCTGACCAGCATCGCTCAGCAGCATGCACAGGATGGTACCTTTCTCTGCTGCCTCTTCGATAGAGAACAGCGTCTTGCCGGGCACCCAGCCGTCGGCAACGGCCTTGTCGTAGGTCTTGCCCTGACGCTGACCGACGATGACGTTGAAACCATTGTCGCGCAGGTTGCAGGCCTGTCCGGGACCCTGTACGCCATAACCGATAACGGCGATAACCTCATCCTTCAATACTTCACGTGCTTTCTCGAGTGAAAACTCCTTGCTGGTGACTACCGTCTCAATAACGCCACCAAAATTCATTTCTGCCATAATTGCATTTTGTTTTGAGTGTTATACTTGTCCACCAGAGCCATGCCCGTTCTTCCCGAGAACAGTCGTCTTGCGGTCTCTCTCCCACCCTGCGCGAGGGTGCGACTATGGATTAACTAATAAAATCGGTCGCAAAGATAACAATTTGTAAGCAAACCGCCAAATTTTCTTTCGTTTTTATACGAATTTAACCTTACTGCGGCAACATTCAGTACCGTCCGAGCGTACAATGCGTATGCAGTAGTCGCCGTCGGCAGCCTGCTCACGGTAGAAACTGAGCCGGTCGCCCTGATGGGCCTCGGCGACATAGGCTATCTCGAAGCGGCGCACGGCATGCTGCCGATACCAGTCGAGGGGCCACAGGTCGAGGATATGCTCGATGTACTTGACACTATTGACATGACCGTTGATGTCGACATCGTTGTAATAGGTGTCGATGGTGCGCACGAGCTGTGCGTCGTCGCCCATCTTGACGCGGCCACCCTTGTCGATGGGACAGTCTTTGTCCTTGACAATCCACTGGTCAATGGCGCCGTTGTCGATGGCGTAGATGTCTGTAGGCTGACGCGTCTCGGTGTCTATCATCGCCCAGATGGAACGTCCGTAGCCGTAGGTATGGCCGTCGGGCCCGACTACGGCAAAGTTGCGCGAGGTGAAGTAACGCATGGCCGACTCTACCCACGTCTCGACGCTGAAGCGCGTATACTGGCTGGGCATCTCGTTCATCTCGATGGCCAGACGGGAGAGCACCCATGAGCGATGGATGGTCATGAGGTATTTCATGCCAAAGCCACGGTCGGTAGAGTGGAAGTCGGCAGCGTTGAGCATGTGATTGCCAAGATGGCCCATGAAGAGTCGGCCACTAAAGTCACAGTGGAACGGCTCGGCCATGAATTCGTAACGTCCTATCTTATCCATTTGCCCTGCTCTCGTTGCGTTGTTCCAGGAATTCGCTCACCTGCTCCTGCATGCCACGCGTGACGGCGATACGTCCGGAACGAGTGTACTGGAGCACACAGCCGAACTCGTCGAGGGCACGGAACAGGCTGATGATATCTTCCGTCTTGCCGCTCTTCATGACGATGACATAGGTGGGGTTTACCTCCGTAATCTTGGCATCGTGATGGCGGATGGTCCTTGAAATGTTGGTATTCTGCATCACTATGTCGGTGGCCAACTTGTAGAGGCCCGTCTCACGGATGAAGAGCTGGTCGTCGGTAAAGTAGTTGGCCTTGATGACGTCAATCTTCTTCTCTATCTGGCGGGTTATCTTCTCTATCTGGTCGGCATCGCTCCATGCCGTGATGGTATACTTGTGAACGCCCTCGATGCTGGAGGCCGACACGTTAAGGCTCTCGATATTGACCTGACGGCGCGTGAACACAGCGGTAATCTGGTTCAAGATACCCGCAATATTCTCTGAGTAAACCAATAAGGTATATAACTTCTTTTTCTCTTCCATCTTACTTCTTACATCATCACACTTCCAACATCATCTCGTTAACGTTCATGCCCGGAGGGGTCATGGGCAGCACGTTGTCTTCCTCCTTGATGGCACACTCCAAGATGAAGGGTCCTTTGGTCGACAACATCTTGGCAACGGCACTTGCCAGATCCTTGCGGTCGGTGACTGCCTGATAGGCGATGCCATAGCCCTTGGCTATCAGTTCGTAGCAGGGGTTCAGCATCTTAGTGAACGACTTGCGGCGCATCCAGAACATGTCCTGCCACTGGCGGACGTTGCCCAGATAGTTATTGTTAAGCAATATCATCTTGACAGGAGCCTGCTGTTCCATGATAGTTCCAAGCTCCTCGATACACATCTGGAAGCCGCCGTCGCCCATGAAGCAGCACACGGTGCGATCGGTGGCGAACGTGGCACCAATAGCTGCCGGCATGCCGTAGCCCATCGTGCCCAAGCCTCCGCTGGTGCAGATGCTACGCTTCTCGGGGAAGCGGAAGTAGCGCGTCGCAAAGAGCTGATTCTGCCCTACGTCCGTCACGAGGACAGCGCCGCGAGGTGCCTGCTCGGCAACGACATTCACCACCTCGCCCATGAGCAGGGGGCCCTGCTGGGGATGGATGGCAGGCTCTATCACCTTCGTAAGCTCCTTGATGTCCAGTTCCTTGAATGACTGGCGCCACTCTGTATGCTTATTCTCATTCAGCAGTGCGGTGATTACGGGCAAGGATTCCTTACAGTCGGCCACCACAGCGACATCAGTCTTCACGTTCTTGTCAATCTCGCTACGGTCAATATCCAAATGGATTATCTTGGCTTGCTTTGCATAGTTCTTCAGATTGCCCGTCACGCGGTCGCTGAAGCGCATGCCGATGGCTATCAGCACGTCGCACTCCTGCTCCTTCTGGTTGACGGCATAATTGCCGTGCATGCCCAACATTCCGACATTCAGAGGATGGTCGGAAGGCAGTGCCGAGAGGCCCAACATGGTACGACCGGCTGGAATGTCGGCTTTCTCCAAGAAGGCTTTCAACTCGTCATGGGCATTGCCGAGTTCTACCCCCTGGCCCACTAACGCTAACGGCTTTTTGGCATTATTGATTAGTTCGGCAGCCTCGCGCACGGCATCTGTATTGAGTTTGGGGTAAGCGACATAAGAGCGCACAAAGTCAACCTTCTTGGGCTCCCAGTCAATCTCTTCCACCTGTGCATTGCGGGGAAAGTCCAACACGACAGGACCAGGGCGACCACTACGCGCAATATAGAAAGCACGGCTGACAGCCCACGCTATGTCTTCAGCATGGCGTATCTGATACGACCACTTCGAGATGGGCTGGGCCACACCCACGAGGTCGACCTCCTGGAACGCGTCGGTTCCCAAGGCGGAGATGGCAACCTGTCCTGCTATGACCACCATTGGGGTGGAGTCCATCATGGCATCAGCCACACCTGTCAACGTATTCGTAGCACCTGGACCACTGGTCACGAGGGCAACACCTACCTCACCACTGACGCGGGCATATCCCTCGGCAGCATGGGTCGCAGCCTGTTCATGGCGCACCAGAATATGGTCAAAGCACTTTTTCTCGCCACGTGTGTAGTCGAAGAGTGCATCGTAAACGGGCATGATGGCACCTCCAGGATAGCCGAAGATGGTTTTCACCCCCTCGGCCTGCAGGGCACGCATCAGCGCCTTCGCTCCTGTAATTCTATCTCTCATATTTTTTCCAGTTATTCCTGTTGTACTATTCTATCACGCGGACACCACCCTTGTCGGCACTGCTGACGCTCTGGGCATACGCACGCAGGGCCTTGCTTACCTGACGATTACGCTTCAGCGGCTGCTGAGGACGCGCAGCCAACTCTTCGTCGCTCAGCTTCACATTAATCTGACGGTTGGGAATATCTATCACGATGATGTCGCCATCCTTGATCTTACCGATGTTACCACCTGCGGCAGCCTCGGGCGAGATGTGACCGATGGAGAGTCCGCTGGTTCCACCCGAGAAGCGGCCGTCAGTGATGAGGGCGCACTCCTTACCCATGTGCATCGACTTGATGTAGCTGGTAGGATATAGCATCTCCTGCATGCCAGGGCCACCCTTCGGTCCCTCGTGGGTGATGACGACACAGTCGCCCTTCTTGACCTTGCCGCCCAGAATGCCATCACAGGCGTCCTCCTGAGAGTCAAAGCAGACGGCAGGTCCCTCGAAGTGCCACAGTGCCTCGTCGACACCGGCGGTCTTGACGACGCAGCCGTCTTGTGCGATATTGCCGAAGAGTACAGCCAGTCCGCCATCCTTGGTATAGGCATGCTCAATGTCGCGGATACAGCCGTTGGCACGGTCGGTATCCAGTATTCCCCACACTTCGCTCTGACTTCCCATCTTGGTGGAGAAGCGATTGCCGGGAGCCGACTGATAGATACGGTTGGCTTCTGCATCGACGGGACCGTCGACAATGCTGTATTTCTGCATGGCCTCCCCCAGCGTCATACCATCGACCCGAGGAGCAGAACCGTCGATGAGCCCACCCTTGGCGAGTTCATTCATGATACCCAAGATGCCACCTGCACGGTTGCACTCCTGAACACTGTATTTCTGGGTATTGGGCGCCAACTTGCAGAGGCAGGGTGTCTTGCGAGAGAGGGCATCGATGTCTCCGATGGTGAAATCGACACCAGCCTCCTGGGCAACAGCCAGCAAGTGGAGCACCGTATTGGTAGAGCCACCCATTGCGATGTCGAGCGTCATGGCATTGAGGAAAGCCTGACGGGTAGCGATGTTGCGGGGCAGCACGCTGTCGTCGCCATCTTCATAGTAAGCCAACGCATTCTTGACTATCTGACGGGCAGCAGCCTTGAAGAGTTCAATGCGGTTGGTATGGGTGGCGAGGATGGTGCCATTGCCGGGCAGCGACAGCCCGATGGCCTCGGTAAGGGAGTTCATGCTATTGGCGGTGAACATACCCGAGCACGAACCGCAACCCGGACAGGCGCACTGTTCAATCTGCTCCAGCTCGTCGTCGCTGACAGAGGAATCGGCACCCTTCACCATAGCGGTGATGAGGTCGGCATTCTCACCACGCCAGCGACCAGCCTCCATCGGTCCGCCACTACAGAAGACGGTGGGAATGTTCAGTCGCATAGAGGCCATCAGCATACCGGGCGTCACCTTGTCACAGTTGGAGATGCAGATCATGGCATCGGCCTTGTGGGCGTTGACCATATACTCCACCGAGTCGGCAATAATGTCACGCGAAGGCAGTGAGTAGAGCATGCCGTCGTGCCCCATAGCGATGCCATCGTCGATGGCAATCGTATTGAATTCGGCAGCATAACACCCCATCTTCTCTATCTCCTCACGAACAATCTGTCCTATCTCGTGGAGGTGAGTGTGACCCGGCACAAACTGGGTGAACGAGTTGACAACGGCGATGATGGGCTTGCCAAACTGCTCGTGTTTCATACCTGTGGCAACCCAGAGCGCACGGGCTCCAGCCATTCTTCTACCTTCTGTGCAAACTGCACTGCGCAATGGATGTTTCATATATCAATGTATATTTGCTTAGTTCCTAAGATTATAATTATAAGGTGCAAAGGTACACCTTTTTCCATAAATAGCCAACAAATCGGCACAAAAAATCCCCGCAATCTTACAATTGCGAGGATTTCGGAAGGATTTTATTATTATTCCTATTATTTCGTGGTGTCGATGAACATGGCCACACGGTTGAAGTCGCGCTCGTCAGAGAGCTTGTCGGTAGCACCAAGACCCTCGACGGTGATGCGGTCGGCAGCAATCTTGTACTTCTTGATGAGAGCCTTCTTCACAGCCTCGGCACGCTTCTCAGACAGTTTCTGGTTGAACTCCTTAGAGCCCTCGGGAGAAGCATAGCCCACAACCTTAACCTTAGCATCGCTGTGGTTCTTCATGTATTTGGCAATCATCTCGATGCTGGCATACTGAGCGGCATCGATGGTGCTCTTGCCCTGACGGAAGATAACGTGGGGCTGCAGGAATGCCTCCTTCTTCTCGACTACCTGTACGGGGCGAGACTCACAGTCGGCGAGCTTCTTCTTCAGGTCGGCGATGGTGGCAGCGTCGGCAGCAATCTTACCATCCTTGGCGGCATTGTCGGCACGCAGCTCGTTGATCTTGGCGTTCAGACCGTCAATCTCTGCCTGGTCGCGCAGCTCGGCAATCTTGAAGTTATGAGTACCGTTAGAGTTGGCGAACTTGTAGTTAACACCGACAAGTACGCCGATACCGGCATCGTTGATGTTGTATGACACTTTGTGAGCGAAACCAGAGGCATTCATGGCACCCTCCATGTTGAACACGATGTTGGGCTCTACATAAATCTGCCAAGCCTTGGCAGCACCCAGATTGAAGGCGAAGTCGATACCCAGCTTAGAAGACAGCCAGTTGCTGTTGTCCTTCGGGTGGTTGCTCTTGGTGCCCCATACGTGACCCCAGCCAAGACCATAGACACCGATGACCTCAAAGAAGCGAGGCTCGCCCTTGTAGCCACCAAACCAGTTGCTGAAGTTAGTCATACCCAACAGAGATACGTTAGTGCAGCGAACAAATGTACCCAGCGAAGCGGCGGGCTTGTTGCCGAAATAAGCGGTACCCTCAGCAGCCACACCGAATACGGGAGTGAACCAACGGCCTACACGCAGGCCGGCCTGAGGATTGATGTTCTTCATTACCTTGTAGTTCTTGGCAGGTGCGCTTACGCCACCGTTGACACCAATAAACCAGTTGTCTGTCAACTTGCTCTCCAGGACGGTCTGAGCAGAAATTGCCTGTGCCGACAGAGCAGCAACAGCAAGCATTAAAAATAACTTTTTCATTTGTACTAACTCGTTAATTTTATAAAAAATAACTTACTTTTTCTTACTATCGAGTGCAAAGTAACAAAAAAATTATCTAACCTCCAAGTTTTTTTGGTAAAAACGCACCTTATCGGTGTAAAAATTGCCCTCTTCAGTTGCTTTTCGGCAGATTTTTACTACCTTTGCCTATCAAAACAATGAAACATATCACACTGATAACAGGAGGACAGCGCTCGGGCAAAAGCCGCTATGCCGAACAACTGGCACTACAGCTGAGCGACCATCCCGTATACGTGGCAACAGCACACGTATGGGACGAGGAGTTCGGGGAGCGTGTCAGGCGACACCAACAGCGGCGCGGACCGCAGTGGACCAACATCGAGGAGGAGCGTGAGCTGAGCCGCCACGACCTGACTGGGCGCGTGGCCGTCATCGACTGCATCACGCTGTGGTGCACCAACTACTTCACTGAGGGCATCACCGTTGACAATGCCCTGGCCGCTCTCAAAGCCGAGTTCGATCGTTTTACCGCTCAGGACGCCACGCTTATCTTCGTCACCAACGAGATTGGCTCCGGCGGCGTCAGCACCAACCAGTTGCAACGCCGCTTCACCGATCTGCAGGGGTGGATGAACCAATATGTGGCACAACATGCCGACGAGGTAATTCTGATGATCAGTGGAATACCTGTAAAGATAAAATGAAGACATTCGACATACAACAACCCGACCAAGCGCTACAGGCCGCACTACAGCAGAAGATTGACAATCTGAACAAGCCCAAGGGCTCGTTGGGACGCCTTGAAGAACTGGCCATGCAGATAGGACTGATACAACAGACGCTCTCGCCCACCCTGAGCCATCCGTGCCACCTGCTACTGGGTGCCGACCATGGCATAGAGCGCGAGGGAGTCAGCGTCAGTCCGCGAGAGGTGACGTGGCAACAGATGATTAACTTCACCCGCGGGGGTGGCGGTGTCAACATGTTCTGCCGACAGCATGGCTTCAAGCTGCGCATCGTCGACGTCGGCGTCGACTACGACCTCAGCGGCTACGAAGGAATCATAAACCGTAAAATAGCACGCGGCACGGACGACTTCCTATATGGACCGGCAATGACCGGCGAACAGGCTGACAGGGCCGTCGACGTGGGGGTAGAACTGGTAGACGAGTGCTATGCCGAGGGCTGCAACGTGGTGAGCATCGGTGAGATGGGTATCGCCAACACGTCGCCCAGCAGCATTTGGATGCACCTCTATACGGGCACACCACTGAAGGAGTGCATAGGCGCCGGCGCCGGACTCGACAACGAGGGCATACGCCACAAATATAGCGTGCTGACACAGGCGGTACACCGCTACGCATCCGAAAGCCATAGCAACGCCCTCGACCCTATCCGCTACTTCGGCGGCTTCGAGATGGTGACGGCCATCGGTGCCATGCTGCGCGCTGCCGAACGGCACATGACAGTGTTGGTAGACGGATTCATCATGACGGCCTGCGCACTGGCAGCCTGCGAACTGTACCCAGATGCCAAGCATTACATGATATTCGCCCACTGCGGCGACGAGAGCGGCCATAAGCGCATGCTCGACTACCTGCATGCACAACCACTGCTGCACTTGGGGCTCCGGCTCGGTGAGGGCACGGGAGCCCTCTGCGCCTATCCCATCGTGGAGTCGGCAGTGAGGATGATAAACGAAATGAACAACTTCGACAATGCAAATATCACTCGATACTTCTAACACGCCTGACAGCGGCCGATGGTATGACCACATCTGGGCGGCACTCATCTTCTTTACCCGTCTGCCCTTCTGGCGAATCTACCAACCACCGCAGGAGGCGTACAAGACGGTCGTAGAGCACTGGCCACTCGCAGGGTGGATTACGGGAGTGGCTATGGGTGCCGTACTGTACTTCGGTGTCGAACTGGTGCCCTACGAGATTGCCATCATACTGGCCATCATCGTACGCCTACTGATAACCGGGGCACTGCACGAGGACGGACTGGCCGACTTCCTGGACGGCTTCGGAGGTGGCGGACACGACCGCCAGCGTATTCTCGCCATCATGAAAGACTCGCACATCGGCACGTATGGCGTCATCGGACTCATCGTCTATTTCCTGCTGTTTTTCCACGTGCTACACAGCATGCAACCGGCAGATGCCGCACTGGCCATCATCGCCGCCGACCCTTTTGCCAAGATGCTGTCGGCACAACTGATTCTGATGATGCCCTATGCACGCACAGAAGAGACGGCAAAAAACCATACCGTGTATCGCAAGTTTGACGCCAAGGCCGGAATCAGCCTTACCATACAGGGACTACTGCCCATAGCACTCTTTCTTTATTATATAGGTACACGCGTGAGCTGGCAACTGTTGGTGTTTGTCCCCGCCGTCGTGATGTATGTGCTCTACCTACTCATCTGGCGACGCCTGCACGGCTACACTGGCGACTGCTGTGGAGCAGTGTGCCTACTGACCGAACTGGCCACGCTGCTAACCGTCTGTTCCTGTCTGAATACACTTGTTTAAAGTTATTTGTGCATTGCGTTTTAAACCTTCGTGCCGCTACTACGTCTAACTGACAAACACAAAAAACAAATCCACTATGGCCAAAAGACTACTTCTAATTGTTGCAGTGATATCCATCACACTGGCTACGGCAGCCCAGCAACAGTTGATGACAGACAGTCAGATGCGCCGCATGCGCAATCCTGTCAGAAAGACATCGCCCGAATTTTTCAAGACCCCCGAGGCCACGCGCATTGGCGAACAGTTGCTGCTCTACCAACGCATCACGGGTGGATGGCCCAAGAATATCGATATGGCCAAGCCCCTCACTGACAAAGAGCGAGAACAGGTGATGAGAGACAAGCAGCGGCGCGACGATTCCACCACCGACAATGGCGCTACCTCGATGCAGATGGCTTATCTGGCACGCCTTTTCCAAGCCACTGGCGACGAGCGCTTCCGCGAGGCCTTCCGGCACGCTGTAGACTTTCTGCTCAGCGGACAGTACGACAATGGCGGATGGCCCCAGTTCTGGCCGGAGATGCAAGGCTATCAGCTACACATCACCTACAACGATGACGCCATGGTAAACACCATGAAACTGCTAAGGGATGTCGCCAACACACAAGCTCCCTACACCAAGGACCTTACCACCAACAAGCAGCGCAAGCTGGCACAGAAAGCCTTCGACAAGGGGATTGAGTGCATTCTGGCCACACAAATACACATCGATGGGCAACTGACGGTATGGTGCCAACAGCACGATCGTAACACCTATGCTCCCGCACCGGCACGTGCCTATGAGCTACCGTCTTACTGTTCGCAGGAAAGTGCCTCCATCGTGGAGTTGCTGATGCAGCTGCCCCATCCCGACAAGCGGGTGAAGGCTGCCGTTCATGCTGCCATGCAGTGGTTTGACAAAAACAAACTGACGGGAGTACGCATTGTACGCACAGGCCGCTGGGGTAGCAATAACCGCGACACCAAACTGGTGGAAGACTCCACGGCAGGACCGTTATGGGCTCGCTATTACGACCTGAAACACTGTGAACCCTACGTATGCGACCGCGACGGCATTCCCCGTCGTCGTTTGGAGGACATCGGACCCGAACGACGCAACGGCTACGGATGGTATGGCGACCGTCCTGCCATGCTTTATCCGCTCTACAACCAGTGGGCCGACAAGTTTGACCCTGAAAACAAGGTGAGCATCAGTCTGACGACCAAAGGGGCCAACGAGAACGGTACCATGCAGCTGTATCGCCAGCCCAGTCCCGACCTGCACGACTTCGACACCGTGGTGAGCGAAGGACAGAGCATCCAGCAGGCCATCGAGAATGCTCCCGCCAATCCTGCCAAGCCCTACAAAATACTGATTCGTAAGGGTACGTATTCACAAAAGGTGATTATCGACCGCCCCAACATCGTACTGGTGGGCGAACAGCGCGACAGCACTGTCATCGTGCTCGCCGAACTGTCGAAGAACAGAACCGTCAAGGAGTACAAAGGCAAGCCGGTGGGCAACGGTGTTATCGTGCTGCAGGAAGGTGCCGACGACTGCATCATCAGCGGTCTTACCGTCTATAACAACTACGGGACAGCCATAGAACCCGGCAATACCGCCCACCAGATGAGCATCTTCGGACGCGCCACACGTACCATCGTCATCAACTGTAACGTATGGGCCGACGGCAACGACGCCCTCTCGCTGTGGGCACCCGGCGGCAACGGCATGTACTACCATTCCGACCTCTATCTGCGCTGCAAGGGTGTTGACTTCCTGTGTCCGCGCGGCTGGTGCTATGCCACCCGCTGCCGACTGGAAGGCGACGGCCATGCCCTCATCTGGCACGACGGCCGTGGTGACAAGTCGAAGAAACTGGTCATCACCAACTCCACGTTCGATGCCCTTAGACCCACACCGCTGGGCCGCTACCACCACGACTCGCAGTTCTACATCGTCAACTGCAAACTGTCGGAGAACGTCATCGACGAAGACATACGCTATGCCTATACCGACAAGGTGCTTGACCCCTGTCCCTGGGGAAAGCGCGTCTACTACTACGGCTGTACGCGTGACGGTGGCGACAGCGGATGGCTGAAGGACAATCTGCAGGAATCAGCAGAAAGTCCAGAGTTCCATGGAATCACGGCACTCTGGACCTTCGGTGGACAATGGGACCCGGAGTGTCGCATCCGGGAACTATGGAATGTGTTAGCCTACTAAACTGATAATCCGTCCTCCCTCCTCAATGGCTCGCATATTGAGGGGAATGAGGTCGTGATGGCGCTCGGGAAGAGTCTTCTTGAGCGCTTTTTCTACGCCTCCGGTGCTGACGACAGGAGCCACCTTGAGCAGACCGCCCAGCACAATCATGTTGAACACCTTACCGTTCTTCATCTCAGCGGCCTTGTCCATGGCGTCGATGCGATACACGGTGATGTCCTTGCGCGTAGGCGGATTGATGATGCCATAGCCGTCGTAAATCAAGATGCCACCGGGCTTCAGTTTTGGCTCAAACTTATCCAGCGAAGGCTGGTTGAGCACGATGGCAATGTCGAACTTGCTGAGGATGGGCGACGAAATCTTGTCATCGCTCACGATAACTGTCACGTTGGCCGTTCCTCCACGCTGCTCAGGACCATAGGCAGGCATCCATGTCACCTCCTTGTCGTCCATCAGTCCTGAATAGGCCAGAATCTTACCCATGGAGAGCACGCCCTGACCTCCGAATCCTGATATGATGATTTCTTTCTTCATTTCGTCGTATCCTTTAAGTCACCCTTGGGGTAGTAGTTAAACATATGCTCCTGCATCCACTCGTTGGCAGCCTTCGGCGACATTTTCCAGCCGCTGTTGCACGTGGAAACAATCTCCACCAGACTCGACCCTTTGCCCGCCATCGATGCCTCAAAGGCCTTACGGATGGCTTTCTTGGCGCTACGGATGGCAGCCACCGACTCTACCGACTGACGCGTCACATAGCACGTGCCTTCCAGCGTGGCGGCAATCTCGGTGATATGCAGGGGGTATCCGTGCAGGTCAGCCTGACGGCCATAAGGGCACGTCGACGTCTTCATGCCCATCAGCGTGGTGGGTGCCATCTGTCCGCCCGTCATGCCATAAATGGCATTGTTGATGAAGATGATGGCGATATGCTCTCCACGGTTCAGCGCATGGATGGTCTCACCCGTACCGATACAGGCCAGGTCGCCGTCGCCCTGATAGGTGAACACCAGACGGTCGGGCCACAGGTGCTTGATGGCCGTAGCCACTGCGGGGGCACGACCGTGAGCAGCTTCCTGCCAGTCGATGTCCAGATAGTTATAGGCAAACACGGCACAGCCCACAGGGCTCACACCGATAGTTTTCTCCTCCATGCCCATCTCCTCAATGACCTCGGCGACGAGCTTATGCACTACGCCATGCGAACAACCGGGGCAGTAGTGCATGTGGTTGTCGTTCATCAGCGTCGGCTTCTGATATACCAGATTCTCTGGGGATATAATATTGTTTTCCATCCTACATCATCTTCTTTAATGCTTCAACAATCTCTTCTGGTTCCGGCACGATTCCGCCCAGACGGCCGAACTGCTCGACGGGCACCTTTCCGTTGACAGCCAGGCGCACGTCCTGCACCATCTGACCGGCATTGATTTCTACGACCAGAACGCCTTTCTTGCCCTTCGCCATGTCGGCAATCTGCCTAGACGGGAACGGCCACAGCGTGATGGGACGCAACAGGCCCACCTTGATGCCTTCTTCGCGGGCCATCTCGATGGCCTTCTGCGTCAGACGGGCAGCAGAGCCGAAGGCCACCACCACATACTCGGCATCGTCGCAGTAGAGCATCTCGTAGCGCACCTCCTTCTCTTCTATCTCTCTGTACTTGGCCTGCAGGTGCAGGTTGCGGGCTTCCATGGCCTCGGGCTTCAGCTCCAGTGACGTGATAATGTTCGGCTGGCGATCCTTGGTGCGACCGATGGTAGCCCAGGGGCACTGCTGACGTATTTCCTCTTCCGTGCGACGCGGCTTGTAGGGGGGCAGCACGATTTTCTCCATCATCTGACCGATGACACCGTCGGAGAGAATCATGGCCGGATTGCGGTATTTGAAGGCAAGTTCAAAGGCCAGATCCACAAAGTCGGCCATCTCCTGCACCGAGTTGGGCGCCAGCACAATGACGTTATAGTCGCCATTGCCACCGCCACGCGTAGCCTGGAAATAGTCGCCCTGTGAAGGCTGGATGGTGCCCAGTCCGGGACCGCCACGCTGCACGTTGACGAATACGCCCGGCAGTTCGGCACCTGCCATGTACGTGATACCCTCCTGCATCAGCGCCACACCGGGCGACGACGACGAGGTGAGCACGCGCTTGCCGGCGGCAGCACCGCCGTATATCATGTTAATACTGGCTATCTCGCTCTCGGCCTGAAGCACCACCATTCCCGTGGTCTCCCAAGGCTTCAGCTCGGCCAGTGTCTCTATCACTTCGCTCTGGGGCGTGATGGGATATCCGAAGTATCCGTCGGCGCCGCAGCGGATGGCAGCGTGGGCTATCGCCTCGTTGCCCTTCATCAGTGTTACTTCTTGCTCTGCCATAGCTACTTATTCCTCCACTTTTTTACGATAGACGGTGATACATCCGTCAGGACATACCACAGCACACGACGTACAACCCGTGCACTTGTCTATCTGCACCGGCTCCACATAGGGATAGCCGCGCATGTTGACACGATTGGCCAGTGCGATAACGCCCTGCGGGCAGGCGCTCACGCAGAGCACACATCCCTTGCAGCGGTCGGTATTCACCACAATAGCACCTTTCACTTTTGCCATTACTCTTATATTTTAGTTGTTATGGATTATACGAATCCTTGTTATAGAAGGCCAGAATGTCGTCGAGCATCCGCTTGGCTTCAGCAGCAGGACTGTCGGGGTCGATTGCTGCAGCCTGGATATAGCTGTTGATGGCCTCATGCCATAGCCCCTGCTTCCTGTAGGCATTGCCCTGTTCGTACCACTCCTGCGCCGTCATCTCTCAGCCTTGTCCACTATAAATAGTATTCCTTCTTTCCCGCAGCAAGCGTGTTCTTCATCAGCGAGCAGATGGTCATGGGACCTACTCCGCCGGGGACCGGCGTGATGAACGAGCACTTGGGAGCCACCTCGTCGAACTTGACATCACCATTCAGGCGGAAACCACTCTTGCGGGTGGCATCGGGCACGCGGGTGGTACCGACGTCGATGATGACAACCCCCTCCTTCACCATGTCGGCAGTGACGAAGTCAGGCCGTCCGATGGCAGCAATGATGATGTCGGCTTCGCGGCACTCCTCCTTCAGGGTCTTCGAGCGCGAGTGACACACGGTGACGGTAGCATCGCCGTACTGTTTCTGCATCATGAGCTGTGCCATGGGCTTGCCCACAATGTTTGAGCGTCCCAGGACGACACACTTCTTACCCGACGTCTCGATATGGTAGCGCTTCAGCAGGGTGATGATACCAAGAGGCGTAGCGGAAATAAAACAAGGCAGGCCGATGGCCATGCGCCCCACATTGATGGGATGGAAACCGTCGACATCTTTTCGATAGTCGATGGCCTCAATGATTTTCTGCTCGTCGATGTGCTTGGGCAGGGGCAGCTGCACGATGAAGCCGTCGACATCGTCGTCTTTGTTGAGCTTGTCGACGCATGCGAGCAGTTCATCCTCTGTGATGTCGTCCTCATAACGGATGAGTGTCGACTTGAAGCCACAAGCCTCGCAGGCCAGCACCTTGTTCTTCACATAGGTCTCAGAACCTCCGTCGTGACCCACCAACACAGCAGCCAGATGGGGCTGCTTGCCGCCACGGGCTACTATCTCCTTCACCTCTTCGGCTATTTCAGCCTTGATGGCTGCTGCCGTTGCTTTTCCGTCTATCAGTTGCATATCTTAGAATTTTGGCATTCCACCTTTCATATTGCGCATGGCGTTGGCCATCTGAGCCATCTTGGAACTGCCTGCGCCTGTCATCATGCGCATCACCTTGCGCGTCTGGTCGAACTGTTTCATCAGGCGGTTCACCTCCTCTATCTTCGTGCCCGAGCCCTTGGCAATGCGCAGCCGACGGCTCTGGTTGATGATGTCGGGATTGGCACGCTCCTTGGGGGTCATCGAGTTGATGATGGCCTCGATGCCCTTGAAGGCATTGTCGTCGATGTCGACGTCCTTCAAGGCCTTGCCGACACCAGGAATCATGCTGGCCAGGTCCTTGATGTTACCCATCTTCTTGATTTGTTGTATCTGGGCCATGAAGTCGTCGAAGTCGAACTTGTTCTTACGGATTTTCTTCTCCAAGCGCTTGGCTTCCTCCTCGTCGTACTGCTCCTGCGCACGCTCGACAAGACTGACGATGTCGCCCATGCCGAGGATGCGGTCGGCCATGCGGTCGGGGTGGAACACGTCGATGGCCTCCATCTTCTCGCCGGTACCCACAAACTTGATGGGCTTGGTGACGACGGTGCGGATCGACAGGGCTGCACCGCCACGGGTGTCGCCATCGAGCTTGGTGAGCACCACGCCGTCGAAGTCAAGACGGTCGTTGAACTCCTTGGCGGTATTCACAGCGTCCTGACCCGTCATGGCGTCGACAACAAACAGGGTCTCATCCGGATTGACGGCCTCCTTCAGGGTGGCTATCTCGTCCATCATCTCCTCGTCGACGGCCAGTCGGCCGGCGGTATCGATGATGACGACGTTGTAGTTTTTCTGCTTAGCCTCGCGGATGGCGTTGTTGGCAATCTCGACGACATTCTTGTTCTCGGGCTCGGAATAGACGGGCACGCCGACACTCTCGCCCACCACGTGCAGCTGCTGGATGGCAGCAGGACGGTAGACGTCGCAAGCCACGAGCAGGGGCTGCTTGTGCTGCTTCGTCTTCAGCATATTGGCCAGTTTGCCGCTGAACGTCGTCTTACCAGAACCCTGCAAGCCCGACATCAGCACGATGGCAGGACGGCCATCAAGTTTTAGTTCTGCAGCCTTGCCGCCCATCAGGTCGGCCAGTTCGTCGTGGACAATCTTCACCATCAGCTGGCTGGGCTTGACGGCAGTAAGCACATTCATGCCCAGCGCCTTCTGCTTGACAGTGTCCGTAAAAGTCTTGGCTACTTTGTAGTTGACATCGGCGTCGAGCAGTGCCTTGCGCACATCCTTCAGCGTCTCAGCAACGTTTATCTCGGTGATTTTTCCCTCACCTTTCAATATCTTGAACGACCGTTCAAGTCTGTCACTTAAGTTTTCAAACATATATTAATAGTCTAATTGGATTGCAAAGGTACGAAGAAGTGAGCAAAGCACCAAAGATTTTAATCTTTTTTCTCTTTATATACGAGTTCGTCCATGGCGATGTCATGGCTGTCGGCAGGCACCTGTGCTACCTGCTGGAAGGGGAAACAGACCCCAATGGTGCGGCGCAACGGATGCTGCGCCAAGAATCGGTCGTAGTAGCCACGGCCCCGCCCCAGCCGGCGACCGGCCGCATCGAAGGCCATACCCGGGATGAGGGCGACGTCGACGGCATCATAGTCCTCGAAGAGCACACCGGTAGGTTCCTGGATGTGGAAGGCTCCTTCCCGGAGGTCGGCCGACGACGTGTAGCAGCGCAGCTCCATGGTGTCGTCGCCTGTCACGCGAGGCAGCACGACCTGTCGCCCTGCTGCCACCAAGCGGTCGAGCAACTGACGGATGTCTACCTCGTCGGGCAGCGGCCAGTAGGCCATCACCACACGGGCGTCGCTAAGGCGCGGCACCAACAGCTCGCAAACGGTCTGCGACATCGAGGCCAACTGCGACTCGTGGCACTGCTTGGCAGCACGCATCTGACGGCGCAGAGCGGCCTTGGTGGGCGCACCGCCCGTCTGTCCCTGACGGGCAGAGAACTCGCAGCCACAATACTGCTGATTGTAAAAGGCATACTCCTTGAGTAACTGGTTGCGGCGCTCCTGCAGCCCTCCCTTGCGCCAGTTCTGCGCCCAGAAGGTGACGTCGCCGACGGTCTCTTCGGCAATGCGACCGGCGTTTGCTATCTGCTCCAGACTTTTCCAACGGCTGGAGGCCAATGTAGTGGCAAAATAGCGCAGGCCCAGGCGGCGGGCCTCACGCGCTGCTGCCACAAGGCGCAGCGTGAAACACTGCTGGCAACGGCGACCGCGCTCGGGTTCGTTCTCGAGTCCGCAGACACCTTGCAGCCAGGCCTCGTGGTCGTAGTCGCCGTCTATCCAGCGCAGTCCCAGACGCTCGGCATGGCGTTTGCTCTCCTCCTTGCGGATGTCGTACTCCTCGCGAGGCCAGATGTTAGGATTATAATAGAATATGGTGGGGCGCACGTCGTGAGCCACCAGCCACTCGACAATAGCCGACGAGCATGGGGCACAGCAGGCATGCAGCAAGAGCTCACTACAGTCCGCGGGCTTTCCAAATGCGCTCTTTTGCTTCATTGATTTTCTGGAACTTGACCTCAGCGGCCCGACGCACATCCTCGCCGAGGGCTGCCACCTTGTCGGGATGATGCTCGAGGGCCAGTCGGCGATAGGCTTTCTTCACCTCGTCGTCTGTAGCCGTAGGACTGACTCCCAGTACCTGATAGGCCGACTCGAGGTCGTCCTTGCCCAGTCCGAGCATCGAGTCGACGTCATCCGCCGACATGCTCATCCACTGGGCGCACTCCTTCATGGCCGTCACCTCTGCCGCGTCGACGTGCCCGTCGGCCTGCGCAATCATGACCAGGAAGTTGAGCAGCTGCAGGCGCTGCGAATAGTCCATGTTCTGGGCTATCTGCCGGCAGCAGTCCATGACGGTCTGACGGAACTGGCTGAAGCCTATCCGCTTCTGCTCGTCGAACAGGCGGCGCAGTATCTCGTCGCCCTGCATGCGGGCAGCCTCGCCGAAGTTCTGACGCAGCACGTTTCTCACCAACTCCATCTCCGAGTGCATCACCTTGCCGTCGGCCTTGATGATGTAGGAAGCCAGCACCAGCATAGAGAACAGAAAACTATTGCGCTGTCCCTGCTGTTGCTGGTGGGCATACGTCTCCCCAAAGCCCTGTGCACCGCCGAAGGTGCCCTGCGTCTCCGGGGTATTTACTGCGTCGAGCATCGAGTCGAGCACTCCACCCAGCACGATGCCGGCCAGGGCACCCAGCGGGCCGCCGCTCATGAAGCCGACGATTCCTCCTATCCACTTACCTATTGCCATATCTCAACTATCAACTTAATATTCGTGCCACCATACTTTTCCATTCTGCTCCTCCCGCTCCAGGTCGTCGATCAAGCACTCGGCCAACTGGAGCACCACCTCCTGCGGTACTTTCAGGCGGTCGTCATCGCTATGCGGATTGATAGCGCCGAGGAAGTGGGGCATCTCATTCTTGTATACCTCCTTCATGCGCCGGTTGTCAGCGTTCTCGCCCGTACAGCTGAACGTGATGTTGGCCAAGCGGTCGCACAGTTTCACAAAAGGCGCATAAGGGGTCTCCCTAATGCCCTTATAGTAGCGCTCGCCGGCACGCTCCTTACGCGAACGCCCCTTGTCATTGGTCAGCGCATAGACTATCTCCGTAGCCATCAGCGCCTGCTCCATGGTCATATACTTGTTGGCCACCTTCATCACGTCGTTGTACGTCAGGCGGGCATCCTCGATGCTGTCGTGGTAGTAGCCGCCAAAGAAGAGCGGCAACACGTCGTTCTCACCGGCGCATACCAAATGGCCAAAGTTGCGGATGCCCTGCACCACCATGTCGAGATGATACCCGTATGGCAGGTCGTCGCCATACGTCTGGTTGACACTCTGGTGCAGCGCATGGGCCGACTGGCGGATGCGCTCTATCTGCTCGGCATTTTTCGTCATATATGCCTCGAATTGCTTTCTGTCCATAGCTGCAAAATTACAACTATTTTTTGAAAACACGAACTTTCTCACATATATTTTGTAACTTTGCCCCCGAAAAAAAAGCTGACGACCATGCTTACAACAAAACGCGTCTACGAACTGCTCAATGAGCAGCATCCTATTGCAGTCGACAAAGACTATGACACCACCGTCGCCAAGGCTGCAGGCGTCTGCCTGCAGTACCACCAGATTCCCGTGGAGCGCAAAGCCAGTCCCGGCGGCAAGCGCCGCTGGTATCGCATCCGTTTCGAGGGCGGACTGGGCGGCCATGCTGCTACCGACATCGGCAAGGGACACTGCTCGACCGTCATCCCCATGTGGGCACTGCTGACCACGGTATATAACGAGTACGACTACGACCTGGCCGTTCTCCATATCGGCCAGGCCGACGATGCCATCGCGTCGACGGCAGAGGCGGTGGTCTGCATCCCCTCTGGAGAACCTGCCGAATTCCTGAAGCAGCAGCAGGACATGATGAATCAGTGGCTGCGCGACGAATATCCCCATGATGCCCAGATGACTTGCTCTATCGAAAAGTGTGAGCGCATGGACAGCGTCGTCGACGGTGCCGCTTTCGAGGCGCTGCTGAGCTGTCTGGAGCAGATTCCACAGGGCATCGTCAAGATGAGTGAGGTGATTAGCGACACTGTAGAGACCTCGAACAACGTGGGCTGTATTCAGACGGCAGCGAACCACATCTTCGTCAGCACCCAGACACACAGCTTTTCCGACAGCGAGAGGCGCACGGTCAGTGATGACATTGCCGGCGTCTTTGCTGCTCACGGTGCCACGTCTGAGACCATTGTCTCGACCCCTGCCCTCCCCGCACTTGCCAAACTCTTGCTACAGTCAGAAGACTGACAGGTCAGCGCCGCCGGTCGCAGAGGTACATGCCCAGCAGAATGCAGACGGTGCCAATCAGGAACCATGGAGTAATCTGCTCGTGCAGCAGCCACCAGGCAAAGACGATGGTGGTGATGGGGTTGAAATAGACCCAGTTGGTGGCGACGACGGCTCCCAACTTGCGGATAATCCAGCTCCATAGCAAGAAGCAAAGCATGGAAGCGATGACACCTAAGAACAGGAGGTTGAAGACAGTGAAAGCGTCAAAGGACAGGAAAATGGAGGGAGCAGCTTCGGCCGGGCGCCATATATAATAAGGAGCAATAGTGACCAGCCCGTAGAAGAACACCTTACGGGTGATAAAGATGGTAGAATAGCGACTGGTAGCCGCCTTCATCAGCAGTGAATACACAGCCCAGCAGAAACAGGCAGCAAAAGCCAGCAGGTCGCCTACTGGCGACAAGTGTAACACGAAATGACCGTTGAGCACGACGACAGCCATGCCCAGGCAGGCCAGCAGCGAGCCGAACAGTTGCGTCTTGCCGAAATGCTCGTTCTGCCGATATACCATCGCTATGAGCAGCATGGCAAACAGGGGGCACGAACAGACGATGAGCGACGTGTTGGTGGCAGTGGTGTAGATCAGGGCGGCATTCTCCGTCAAGAAATACAGCGAACCGCCCGTCAGGCCCAGCGCCACCATCATCAGCTCGTCGCGCCACGTGTCGCAGCGCGCCTTGAACGACGACCACTGCATCAGCAGTTCAAAAGCCAACAGCAGCACATAGGCAATGGCAAAGCGCAGGGTAAATATCTGCGCAGGCGACAGACCGCTCTGCAGCAGCATCTTCGTGAAGACAAACGTGCTGCCCCAAATGGCCACGACGCCAAAGGCCACCAGGTGATAATGCCACTTCATCTTCCCTACCGCTTAATCTCTATGTCACGCCTGACGTTGTTACGGATTTTCGCGAGATAGGCTTTCATGCCTGCTGCATCCTTCCGGTCGATAATCTCCAGCAGTTCCTTCAGCTCGGTACGTATCTGGCTCACTTGGTCATGGGTGTACGGATTGAAGAGAATTTCCTGCAGCAGGTAGTCGTCTTCGTTGAGCACGCCCTTGGCGATGCGCATGTGGCGTTTGAAGGTGGTGCCCGGCGCATCCTGATGCTTCATGACGGCAGCAAAGACGAAGGTCGACACGAACGGTATCGACAGCGAGTAGGCCACCGTCTTGTCGTGCTCCTCGAAGGTGTACTCATAGATGTTGAGCCCCAGCCGCTGATAGAGGTCCTTGAAGAAGATGCGCCCCATATAGTCGCCTTCGCTGATGATGATGGCGTTCTCCTCGCTCAGCTGGTTCAGATTGGCAAAGGTAGGACCGAACATGGGGTGGCTGCTGGCATAGCGCATGCCCGTCGACTCGTAAAACTCCTTCAGCCCTGTCTTTACGCTCGAGATGTCAGTAATGATACAATCCTGGGGCAGGAAGGGCATCACCTCCTGGAAGGCGGGAATGGTGTACTTCACCGTCACGGCGTTGATGAGCAGCTCAGGCTTGAACTCGCTGATTTCTTCCAGCTGTGTGAAGCGCTGGCAGTTGTACGTGAAGCGCATGCGCTTGGGGTCTTTCTCGAAGACGGCCACCTCATGATCAAAGCTCAGCAGGTCGATGAAGAACGAGCCCATCTTGCCTGCTCCTAATACTAATATTTTCATGCTGTTGACTTTTAGCCATTGGCTGTCGGCGAAAAGCTAATTGCTAAAAGCCGACAGCCAACGGCCCGTTTATTGATTGACTATCTCTATCTGCTGACGGACGCTCTCCTCGTGGATGCTCTCGAACACCTTAGCGACAAACTCCGGCGACATGCCGGTGAGCGAGCCCTGCACGCCGCGCTTCTCCAGTATCTCGTTGTAGCGGGAGGTCTGCAGCACTGTCATGTTATGTTCCTTCTTGTAGTGGCCTATCTCGCGGCACACCTCCATGCGCTTGGCCAGCAGCTCCATCAGCGTATTGTCCAGTTCGTCAATCTGCTTGCGCATCTGCTGGATGCTCTCCGTCGTGACGTGCTCATCGCGGATGATGAGCAGCGACAGAATGTAGTCGAGCACTTCGGGCGTCACCTGTTGCTTGGCGTCGCTCCACGCCTTGTCGGGGTCGCAGTGGCTCTCCACGATAAGACCGTCGAAGCCGAGGTCCATGGCCTGCTGGCAGAGCGGGGCAATGAGCTCTCTCCGGCCCCCGATGTGCGAAGGGTCGCAGATGATGGGCAGCTCCGGTATGCGGCGGTGCAGCTCGATGGGTATCTGCCACATAGGGGCATTGCGGTATATCTTCTGCTCAAAACTGGAGAAACCGCGATGGATGGCGCCCAGCCGCTTGATGCCGGCCTGATTGAGGCGCTCCATGGCACCTATCCACAGCTCGAGGTCGGGATTGACGGGATTCTTGACGAACACGGGGATGTCGACGCCCCTCAGCGCATCGGCCAGGGCCTGCATGGCAAAGGGGTTGGCCGTGGTGCGAGCTCCTATCCAGAGGATGTCCATGTCGTACTTCAGCGCCAGCGCTACGTGCTCGGGGGTGGCCACCTCTGTGGATATCAGCATGTGGGTCTCCTCCTTCACCTGCTTCATCCAGGGCAGCGCCTTCTCGCCGTTGCCCTCAAAGCCGCCCGGCTTGGTGCGCGGCTTCCACACGCCGGCACGGAAGTTGTGGCAGCCCTTCATAGCCAGTTCGCGGGCAGTCTTCATCACTTGCTCCTCTGTCTCGGCACTGCAGGGACCTGCAATGACGAAGGGGCGTTCATTGTCACTCGGTAAGTTCAGGGGTGTTAATTCCAGTTCCATAGTTATATTGCGTTTTTGATTCTTTCCAATGCCTGTTGTATCTTTTCCTCCTTGGCGCAGAGCGAGATGCGGATGTAGCGCTCGCCATTGGAGCCGAAGATGAAGCCTGGGGTGATGAACACACGGGCCTCGTGGAGCACACGCTCTGTCAGTTCCTCTGCGCCGGCATACTTCTCGGGTATCTTGCCCCAGAGGAACATGCCCACCTGCTGTGGGTCGTAGGTGCAGCCCAGCACATCCATGATTTGCTCAGCATACTTGCGGCGACTGGCGTAGCACTCGATGTTGGCCGTGCGATGCCAGTCATCGCTGTTGTTGTAGGCCTCGGCGGCAGCCAGTTGGATGCCGCGGAAGGTGCCGCTCTCGATGTTCGACTGCACCTTCAGTATCCACGAGATGAACTCGGCATTCGAGGCGCACATGCCCACACGCCAGCCCGGCATATTGTGCGACTTGGACATCGAGTTGAACTCGACGCAGCAGTCCTTGGCACCTGCCACCTGCAGGATGCTGAGGTGCTCATCGCTCAGGATGAAGCTGTAGGGATTGTCGTTGACCACCACGATGTCGTGGTCCTGTGCAAAGCGCACGAGTCGCTCATAGGTAGCACGCTGTGCGCGCCCGCCTGTCGGCATGTTGGGATAGTTGGTCCACATCAGCCTGATGCGGCCGTTGGCTTTTTGCTCCTGGCTGTTGGCTATCTGCTCCAACTCGTCGAAGTCGGGCTGCCAGCCGTTATCCTCGCGCAGGTTGTAGTTGACGATTCGCGCTCCCAGTATCTTCGAGAGCGAGGTGTAGGTGGGATAGCCCGGATTGGGCACCAGCACCCCGTCGCCCGGATTGACAAAGGCCAGCGTCACGTGCAAGATGCCTTCCTTCGACCCTATCAGCGGCAGCAGTTCCGACTGGTCGTCGAGCGCCACGCCGTACCAGCGCTTGTAGAAGTCGGCCATGGCGCGCCGCAACTCGGGCGTGCCCTGCGTGGGCTGATAGCCGTGGGCACTGGGGTCGTGAGCCACCTCACACAGTTTCTCAATGGTCTGCTCCGAGGGCGGCATGTCGGGGCTGCCGATGGCCAGACTAATAATGTCCTTGCCCTCGGCATTCAGCCGGGCCACCTCCTTCAGCTTGCGGCTGAAGTAGTATTCCTGTACTAAACTTAATCTTTCTGCAGGTTGTATCATAATTTTTCAGTTTGTCTGTTTTCCGTCTTTGTATTCTCCTAAAATCTTGAATTCCTTGGTCAGCGGGATAATCGCATCAATGGACTGGCGGTAGCGCGTCAGGTCGTCGTACATCAGGTCGACGTAGAACAGGTACTCCCACTCCCGCCCGATGATGGGCAGCGACTGTATCTTCGTCAGATTAATCTTGTAGAACGACAGGATGGCCAGCACATGGCTTAGCGAGCCCTCCTCGTGAGGCAGCGAGAACACGATGCTCGACTTGTTGGTCTCCGTCAGCGGGCGCAGCAGGTCGGCCTTGTTGGGATTGCTCACCACGAGGAATCGCGTGAAGTTGTGCTTGTTGTCCTCGATGTGGTCCTCCAGCACCTTCAGCCCATAGAGCCGGGCGGCCTCTACATGGCAGATGGCGGCCCACCCTCTCTTCTGGCCCTCGCTGATCATCTTGGCACTTCCGGCCGTATCCTCAGCCTCCACATTCTTTATCTGTGCATGCTGCTCCAGAAAGTGGCGGCACTGCATCAGTGCCACGGGGTGCGAGTGTACCTCCGTGATGGTGTCCCAGTCGTCGTCGGGCAGACAGCAGATGCAGTGTGAGATGTGCAACTTGTGCTCACCGACGATGGTGGTGCCCGAGTCGCGCAGCAGCTCGTAGTTGTGTAGCAGCGAGCCGGCGATGGTGTTCTCGATAGCCACCATGCCGATGCTTGTAGGGTCCTGGCGGATACTGTCGAACACCTGCTCGAAGGTGGAGCAGCAAATAAGCTGTATCTGCTCGCCCTCGAAATAGAGGTGGGCCGCAATGTCGTGGAACGACCCCACCAGACCCTGTATTGCTATTCTCTTCATCGTATGTTCTTTTTATAAAATGAAATCCCGCTTTCACTTTGTCTGTGAAGCGGGACCTTATTTCGTTTTTTGTTTTCTTATTCCTTATTATTACATACGGCCTTCCGCTTCACAGTCTGCTGCAAAGTAAAAATAAAAGCCGTAAAAGTAAGCATTCAACATGTTCATTGTCTTTTCGTTCTTGATTACCGCCTGCAAAAGTATAATTTTTTCCCGAATCCCGCAAACATTTTGACAGATTTTTTTGCCGCTTTCTGTCATTTTATCACCGGCGGCCCGTCGCGCCACGTGGGGAGGGGCGTGCAGGACGCCTATTTCGCACGAAAACGGTCACCGTTTTCATCCGCCCCCACGCCCGCCGGTTCTCCGTCGGGCCATCCGCCTCGTGCACAATAGCTTTTCAGTTTTTTACCTTCACCTTTCTCTTGTACAAAGGACTTCCGCCCATTTTCCCCTCCCCCTCCCTCACCTTCACCGCTGACAGGTGAAGGAAAATTTTGAATTATCTAAAATAATTGCTAACTTTGCACCCGCTATGGAGAAGAAAACTTTTGCCGTGCTGGGCATGATGTGTGCCGGATGTGCGGCCAACGTGGAAAAGAGACTGAAGAATACGGAAGGCGTCAGGAGCGCAGCAGTTAACCTGCCTGCACGCACGGCCTTGGTAGAGTACGACGAACTGCAGACCTCGCCCACCCTGCTGCAGGAAGCACTGGCACAGATAGGCTACGACCTGGTGGTCGAGGAAGACCGCAACGTGGAGGCTATCGAGCAGCGGGCCTACAGGGCGCTGCGACTGAAGGTGATTCTCTCGTGGCTTTTCGCCCTGATGGTGATGAGCATCTCGATGGGCTATATACACTTGGGCACGCACGACGTGGAGAATCAGGTGATGCTCATCCTCGCAGGACTCAACATCGCATACTGCGGGCGCCAGTTCTACACGAATGCCGTACGCCAGCTGCTGCACGCCACTGCCAACATGGACACGCTGGTGGCGCTGTCAACGGCCATCTCGTTTCTCTTCTCCGCCTTCAACACCTTCTGGGGCGACAGCTACTGGGGGGCAAGGGGCATCGAGTGGCACACCTACTTCGACGCCTCTGTGATGATTATCAGTTTTGTGCTGACGGGCCGACTGCTCGAGGAACACGCCAAGCACGGCACAGCCTCTGCCATACGCAGCCTCATGGGACTGCAGCCTAAGACGGCCCACCTCATTGCCGACGGCATGCCAGTGGATGCTCCCCTCTCCTCACTGCAGAAAGGCGACACCATCGAGGTGCGGCCCGGCGAGAAGATTCCCGTCGACGGACGCGTGGTGGGCGACAGCATAGCCCGCGTCGACGAGTCGATGATTACCGGCGAGTCGGTGGCCGTAGAGAAGCGGCAGGGCGACAAGGTGCTGGCAGGCACCATCGTCAGCGAGGGCACTTTCCGCTTCAAGGCCGAGGAGGTCGGACAGAAGACCGTCCTGGCCAACATCATCCGCATGGTGCAGGAGGCGCAGGGCTCGAAGGCTCCCGTGCAGCGGGTGGTCGACAGGATTGCTCTCGTCTTCGTACCGGCCGTGAGTGCAATCGCACTGCTCACCTTCCTGGCATGGTATCTTCTGGGCGGACAGCAATACCTGCCGCAGGCCGTTCTCTCTGCCGTCTCTGTTCTCGTCATCGCCTGCCCGTGTGCCATGGGACTGGCTACGCCTACGGCGCTGATGGTGGGCATCGGCAAGGCTGCCGAACTGGGCATCCTCATCAAAGACGCTACGGCACTGGAACAGCTGCGACAAACGGATGCCCTCGTCATCGACAAGACGGGGACACTGACGGTCCCCGCCAGCCATCCCCAAGAGGGGGAGACACTGAAGCCGCACGCCGCCGAAGCCATGCGACAACTGCACCAGCTGGGCATCGAAGTATATATGATGAGTGGCGACAAGGAGGAGCGTGTAGCTCCCATCGCCCGTCAGGCTGGCATCAGCCACTATCGCTCGGAGGTGATGCCGCAAGATAAGGAGGAACTGGTTCGTGAGCTGCAGGCACAGGGCCGACATGTGGCGATGGCAGGCGACGGCATCAACGACTCGCAGGCCTTGGCACGCGCCGACGTCAGCATCGCCATGGGGCGCGGCACCGACGTGGCCATGGACGTGGCCCAGGTGACGCTCATGGGCGACGACCTGCGCCGCATAGCCGAGTCGGTCAGTCTCTCCAAGAAGACGGTTTCGATGATTCACCAGAATCTCTTCTGGGCCTTCATCTACAACCTCGTTTGCATCCCACTGGCAGCCGGGCTGCCCTATCTCATAGGCCTTCACTGGCAGATTACGCCCATGTGGGCCTCGGCGCTCATGGCCTTCTCCAGCGTCAGCGTAGTGCTCAACTCACTGCGCCTGAAGTTCACCGCATAACACGGCTACCACTCCCTGATACTGGCACGAGCCTCGATGGCGTTCTCTATATCGTCGGGAAGCGAAGGGAAGAAGTCGATGCCCGTGATGCGCTCCACCTCGTCTACCGTGTTGGCAAACTGGTCGCGACGCTTCGTACCGCCATTGTTGCGTATCACAAAGCCGATGGCCTTAGGCTGGCCTTTCAGACAGAGCACCACCTTGAAGAAAGCCTCGGGCACCACCACCTTGTTGCGTCCTATCGTGGCGTGCTGCCGGTTCAGCAGTACGGGACCACAGACGATGTACACCTCGCCATACTTCCTCGCCCACTTACGGCAGTCCTGCTCTATCTTGTTCCACACGCCACTGTTCAGCCCCCTGTCTTGCGGGCACATATTCGTCAGCAGGTTCGACTGGCGCATCGCCTCCTCGTCCCACTTGTTGTCGCCGGCAGGACACATGTGACCGTGCGACCAGCCACTCTTTCTGTAGTCGGCCTTCGTGGCGCGAGGCAGGGGCACCTCATCGTCCTCAAGGTATCCGCCAAAGCGCTTCACCATGCCGTCCGTATGCTCAGCCGTCAGCTTCCAGCCCACCCAGTTGGGTATCTTCGTCCTTCTGTTATACGACGTCACATACCCCACCCTCTCCAGCATCTGTTCACCAGCCACGGGTGCTGCCATCTCTAACTGTCCGTCAGCATCGTGGCATGCTACGCTATCTTTCGTAATATACGAAGCCAACACCGTCGCGCCGCAAAGCGTCAGGGCACCGACAATCACCCATTGCGTAATCTTTTTCATATCTCATGCATTTTTCATCGTCTGTTTTGCAAAGATAGTGAAAAATAACCGAAACACGACCGTTTTTTTCTTTTTTCACTTTATTCTTCGTACCCTTGCCGCAGAAAAAAAATATGAAGAAAGAAGTGATTGGCGAAATGGTTCGCTTCGTCTTCAAGCATTTCAAAAAATGAAATGCGTTTCGAAACCACTTAATGGACATCTGCAGACCGTGCGACAGCTGTGGTAAACAGGTGCGACGGTCGTCGCAAGTATGCATAACGGCCGTCGCACTATCAAGAAAGGTGTACGCAGATTTTTTTTGTAGATTATTCATCCATCTGGAAGAGAGGATCTTCTGGCATAACCATAAGGGGCTTCTGCTCGTAGTCTTTCAGCAGCTTGTCGGAGACGTATTTCTTGTCGACGACAAGGCGGAACATGTACTCGCGGAACCAGCGGGCCGTCATGATGATACAGCCGTTATGACCTGAGTCCGAGCCCCAGGAGTTCTCGACCTTCCACTTCAAGGGCTGCCCCTGTGCGTCGAGGTCGACGGCTGTGAGGGTCATGGCATGGGTGGAGCCGCTGTCGAAGGTGGAGATGCGCTCTGCCTTGTTCATGCCGAACGTGGTGTTGAAGAGTGAGGCGTAGTCGAAGTTCTCTGTGTCAGCATAGCCACGCTTGCGGTCGAGCTGTTTGCCTACGTCGTAGGAACTGTAGAGCTTGCGGCCGTCCTTCAGCGAGGCAATGGCGAGTTTCTCTATTTCCTCCATGGGCAGGTTGAGGTACTTCCAGTTGTGGCCGTCGTAGACGTGACGGTCGTACTCTACCTCGAAGGTCTTGTAGTATTCGCGACGCGGGTCGTTCATCACCATGATGAAACTGCCGTTGAGGGGGCCGCCTACGGTCTCCTGATAGAAGGTCTTGGGGGTGTACTTCTTGGCTGCTGTCAGAGCCTTGCCGTTCTTGTTCTTGAAGGCGTAGGTGAACTCCTTGACGGGCTCGCCCAGGGTGATGACGAGCATGTGGTAGACTTCGGAGAGCATCTCCGTCTTGCGCTTCTGGATGTCGGCAGCCTTCTTGCCGTCGGCTACCATTCGGCGCAACTGGAGCCCAAACTCGCGCAGTTTGGACTGGATGGTCTTCGACAGGCGCGAGGTATTCTCGGCCGAGTAGGTCTCGGGCTGTACCTCAGTGGGCACAAGGCCGTACTTCTCGGCCAGGTCGGCTACGCCGCAGAAGGTGCCTCCGTCACCCAGTGGATGATGGAAGAAAAACTGTACGCGCTGGTCGTCGATGGGTTTCTTGGCAGTCTCAATGACGCCCTGCAGCATGAGGTTCGACTTCTCGAGCTGATCCCAGAAGAAGAGATAGTCTTGCGAGAAGGTGACGCTGAGCGAGTCGGTACGCTTGGCAAAATTGGCGCGCAACACGTTGAGTCCGCTGAACATCCAGCAGCGTCCGCTGGACTTCTGGTTGGTGATGGACTGTTTCTTGGTCTCTACGCTGAAGTAGGTGTCCAGGGCCTTGGCATTAGCCTGGTTCTTGGCCAGATTGTCGATGGCATTAGCAGCGAGGGCGTTGCGCAGCGCCTTGTCGGCTGCGCTGGGTGCGTTCTGCTGCTGAATCTGGGCTAACATCTGGGGCGTGATGCCTCCGTTCTTGCTTTGGGCAGCCATGGTGAGGGCCATCGCCAGGGCAGCCATACTCATAAATACTTTTTTCATAGATGTGTTGGAGTGTTAGGTTATTTTGACTTGATATGGATTGTCCTCTCTACTGTTCTGCGGCGGCCTGTCGACTTGGAGGCGGCCGTTACGGTGACGGAGGGTTTGTAATACTTCTTGGCCTCAGGCATCCACTCGCGGATGTGGCGAATGCGGGTGTTGTCGGTGGGGTGGTCGCTGAAGATAGACGACGAGCCTCCGCCCGTGGCGCTCGACATGCGCTGCCAGAAGGCCACAGCCACCTGGGGGTCGTAGCCTGCCATGGCGGCAAATATCAGTCCCATGTGGTCGGCCTCACTCTCCTGACTGCGCGAGAATCCTGCTGTAAAGGCCTTGCTGCCCAGGCCCAAGGCTACCTGGCCCAACTGCTGCACACCTGAGCTGACGCCTGCCCCTGCGGCCACTGCGCTCAGGATGTTGACACCGTACTGCTGCTTGTAGGCATTGCTGAGGCGCTCGGCCGAGTGCTTGGCTACGGCGTGGGCTATCTCGTGTCCCAACACGATGGCCAGCGACGCCTCGTCGCGCGTGACGGGCAGTAGTCCTTCGTAGACAACTATCTTACCACCTGGCATGCAGAAGGCGTTCACCTGCTTGTCCTGCACGAGGTTGAACTCCCACTGATACTGCGATACTTCGCTGCCCAGGCCGTTGTTATTGAGATAGCTGACAACGGCAGATGCCAGTCTCTGCCCTACTCGCTTCACCATCTCTGTGTTGGCGGCATCCGTGGAGCGCTTGGCTGACTGCATATATTCCCTGTACTGCTGGTTGCTCAGACTGAGTACCTGCTCGTCGCTGACCAGCAGGTTCTGCTTGCGCCCTGTGATGGGCACGGTCGACGTCGTGCCGCAGCTCACCAGCAGGGCTGCGACGACGGATAAGAGAAAAAGTCGGATATTACGCATTTGTATATTATATTTTCTGCAAAAATAAAACTTTTCCCGCTCACTACCAAATTTTTCGACTATTTATGTACACAAAAAAGGCTGCAACCCTGACGGCTGCAGCCTTTGCTAAAATTCAAAACACACTAATACTAACTAAAACTACTTCAAACCACGGTTGCTGAGGGTGATGTTCAGCAGCATCAGGTACTTGCGATACTGTTCGCTGTTGAGGATGTAGTTCATGTAGGCAAGGTCCTTCTTGATAGCCTTGTCGACCTTCTGGTCGCGCTCTTCCTTACCATACTGTGCAGCAAACATCATCTCGGCACTGAAGGTCTTGTGAATCTCTGCAACACTCTCCATCTGATCCTGCGACAGGCCAAGCGCCATACCGAGTTTTTCAATGTTGACGGTCATGTTGTAAGCCTCCGTCGTATTCAGATTAGCTGCACTTTCGTTCTCAGCAAATGTCATTGTCATGCTCATCAGAGCAACAAGCGTAAGAATAATCTTTTTCATTTTCGTTACCCTTTCTTTTTTTAATTCTTAATCTTTTTACTTTTTTTCTCTTGTCACCAGATGTTTTTGTTCTGATTGACGATGCAAAGGTACGGCAAATTTACATACACTCCAAACTTTTTGATGAATTGTTTGCGCACACAGACCGAATTCTTGACCTCTGTCAAAGAAAGCCCACAATCCTTGACTTGCGTCAAAATGAAAGAAAAAACGGTATTTCTTTTGGCTTTTTGCTTGAATTACCGTACCTTTGCGAACAAATTATATATATAAGGTATATGAACAATCAGACTAACAAGCGTATTGCCGTGTCGTACAAGCTCTACGTAGACGGCGACAAAGGCAAGGAACTGGTGGAAGAGACCTCTGCCGAACAGCCTTTCGAGTTTATCAGCGGATTCGGTTTCGCGCTGGATGCCTTTGAGGAAATCATCACCCAGAAGGCCAAGGGCGAGGACTTCAGTTTTGCACTCACCAAGGAGCAGGCCTATGGCGAATATCACGACGACTACGTACTCGACCTGGATCGCGAGACGTTCTGCAT
Organism: Prevotella sp.; assembly: GCA_017847725.1. Classification (GTDB taxonomy): domain Bacteria; phylum Bacteroidota; class Bacteroidia; order Bacteroidales; family Bacteroidaceae; genus Prevotella. The sequence continues at coordinate 37,640 of JAGAXW010000027.1, forward strand.
AGACGGTAAGTTCGACGCAGAGCACATCTACACCGACGCCATTGTGCCCCTACAGAACGAGGAGGGACAGCGCTTCAACGGCCGCGTGCTGGAGGTAGGCGCAGAGAAGGTGAAGATAGACATGAACCATCCGCTGGCCGGCGAGACGCTCTACTTTGAAGGCAAGGTATTGGAGAATCGCGATGCCACCAAAGAGGAAGTAGACCGCCTCATCAAGCACATGACGGGCGGATGCGGAGGCTGCGGAGGAGGATGCAAAGGCGGCAACTGCGACGACGGATGCTGCGGAGGGTGCAACTGACTGTTGGAAAAAAGATGAACACGATAGGACAGATATTCAGACTGACCACCTTTGGCGAAAGCCACGGCGAGGCCATCGGAGGCGTCGTCGACGGCATGCCGGCCGGCATCAGTGTCGACGTACAGGAAATACAACGCGAACTGAACAGGCGGCGGCCAGGACAGAGCAGTATCACGACAGCACGCAACGAGGCCGATCAGGTAGAACTGCTCAGCGGGGTCTTTGAGGGAAAGTCGACAGGATGCCCCATCGGCTTCGTAGTACGTAACACCAATCAGCACTCGGGCGACTATGACAATATGCGCGAACTATACCGCCCGTCGCATGCCGACTTCACATACACTCAGAAGTACGGTCTGCGTGACCATCGTGGCGGTGGGCGCTCGTCGGCCAGAATCACCATCAGCCGCTGTGTAGCCGGAGCACTGGCTAAGATGGCCCTGCGACAGCTGGGCATCAGCATCACGGCCTATACATCGCAGGTGGGCAACATCTGTCTGGACCACAACTACAACCACTACGACCTGGCAATGGCAGAAACCAATGCCGTACGCTGCCCCGACCAGCAAAAGGCAGCAGAGATGATACGACTCATCGAGACGGTAAAGGCTGAGGGCGACACCATCGGCGGCATCATCACCTGCGTCGTCAAAGGGTGTCCCGCCGGACTGGGCGAACCAGAATTCGGCAAGCTGCACGCCACGCTTGGCGCTGCCATGCTAAGCATCAACGCCGTGAAGGGCTTTGAATATGGTGAAGGCTTTGCCGGAGCAAGTCAGCGAGGATCGGAACAGAACGACCGCTTCCTGCCGACATCGCCCATCACCACGGCAACCAACCATAGCGGAGGCATACAAGGCGGCATCTCCAACGGACAAGACATATACTTCCGCGTAGCCTTCAAACCTGTAGCTACCCTACTCCGCGAACAGCAGACTGTGACGACAGAAGGTAGGGAGACCACGCTGAAGGCTAAGGGCCGACACGATCCGTGTGTGCTCCCAAGAGCCGTACCCGTTGTAGAAGACATGGCTGCAATCGTTATTTTAGATGCTTATTTGGTCAATAAGGCGGTTATATTGTAACAAAAATGCAAGTAATTGCAAAAAAAATCACGAAATCTATTGCAGTTTAAAAAAATTGTACTATCTTTGCAATGCTATTCAGGGTTTGTGAAAATCCTAATATGCTTTAGTTAAGTCTAGTTTAGTTTTTGTGTTGGTTGAGGGCGGCTGATTGGCCGCCCTCAAATTTTCTCTATATACATCCCACTATTTCATCGACTGATTGACAGCCGTGGGCATCGAGCCAGTCAGCAATGCCGTCGCGCACCTTGATGGTGACTGAAGGGTCGAGGAAGTTGGCCGTACCTATCTCAATAGCCGTAGCACCCGCCATAAGAAACTCGATAGCATCAGTAGCTGTAGAGATGCCACCCAGACCCACGACAGGAATCTTGACGGCCTTGGCCACCTGCCATACCATGCGAAGAGCCACAGGCTTGACACAAGGCCCGCTCAGGCCTCCCGTGCCGATGCTGAGCAGCGAGCGGCGCTTCTCTATGTCGATGGCCATACCCATCAAGGTGTTGATGAGTGACACACTGTCGGCTCCCTGGGCCTCACAGGCACGTGCGATGTCAGCAATATTGGTGACGTTGGGCGATAGTTTGACTATCAGGGTCTTATGATAACGGGCACGAACAGCCTTGACCACGCTCTCTGCACCAGCACAGGTGACGCCAAAGGCCATGCCGCCGTCTTTCACATTGGGACACGAAATATTGAGCTCGATAGCGGGAATCCTGTCAAGGACATCTATTCGCGCAGCACACTCAGCATAATCGTCGGGCGACGAGCCACTGACATTGACTATCATATTGGTGTCAATATCCTTAATCTGAGGGTAGATGTGCTCACAGAAGTAGTCGACGCCCTTGTTTTGCAGCCCCACACAGTTGAGCATGCCCTGCGCTGTCTCTGCCATGCGCGGATAGTCATTACCTTCGCGAGGGTGTAGCGTGGTGCCTTTGACAATGATGCCACCCAGTCCGTCGAGCGGAATGAAATCTTGAAACTCCAGGCCATAGCCAAAGGTTCCTGAGGCCGTCATCACTGGATTTTTCAGTGCAAGGCTGCCTATATTGACGTTTAATCTTGCCATAACAATCGTTTAATGTTAAATACCGGACCATCCTTGCAGACGCACAAATTCCCCTCTGTCGTCTTCTCTACACAGCACAGGCAGGCGCCCAAGCCACAGGCCATCATATTCTCGAGCGACGCCTCACAGTCAATGCCCTGCAAGCGGGCATAGCGTGCCACGGCCTTCATCATTGGAGTAGGCCCGCAAGTGGCTATATAGTCAAAATGCTCCTTGAGCACAGAATGGTTGGTGACGAAACCCTTCTCACCTGCAGAACCATCTTCTGTCGTTACGCACACGCGCCCGTACTTATTAAATAAGTCAAGCTCCAGGAGATCCTTCTCACTGCGTCCACCCAACAGGAACGTAGGCGATATGCCACGCTCCTTCAGTACAGCACCCAGATAGAGCAGTGGAGCCACTCCGACACCGCCTCCTATCAAAAGGCAAGAGTCAGAAGGCACAACATGAGTGCGGAAACCATTGCCCAGAGGCAACACACAATTGACAACACAGCCAGTCTTTAGTTCGCCTAACCTCTTAGTGCCCTCGCCAATCACAGCCACCATGAGCCACAACTCATTGTGCCCCCTGTCTACGAAATTAATAGAGATAGGGCGACGCAAGAAGGTATGCGGAGCACCATCGATGCGAACCTCAACAAACTGGCCTGGAAGCATTTCCGGCAGGGGTCGCTGGTCGGTAAGCCGCAGCAGCACATGCTTAGGACTGATGCGCTCCACGCCAACAACCGTCAAGTCGAGCATATATTTTTTCATAATCTGGTGATTTTCTCTGTCCTACAATGGCACAAAGGTACTAATAAGTCAACGAATAGCCTTTTATTTTGGCCACTTTTTTCGACTAAAATTGCAAACAAATCAAAAAATCCACTAAAAACTAACGGTTGATGCCCACAGAATTAAATTTTTATTCGTAAATTTGCCAAGTATGACTAAATATATATCCATATCAATATATTGCATCGTCATCAGTCTGGCATACACCCTACAGTATGGCAATGGTCAGCAGCATACACTATGGCCTACTGACAAATTGTTTGAAGTGTTGTCGACACCAAGCCATGAGATGCTGAAAACCGGTCAACCTATCCGGATTGGCAAAAAGCACAACGGCCAACGGGCAGAAGTCATTGCCAACAATGCCGACATTCTGAATGCTGGTCAAGCCAATATACGAAACCACCACAAAGCAGAGGTAGCCGACGAGCCTGTCTATCTACCTGAAAGTCAACATCTCAGTTGTCAGCATACTCGTGCAGCTACTGCCCTGTCCTACTTCTTAGAAGGTACAAACGTCTCGTAAGTCTGATCGTCGTAGTATACACGTATCTCTGTCACTCTACGCGGCTCTTTTTCGACGATTCTAACCTCCTCACGCACCATTTCCGGGTGTCCAGCCTTCATATTTGGCTGATAAAAGCCTGTATGGTGGACTTGCGAACCTCCATTATACGAAGCAGAGGGTTCCGTATCGAAGTTTAAAACCAAGTCCTGAGAACTCGAAGCATCGCCAGCATCTGCGGTGCCAGAACCGTTAGGGTGGGAAACATATTTCTCGCCTGTACCGTAAAGTAGCCATTCGACAGAGATGTCAGGAATTTTTGCTTTTATGGCGTCAACCACATTTAGGGTTGGACGCGTTCTTCCATTGAAAATACTAGATAGGGTGGCAGGGGACTGCTGGAGAAAATCAGCAAACACCTGCTGCGTCATATGCTGATCTTCCATGAGGATTTTGATTCTGTCTTTTGTGTCCATAACTGAAAATGGGGCAAAAATGCCTTTTTATTAAGATTTTACAAAGGTAAAGCAAATTTTTGAACTACACAAGAAATCTAAAGGAATTTTTATTCCCGAAATTTAAGTTTACGTTTTACAATTTTAAATCCTATATTAAAGAGTTGCGGGTTTGTTCTTTAGGATTACAAATCCTGTAATTTAGGAAACAAAATATTACAAAGTATTTTTATAGCAAATAATGGTAAATATCTGATTATAAATAAAGTATTTAAATACTATGTCTATTCTATAAACCTATATTCACCCTATAGTGCCCCCAACTGGTCTACTTTTTAAGCCAAAATCTTATAAAAGGACGTATCTATCTGATTTTTATATACTTATTTTCGTTTAGACTGCCTGTATATTTATTTATTTACAATATAAAACTTATTGTTTTGAATTTGCAAACATAAACAGCACGCAGGTTTTGTTGTTTTAATGTTTGAAATTTACATTCAGAAAAGAGAAATTCATTTTAGAATTCATGTAGATTTAAGTATTTAAATTTAGAATTTGATAGCATAAAATTTATTAAAGCTAAATTTCGGTGTAAGTAAGCGCCATTTTTTTGCGTTTTTCTGCGAAATCCGAGCAATTGGCGGGAGAAATAAAAAAGCGAGAAATATGAAGGGGGTATTTCCTCGCGAAACGTAGTGGGAATCGGCATTTGAGGCCAAAATTCCTTGTCAGCAAAAAGAGCAATTCTAGAAAATCCAGAGGTTATTTTTTAGTGAAATGTAAAGAAAATTAATTCCTTCATCAACTCTCCCGGAGGGGTATTTGGGTTATCCAGTCCTTTACTTTTGGCATCTATTTCTCTAATCTTGGAAATAATCTGTAGGACCTTCACTCCCGTGTAATTTCGCATGCCAGTGATATAGTCGCGTGCTCCCCAGGGCGAGCTCATGCCGAGCCACTGAGCCAGCGCCTCCTGACTGCTTCTCTGTGGACAATAATAGGCGAGCATCAGATTTTGGAAATAATTGAAGACAAGCGGAAGCAGAGCATATAGTCCCCCAGCCTTCGGATTTTCATCAAAATACTTAATAATCCGGTTAGCCTTCAGAATATTGCGATTTACGATGGCATCGCGCAGCTCGAAGGCGTTATAGTCCTTGCTCACCCCAATCCTTTCTTCCACTATCTGGGGCGTCACACGCCTGTCCTCTGCAGGCAAGCCGATAAGCACCTTATCCAATTCGCCCGTAAGGCGGTTCAGATCAGCTCCAATAGCATCGGCTATCATCTGTATCGACTTGGGGTCGATAGCGGCCTTACGCTCCTTCATATAGCGTTCTATAAAGCCGGGGAGTTCGCGCTCCTTGAGTTTCATGCTCTCAAACAGCACGCCCGCTTCACGAATGGCATTTAGCAGTCCCTTTTTCTTTCCGTCAATTTTGCCGTTTTTGTGGCACATGACAAGAATGGTTGAGGTCATAGGCTGCTTGAAATACTTCTCCAAGGGCTCCATATTCTTGATATTCTGAGCCTCCTTGACTATCAGCACCTGGTATTCAGACATCATGGGATAGCGCCTGGCGGCGTCAACAATCTGCGAGGCATTGACGTCAGAGCCAAACAAGACGGTTTGATTGAAGTCCCTCTCCTCCGGCTGTAGTACATTCTCTGCTATCCAGTCTGCCACCTTATCTATATAATAAGGCTCGTCGCCCATCAGGTAGTAGACGGGCTTAAACCGACGCTCTTTGAGTTCTTTCATCACGCTGTCGTATGTTACTGCAGGTTGAGCCATGTTGCAAAGTTACAAATAAAATAAGAAATAAAATAAGAAATAAAAAATATTTTGTACTTTTGCAGGCGAAATGCACGAACTGAATCTTCCGCCCTTTGAGGTAAAGTTAAAAGGAACGCGCGAGAAACCGGAAATTTTCGATTTCCTTCGCCGTCGCTATGTAGCCCTAACCCCTGAAGAATGGGTACGCCAGCATTTCACGCACTGGCTGGTCGAGCATAAAGGCTATCCCAAAGGACTTCTGGGCAACGAGATAGCCCTGAAAATCGGTGAAAAGACGCTACGCTGCGACTCTATCCTGTACGACCAGCGGGCACAACCGAGGATGATCATAGAATACAAAGCACCCACTGTGCCAGTGACACAGCGGGTGTTCGACCAGATTTCAGCATACAATCTCCTGCTTCACGTAGACTACCTGATGGTTTCAAACGGTCTGCAGCATTATTGTTGCCGAATGGACTATCAGCACAAGAGCTACGAGTTCATGCGGGACATCCCCGACTTCTCGGCACTCTACTGACTCTATACTTCACGTATTTTATTCTGCTACAGCCTCCTCGGCAGCATCGTCTTTCTTCACCGTCTTACGGATGACGCGCTTGCGCGGCTTCTTCTCCTCAGCAACGGGAGCAGCAACCTTGATACCGGCCAGTTCAGGATCGATCAGAATGCGTCCGCAATACTCGCACACGATAATCTTCTTGTGCATCTTAATGTCGAGCTGGCGCTGGGGCGGAATCTTATTGAAGCAGCCGCCACAGGCGTCGCGCTGCACGTACACGATACCCAGGCCGTTGCGGGCATTCTTACGGATACGCTTGAAAGAAGTGAGCAGGCGCGGCTCTATCTTCACCTCCAGCTCCTTCACCTTCTGCTTCAGGCGGTCTTCCTCTGCGCGAGTCTCTTCCATAATCTCGTCCAGTTCGCTTTTCTTGACATCCAGAGCCTGGCGACGGTCTTCGATTACCTCCTGGTTCTGAACCAGTTCGTTTTTCTTCTCTTCGATTCGTGCCGTAGCCTCTTTGATTTTCTTGTTGCAGAGTTCGATTTCCAGACTCTGGAACTCGATTTCCTTCGACAACGTGTCGTACTCACGATTGTTCTTCACGTCGTTCAGCTGTGTCTTGTAGCGCTCCACGCTGGCCTTGGCCGTCTCTATCTCGCCCTTCTTCTGCGACACGGCGCGTTCGAACTCGTTGATGTCCGACTGTATTTTCTCGACACGGGTGGTCAATCCCTCGATTTCGTCCTCGAGGTCTTGCACTTCCAGAGGCAGTTCACCTCTCAAGGCACGTTTCTCGTCGATGCCAGAGAGCGTCGTTTGCAATTGGTAGAGGGTTTTCAGGCGCTCTTCCACTGACAGGTCTGTAGGATCTTTCTTTGCCATTTTCTTAACTCTTTAATGATTGAATATATTTTTTAATTGATTCTTGTCACGTGCTATAGACAGACGATAGGATTGGTGTTTGTGCAAGCCAGCTCCGTCCTTACGCCAGGGCACTCGCGCTGGATAATCTCACGGAATATCTCTGCCGTGTACTGCTCACTCTGATAGTGCCCGATGACACATATCTGTATGGACTGTTCGTGGCCGAAATACTGGTGATAGTGCATCTCGCCCGTTATAAAGGCGTCGGCACCCAACCGCTCTGCGTCGTCCAGCAGGAAGTCGCCCGCTCCGCCGCATAGGGCCACCTTGCGCACGGGACGCTCCAACAGCTCATTACACTGGGCGCAGTCTACACCAAACCGCTGTTTGACCATGGCGATAAAGTCGGCAGCAGCCATCTTCTCCGGTAGCAACCCGATGACGCCGCTGCCCGCCTCTATTGAGCCAACGGTCTTCTGCGCAAAGAAACTACACTCCTGGAGCCCCAGTTTCTCGGCCATCTTCCAGTTGACGCCCCCTCGGGCATTGTCCATATTGGTGTGCATGGAGACGACGACGATGTCGTTTTTCAGGGCCTTGATAACGGTGCGCTGCACGTAGTCAGCCCCGCTAATCTGCTTCAGTCCCCTGAACAATAGCGGATGATGGCTCACCACCAGGTTACACCCCTTGGCAATGGCCTCGTCAACAATCTGTTCGTTAACGTCCAGACACAATAATGCCCCTGAAACCTCCGCCTCCGTCAGTCCCAGTTGCAGGCCAGCATTATCCCAGCTTTCCTGCAAGGGCAGAGGCGCGAACTGTTCAAGGGCGTTCAGCACTTGCTTGATTTTCACGCTTCTATAAATGTTATTTCAGCGTGCAAAATTACGAAAAAACCTCGAAATATACGAATTCTTTTGTGATTTTTTTATGTAAACCACTTTTCGTTGTCCTTTTCGTGACAATAACTGGAGCCGTCGAAGCAGTGGGTGCACACCTGTTCCTTGGGTAGTCCGATGCTCTCTATCAGGTCTTCGATGGTGGCAAACTTCAGGCTCGTCAGTCCCAGCCGACGGGCGATTTCCTTCACCATGCGTTCGTATTGGGGCGTGCCCGTCGTGGCATATTCCGCGAGGTTTTTCTTGTCGTCTCCCTCAAAATCCTGTATGATGCGGCGCGTGATAAGTTCCAGGTCGCTCTTCGAAGAAGTGAATCCGATGAACGGACATCCATAGGTCAGCGGCGGGCAGGAGATGCGCACGTGAACCTCCTTGGCACCGTTTTCGAAGAATGTGCGCACATTGTCTCTCAGCTGGGTGCCACGCACGATAGAGTCGTCGCAGAACACGACGCGCTGGTCTTTCAGCACGGCCGGGTTGGGTATCAGCTTCATCTTGGCCACCAGGTCGCGCCGGTTCTGATTGCCGGGAGTAAACGAGCGGGGCCACGTCGGCGTATACTTCAGTACAGCGCGCTTGTAGGGTATCTTCTTGCCGTCGGCATAGCCCAGCGCCATACCGACTCCCGAGTCGGGAATGCCGCACACGATGTCGGCCTCTATATCGTCCTTTTCGCCGAGTAGGCGACCGTTTTTCTCGCGCACGTATTCCGTATTAATACCTTGATAGTCACTGGCAGGGAATCCGTAGTACACCCACAGGAACGAACAAATCTGGCAACGACTCAGCGGCTTCTGTATCACCTCGATGCCGTCGGCCCTCAGACGCACGATTTCGCCCGGCCCTATGTCGCGCAGCACCTTATAGTCCAGATTGGGGAAGCTGGTTGTCTCGCTGCTCACGGCATAAGCCTCGATAAGCTCGTCAGTACCTATCGGCGACAGCCTGTGCACCGACTTCTTGCCTATCACGATGGGCGTGCGCCCCAGGAAGTCGCGGGCAGCGATGATGCCGTCTTCCGTCAGTATCAGCATGGAGCAGGAGCCCTCTATTTTCTGATAGACCAGATTGATTCCCTCCGCAAAGGTATTACCCATATTGATGATCAGCGCCACCAGCTCCGTCTGGTTGATATTGTTGGCCGACATCTCGCTCAGATGCATCCGCTTGGCCAGCAGTTCGTCGGCTATCTGCCTCAGATTGTTGATTTTGGCGACGGTGACCACTGCGTAGCGTCCCAGATGCGAGTTAATGATGATGGGCTGAGGGTCTGTGTCGCTGATGACGCCCACCCCTTGATGGCCTTTGAAGTCATCCAGTTCGTCCTCGAAACGCGAGCGGAAATACTGGCGCTCCAGTGAGTGGATAGAGCGGTGGAAACCACTTTCCTCGTCGAAAGTCACCATACCTGCACGTTTTGTACCCAGATGCGAGTTGTAGTCTGTTCCGTAAAACAAGTCGTTTACGCAGTCTCTTTTAGAAATGGTACCAAAGAAGCCACCCATAGAATCTGTCTTTTCCTAACGATTAATACCTTTTTGTGGCTGCAAAATTACTAATAAGTAAGCAAACCACCAAATTTTATTTCACAAAATCAGTAGAATCTTGTTTTAACTTGACGTAGATAAAGACAGACGCCAGCAGCGAGAGCAGCGAGCAGCACAGGCCCGCCATCGTCAGCATCAGCACGAAGAGCGCAGCCTGGACAGGCTCTACGCCCCCTATCAGCAGGCCCAGCAACAACGATGGCACGAATACCACGCCAACCAGCAGCAGCTGTGAGAGCACCGGGGCGTAGGCACGCCTGACGGCTGCCGCTATGAATGGTTTCAGCGCCTGCACGTCCTTGGCGCCATTGCCCAGCAGATACTCGTTCAGACTGCCGTGCTCGCGCCTGTTCAGCACATAGCTGGTCAGGCCCCTACGACTCACGAAGAGGCACTCCGCCTGCAGCAGCGTCATCACCGGGACGAACAGCCACGCCTCAAACACCGAGCCGGCAGGGCCGGCGAGCAACAGCGTCAGCAGTCCGACGGGAAACAGTGCCACCAACATGCCCACAAAGACCGGCACCAGTAGCCAGCGCCTGCGACAGTAGCGCAGCGTAGCCACCCCACCCGACAGCACAATCCAAACGACGTTGAGCCAAGCGCTATCCCACTGAAACAGATACACATAACAGCACGTCAGCACGACCAGCACGGTCACAAACTGGCCCATCGCCACCACCGTCTGGCGAAAGAGCCGACGGCTCAGCCACCAGAGCCCGCAGGCGGGTGCAGCCAGCAGCAACAAGCTCAACACGAAATGCCAATAAGATATGTTCATAGCTCTATCTGAATATGCGAAGTTCGCGGATTGACTGCCAACACCGTACTACCGCGCCCGGCAGCCTCGCCCAGCAGTTGGGCGGCCTTCAGCCTCGTGGCGTCAGCGACAGGCGACGGAGGTTCGTCGACGACGAGCAGCGGCTTGCCAGACCTGACAGCCGCCGACAGCAGCATCAGGTAACGCTCGTCGACAGAGAGGGCGTTCCACTGCTCCAGTTCCCAGCCTTCATAGCCGTCGGGCAGCGACAGATACTGCGGCACGTAGGCCGTCTGCCTGCGGAAGTAGGGCGCCGACAGCGGCGTCATCAGTTCGCCGTCGATGCTGATATGCCCGCCGTCCACAGGTATGAAGCCCATGACGGCCCTCAGCAGCGACGTCTTCCCCCTCCCGGGCACACCCGTTATGCCTGCTATCCGTCCGCCGTCCACCGTCAGCGACAGGTTCTTGACGTGCGGCGCAATGCTTATGTTATGCAGTTCCAACATCATAAATTCTGCCACAAAGGTACAAATAAAATAAGAAATAAAAAAGAATTGAAAAATAATTCGTACCTTTGCCGCCATGAATACGAGAAAAAGACGAATGCCGGCCGAATGGGAGCGGCAGAGTGGCGTACAGCTGACGTGGCCGCATGCCGCCACCGACTGGGCTCCCATGCTGGAGGACATCACCGCCGTCTATCAGGAGATGGCACGGGAAATCAGCAAGCGCGAGTCGCTGATAGTCGTCGACGACATCCCCCACGACGACACGTGGGCACGCGACCACGGATTCATCACGGTCGAGGAGAACGGACAGCTCATCCTGCTGGACTTCTGCTTCAACGGATGGGGCGAGAAATTTCCTGCCCGGCAGGACAACCGCATCAACAGGCAGCTCTACGAGCGGGGCCTCGTCAAGGGCACCTACGAGTCGCATCTGGACTTTGTGCTGGAGGGCGGCAGCATCGAGAGCGACGGCCGGGGCACCGTGTTCACCACCACCTGCTGCCTGATGGCGCCCCATCGCAACCAGCCGCTCACGCAGCAGCAGATAGAAGAGCGGCTGAAGGCCTATCTGGGAGCCGAGCGCATCGTATGGCTCAACCACGGCTCACTGATAGGCGACGACACCGACGGGCACATCGACACACTGGTACGCATCTGTCCTGACGACACGATTCTCTATACCGGCGGCGATGCCGACCACCCCGACCTCGACCTCATGCAGCAGGAGCTGCAGCAGTTGCGCACCCTCGACGGACGCCCCTACCGGCTGCTCGGCCTGCCCCTGCCCCGCCCCATCTACGATGGCGACGACCGGCTGCCCGCCACCTATGCCAACTATCTGGTCGTCAACGGCGCCGTGCTCGTGCCCACCTACGCCCAGCCCGACCTCGACCGCCTGGCCATGGACACCATCGCCCTCGCCTATCCCGACAGGGAGATTGTGCCCATCGACTGTCGTCCCGTCATCCGTCAGCACGGCTCTTTGCACTGTTGCACCATGCAGTATTATTGACAACAGAAGAAAAACATCCAACTTACCTGTTTTCAACGTGAGTTCGATGAAAAAATTACAGTTTCACACGTAGGCTTATATCGTTGACACTTAACGAGATACGTGTGAAACTATATTTTTGTCCCGTCACGTCTGTACCATCTCCCATTATCGCTTATTTCGTTTTTTTTAACGGTTGCATCATATTGTACGACGGCCGTCGCACATATCTACCACGGCCGTCGCACGATATAAACTAAGGCTCTCCGAACGGTGATAAACCTGCTATAGATGATGTTTCAGCCTAATTTTACAGATAGCGCACACCTGGACTGCATGCCTGTGTCCTCCAAAACTTAGTTTCACACCTAAAACGCAGTCACACAGACGGATACGAATTGTTGTGAATGTGGAAAATGTGCACTATATCGTGTTAAAGTCTGTCATATCAGAACCTCCTTGAAGAATATTTTGTAACTTTGCAACCAAATCACATAGGATTGTATCATCATGAACGAGAATTTCGCTATACAGCTCTTTGAGGGCAAGAAAGTTCGCATCGTATGGGATGCAGAACAGGAGAAGTACTATTTCTCTGTAACGGATATAGTGCAGGTCTTGACAGATTCTGTAAATCCGCGTGATTACATAAAGAAGATGCTTAGACGTGACCCAGAACTGAAATCCAAGTGGGGGACAATTTGTCCCCCTGTTGAAATGTTGGCTCCAGATGGCAAGCGACGCAAGACGCAAGCCGCTGATCTTGAAGGCATTTTTAGAATCATCCAGGCCATACCCTCCAAGAAAGCCGAACCGGTGAAACAATGGCTTGCTGAGTTGGGCAGTATGCGTGTTGACCAAATGATTGACCCG
>JAGAXW010000028.1 GCA_017847725.1 Prevotella sp.
TATTTCTCCATTTATGCAAAAAATGGAATGTCCGCAACGGGCTATATTCAGGTTAGGCAGTCGGTCAACCTTCACTTTAACAGGTTGTACTGTGCCTATATGGGATCCTGCCTGTATAGCAGTGGATACCAATGCTAAGAATACAGATACAATAACGATCTTTTTCATTCGTTTGTAAAAATACGAAACATTTTTTTGAATCTCCAAACTTTTTCAATAAAAAATTATCGAAAAACAATAAATTTAACGTTCGAGGGTGATTTTTCCTACCTCTACGGTTTCGTGGAGGAAGGTTACCATTTTTTTTCGTATCTTTGCAGAAAATTATCAGGTAATATATATATGGCTACAGTTGACGACAAGAAAGTGATTTTCTCGATGGTGGGAGTGAACAAGACCATCCAGCAGAACCAGAAGCAAGTGCTCAAGAACATCTATCTCAGTTTCTTCTATGGTGCCAAGATTGGTATCATCGGCCTGAACGGCGCCGGCAAGTCTACGCTGATGAAGATTATCGCCGGACTGGACCAACAGTATCAGGGCCAGGTGGTGTGGGCTCCGGGCTACACGGTGGGCTATCTGCCGCAGGAGCCACCGCTCGACGACGCGAAGACGGTGAAGGAGAACGTGATGGAGGGTGTGCAGCACGTGTACGACGCCCTGGCTGAATACGACAAGATCAATGCCGACTTCGGACTGCCCGAAGTCTATGAAGACCCCGACAAGATGGACAAGCTCATGGCCCGCCAGGCTGAGCTGCAGGACATCATCGACGCCACCGACGCCTGGAACATGGACTCGAAGCTCGACCGCGCCATGGCTGCACTGAAGTGCCCGCCAGGCGACTGGAGCGTGAAGAACCTGTCGGGTGGCGAGCGCCGCCGCGTGGCCCTGTGCCGGCTGCTGCTGCAGAAGCCCGACGTGCTGCTGCTCGACGAGCCCACCAACCATCTGGACGCCGAGTCGATAGACTGGCTGGAGCAGCACCTGCAGCAGTATGAGGGCACGGTGATTGCCGTCACCCACGACCGCTACTTCCTCGACGACGTGGCCGAGTGGATTCTCGAGCTCGACCGCGGCGAGGGCATTCCCTGGAAGGGCAACTACTCGTCGTGGCTGGAGCAGAAGAGCCAGCGACTGGCACAGGAGGAGAAGAGCGCCTCGAAGCGCCGCAAGACGCTGGAGCGCGAGCTGGAGTGGGTGCGCATGGCCCCCAAGGCCCGCCACGCCAAGGGCAAGGCCCGTCTGAACTCCTACGAGATGATGCTCAACGAGGAGCAGAAGCAGAAGGAGGAGAAGCTGGAAATCTATATTCCCAACGGTCCGCGCCTGGGCAACAAGGTCATCGAGGCTGTGGATGTGGCCAAGACATTCCCCGAGAAGTGCCTCTTCGACCATCTTAGCTTCACGCTGCCGCCCAACGGCATCGTGGGCGTGATAGGACCCAACGGTGCGGGCAAGACCACCCTCTTCCGCCTGATGATGGGTCTCGACACGCCCGACACCGGCACGTTCAGCATCGGCGAGACGGTCAAGCTCTCGTACGTAGACCAGCAGCACAAGGACATCGACCCCGGCAAGACGGTCTATCAGGTAGTGTCGCAGGGCAACGAGACCATTCGCATGGGAGGGCGCGACGTCAACGTGCGTGCCTACCTGTCGCGCTTCAACTTCAGCGGTGCCGACCAGGAGAAGAAGTGCGGCGTGCTCTCAGGCGGCGAGCGCAACCGCCTGCATCTGGCCATCGCCCTGAAGCAGGAAGGCAACGTGCTGCTGCTTGACGAGCCCACCAACGACATCGACGTCAACACGCTGCGCGCCCTGGAAGAAGGCTTGGAGGCCTTCGCCGGCTGTGCCGTGGTCATCAGCCACGACCGCTGGTTCCTGGATCGCATCTGCACCCACATACTCGCCTTCGAGGACAATCCCGACCGCTCTGCACCCGGGGCTCCCGCCCACAAGCCCTTCTACTTTGAAGGCAACTACTCAGAGTATGAGGCCAACAAGGCCATGCGCCTGGGACTGGAAGAGCCCAAGCGCGGCCGCTACCGCAAACTGATGGACGACTAACACCGCATACGGGCTGTCACTTGTCAGCTATCTTGCGGAAGCTCTGCAGCTTCTCACCAAAACAGAGGTCGCCACAGTCGCCGAATCCGGGTACGATATATTTATGTTCGTTCATTCCCTGGTCGATGGATGCACACCAGATGGTGGCATCGTCGGGCAGGGATTCCTTTACCACCTCAATGCCTTCGGGAGCCGCGATGATGCAACAGACGTGTATCTTTTTAGGTTTGCCGGCCTCCAGCAGTGCCTCGACAGCGGCAGCCAGACTGCCACCCGTAGCCAGCATGGGGTCGACGATGAGCAGCGTCTTGCCCTTGACACTGGGAGTAGCGATATACTCGGCGTGTACCCCCACTTCCGTATGCTCACGATTCAGATACATCCGGAAAGCCGACACGAAAGCATTGTCGGCCTTGTCAAAGACGTTGAGGAAACCCTGATGGAAGGGCAGACCGGCACGCAGCACCGTGGCGATGACCATATCCTCCTGTTTTGTCAGGGGGATGTCCAGTGTTCCCAGCGGTGTCTTGACCGTCTTTGGTTTATATTCCAGTGTCTTTGACAGTTCATAGGCCATCAGTTCGCCGATGCGCTCCACGTTATTGCGGAAGGTAATACGGTTTTTCTGGTAGTTTTTGTCCCTCAGTTCAGCCATATAGTGGTTGATGATACTGTTCTGTTCAGCAAAATTTACTACATTCATATTCTTTTAGGTTTTTAATACACATTATACTTACATCCCAAACACCCGTTTCCCCTCGAAGTAGGTTGCTGCCGGCTTGGCCTCGTGGATTTCGTTCACGGGGCAGGCCAGCACGTCCTTGTCGACCAGCAGGAAGTCGGCATACTTGCCTTCCCTCACGCTGCCGCGCTCGTTCTCGAGGAACATCTGTCGGGCCACGTTGATGGTCAGGGCCGTGAGTGCCTGCTCGCGGGTCAGCAGCTCTTCCGTCCAGAAGGGCTTGCCGTTTTCCTTGTGGTATACTCCCGTGACGGCAATCTCCATAATGCCGAATGGGTCGTCGGGACTGTCGCACAATGCCGGGAAGTCAGAGTGTGAGGATACATTGACGCCGTAGTCGAAGAACGACTTCATCGGATAGGCCTTGTCTTTCATTCCTTCGGGATGATAGCGCAGCATGTCCTCACGTATCGCTTCACTGGCATGATGCCACAGCAGGCCCGCAGCCACCTGTATGTTGTGGTCGGCCATGCGCTTATAGTCCGGCTCGCTGACGCCATACACGTGAACCAGCGTATTGCGCATGTCGTCCTTTCCGCCATTGATGAAGGCGTTGACAACCTGATTGACACCCTTGTTGCCCATCACGTGCACATGCATGGTCAGCCCCTGGTCATTCGCCTTGCGCGTGATGTCCGTCAGTTCCTCCTCCGTCCAGTTGGCAATGCCCTGATGACCGTCGGGATAGAGCGGTTCCACGATGCCCGTACCCGTTTCCACCGTGCCGTCCATGAGGATTTTAATCCACCTCGGCATGACACGCGTCGAAGCGAACTTCTTGGCGTCAACGGCCCTGGCCAAGGCCTCGTCTACGTTCATCCAGCTTTCCATCTCGTAGGGCAGCCCCAGTACGAAGTGCAGCTTGCCGGCCTTGTCCTGCTGCTGGGCGGCCTGATAGTAGTTGGTGTTCACAAAGTAGTTACCCCATCCCTCGTGGTACATCGTGTATCCCTCTGACAACAGCTGTTGCTCGATGTCTGCCAAGTTTGCCAAAGCCCTGTCGAGAGGATAGAGGTTGTCGGCATCTATGAAGGAGCGCACGTAGGTCTGGGCCTGTTCCGACAGGAAACCGGTGGGGATGCCATGAGCATCTACCCCTATCTCGCCTCCGCGCAGTGTCGTCTTGCCTGCCGTGCCGTCGGGCTTCATGATGCCTGCCTTGACCAGCATGGCCGTATTGGTCAGTGCCTTGTGACACTCGTCGTCCAGGAAGTAGATGGGGATATCGCTGCAGATGGCGTCCAACTGCTGGCGCGTAGGCAGATGGCCCTTGAAGTTCATATAGTTCCAGCCTTGCCCGAAGACGGTTTTTGCCCCCGTCTCCTTGGCTTTCTTCACCGCAGCGGGAACGATTTCCTTGATAAACTTCTCCGGTGTATCATCAAATCCTACCGTCGTACCGATGGTTCTGAGGGCGTGCCCCAGCATGTAGTGGGCATGACCGTTGCCGCAACCGGGCATCACAAGCCCCTTGCCGGTGTAGTCCACCACCTCGGTCTTGCCCTCTTCCACATAGGCTTCAGCTCCTGCCTTGTCGCCCACGTAGATGTACTTGCCGTCCTTCACGGCGAAGGCCTCTACTATCTTGTTATCCTCAGCAGTGAAGATTTTACCATAGACCACAAGGTCGGCCGTGGGCTGGCTCTTGCAACCGGCAAGCATGCCCACTCCAACCATGATGCCCAAAACTGCGATGCACGAAAGCACCTTCTTGACACGCAAGCGAATCGTCTGTTTCATCATATAAATCCTTTGGATGTTGCGCTGGGTGTCCGTGTTCGCATCTTCACTAAAGCAGCCTTGGCAAAGGGTCTCCTGTCGTCCATCGTGATGATGTTGCCGAGAATCAATGTCAGTTTCATGCCTTTCATGCTTTAAATACAATAATACTTAGTCAGGAAATAGGTTCTGTCCCAGTCCAGTATCTTCCGCTCTGATTCCTTCTCCACATGGATATTCTTCTCGTCGAGAATCATCAGCTGCCTGTCCTTCACGTCGTAGAGCGGCCACTCCTTGGCCTTGCCGTCGGGCGACTGTTCAGCGCTGAGCGACGGATTACCAGTCTTAGCGAACTGTACCCACATCCGGCGCATGGTCTTCGAGAAGGTCTCGTCGAGCTGTCTTCCCGTGACGCGGGTCTCCTCCGGATGATTGAATACGGTCGAGAGCTCTACTGCATGACCGCTTTTCATTAGCGGCAGGGAGGATTCGGCCGTGAAGAAATAGCCGTAGGTCTTGCCGCCGGCACTCGTCTGGTTCTCCAACAGGCGGAAGAGCGGTGCGATAAACACAATCTGGTCAAACAGGCGATTGGTGCTGGAGTATTCAGGGGTCACGTCCTTTGCCTCCTTGCAGAAGCTTTCCACCAGCGCCTGCTCCTCCTTCGTCAATTGGCTCAACTTCTTGGCATAGCGGTCAGCGCCAAAGGCCGTCCAGCCTTCCAGTCCGACACCGCAGATGAAATAGCCCACTTCGTCCTTGTTGCAGCCCTGCAGGATGGTCAGGTCTTTTGCTGCGCCGTTTGCGTAAGCCTCGTACGGATTCTCAGGCAGCAGACTGCCGTCACGTTCCGGCCACACGCGCAGTCCGAGCAGGTCGGCTGCCGTGCCTATGAGCTTGTCTCTATCCACCTTCTGCAGGTCGGCGACGGTCTTGCAGCCGAGTGCCTCCATCAGTTCGTTCGTACACGTGATGGCCTCTTCGGTAGACCTTGTGAAGACGGGGGAGCCGCTCTGTATAATCACTTTCTGGAAATACTGATGAGAGCCTTTTATCAGCGGTAGCAGACTGACGCTGCCGCCACCGGCCGACTGTCCGAAAATGGTCACGTTATTGGGGTCGCCGCCAAAGGCCGCTATGTTCTCATGCACCCACTTCAAGCCCATCACCTGGTCCATGAGCCCCAGGTTCTGCGTGTCGGGATAGTCCTTGCCGTCGGGCAGATGAGACAGATGGAGGAAGCCGAAGACGCCGAGCCTGTACTCCAGGGAAACGAGGATGACATCGGGATTCTCCTTGATGAAATTGCAACCCTCTTCGCGCGGCTCCACCGTTCCGCCTATCTCGAAGGCACCGCCGTGTATCCACACCATGACCGGCTTACGATTGGTATGCTCCGCAGATGTGTCCGCAGACCGCCATACGTTCAGGTGCAGACAGTCTTCGCCCTTGGCATAGAGAGAGGCTATTTGCCAGGAGTCATTCCCCTGGCACGGACTTTTCGCATTGTAATACGCCTCGTAGACACCGTCGTCAGGAACACAGTCCACCGGTGCTTTCCAGCGCAGTTCCCCAACGGGCTGCTTGCCGACAAAGGGGATGCCCTTGTAGGCAATGACATCGCCGTTCTTCCTGCCCACGAAGGTTCCGTTGATACACTTCACGGCCAGCGACTTGTCATAGTCGCCGTCGGTAATCTTCTTGTTCTCGCCATACAGGGCCGCCATTCGCTCTTTCGCTTCCTTCAGTACGTCGACGTCGGTGCCACTGGTATCGTTTGCAGGCTTACCGCCTTTGCATGCCGTCATGACGGCAACAGTGCCGCAGAAAAGGATGGCGGCCATCATCCACTGTCTCTTATTTCTCATCTTAAAATATTATCAAGGTTTAACATATTGGGAAGGGGGCCCTTCAGCCCCCCTCCAGTAGTCAATGTAACAGATGCTACATCGAGAACACCTTCTTGCCCTCGAAGTAGGTTGCCGCCGGCTTGGCCTCGTGAATCTCGTTGGCGGGGCAGGCCAGCACGTCCTTGGTGACCAGCAGGAAGTCGGCATACTTGCCTTCCTTCACGCTGCCGCGCTCGTTCTCGAGGAACATCTGTCGGGCCACGTTGATGGTCAGGGCGGTGAGCGCCTGCTCGCGGGTCAGCAGCTCTTCCGGCCACCAGGGCTTGGCTTTCTCAGGATAGTAGACACCCGTGACCACAATCTCCATGATGCCGAACGGGTCGTCGGGACTGCCGCACAGAGCGGGGAAGTCGGAGTGGGAGGAGAAGTTGATGCCGTGGTCGAAGAACGACTTCATCGGATAGCCCTTGTCCTTCATACCCTCGGGCAGTAGGTCAGCCAGTTCGGCCTGCAGGTCGTCGGTGGCGTGATGCCACAGCATACCAGAGGTGACATAGATATTGTTGTCGGCCATGCGCTGATAGTCCGGCTCGCTGACGCCATACACGTGTACCAGCGTGTTGCGCATCTCCTTCTTGCCACCCTTGATATAGGCGTTGACAATGCGTGTGACACCCTTGTTGCCCATCACGTGTACGTGCATGGTGATGCCCTTGGCGTTGGCCTTGCGCGTGATGTCGGTCAGTTCCTCTTCCGACCAGTTGGGGATGCCCTGTTTGCCGCCAGGATAGAGCGGGTCTACAAAGCCTGTACCGCTTTCCACGGTGCCGTCCATGAAGAGCTTGATCCAGTTGGTCTTGATGTGTGCCGTCTCATATTGCTTCGTGGCGCTGGCTTTCTCCAGCGTCTTGTCCACGTCCATCCAGCTGTCCAGCTCCCATGCCGTACCCAATACGAAGTGCATGTCGCCGGCCTGGTCCATCTGCTGGGCGGCCTTATAGAAATTGTCGTTGAAGAAGTAGGAGGAATAGCCGTCGAGATACATCGTGTAGCCCTCCGACAGCAGCAGGTCCTGAATCTTGGCCATGTTACCCTTTGCGATGTCTACGGAGAAGAGGTTCTCGTTGTCCAGGAACGAGCGCACGTAGGTGCCGGCCTGCTCCATCACGTAGCCGGTAGGCGTACCGTCGGTATCCAGGATAATCCCGCCGCCGCGCATTTCCGTCTTGCCCGGTGTGCCGTCTTCCTTGATGAGTCCGGCCTTCTTCAGCAGGATGGTGTTGGCCAGTCCCTTGTGACCTTCCTCGTCGGCAATGTAGATGGGAATATCACTGCAGATGGCGTCCAGCTGCTTGCGGTAAGAGATGTCCTTCGGGAATCTCAGCATATCCCAGCCGCTGCCGAAGATGGCTTTCGCACCCGTGTCCTTGGCCTTCTTGACCGCAGCAGGCACGATTTCCTTGAAGAACTTGTCCACGCCGTCGGCTCTGTCCATCACGGTTCCGACCGACTGGATGGCATAGCCCAGCGAGTAGTGGGCGTGACCGTTGCCGCAACCAGGCATCACAAGACCCTTGCCGGTGTAGTCCACCACCTCGGTCTTGCCCTCTTCCACATAGGCTTCGGCCCCTGCCTTGTCGCCTACGTAGATGTACTTGCCGTCCTTCACGGCGAAGGCTTCTACTACCTGATTGTTCTCAGAGGTGAAAATCTTACCATAGACCACAAGGTCGGCCGTGGGCTGGCTCTTGCAGCCGGTAAGCATACCCATCATGACACCCATCACTGCGACAAGCGTCAACATTTTCTTCATCATAGTCATACGTCTTATTTTAAACATTGTTATGTATATAATATTGCAAAGATAACAATTTTCCACAAAATAATATTATGGTTCACACTGCAAGTCGCACTTTTTTGCCGATTTTGCAAGTATTTTTGCTTTTTTTGTTAATCTAATAATATCAATCACACCAAGTTATTCTCTACCGTTCACTAAAAAGCTATCGGCACCACGACCTTGAACGTGATGTTGCGGCCCATGTTGTAGACGCCCCGCCGACCGGTAACCGTATCCACGTCGGCATACTTCAGGCGGCTCAGGTGGCTCTGGTAGGCCTTGTTCAGCAGGTTGTCAGCCGTTACGTACAGTTCGGCCACCTTCCGTCCCTTGATCTGCACATCCGTGCCGGCCGAGAGTCGCAGCAGGGCATAGCCGGGCGTTGCGGTCTCGGTATCGTCGGCACCATAGACGTGCGACTGGCGGAGATAGCAGTCAAGACCGGCGGCAACGTACAGGTTGTCCAGCAGCGTGCGGTGGCTGGCCTCGGCGCCATGCCGGTGGCCGATGGTGCTGTGGCGGTGGTGCGTCAGTTCCCACTTCAGTTCCGATGTCCATTTGGGGGCTGGCGTGCAGGGCAGGTACTTGGTGTCTGCCGACGCATTCATCAGCCGCGCGTCGACATACGAGAAGGTGTTGGAGAAGTGCAGCGAGTGTACCGGATGGACGTCGACGCCGGCCTCGAAGCCCAGCAGGCGGGCATCGCCCTGGGTATAGCGGTAGACGGGCGTGCCGTCCATCTCCCCACCCTCGCCGCGCAGGAAGATGTAGTTGGCGATGCGGTTGGCGAAGAGCGCCACCTGTGCCGAGATGTATTCAGAGGTGAAGTCGACACCGAGGTCGCCCTGCAGGCTGTACTCCGGCTTCAGCTGCTGGTTGCCCACCTCGTAGCGCAGGGCACCGTGGTGGGCACCGTTAGAGCCCATTTCGCTCATATTGGGCGCACGGTAGCCGCGCGACACGTTCAGGCGCAGGTTCAGGCGGTCGGTAACGTTCCACACGGCCCCCACGCTGCCCGTCACACTGCTGAAGTTGCGGCTGAAGTCGGCAAACCGCAGCGCGTCGCCCTCCATCAGGGCGTCGCCGTGCACGTGGCGGTGGTCAAAGCGCAGGCCCCCGTTCAGCGTCCACTGGCCCAGCTGCTTGCTGGCGGTGGCAAAGAGCCCGACATCGAACAGCCGGTAGGCCGGTATCAGAAATTCCTCACCCAGGTTCTGCGACTGCTGCCACATGCCCTGGACGCCCGCCGACAGCTTCCAGCCGTCGAACTCACGCGTCAGATAGCGCACGTCGTAGGTCAGCGTATGCAGCCTGAAGTAAAGGGCCGGCTCCAGTTCGCCGTCATGCTCGTGTTCGTGCTCCTCCGCCTCGTGTTCGTGCTCATGTTCGTGCTCCTCCGCCTCATGCTCGTGGTGGTGGTGCTCCTCATACTCCTGGCGGCGGTTCTGCTGATAGCCGACGACGGCCTTCAGCCACCCGTTAGGCAGGTTCAGCGTGTTGTCCCACACCAGCTTATAGTGCTTTATCTCCTGATAGGGCAGCGTCTTGCTATAGTTATGTCCGTCCCATCCGTCCTCATGGGTCAGCAGGCCCGTCAGTGCGTCGCGCCCGCCCTCGATGATGCCGGGCGTCAGGTGGTAGACGGTTCCTGTGAGCCAGGTATGTCCCCACGGCTTGCTGAGCCCCAGCCTTATGCGGCCAGCCCGTTCGCGAAACTGCGAGCCGGGCACGTAGCCGTCGTACTTGTTCTTATAGGCATGCGCCATCTTGTTGCTGAAGCGGGCATCCCACACGAAGCCCCGCTGATTGCCCGCCGTCGACAGGCTGTAGGCGAAGAGCCCCTGATTGGTCTGATACTCCGACGCGACGCTGGCCCGCATCTCGCCCTCGGGCAGCGGTGCCAGCGGGTGCAGGATGACCACCCCCGCCATGGCGTCAGAGCCGTACATCAGCGAGGCAGGCCCCTTCAGTATCTCCACGCTGTTGACGCTGCTGCCGTCTATCTCCACGCCATGCTCGTCGCCCCACTGCTGTCCTTCCTGTCTGACGCCCTCGCTCATCACCACCACGCGGTTGTAGCCCAGTCCGCGGATGATGGGTTTCGAGATGCTACCGCCCGTCGTCAGCTGACTGATGCCGGGCTGGTGGGCTATGGCGTCTACGATGTTCGTTGCGCTGGCGGCCCGTAGCGCCTGTGGAGCTATGATGCTCACTGGTGCTGTGGCGTGCTTCAGTTTCGTCTCGCCGGTTACGCCCGTCACCGTCACCTCGTTCAGGTTCAGGTGGCGGAAGAACACGTCTGTCGAGTCTTCGCCGTGGTTATGGTTATGCTTGTCACTGTGCTGTGCTGCCACGGCTGTGCATATACACAGCAATGGCAGAATGATATATCTGGTTTTCACTCTGTTTTGAAATTATAAAATAACTTGGTACAAATGAATAGGGTTACTGAATAGAGTAACAAGTAATAAAGTCACCCTACGGGAGGTCCTCGCACGACGTTGCAGCCCCATTCGCCACGGCATACGCCACATGGCAGCGGGGAGCGCAGCATCCATAATACATTAAAGAATACAGTAATGGCCACAAGGGCAGCAGCGGCATACGACAGTGTGAGGAACTGGCAGAGCAGACATTCGCCCCATGCGACATCCGACTGGCCTATATGCCCGGGACAATGGTGGGCAACACACTCCGCGCACTCGCTTTCTGCAGAGGCGCCGCCTATGTGAACATGAACCGAGGACAAAAAGAGCATTGGCACAAACACTGCCAACAACACCCATGAAGCAATATGTCTCTTCGTTTTTGTGTTCACGGCTGCAAAGATAAGCACTTTTTACCTAACCTCCAAACTTTCAGGCACAAAATAGTGGCGGCCTGTTACAGCCGCCACTTCCTAAATATGATACTAATTCTCGGATTCTCTAATTCTTGATTACTTTCTGTGATGTCCATGCACATAACAGCATTGCTCATATCACAACATGAAAGTGACTATTGGAACATTTCAACAAGTATTCCTCTTAGGGCCTCTATTTCTTTGTCTGCCAACTGGCAAATTTTGTTCTTCAGTCTTGATCTGTCAATAGTCCTGATCTGGTCTGTGGCAATCTCTCCACATTTGCCCATTATCGTGCATTCGACCCGAAAGGGATAATAGTGCAGTGAAGAAGTGACAGGTATGACAATAATGGTCTGCAAATGTTCATTCAACTCATTGGGACTAACAACCACACATGGCCGAATCTTTTGCATTTCGGCTCCCTTTGTGGGATTCAGATCTACCCAATAAACATCAAACTGGCTTACCATACAATATCTTCCAATTTTTCATCATCGAACACATCTGACATAAGCATAGCATCATCACCGTTCTCGTGCGCTTGTTTTGCTGCAAGAGCCCATCCTTGGCGTGGATTTTGCTTGACGTTAGCAGAAAGGAATACCCAAACCTTCTCCAACAGTGTTGTGTTCTTCTCATCGATTTGGTTTATTAAGTCCAACGATGACTGTTTCATGCTTAGTGCTGTCATACCAGTATGATTATATGAATTCATGCTGCAAAGATACGAATAAGTGAGAACAAAACAAAAGAAAACGTGTTTTTTTTGTTTTGTCGAGCACAAGTTTCTTCCAAACTTTCAGGCACAAAAAAGTGGCGGCCTGTTACAGCCGCCACTTCCTAAATATGATACTAATTATCGAATTCTCTAATTCTTGATTACTTAATCACAACCGTGAGTTCTTCGCTCACTTAATCACGACCTTTTTGCCGTTGACGATATAGAGACCCTTGCGAGGCTTCTCCACGCGCTGACCATTCAGGGTGTAGATCTCGGCGTTCTCCAGATTCTCGGCAGCCTTGTCGGCGCTGATGGCGTTGATGCCAGTCACGATGTCGCCCGTCACGGTGACAATTCCTGTTGCAGGATCGAAGTTGACGGTGAATGAGCCAGCAGCAGACAGGTCGAACACGACATTTTGGCCTTCGGCATCGCCATACCAGGTCGTACCATCCTCCACGACCTTCAGCTGAATGTCGTTGACAGCTTCCGAGACGGTGTACGTCTTGCTATAGGTGCCGTCGCCATTATTTGTCATCTTGTTACTCTCGTTGGTGGGATCCCACGGTGTTCCGAAGATGTCACTATTACCGGCAACGATATAAGTGTGCTCTACCGGAGCGTGCGTGTAGGACAGCGTCCAGCGGCCGTCACCCAGAGAAGTGGGCTCTGCAGCACCATAAGGCAGTTCGACGACACCGTTGAAGTCGCCCTCTGCAGCATTCGTGAAGGTTAAAACACCGGCTATAGTGTTCGTCACCTCTCCATTACCTGTCTGAGATTCGCCAAGGTCAGTGTAAACGCCGCCTACTATCTTACCGAAGATGTTGCCGTCAACAGTCCATGTCGGGGTGGAAGAACTCTGACCACCGTCCATGCCCTGCAGGAAGTTATCCTTACCGCAGTTCACTATCACGTTGTTCTTGACGGTGAAGACGAGGAACTTCTGACCCTTCTGGCGAAGGTTGTTGAAGTTAGCACCAGAGCAGATGTTATACAGCGTGCAGTTCTCGAAAGCGATGGTCTGCTTCTCTTCTGCTCCATTATTGATGTCCTTCGGGCTGTTACCACTCTGCGACGTGAAGTAAGGCTTGCTGTTGGTTACAGAAGCCCACAGCGTCGAGTTCTTCATGTTCAGCTCGGTGGGATAACCATAATTTCCGCCGCCGAAGTCGAACGGAGTAACTGCGGCAGTCAGCTCAATCACGCTGTTGGTCACGTCAATCTTACTAACCAGATACTTGGCGTTACTCTTGACAACAGCCTTGCTGGTAGACAACTTCACATTGTCAATCGTGATGGCCCCCAGCTCATAGAAGTCAGCCTTTTCAGGGTTGGCCTCAACCACGGGAGTTGCAGGCAGAGAAATCAAAGGCACTGTTGCCGTAACTGTGGCACCGTTACCATTGATGGTGAACGTACCTGTTCCAGGCTCCATAGCTGCACCAACGGTATAAGATGCACCTCCAGCCAGGTTGATCGTGATATTGCGAACATTCTTTCCTTCAGAAGCAGCAGCCAGGGCCTGAGAGATGTCAGCGCCCGTTTCAGGATTGATATTGATGTCCTCAGGCTTCTTCTGTATGGTGGCGCCAATCTTCACGTTGCTGGCAGGCATCGTGAAGACGTAGTTGAAGGCCTGCTCGCCGTGGATGCCGGTCTCTGCTCTGACAACTACGGCTGCATCGTTGGCATCCTTCACCTCAACGCTCTTGATTACGTAGCCCTCGTTGGCAGTTACCATCATGTGGATATCCTTCTCGGCTTTCGAATAGGGGTCGCTCTCCATGTTCACGCTAATCACGGTGATGGTGCCGTTCTCAGGCTGTGTCACACTCAACTGGTAGAGTTTCGTGGCTTTGGCCTTGATGGTGACGTTCTTCTCGGGCATGATGAACCACATCTTCATCTTGCCGCCTACTTCTTCCAGACCTGCGGTTTCACCATCTGTAAACTCAATAGGCTGGCCGTCGTCGTCCACAAAGTCGGGGAACTCCAGCCGGTAGTGGTCTTCCAGTACGAAGGAGGCATACACCTTCTCGCCCGCCTTGGCAGTCGTCACATCTGGCGTAATGGTTAGACCGTCCGTTTCCACTATCTTAATCTCGTAGCTACCCAGCTCGAGGACGCTGGTGGCCACGGTATAGACGTACTTGGAGGTAGAGCCAGTGATGTACATCTGGTAGCCCTTGACGACGACGTCCTTGCCGTCCAGTGCTGAATAGTCGGCGCTGGGCTTCACCAGAGAACCCTTCACGGCCGACTCGCCGACGGTGATATTGTAGAAGTTACCCGAAATGTTCAGCTTGCCCGTATAGGTTACGAATTTGCGCTCTACGGCAGTTGCTGAGGTCAGTCCGTTGAATTCAGCCTCCGTCATCGTCGTCGGGGTGGGGTAGGTCACCGTCTCTGTGCCTTCGTCAATGATGGTGGCAGTGTTAGAAAACTGCTTGGCACCTCCGTAGATAGTCACGGTGCCAATCATCTTGATCTTCTGACCCACTGTCAGCGCATTGTTAGAATTAAAATAATAAATAAGGTCAGTGTCGTCCTTGATGACGGCACCGCTGGCAGCCGTTGCCACGACGACGCCTTCGATGGCTACCATTGTACCCGCTTCAGCGGCCTGAGCCTCGGCGATGGTGCTTAAGGTTAGCTTGGTGTAGGTGGCCGTGGCGACACTACTGCTGACGCCATCTTTCACAGCGATGGCCTTGATGGTGGTGGTCTCTGTCAGCTCGATGGGTTCTGAGTATGCCGTAGAAGCCGCTGTCGGGTCTGTTCCGTCAGTGGTGTAGTGGATGGTGGCACCCACCTCATTGTTGGTTATCGTCACTTTGGTAGAGCCGACGAAAGGAGTCTCGCCGCTGATGGTGGGAGCCATTGGAGTGCCTGCGGGGGGATTGTAGGTAACGACAATCTTCTGAATACGGCGGTGACCAGATGTTCCGCCAATGGTGAACATCACACTTGTTGTACTGCCCGTCCACGTCGGAGATTCGAACGTACCAGCATCTGCAGTAATCGCGTTTGAACCACCACCGCTTGCAAAAGTAAGTTCAATCTTGGTGATGGTGTTAGAAGACGACACGGTAAAGGTGTTGCCTCCATATGCACGGACAGCGGTACCATCGTTATAA
The DNA here is from genome assembly GCA_017847725.1 of Prevotella sp. Lineage (GTDB taxonomy): Bacteria > Bacteroidota > Bacteroidia > Bacteroidales > Bacteroidaceae > Prevotella. Next base: position 14,928 of record JAGAXW010000028.1, read on the forward strand.
TACTTGGGCACATTGGAATTTGAGCCCTTTGCGAATGTGATGGTAATACCATCCTGCTCGACGGACCCTACCGTCGCCCCATTGGCATACCCCTTTGTGGAGAAGTCAATAGTCACTTCATCCGCCCATGCCCCTGTGGCGAAGCATAGCAGTAGTGACCACATGATTAGTAAATGTTTTTTCATAATGTTTTTTGTTTTTAGATAAAATATTGAGTAGTTTTGTCTTCGGTTTATGCCTCTGTACGGCAGTTTCGGGCAGTTGGAGTCTCCCTTTGGGCGCAGAGGTGTCTGGCTGGCACACATACCAACCCACGGCAAAGATACAAAAACTTGGGCACACTACAAACAATTTTATTCCTTTTTTTTCGTCGCACCGAATATTTTTTTCTCGACACCGTTAGACAAGGGCGAAAATGAAAGGCTGAAGGGGGAGGGAATTGTGAGGTTAATTACTGTAAGGTTACTGACCCCACCCCTACCCCTCCCCTACATGGGAGGGGAGTGCCTCGCGGAATGTCCATGGCGGGAAAGGCAATAGTTGGTATATAAAAAATTTTCTGTAAATTATTTTAAAATTACATAAAAAAACTATAACTTTGCAGCCGTGAATATTGTAATGACAAAAAAATTGGGACTATAGTAATACCCCTCATACCAAGTTATTTTTTAACGTACACTCAAATACAACCATAATAAGAGAAACTATGAAACGGTTAATTACATTCATCGCACTCATGCTACCTGCGCTGGCCTTTGCCCAGTGGCGCGTGGGTGTCAACGTTGGAGCCACGTACAACCACTCCACCATCAACAAACACTACCTGACTGACTTCCAGTGGGACGACCGCTGGGGAGTCACCATGGGCGTCATGGGACAGTATGACATCAACAACTGGCTGGGCGTGCGCGCCGAGCTGGACTGGACACAGAAGAACTACCGGCTGACACGCCAGATTCTCAGCGACCTCGACTACAAGTATGTCAACAACTACCTGCAGCTGCCGGTAATGGCCTCGTTCAGCTTTGGCGGCGAACGGCTGCGCGGCTTCTGCAACGCCGGCATCTACGGCGGCTACTGGCTCACCAGCGGTCGCGAAGGCAAGGACTTCAACTCCTCCAGCAACAAAGTCTACGAGTTCAGCGAAGACATCAACTTCAACAGCGAGCGCGACCAGCGCCTCGACTTCGGCTTCGTGGGCGGCCTCGGTATGGAGTACCACTTCTGCCAGCGCTGGGCCGCCCAGGTCGAGGTGCGCTACTACCACAGCACCGTGAGCACACAGAAGGACTACATGCGCCTGAGCGACCCCCGCTACAACTCCACGCTGGGCGTGCAGGCCGGCCTGTGGTACAGATTCTAAACAAGGTAATCAAGAAAAACAAACAAAAATCGTAACACTACAATGAGAAACAAGATATTTATCTTAGGCGCCCTGCTGCTGACGTTAGCTCTCAGCGCCTGCCGCGACAAGGCCGACTTGCAATACAACTACGGTATCAACGACAGCCCCCTGTTTGCAGAGGCTCAAAAGAGCTATGCCGGCAAGTACCGCGTATTCTGGAACGCCATGAACAGCAACTACGGCCTCTGGGACTACGAGAAGGAGCTCGGGCTCGACTGGGACGAGCACTACAGGCAGTTCCTGCCCAGGTTTGAAGCGCTCGACGCCTCTACCGAGCCGGTCACCGACGCCATGCTCCAGGACCTGATGAACGAGATGGTAGCCCCGCTTCACGACGGTCACCTCGCCGTCACCTTCATCAACCACCAGACCCAGCATCCCGTCATGGTCAGCCCGTCGGATCTCCGCAACGCCACCCGCGACGACGCCGAGATCAGCCGGCTCTACACGCCTACCCTCGCCGCCCACTATAACAATGGTGAACTGAAGGAATACAAAGAGGCCGACACCCGCTTTTTCACCCAGTTGGCCGAGATGACCAAAGTCAAGGGGCGCGGACTGCTGTGGGCCAAGGACCGCTACAACGACCTGAAGCAGAAGGAACTTCCCAGCCAGGCCGAGGCTATGGAGATGAGCGGTCTGAAAGGGTTCATCGACGCCATGGACCATTTTAGCACCAAGGGGGGCACGTCGTCGGACTTCAACAGCATCGTCCAGAAATACTCCTACCTCAACATCCCCTTCCTGGAGCCCATCGACACTGGCTTCGAAAAGGATGGCATCAGCGTGAAGTATGGCTTGTTCAACGACAACATCGCCTATTTCTACCTCAGCGACTTCAGCCTCATCAGCTATCTGCTCGATGGGGCCAAAAATCGCACCTTCCCGAATGCTACAGACTTCACCAACGAGCGCATCGCCCGCGTCGTCGACGTGTGGTCGAGCTGGTTTACCGCCATACAGAATCTCCACAAGGCCGGGCAGCTCAAGGGCATCATCCTCGACCTGCGCGGCAACCCCGGCGGAGCATTCTACGACGAGCAGTACCTGCTGGGCGCCATGCTGCCGGCCGGCGGCTTCCAGATTGGCTGGATGCGCATGAAGCGCGGCGTGGGGCGCTACGACTACTCGCCCATGATGCCCGAGGATATTCCCACGATGGCCGACGAGCACGAGATTATCAGCGACGTGCCCATTGCCGTGCTGGTCAACGGCGGCTCTGTCAGCATGTCGGAGATTACCGCCCTGACGGCTAAGAGCATGGACAACGCCCGCGTAATAGGCAAGCGCTCCAGCGGCGGCTTGTGCGGACTCGTCGGCAGCGACTACTACTCTGAGGACTACGCCGGACACATCGGCGTCGAAGGAGTCACGCCCGTCTACTGCTACCTGCCCAAAAATATTCTCTTCGACATGAACAAGCGCCCCATGGAGGGCGTAGGCATCATCCCCGACTTCGAGGTCGACCTCGACGTCGCTGCCTTCAAGCGCGACTATACCGACACGCAGCTCAACCGTGCGCTGCAGTATGTGAGAACTGGTAACTAATCATCTACAAAAAAGAATTAAATCACAACAGCTCAAAAATGAGACACATCAATATATTACATCTGCTGGCTGGCGTGACCCTTGCGGGAGCACTCTTCACCAGCTGTGCCAAGGACGACAGTATAACCGAGATTATTCCCGAACAGGAGTCTGATACCACGACCTCCAACGAGGTGATAAAAGCCCTGAAGACGGTGCCCATCGTCAGCAACGTCGAGCTGAGATACACTAAGGACTACAACGACAGCGTCTACTTCATCACCTTCGAACAGCCCATCGACCATTTCCACCCCGAGCTCGGCACCTACGAACAGCATGCCTCTCTGCTCTTCCACGGATGGGACAAGAACGTCGTCGTCAAGACCCACGGCTACGAAATGCCTCAAACGGCCGACATGACTCGCAAGGACGACCTGGCCACACATCTCGATGCCAACCAGCTCAACATCGAGCACCGCTATTTCGGACTGTCGCAGCCCGAGCCCTACGACGAGATGAAGTTCACCTATTTTAATGCCGAGCAGGAGTCTTACGACCTCCATGCCATCGTGACGGCACTGAAGACCACCCTCTTCAAAACCGGCAAGTGGGCCAGCACCGGCACCAGCAAGGACGGCATCACCACCGCCCTCTATGCCTACTACAGCGACCGCGAGGGATGGAAGGACATCGACGTCTTCGTGCCCTTCTGCGCACCGTTCATGGAGGGTACCACCGACATCAACGGCAAATACTCGTGCAGCAACTACCAGACGAGCGACTACATCGACCAGGTCTGCGGCACGGGCTACCCCACCGGCTCCAAGGAAGCCATCGCCCGTGAGCGCCTCAACCAGGTGCCCTACTACGTGTGCACCACGCCCGAGCTGCGCCGCGTCTGCATCACCAAAGCGGCCGCAAAAGACCCTGAGACCTACAACAAGATAGTCCAGCAGTATAATGACAAGGGCACGGGCAGCACCGGCGACCTGGAGAAAGACCTGACAGCCCACTTCCTGTGGCACTACTTCAGCGAGCTCTTCGGCAAGTTCTCGTACATACAGTTCACCGAATGGAGCCACATGGTGCCCGACCCCGCCAGGGTGGCCGCCAACCTCGATGCCGACGAGATGGACAAGTTTGCCGAGTTCCTACTCATGAACGATGACACTCTTCGGGTGCGTATCGAAGAGGCCGACGGGGATGAGAGCCGCGCCACTCGCGCCACCACCAGCGAGACGCTCTGGCAACTGCTGAAAGACTTACGCAACAACAAAAGCATCCCCTACGAAGTACAGTCGTTTATGGAGCTGGGTGATGCCGACTTCGCTTTCAGGCAGGTCAACAACAGCTATCTGACGTCCGACGAGGTTACTGGCGTTATACGCTTCCTTGGCCGTCAAGCCAAATTCGAGGGTATCTACAAGCAGGACAACGGTGCGCTGATGCGCTCCTTCCGCCAGTGGTGCTACACGGAGCACACGCAGCCCATCATCTTCGTCTACGGCAAGAACGACCCGTGGACGGGTGCCGCTCCCGATGCTGCCGCCATAGAGCAGAACGATATGCTGGAGATGGTCATCGACCCGAAGGCCACTCACCAGGATCACTTCCTCGACAGTAGGCTATACGAGCAGTCGTCGCGCCAGGCCATCATCGACGCTCTCGACAAATTCCTGAAATAAGTTCCTTTCCCCATAACCCCTGTTAACAGCGGGAAGCCACCGACATCCGTCGGTCTCGGCTTCCCGCTAATTCGCTCTATGCTTAACCCAACTTGACATTTTTCCGTAAGAATATGGCAAAAGCCTACACTGACAGACATAACACGCTGTCTGATAATAAATTAGATAGTGTAGGCTTTGTCCCAAGCCTACACTAAGCCTACACTAAGCCTACATAACCCTACACAAGCCTACATGCGACGGACATCAAAATTTCCACGACGTGGAAATCAAATTTCCACCGCATGGAAATCGGATTTCCACGGCCAAAAAAATATATTTCCACCGCGTGGAAATCGAATTTCCACGTCGTGGAAATTTTTCTTCACTCCTGTTTTGAGGCCGTGTAGGCTTGTGTAGGCTTGGTGTAGGCTTTCGGGAAAGCCTACACGGCCTAATTCACTATAATACAAGACGTTAGTCCCGTCAGTGTAGGCTTTGCCCATTTTTTCCGAGAAAATGCGCGGATAAATATTTTGGAGTTTTCTTTTGGCCGTATGGATATAATTTTGCAACTGATAAGATATTATCCTTATCGTCCAAAATATGGCAGAAACAAACAATTATATTATCCATTCTCGAGAGCTACATGCTTGACAATGCCGACGACATTGCCAAGGGGATGGCTGCCGACTTCCGCAAGCGTCGCATTGAGAAGAATCTCACACGCGAACTGGTGGCGGCATGATGCCGCCACTTTTTTGTGCCTGAAAGTTTGGAGGTTAGGGAAAAAGTGCTTATCTTTGCAGATAGAACAATCTGTTGGTAAGATAATGTTGGGATTTGATACAAGACAAAGAGTGTTCTGTATAGAGTGTTGCCAATGTCAGGCACATCGTTAAAAAAGTGAAGAGCAAAATATTACACCCACTGATGCTGGCAGGAACGGGCAGCGACGTCGGCAAGAGCGTCGTGGCGGCGGCACTGTGCCGCATCTTCCTGCAAGACGGCTACAGACCGGCCCCCTTCAAGGCACAAAACATGGCACTCAACTCGTATGCCACACCCGAGGGACTGGAGATAGGACGCGCACAGGCCGTACAGGCCGAGGCCGCTGGCGTGGCATGCCACACGGACATGAACCCACTGCTGCTCAAGCCGCAGAGCGACCACACCAGTCAGGTGGTGCTCAACGGACGACCCATCGGCAGCCGCGACGCCTACAGCTTCTGGCGAAGAGGCGAACGAATCAGCGTGGGAGGACAGGCTGTAGACCTGCGCCAGGAGGTGTGCCGCGCCTACGACCGGCTGGCGGCTCGCTACAACCCCATCGTGATGGAGGGGGCGGGCAGCATCGCCGAGGTGAACCTGCGCGAGCGCGACTTGGTCAACCTGCCCATGGCACGCCATGCGGGGGCCGACGTCATCCTGGTGGGCGACATCGACCGCGGCGGCGTCTTCGCCTCGCTCTATGGCAGCATCATGCTGCAGACACCGGCCGACCGCCGCCTTATCAAGGGCGTCGTGGTCAACAAGTTTCGCGGCGACCTGCGTCTCTTCGACGAGGGACGCCGCATGCTGGAAACACTCTGCGGAGTGCCCGTGCTGGGCGTCATCCCCTACTTCAGCGACATCCACATCGAGGAGGAAGACAGCATGGCGCTGGCCAGAAAGTCGCAGGAGGCGGAGCACGGCAAGGTGAACGTGGCCGTGGTCATGCTGCGCCACCTCTCCAACTATACCGACTTCGACGCCCTGGAACGCGACACGCGCGTACATCTATATTATACCAACAATACCACCGACCTGCTGGCGGCCGACATCATCATCGTGCCCGGCACCAAGTCGACACTGGACGACCTCTGCGAACTGCGCCGCAACGGCTGCGCACAGGCCATCGTCGAGGCACACCGCAAGGGCACCACCGTGGTGGGCATCTGCGGCGGCTACCAGATGATGGGGGTGGAGGTGTGCGACCCCGACCACGTGGAGGGCGACATCGAGCGGCTGCCGGGGCTGGGCTTGCTGCCCGTCAGCACGACGATGGGCGGCGACAAGCTGACACGGCAGACGGAGGGACTGCTGGACGGGCAGCCCGTGAGGGGCTACGAGATACACCAGGGCACCACACGCCCCATAGGCGACGCCCCCGAGGCACCGCTGCTCGTGATGGCCGACGGCCGCACCGACGGCTACCGCGCCGACCCTCGCTGCATGGGCACCTACCTGCACGGCATCCTCGACAATACGGTCTTTGCAGACCTTCTGCTGCAGCCCTACGCCCGACGGGCCGAGGAGCAACAGCCCTTCGACTATCAGGCCTACAAGGAACAGCAATACGACAGACTGGCCGACCACGTCAGACGGCACATGGACATGGAACGGCTCTACCAGATACTACGCACCCATGATTAAAGGACACGGCGACGACCACTACAGATACAGCAGGATAAAGAGCGACTTCTCGTCGAACATCTGTCCGCGCAGGCACCTCGAGGAACTGCTGTTCCACCTGGCGTCGCGCCCCGACCTGCTGACCCACTACCCCGAGCCCGAGGCCTGGTCGCTCGAGGCGCTGATAGCCGACCAGCACGGGCTGGACCCGCGGCAGGTGGTGGTGACGGCAGGCGCCACCGAGGCCATCTACCTCGTGGCGCAGGCCTTCCCGATGGAGCCGGCCATCCCCCAGCCCACGTTCAGCGAGTACGAGGATGCATGCCACATGTTTCCCGCCGTGGACACGGAGCACACCGTGCTGTGGCTCTGCAACCCCAACAACCCGACGGGCGACGTCTACGACCCGTCGACCATCGGGCAACTGGCGGAGCAGTACGACCTCGTCGTCGTCGACCAGTCGTACGAACACTATACCGACCGCTTCGTCATGGACGCCCGCTGGGGCACCCGCATGGACAACCTCATCCAGATACACTCGCTCACCAAGACCTACGGCGTGCCCGGCCTGCGACTGGGCTACATCACGGCCCACGAGCGGCTGACGGAGGTGATACGCAGCTGCATGCGGCCGTGGAGCGTGTCGGCACCGGCCGTCGAGGCAGGCAAGTTCCTGCTGGAGCACGACGAACTGCTGTGCCGCCCCGACCTGAACGAGGCGCAGCGGCTGAGAGACAGGCTGACGCAGCTGGAGCACGTGAGCGTCTACGACACGCAGACCAACTTCATGCTGGGCGAAGTGCACAAGGGTACGGTCCGCGAGCTGAAAGACTGGCTGGCCCGCAGGCACGGCCTGCTCATTCGCGACGCCTCCAACTTTCGCGGACTCACGGAGCGCCACTTCCGCGTGGCGGCGCAGTCGCCACAGGAGGACGACATGCTGGTGGAAGCCATCAGGGAGTGGCTGCAATCGGAGGAGTGACCATGGAGAAGACCATCACCCTGATACTGGCCTGGCTACTGGACCTCCGGCTGGGCGACCCCGCACGGCTGCCCCACCCCGTGGTGTGGTTCGGCCGCATGATAGGCTGGTGTGAGAGGCGGCTGAACAAGGGCCGCCGCCGGCGCCTGAAGGGAGCCGTCACGGCGGTGGGGCTCATCTTGCTGGTGTATGCCGCCGCCAGCGGGCTGCGCATGGGCCTTGCCCTATTCCATCTGTCGGCTCTGCTCGACGTGACCATCATCTTCTACTGTCTGGCCGGCACCACCCTGATTCGCGAGGTGCGCGAGGTGTTCAGAGCCCTCGACCGTTCGCTCGACGAAGGGCGTCGGCAGGTGGGCCGCATCGTGGGGCGCGACACGACGGAGCTGACGGCACAGGAGGTGCGCACGGCAGCCCTCGAGACGCTGGCCGAGAACCTGAGCGACGGCGTCGTGGCGCCCCTCTTCTGGCTGGCCCTGCTGGGCACCCCCGGCATGCTGGCCTACAAGATGGTGAACACCCTCGACTCCATGATAGGCTACCGCACGGAGCGCTATCGCGACTACGGCTGCTGGGCGGCCCGCATCGACGACGCGGCCAACTACGTGCCGGCCCGACTGACGGCGCTGCTGATGGTGGTGGCGGCGGGGCGCCTGCAGTGTCTGGCGTTCGTGAGGCGCTACGGCCGCTGCCACGCCAGTCCCAACAGCGGCTATCCCGAGGCCGCGCTGGCCGCCATCCTGGACTGTCGCTTCGGCGGACCGCACAACTACTTCGGACAGCGGTTTGACAAGCCCTATATCGGCGACAACGAGCGACTGCTGACCACCGACGACATGCTGACGGCCGTCGGCATCAACCGACGGGCCGAGGTGCTGATGGTGGTGCTCGTAGCGGCTTTTTCGCTGCTCGTCTGAATCATTTTCCTATTTTATTTCGCGAACTTTGGCTTCGCCGAACTTACTTTTCTCTCACTTTTTTTCGTAACTTTGCCATCAAAGATGGCGAACTTACTCCATCTCGGCAAAAAAAGAAATGAGTTTTTTTGTTTTGCTCTCGATTTTTCGTAACTCTGCCATCAAAGATGGCGAACTTACTCCATCTCGGCAAAAAAAAGAAATGAGTTTTTTTGTTTTGCTCTCGATTTTTCGTAACTTTGCGCTTGCAGCGCCAAGTTACTCCGTCTCGGAAGAAAAAACAAACGAGTTTGTTTTGTTCTTCGCTCGACTTTTCGTAACTTTGCACCAGCATTTGGCAAGGGAATGAGGTGCAAGTCCTCAACTGTCCCGCAGCTGTAAGCAGCCATTTAACGGCGCGAACACAACGTCACTGACCTTCTTGTCGGGAAGACGTTCGCCACCGGGCTGCAAGTCAGAAGACCTACCTTATGCATGGAATGTATCACGAAATCGGCCTCGTGGGTTAGGAGATTTGAGGTAGACAAAGATGAGAAGAATAGCAATATTGTGGAGCATGCTGGCGGCGTGTCTCTGCGCGACGGCGCAGACAGACACCATCGCCGACCGTACCCATCAGCTGCAGGGCGTCACCATCACGGAGACCAAGCGGCAGCACACCATGAGCAGCACGGCACCCATGCACCTGCTGGACCGCAAGGACATGCTGACCATGGGCATCAGCGACATGGCCGACGCCCTCTACCGACTGCCGGGCATCACGCTGCGCGACTACGGCGGCGCGGGCGGCATGAAGACGGTGAGCGTCAGAGGATTCGGCGCCAAGCACACAGGCGTCAGCTACGACGGCGTGATGCTCTCCGACTGCCAGAGCGGCGAGATAGACCTGAGCCGCTACTCGCTGGAGAACGTCGACAACCTGACACTGGTGGTGGGCGACAACGACGACATCTTCCTGCCGGCACGCAACGCCACCACGCCGGCAACACTGAACATACAAACCATGAAACTCACAGCGGGCGATTACAAGCCCCACCTGACCACCCAGCTGAAGATAGGGTCGTTTGGCTACGTCAGCCCCTTCGTGCGCTACGAGCACCAGCTGACCGACCACTTCGCCCTATCGGCCGTGGGTGAGTTCGTGCATGCCAAAAACGACTACCCGTACACCATCAAGAACGGGCAGGAGACCATCAAGAGCCACCGCAACAACAGCCGCATGAACAGCGGACACGGCGAGCTGAACATGGTATACACCATCAACAGCACCAACCGGCTGACGGCCAAGCTCTACTACTACGACAACGACCGCCAGCTGCCCGGCATCGTCTACTACTACAGCAACACCAACCGCGAGACGCTGCGCGACCGCAACATCTTCGGACAGCTCACCTACCAGACACGATGGGGCGAGCAGCTGTCGCTGAAGGTGGTGGGCAAGGCCAACTGGGCGGCATCGCTCTACGACGACGGCATGGCGGCCAGCCAGATACAGGACGCCAACTACTACCAGCGCGAATACTACGGCTCGGCCAGCCTGCTGTACGTGCCCTCCGAACACTGGGCACTGGACTACGCCCTGGACTACAGCTACAACAACCTGAACAGCTCGCTGCCCACCGACACACGGCCCCTGCGCCACACCGTGCTGCAGGCGCTGACCGCCAAATACAACAACCAGCGGCTGACCGTCACCGGACGACTGCTGCACTCGCTCTACCTGAACGACGAGAAGGAGGGGGAGGGCTCCGAGAACCTGAGACGCCTGTCGCCCTCGCTCAGTCTGTCGTACCGGCTGGCGGGACAGCTGCGCCTGCGCCTGTCGTACAAGGAGATATTCCGTGCACCCACCTTCAACGAGAGCTACTACTTCCACTACGGCTCGAAGACGCTGAAGCCCGAGCGCACGCAGCAGCTGAACGCAGGACTGACGTGGGACGTGAGGCCCACTGCCGCCCTGGACATACAGGCTACCGTCGACGGCTACTACAACACCGTAAAGGACATGATAGTGGCCATACCCTATAATATGTTCGTGTGGACATGCGTCAACGTGGGCAAGGTGCACGTCAAGGGCATCGACGCCACGCTGCGCGCCAACTGGCAGATGGCGGCCCGCCAACGGCTCACGCTGGCGGGCAACTACACCTACCAGCGCGTGCAGAACCACACCAACGAGGAGTCGCCCTACTACGGCAACCAGATAGCCTACACGCCTGAGCATACGGGCTCGTGGTCGCTGGGATGGGAGAACCCGTGGGTGTCGCTGTCGCTGCACCAGACACTGGTGGGCAGCCGCTGGAGCACCAACGAGCACCTCGACGGCACGAAGGTGGACGGCTACTACGACCTGGGGGCGACGGCCTACCGCCACTTCCGCATCGGACGGGGCACGCTGGAGGCCCGTTTCGACCTGAAGAACATCACCGACCGCCAGTACGAAATCGTGGGCAGCTACCCCATGCCCGGCATCAACTATCAGTTATCATTACATTATAAGTTCTAAAACAAGAAAAACTATGAAGAAGTATCTTTTGAGTTTTGCAGTGATGATGATGGGCGCAGCCCTCCTCACTGCCTGTGGAGACGACGACACCAAGTCGGCTCCAGACCCTACTCCCGAATTGGTCGACGTATCGGAGGGCCTGTTCATCGTGGGTTCGGGCAACACCCTTGCCAACATCAACGGCAACCTGTCGTACATCAACTACAACATAGGATTCGCCATCGGCAATGCCTTCCAGGCCGTCAACGGCAAGTCGGTAGGCAAGACCGCCAACTATGTCACCATCTATGGCAGCAAGCTCTATGTCGTAGTAGACGGAGAGGCCACCATCTGGGTGTGCGACAAGAAGACGCTGAAGGTGCAGAAGCAGCTCAGCACCACCGACCTGCTGGGTGCCACCGACGGTAAGAGCCCCCGCGCAGCTCTCGGCAACGACGGCAAGCTCTACTTCACCTGCTACGGAGCCAGCGGCGACGGTGGCGACGGTATCGTGGCAGCGGTCGACACCGTCAACTTTGCCAAGAAGGCTACCTACACCGTGGGCAGCTATCCCGACGGCATCGCACTGGCCAACGGTCAGCTCTACGTCTGCAACTCTGACTACGGCAATGGCCAGAGGCCCTCTATCTCGAAAATCAACCTGGCCAGCGGCGCCGTGAGCACGCTGACCAATCAGGTCATCACCAACCCGATGATGATTACCGCCATCGGCAACGACATCTACTATCTGGACTACGGCACCTTCGATGCCAACTGGAACCAGACGGGCCAGGGCGTGCGCAAGATTACGGCCGACGACCAGGTGACCATGATTATGGACGGCACCGTGATGGGTAGCGACGGCAAGCGCGTCTTTGCTGCCAATGCCCCCTACGGAGGCACCACGACCTACAGCATCTACGACCCTGCTACCGCCAAAGTCACCACCTGGGAGCCCGAGAACGTGCTGAGCCCCGCCGTCATCGCCGCCGACCCCGTGACGGGCAATATCTTCATCACCTCGTATAGCCCCGACCCCGACACGGGTGCCGCCAGCTACAAGATTCCGACCTACACCAACCAGTATGACGCCAACGGCAAACTGGTGAAGACCTACTACAATACGGCAACGGGTGCTGTCGCAGCCGTGTTCAACACGAACAAGGCTTATGTACAGTAACAAGCTGACAGGCATCGTCTGCCTGACGGCGCTACTCATCGTGTCGCTATCCTCCTGCGGCGGGCGTACAGCCCGCCGGCAGGTCGACGGCGACACGCTGGCTTTACGCCACACCTCGCTGCTCACCATCGTGGAGCACGACGGCTATACGACGGTGGACATCCGCAACCCGTGGAAGGAGGGCAGACTGCTGCACAGCTATGTGCTCGTGCCGCGCACCAAGGAACTGCCCGCCGACCTGCCCGAGGGTACGCTGATACGCACACCGCTGCAGCGCGCCGCCGTCTTCACCACCGTACACTGCTCGCTGCTCACCACGCTGGGGCACGGCGAGAACATCGTGGCGGTGGGCGACCTGAAGTACATCAAGATACCGTATATCCAGGAGCGCGTCAGGAATGGACTGGTGGCCGACTGCGGCAGCGGCCTGAACCCCGTCGTCGAGAAAATCATCGACACCAAGCCCGAGGCCATCCTGCTGTCGCCCTTCGAGAACAGTGGCGGCTACGGCAAGGTGGAGGAGATAGACATCCCCATCGTGGAGTGTGCGGAATATATGGAGAACTCGCCGCTGGCACGCGCCGAGTGGATGAAGTTCTACGGACTGCTGTTCGGTGCCTACGAGCAGACGGAGCAGCTCTTTGCACAGGTGGACAGCAGCTACCAGGCGCTGAAGGCCGAGGCGGCCGCCGCCGGTCAAGGGCGCAGCGTGCTGATAGACCGCATCGTAGGGTCGGTATGGTATGTGCCGGGCGGACGCAGCACTATCGGACAGATGGTGAGCGACGCGGGGGGCCAGTATGCCTGGGCCGACGACGACCACAGCGGATCGCTGTCGCTGCCCTTCGAGACGGTGCTGGAGCGCTCGGGCAATGCCGACGTATGGATGTACCGCTACAGCGCCTTCGACCATGAGCAGACCTACGGCGAACTGCTTGCGCAGCACCGCGGCTACGACCAGCTGCGCCCCTACCGCGAGCACAACGTCTACTGCTGCAACGTGGAGCAGTCGCTGTTCTACGAGGAGTCGCCCTTCCGTCCGGACCTGCTGCTCTCCGACTTCATCCAGATTCTGCATCCGGACATACCAAACAAGCGCCCCCTGCGTTATTATAAGAAACTGAAAGACTAAGAGACATTGAAGAACAAGGGAACCCTCTATTGCCTGGGGCTGGTGCTCGCCATCGCCATCCTGTTTGTGCTCAACCTGCTGATGGGGTCGGTATCGATACCCGTGGAAGACGCCGTAGCCATCCTGATGGGTGGCGACGACGAGAGCCTGAAGCCCTCGTGGCGCTACATCATCCTTGAGTCGCGACTGCCCCAGGCACTGACGGCCATGCTGGCCGGCGGTGCACTGGCCATCTGCGGCCTGATGCTGCAAACCACCTTCCGCAACCCGCTGGCCGGCCCCAGCATCTTCGGCATCAACAGCGGTGCCGGCCTTGGCGTGGCGCTCGTCATGCTGCTGTTGGGCGGCAGTCTGTCGGCAGGCTCGGTGTCGGTGAGCGGTTTCGTGGCGGTGCTCATCGCCGCCTTTGTGGGAGCCATGGCGGTCATGGCCTGCATCCTGTTCTTCTCGACACTGGTACACAACAACGTGATGCTGCTCATCATCGGCATCATGATAGGCTACATCTCCAACTCGGCCATCTCGCTGCTCAACTTCTTTGCCACCGACGAGGGCGTGCGTTCGTATATGGTATGGGGAATGGGCTCCTTTGGCGGCGTCTCCATGAAGATGATGCCCACCTTTGCCGGCATCACGCTGCTGGGCCTGCTGGGCTCACTGATACTCATCAAGCCGCTCAACGCCCTGCTGCTGGGCGACCGCTATGCAGAGAACCTGGGCATCAACATCCGCAGGGTGCGCAACTGGCTGCTCTTTGTCACTGGTCTGCTGACGGCCATCGTCACCGCCTTCTGCGGGCCCGTGGCCTTCATCGGACTGGCCGTACCGCACATCACGCGCCTGCTGCTCACCACCGACAACCATCGGTCGCTGCTGCCCGGCACGATACTGACAGGCAGCGTGGTGGCACTGCTGTGCAACCTCATCTGCTTTCTGCCCGGCGAGATGGGCGTGATACCGCTCAACGCCGTGACACCCATCATGGGTGCCCCCGTCATCATCTATGTAATCGCTAAACGCCGCTAACTGGCTGCCTCCTGAGCGGTTTTCTTGGCAGCCTCCTTGGCGGCTTTCTTAGCTTCTTTCTCGGCTTTCTTGGCAGCCCGGCGAGCCTCCTTCTCAGCCTTCTCGGCAGCCCTGACCTTGTCCCTCTCCGCCTTTTCGGCAGCCTTGCGGGCATCCTTCACGGCTTTCTCGGCAGCCTTGCGGGCATTCCTCTCAGCCTTCTCGGCAGCCTTGGCCTTGGCCTTCTCGGCCTTCAGCTGTTCCTTCTTGGCCCTATCCTCGTCGGAGAGCTTGTGGAAGCGCAGGCCCGGCTTAATCTTGGTCTTCTCCATCTCGTTGGTATTGGTGAACGAGAAGGAGCACAGCACGTCGAGACGCTTGCCGAAGATGGTGATGTTGCCGTTGGCAACGGCACCGTCGCTATTGATTTCGGCCTGCAGGTGGCGTACCTTGACAAACTTATACTTAGCCTCGGCCACCTCGGCATCGACATGACCGATGGGCAGCTTGCCGCCCTTGATGCGTCGCATCTTAGCCGTGCGGGGCTTCGAGATGTCGAACTTGAAGTTGGCCTTGCACACAATCTTGCCGAGGTCGGGCATGTCCATTGCCTTGCCCAGCTCGAAAGAGTCGGTGCGCGTGGTGCCATAGACATACTTGTTCAGTTCGTCGAGGGCAAAATGGAAGTCGATGTTGCCCGTCTGCGTGTGCAGACGACCGCTGAACTGCTCCTTCTTCCACAGCACGCTGAAATCGCCCACGTAGCTGATGTTGCCGAGCGCGTCGAGCTGCTTCATCATGAACTTCCTGACGACAAACTGGTTGATAATCTTCTCGGCGATGCCTTTCTTGGCATGCATGCTGCCCACGTGGAAACTGACGTTCAGCTTGTACTTGTCCTTCAGACCGGTGATGCCGCCATTGGCCTTGACCACCAGTTTTTTGTCGGCCGTGTTGACCACGACATCCCTGAACTGCAAGGCTTCGTCCGTGCCGCTCATCTTGACACTGAGATGCAGGGGCAGCGTGAAGTTCCTCAGCACGGGTGCAAAGGTGCGCGAGATGTCCCTGAGCTGGGTCACGCCCTTGATGGTCGACGTGGAGAACTGCATCTTGCGGCCCTCCTTCTTGCTGGGCAGCAGCATCTGTGCATGGTCGAACTTGACGGTGGTGTGAGGCAGCTGTACGATGACGTCACGCAGGTTGAGAATGCGCTTGTTGGTGGCTGCCTTGAGCGCAAGGTTGGTGATATAGATACCCGACACGCTGTCGGTGAAGACACCGTCGGAGACGATAGCCTCGATGCTGTCCTTCTCGGCGCGTGTCACGTCGACCTTCAGTCGGCCGGTCAGGTCGAGGTGGCCCGTATCGAAGAATCCGCGCTTGGGCTTGTTGGCGTTCTTGCGCGGCTTGTGGTTGTCCGTCCGCAGCCGCAGTCCCTCGATGTCGAGCAGGCCGCGGCCGTCCTTGTCCTCAAAGCCGATGGTGCTCACGGTCACCCAGGTGTCCACGTCGCCCTTCTTGAGGTGCTGCACAAACTGGGTCTGCACGTCGCGAATCACGCCCGTGTGGTGGCCCGGCGACTTGTACCTGAACTCCAGGCCGCCCAGCTTATAGCGCCCCTTGTTGTAGGTCACGTCGATGTCCTCAAGGATTATCTTGCCTATCTCGAACTTCATCTTGGGGCGGCGCTTCGACACGCTGTCGGCAGGCACCTTCGGAGCCGGCTTGTTGCGGTTCTTGAAGGCGTCGATGATAAACTGGAAGTTGGCCACGCTGTCGGGCGACGGTTTGTAGAGCTGGGCATGCAGGCCCCTGACCGTCAGGTCCTGCAGATGCAGCTCGCGCTTGAGCAGTGGCCACAGGCTGACCTCTACGCCGAGTTCTTCCAGCTGCAGCATCTTGCGGTGCTGGAGGTCTTCCACCTCTACGCCATAGAGTCTGACGTCTTCACCTATCAGGCTCAAGCTGATGCGCTCGGCCTTGACCTCTGTATGCAGATGGGCACGCAGGTCGTCGACGACGATGCCCAGCAGGCGCTGCTGGATGGAATCCGTGTGAATCAGGCCAAAGAGCGCGCCCGTCAGCACGACGAGCACGACGACGATGATTCCGACTATCTTCAGCGGGAGTATCAGTATCTTTTTCATAACTTCAGGAAATAGCAGCCATTAGTTTTACAGCATCGACATACTGGGCGATGCCCTCAGCCACGCGCTTGGCGTCCTGCATGGCATGTACCACGGTGGCCTGTCGGCCCACCACGTCACCGCCGGCAAAGACACCCTTGCGGGTGGTCATGCCGTAGGGCACGTCGCGGGTGATGAGGAAGCGGTGCTCGTCGTTGGCCAGTCCCGACGTGGTGCGCACAATCTTCGTGGCCGGCGTAGCGCCGATGGCCATGATGACATTGTCGGCAGGCAGTGTCTGGCGCACGGGCTCCTTGTCGGGCTCCTTGGTCTCGAGCACTATCTCGGTGATGTTCAGCGCGTCGTCGACGTGCAGCTCTACGATGGCGCTCCACCAGTTGAAGTGTACGCCCTCCTTCACAGCATCGTCGTATTCGGCGCGCAGTGCTGCCATCGTGTCGATGCCCTTGTGGTAGATGATGTCCACCTTCGAGGCACCGATGCGCCAGGCAGTTCGCGAGGCGTCCATGGCCGTGTTGCCACATCCGATGACGAACACGCGGGCACCGTCAGGCACGGGCAGTTCGTCGCGCTTCATGAATCCCTCGGAGATCAGCTCCACGCGGCGCAGGAAGTGGGTGGCCAGCCGCACACCCTTCAGGTCGCTGCAGTGGATGGCATGGTCGCCCTCCGAGAGGCAGCGGCCGTTCTGCCAGATGGGTATCTCGAGCGACTTGGGCTTGCTGAGCCCCGTACCGATGAAAACGGCGTCGAATCCCTGTGCGAAGAGGCTGTCGACGGTAATCTCCACGCCGACATGAGTATTGCGATGAATCACCACGCCCATCTTCTCGATGTAGCGTATCTCGCGGGCTACCACCTCCTTGGGCAGACGGTATTCGGGGATACCGTAGCGCAAGACACCGCCACACTGGGCCTCCATCTCGAATATCTCCACGGCAAAGCCCATGCGCGACAGGTCGCCGGCCACGGTGATGCCCGACGGTCCGGCACCGATGACAGCCACCTTGCCACGCGACTTCTCCACCACGTCCTCGTGGGTCAGTCCGTTCTCCGAGTCGAAGTCGGCCACGAAGCGCTCCAGCTTTCCGATGTTGACGGCCTGCCCCTTCTTGGCAAGCACGCAGTTGCCCTCGCACTGCTTCTCGTGGGCACACACGCGGCCGCAGACGGCAGGCAGGTTGCTCTTGGTGCGGATGATGCTGATGGCATTGCCCAGGTTGCCCTTCTTCAGTTCGTGAATCCAGTCGGGGATGTCGTTGCTGATGGGGCAGCCCTTCTTGCACTGCGGCACCTTGCAGTGCAGGCAGCGCTGTGCCTCGGCGATGGCCTCGGCCATGGTGTAGCTCTCGTTGACTTCTTGAAAAGCCTGGTGTTCTTTCTGATTCATCGTATTGCTCTTGATTACTTATTTCAACAAATTCTTAATGCGGTCTTCCAGTTCCTGTCCCGTCAGGTTGCGCGCCACGACGACGCCCTTCTTGTCGAACAGCACGTTGCCGGGCACGTCGGCCAGTGCGAACTTGGAGAGCAGCGGCGTGTGCCACACCCGGCCGTCGCACACGGTCGACCACTGCAGCGAGTCGCCCTTGATGCGCTTGCGGCAGTCGTCGGGACGGCCCTCCAGACAGATGCTCACCACGCCCAGGCGGTCGCCATACTTCTTCTTCAACTGGTTCAGACGGTTCTGCACGCCGATGCTATGATAGCTCCATGCGGCCCACGTGGTGACCACGCCCACCCGGCCCTTCAGGGCGCTCTCCGTCACCTTGCGCCCGTCTACGTCGGTGGCCTCAAACTTGGGCAGGCGCCCCCGCATGGGAGCCCCCTGCAGCGTGGCCAGCTGCTTGTCGAGCTTCATCAGACGTCCGTTGTCGGGATTGGCCTTCAGCATCAGCCTCACCAGTCGGCGGGCCTGCTGATAGTTGGGCTCGGAAGTGCATATAAAGTAGCGCTGCAGCAGGTAGATGGCAGCCTCGGAGTCTGGATACTTCTCGATGAATCGCTGCACCACCTGCGGCACCTCGGGCGGCATCGAGCGGTTCAGCTCCATGCGCAACTGCGTCATGTGTTCGTTCTCGTCGGTACCCTCGATGGTCATCTCCTTCAGGTGGGTGGCGTCGCCCTTAATGGTCACCGTGGCTCCCGACTCGGCAAAGACGGGCTGCTCGGAATAGTTGGGGAAGATGACCACCAGCGTCGACACGTCGTAGAGCGACATCTCGTAGGAGAAGCGGCCGTCGCGCACAGGGATGGTGTCGATGCCCTCAAAGGCACCGTCGGCACTGTACACCCAGAACTCTCCCTGGTTCAGGTTGCGCAGTCGTCCCTCCAGCCTGAACCTGCCGCTTTCCGTGCCACACGATGTCAGCAACAGCAGCACCGCCAAAAGCGTATATAGTAGGGGGCATTTCATAACCTTTTTTATAATTCTTTTCCTTCTTGACGGTGCAAAGATACGCAACTTAGGGGTTTTTCTGCGCCTATTATCCGAGTTTTTATGATTTATTAATGATAAAGTGCTTGCAATATCGCAAAAAATGCTTACCTTTGCACCCGATTTCCAATAGTCGGCATAGCTCAGCTGGTTAGAGTATCACCTTGACATGGTGGGGGTCCTTGGTTCGAATCCAAGTGTCGACACACTTTTTTCAGAAGGAAATCCGCAACTCACCGACTATCCGTTCCAACCATTCTTTATCCACTTCGTCAAAGGTGGCCAGCTCGCGGCTGTCGATGTCGAGGACGGCAGCAACCGTTCCGTCGGCCGCAAAGACGGGCACCACAATCTCCGAGCGCGACAGGCTGCTGCACGCGATATGGCCCGGAAACTGCTCGACGTCGGGCACCACTACCGTAGCGCCGCGCTGCCAGGCCGTGCCGCACACGCCGCGCCCATAACCTATATGCATGCACGCCACGGGGCCCTGAAACGGGCCCAGCCGCAGCTCGTTGCCGCGCACCACGTAGAAACCAGTCCAGAAGAAGCCCATCGCCTCCTGGATGGCTGCGCATACATTGGCCGTCACCGACACCCAGTCGGTCTCTCCCTCGACGAGCGCCTTGACCTGTGCGCTCAGCAGTCGGTATTTCTCTTCTTTATTCTCCATCATGCGCCAAAGGTAGCAAATTATCACGACCTGACCATATTTTTCGAGTTTATATTTTTAAACATAACCCAGAAAGACCTGCACTTTTGAAAAAAATATTTAAAAGATGCAAAAACATATGTTATTGAAATTTGGAACAACGATTATCTGGAGGATTTTTATTAATTTTGTTTTTTTTAAAGACCTACCCTTGATTCCACCACAAACAGAAAGAACGGAAGCAATGAAAAAAGACATGAATGAATGTAATTCACCGTCGCAGATTGCCGACCATCTGAAGATAACCTACGTACCCACCTATCTGTTGGCGGCTGCGGTTGCCCTGCTTATCGCGGCATTCATTGTATGGGGATTTTTTGGGAATGTGAGCGACAAGGCTTATTATTCGGGGGTCATATTCCCCGTGGAGGGCACAACCGATATCACGCTACCCAACAATGGTACCGTGCGCAACATGCTTGTTCACAACGGTGACAGCGTGCACCAGGGACAGACGGTGGCGATGGTCTCTATCAACGGAAGCTACAGTTTCCTGACGAGTACGGTGGATGGTCTGGTGATCAGCACAAAAGGCGACAGCGAGCCGTTTGAGGCCTTTGAGCCCATCATGAGCATCGTGAAGGGCGGTGCTGTCAACAGACAGACACAACTCATCGCCTATGCCAACAATGAGAACCAGCGCCATCTGCGCATCGGCATGAAAGCTCAGGTATGGCCTGCCAACGAGAAACGAGACGAGATTGGCTACGTGAGAGGGCACATCACGCAGGTGGTGCGCTATCCTGCCAAAGTCATCAAAGTGCGACAGAAACTGAAGTCGGAAATCCTGGCCAAACAACTCTTGGGCGATGGCGACGACCTGGTCTATGAGGTACACATTGACCTGCACCGGGCATCTGACGACTCGACGCGCTACGACTGGTCGTTCGGCAAGCCCGACGATGTGAACATGGAGATTGGCACATACTGCTCTGTACTCACTGAGACCCGCCGATGCAGCATGTTCCAGTATCTGTTCGAGTCGACACGCACACATTTCCGTAATCTCCAGCAAAAGTTTGAATGATGGAAGAAAAAAAGCGAGACAAGAAATCAGGATTGTCGATAAAATCGGCATTCAGCTATTTTCTGAAAGGCAATATGCTATTTGCCTTCAATAGTTTCGTACTCATTACCATTGACTCCATCGCCAGCATTTTCCCATCACTGTTCCAACAGGTATATACTGACAATATCATCACACTGAAGAACCCGGAATGGTTTACGCCGTTGATAGTGCTCTATGTCCTGCTGTTTGTGCTTGAGCTCGGGATTTGGATTCTGTTCTCCGTCTTACGCCGAAAGAGCCTGGCCAAGCTCAACATCACCACTTCAGCCAATTACCTGTGGACGGTTCTGAAACTACCCATGACCCGGTTTACGCAGTTTACGCCAGGTGAGCTGGTGGCCCGCTATACAACCATCTCGAAAGCCATCAGAATGATAGACTATGCGCTGCCTGTCGTCTGCGTACTCATCTTACCATCTATCTGCTGCTACTTAGTCATGCTCTTCAACTGGAAGCTGGGGCTACTGGAAATTTTCTCTATCCTGCTACTCGTCTACGTGATGCGCTCCACCGCTAAGATTCAGAAAAAGATGGCCATGAGCTTAGAGGTGACAGAGGCACGATTGCAAAACGTCACGATGACAGGAATGAGTAATCTTGAGACCATCAAGTCCTTAGGCAGCGAGTGCTCCTTCTATGCGCAGTGGGAGAAGGCTTTCGCACAGGCCATGAACGCTCGTGTGGCCACAATGAGCGCTTCCATATATATAAAAGCCCTGCCAGATCTTGTACTGCAACTCACCAACGGCGTCATACTATGTCTGGGCACCTGGCTCATCCTGCAAGGCGAAATGACGCCAGGCATGATACTGGCCTCACATGGGCTCATCAACGCTACCATCTATCCCATCAACAGAACCATTGAAAGCGTGCAGGCCATTTTAAGAGTTAACTCGTCCATCCAGCGCATCAAGGACGTGACCGACTGCAATCAGGAGAGCGCAGAGCTGCGTCTGCCCAACGACGACGAACTGCCAGATGTGGGCAAGTTGGCGGGGGAAATAGAACTGCGCGACGTCACCTTCGGCTACGACCGCAACCTGCCTCCCATCCTCAGCCATTTCTCCCTGAAAATCAAGCCGGGTGAGCGCATTGCCCTGATTGGTCCTTCCGGTTGCGGCAAGAGCACGGTGCTGAATCTTGTGTCAGGACTGTATGAGCCGTGGGAGGGAGAGGTGCTGTTCGACGGAAAGCCCCGCAAGACCATCGACCGCATGACGTTCGTCAACTCCATTTCGGTGATCAACCAGGACGCAATACTGTTCGAGGGTACCATTGCCGACAACGTCAAAATGTGGGACGAGTCTATAGAAGACTACGCCATGATGATGGCCTGCAACGATGCGCAGATACATGAGGAGATCATGGAGCGCCCGAAAGCCTATCAGGGTAAGGTGGCAGAGCGCGGCAAGAACTTCAGCGGCGGCCAGCGACAGCGCATTGAGATAGCTACCGCGCTGGCCAAGGAACCTACAATCCTGCTGATGGACGAGGGCACCTCGGCACTCGACCCGCAGAAGGAGGCAGAGGTGATGAAGCACCTCTATGGTATGGGCATCACCCTCATTATGATTGCGCACCGGTTATCAACCATTGCTGACTGCGATCAAATCTATGTGGTAGAACATGGGCACATCACCCAGCACGGCACCCACGACCAGTTGAGCCAGGTGGACGGGCTGTATAGTAAACTACTAAAATACGTCTGACGCGATGATAACGAATATATTCCTTCAGCAGTTAGCCCAACGCATGGACGGCGACCGCAAGGCAATCAACCAGGCGCAGTACATCCTGCGCTCCATGATTGACAGGGAGCTATGGGAGCAGATGAAGTCGGACAAAGAACTGCCATCAGACATCGAACAGATAGAGACGTTGCTGGACCGCTATAACTTTTTCTTCCGTTACATCACGCTCACCGACGGCTGGTGGACGCGCTGTACGGGCAACATAATAGGGTTCCTAACCGACGACAACACTCCCGTCGTGCTCAAACCCGGCTTCACGGACTATACGTTCATCCATCCAAGGACCAGAAAACTCATGACAGCGAGCAAGCATGGCGACCTGCTGAAGAAGAAGGCGCTGATATCCTGCCCGCCTTTTAAAGAAGAGAAGCTTACCATCAAGACCATCGTCCGCCATGCCGCAAGCAGCCTCTGTATGTATGACTGGATTTACAGTCTGATAGCCTGCATAGGCGTAACGCTACTGACCATGTTCACGCCATACGTGAGCAAGCTGATATTCTCGGAGGTTATCCCCTCTGGCGAAGTCGGACTGATAGTCCCTATAGCGACGCTGCTTTTCAGTGCTGCCGCCGGATTGGTGATGGTGGAGATAGTCCGTAACCTGGTGGTAGTGCGCATCAAGGACAAGGTGGAGTATACGCTGCAGACGGCCCTGATGTCACGCCTGTTGCTGCTGCCAGCCACGTTTGCCAAGAAGTTTACGCCAGGCGACCTCTCCAACCGTCTGCTGTCGTTGTCACGCGTCAGTTCCAGCCTGACAGCCAATTTCCTGTCGACCATACTGACCTTCCTGTTCTCGACTATCATGTTCATACAGTTCTTCACCTATGGCGGGCCACTACTCTACACCGGCATCATTGTCATCTCCATACAGATTATAGCCATCATGCTGGAGTATTATTACACCAAGAAAGTGCAGCTCAGCGTGAATGCCAGCGGGTCACACCTCATCGGCATGCTATTTTCTCTATTCTCAGGCATTCAGAAAATCAAGACCACCGGAGCTGAGTTCCGGGCCTTCCATCAGTGGACAAAGACATATGCCCCCACAGAGGCATACAGCAGTCGCCAGCCTCTGGCCAGCTTCTATGTGACAGGTGTCAGCTATTGCCTGAAGTTCCTGCCGATGATTGTAACGATGTGGGCTGCCTGGCACTACAGGCTGTCGCTGTCCGACTATATCGCCTATTGTGCAGTATTGGGACTTGTCTGCAACGCTGTGTCCAACTTGCAGAGCATTACAAAGATTGTATCACGTCTGCTGCCAGAGATACAGCTCTGTCGTCCCATCCTTGATGCCCAGTTGGAAGTCAGGGAAGACACCCATGTGGTAAAGACCATCACCGGCAGGCTTGACATACGCGGTCTGAAGTTCCGCTATGCCGACAATATGCCGTTGCTCTTCGACGGACTTAACCTAAGCATCAACAGCGGCGACTACATAGCTCTGGTAGGTGCATCGGGCTGCGGCAAGAGTACACTGATGCGACTGATGATGGGACTGGAACACCCACTGGCAGGCTCCATTTTCTACGACCAGTACGACATCGAGGACATCAATCTGCGCAGTCTGAGGCACTACTGCATCGGCATCTGTATGCAGGACGGACAGCTCGTGGAAGGAACTATCCGCGACAACATCATCTTCGACAATCCACTGCTGACGGACGATGATGCATGGGAGGCGGCACGCATGGCGGCGCTCGACGAAGACATCCGAAATATGCCTTTGGGAATGGACACGCCCATCACAGTTGATGGAAAAGGCGTGTCGGGCGGACAGCGACAGCGCATACTAATTGCACGCGCAGTGGTAAGAAAGCCCAAAGTGCTCTTCCTCGACGAAGCGACATCGGCCCTCGACAACATCAGCCAGCACGTTGTCGTTGAAAATCTGGCAAAACTGAAATGTACACGTATCGTCATTGCTCACCGACTGAGCACCATACAGCGCTGCAACCGCATCATTGTGCTGAAGGAGGGGCGTGTGGCTGCCGACGGCAGTTTCAAGGAGCTCAAGGCTCGTGGATATTTCAAGAACGATACAGAAGAACTGAAGAATTAAATATGAGACACAGCATCTGTTTACGCCTTCTAATCGGCCTGACATGCCTCAGCATGTTTCCCATGGATGACATGGGGCAGACAACGCTAACCCTGGACGAGGTAATACGCCTTTCGCAAGACAGTAGCATCACCGCCTTCCAGAGCCGGCAGGAATATCGTAGTCAGCAGGCATCATACGAGGCTTTCGAGGCCTTGCGAAAGCCACAACTGACGCTGAAGGTCGTACCCAACTACACCCATATCATCAGCGACCCCAGCCGTGACTATGTTTACCTGCGCAACTTCAACATTCTCTCCACTTCCGCCCAGATGAGGCTTACTCAGAAGGTACTGCCACTCGGCGGCGAGGCATACATCGGCACACAGGCCATCTGGAGTGAGTTTTTCCGCAAGGATGCCTCAGGATACCCACGGCAATTTGTGGCGACTCCGCTATTGGCAGGTTATAGCCATACACTGCTGGGCTACAATCCTTTCCGATGGGAGAAAAGAGTGGAGGACCAGCGCCTGGAAGCTGCGCGCCGCCAACATGAGTACAGTCTGCGCCGCATTGCCGAGGAAGCTGCCGTTCGCTACTTCCGGTTAGCCCGTCAGCAGCGGATGTTGCAAATGCGATTGGAGGAACTGAATCTGAGCGACACCCTGCTTGGCATTGCCCGAGAGAAAGCGAGCATCGCCATCGTCTCACTGGCTGAGCTACACTCTATAGAGGTACAAAAACAAAATGCAGCCAACCTGCTGGCAATGGCGCGTCAAGACGAACAGAAGGCCAGGACTGAACTGGCATCCTTCCTGCGGATAAACCCAATACCCACCGACCTGCCTCTACTGCCCATACCTGATGCTCCTCCAACCAGCTATACGCTGGACAGGGTTGCCGAACTTGCAAAGAACAACAGTCCGGCCTACCAGCAGCAGTTGGCAGAACTGACCGAAGCCCGTCATCATGAAGACAAGGCACAAAAAGAGCGGGGCCTCAACGTTGGAGTCGACCTCAATCTGGGACTACAGCAAGTCAACACAGCCTTTGGAAATGCCTATAAAAACCAGCAACTGTATGCTTTAGGAACCGTTCAGATTTCTATACCCCTGATGGACCATGGTGCAGCCAAGAAACGACATGTTGCCGCTGTCAACTGGGTAGAGCGCCAGGAGTCGGCACTCCATGAGGTGGAACGCCAGTTGGCTGAAGATGCCACCATGACCCTGCAGAAACTACAAACCAGCAGGATGATGCTTACAACCACCCAACAGACCGTATCCCTGGCGGAAGAGGCATTCAACGAGACGGCCGACAACTATGCCAACGGCCTCTGTGACATCAACACCTTCACCCTGGCGCAGTCGCGGCGGTCTACGGCTTACATCAACTACCTGTCGATTATGGAAGAATTCTGGACAAATTACTATCATCTACAAACTCTCATAAACTATGAATAAGAATATGCGTTTTTTATTGATAGGCATCTCCCTTATCCTCTTCTCTGCCTGCCAGCAGAAGAAGGAAGAAGAGCATACTGGCTCAGCGCAGACAGGCACGACGCCTGTGGAATCGGCAGAAGCCACATCCGACCAGCAAGTTGAGAACCATTCAGCTGTCACCAAAGGAAAGATAGAAGCCATACGTGAGATTCCAGTCTATAGCCGTATTGCCGAACAGATAGTCATGTTCGCCATCGAAGGGACCGGACAGGAAATCAGGAAAGGCCAGGTTGTAGCACGACTGAGCGACGCTGCCCTACAGGAGAAAATCCTTCACAGCCGTGCCAAGCTGGAGAAAGCTGAATTCCAGTATCAGGCAATACTGATGGGGCAGGGCTATAAGCACGACCATCTGGATGCCGCCCCTGACAAAATCAAGCAACTGGCACGTATTAATAGTGGCTATAACGAAGCCCTGGCCGAGTTGCACGAACTGCAACACACACTGTCCTATTACACCATCACAGCCCCCATTTCCGGCTATGTATCACAAATCAGCAATACGCTTTACGGAGCAGCCAAGCCCGGCGAGCCCCTCTTCTATATTGTGGATATAGAACATCTGAAGGTCAGTTTCGACGTGCTCGAAAACGAGCTGGCTAAATACGAGAATGGAGCCAGCCTCTCCGTCTCTACCCTTACCTTCCCGTCCGAGCATCACACGGCAATCGTTTCGGCCATCGATCCAGTCATCGGCGCCAATGGCATGGCACATATCGAAGCGACCCTGAAACCACATCCCCATCTGCTGCCAGGCATGACGGCCTTCATCACCATTGCAACTCCATAAGATAACAAACATGAGGCGAATTGCGTTAATCTTCCCAAATCGCTTCCGTATGTCAGCATTATTTCGTAACTTTGCGGGCAAAATAAATAAAAAAAAGATATGACAGAAAAGAAATTTAAGAGAACCACCGTGACATCGGCCCTGCCGTATGCCAACGGCGGTGTACACATAGGCCACCTGGCCGGTGTCTACGTGCCCGCCGACATCTATGTACGCTATCTGCGACTGAAGAAGGAGGATGTATTGTTCGTAGGCGGCAGCGACGAACACGGCGTACCCATCACCGTGCGCGCCCGCAAGGAGGGCATCACCCCGCAGGACGTGGTAGACCGCTACCACAAGATGATCAAGGACTCGTTCCGCGAGTTCGGTATCTCGTTCGACGTCTACAGCCGCACCACCAGCGAGACGCACCACAAGTTTGCGGCCGAGTGGTTCCGCAAGCTCTACGACGAGGGCAAGCTGGTGGAGGAGACTACCGAGCAGCTGTATGACGAGGAGGCCAAGCAGTTTCTGGCCGACCGCTACGTTGTGGGCGAGTGCCCCCACTGTCACAACGAGGGTGCCTACGGCGACCAGTGTGAGAAGTGCGGTCGCGACCTGTCGCCCACGGAGCTCATCAATCCCAAGTCGACCATCAGCGGCTCCACACCCGTGCTGCGCAAGACCAAGAACTGGTATCTGCCGCTGAACGAGTATCAGGACTGGCTGAAGCAGTGGATTCTGGAGGAGCACAAGGAGTGGCGCCCCAACGTCTACGGACAGTGCAAGTCGTGGCTCGACATGGACCTGCAGCCCCGCGCCATGACGCGCGACCTCGACTGGGGCATCCCCGTGCCCGTGGAGGATGCCGACGGCAAGGTGCTCTACGTATGGTTCGACGCCCCCATCGGCTATGTCTCGAACACCAAGGAGCTCTGCGAGAAGGAGCCCGAGAAGTGGGGCACATGGCAGCAGTGGTGGCAGGACGAGGAGACGCGCCTCATCCACTTCATCGGCAAGGACAACATCGTCTTCCACTGCATCATCTTCCCCGTCATGATGAAGGCACACGGAGGGTATATCATGCCCGACAACGTGCCGGCCAACGAGTTCCTGAACCTGGAGAACGACAAGATATCGACCTCGCGCAACTGGGCCGTCTGGCTGCACGAGTACCTTGAGGACATGCCCGGCAAGCAGGACGTATTAAGATATGTGCTGACGGCCAATGCCCCCGAGACCAAGGACAACAACTTCACGTGGAAGGACTTCCAGGACCGCAACAACAACGAGCTGGTGGCTGTCTACGGCAACTTCGTCAACCGCGCCCTGCAACTGACAAAGAAGTATTGGGGCGGCGTCGTGCCTGCCTGCGGCGAGCTGCAGGAGGTCGACAAGACGGCCTTGGCCGAGTTCAAGGACGTGAAGCAGAAGGTGGAGGCGCTGCTCGACCAGTTCAAGTTCCGCGACGCCCAGTTTGAGGCCATGAACCTGGCCCGCATCGGCAACCGCTACATCACCGAGTGTGAGCCGTGGAAGGTGTGGAAGCAGGACCCCAAGCGCTGCGAGACCATCCTGAACATCTGTCTGCAGCTGACCGCCAACCTCGCCATCGCCTTCGAGCCCTTCCTGCCCTTCTCGAGCAAGAAGCTGCGCGAGATGCTGAACATGGAGAGCTTCGAGTGGGACCAGCTGGGCTCGACCGACCTCCTCAGTGCCGGACACCAACTGGGCGAACCCGCCCTGCTTTTTGAGAAGATCGAGGACGACGTCATCCAGAAACAGTTAGACAAGCTGGAGGCCACGAAGAAGGCCAACGAGGCGCTTAACAATTCGCAGTCGGCAATTAGCCCACAGCCCATCAAGGACACCGTCAGCTTCGACGACTTCGAGAAGCTCGACATCCGCGTGGGCCTCATCAAGGACTGCCAGAAGGTGAAGAAGTCGAAGAAGCTGCTGCAGTTCACCATCGACGACGGCACCGGCACCGACCGCACTATCCTCAGCGGCATCGCCGCCTTCTACGACGACCCCAGCGTGCTCGTCGGCAAGCGCATCCTCTTCGTCGCCAACTTCGAGCCTCGCAAGATGATGGGCATCGAGAGCCAGGGCATGATACTCTCGGCCGTCGACTTCGACGAGAGCCTCAGCGTGGTGACCACCACCAAGGACGTCAAGCCCGGCAGTCAGGTAGGATAAGGAGCGCGCCATGAGCCACACCAACTATATAGCCACCTGGTTCTACAAGGAGAACAGCAGCGAGGCCAGCTACTATCCCCAGCTGGGGCGGCGTGGCGACTCGCCGCTGCTGCACTCGGTGTACATGAAGATACAGATACCCTTCTTCGTCACCTTTGCCCACTACAACCCCGACGCGCGCCTGCTCTTCTTCACCAATACCGACCAGCTGCCGCCCTACCTCATGGAACTGTTCGCCCAGCACAACGTCGAGCTGGTAAGGCTGGACTACCACTGTGCGCCGCCCAAGGGGTGGCACTCGGCATGGACGAACCAGTTCTACCTCTACGACATCTTGCAGTACATGGGCAAACGCATGGAGCACGACGACGTGCTGCTGGTGAGCGACGCCGACTGCATCTGCCAGCGCTCGCTGGCTCCCTTCTTCGACGAGGTGCGCCAGAAGGGCAGCGGACTCTACGACATCTACGGGCGCGACGAGTGGGAGGTGAACGGCGTGAACGGCCAGCTGATGGCCGACATCTACGAAGGCGCCTTCGGCACGCCACCGAGTGCGCCCATGCGCTACTACGGCGGCGACTTCATTGCGCTGCGCGGCGACAAGGTGGAGGCGGTCAACGAGGCCTACCGGCAGCTGTGGCCCTATAACCTGAAACGGTTTGGCGACGGACTGCCCAAGCTGAACGAAGAGGCCCACCTGATGAGCACGCTGGCCGAACGGCTGGCTCTGGGAAACGCCGTGGCCAACGGCTACTTCAAACGCATCTGGACACACCCTGACTTCAACAACTGTCAGCCTGCCGACCGCCTGCTCACCGTATGGCACCTGCCCTACGAGAAGCGCCGCGGCCTCACCTATTTATATAATATGCTTTGCCACGACGGCTACCGCATCACCGACGAGCAGCAGTTCTGGGACAAGGCGTCGTACTACTGTGGCGTACCCACAGTGACGCGCCGCAAGAAGCTGCGCGACCTGATGCAGAAGGTCAGCGACATTCTCTTCAGCGTCCGAACAGGTATTTCTTGAAGAACGGACTGACGCGCAGGATGTTGCTGGAGATGATGCAGAACACGATGACCAGCAGCGCGATGAAGACGCTCAGCGTCGTGTCGATGATGAAGTTGTGGCGGTAGGTCTGGAAAAACGAGCCCACGCCGGGCAGGTTCGGCATGAAGAGGAAGTGGATAAGGTAGATGTCGAGTGTGCGCCTGCCGATATACTGCAAGCTATTGCCTATCACCGTCATCCGCGTAAAATACTTGTCGTAATGGCGGAAATACATGAACACTATGGTCAGCAGGATAAACTTGGCCAACGTCTGTGGCAGATTGGTCCATGCCATGCGCAACGTGTGCCACTTGAGCACGTCGAGCGTGCAGAAGACGACCAGCACCACGATGACGGGATAGAACCACTTAGAGTCCATGACCTGCTGGGCCTGATGCCAGTAGCGGTGCACGATGTTACCGAAGAGGAAGAAGGGCATATACTGCATCACCTGAATCAGGCTGCTGTCGTTCAGGAACGTCGTCGGAAGGGTGCCGCGATAGCCGTTGGCCCACCAGAAATACTTGGGCAGGTAGCACGACTCGTAGACCAGCAGAGAAACGACGAAGAACAGCAGGATAGGGATGCACGACTGCCACTTGACCTTGCTCTCGAGATAGGCAAAGGCATAATAAATGAGGAACATGTAAAGCAGCGCCAGCGTAAACCAATACCCCCCTTTAGTGGAAGAGTGGAACATCTCGACAACGCCCGTCGCAAAGTCGGGCTTGACGACGGCCGCAAAGAAGAAGAAGAACACCACGGTGGGTATAATCTGTATGCGCAGCTTCTTACCCGTCATACGGCACAGCGTCGGCAGGTCCCAGTGGAGCGAAGCCTTGTAGGCCAGGAATCCGCTAATGAAGAAGAACAGCGGCATGCGGAACAGCATGAGAAAGGGCAGCGACGACGACACCTTGGCGGACTGCAGGAACCCTATCTGGGCGACGTGATTGGCCACCACGAGTATCATCGTGAAGCCGCGCATGGCATCGAGCCACTCCAGGCGTGGCTTCTTCACGGGCTGAACATTCGTTTCCATTTCTGACAGATTGGCTTATTCGTTATTCTGCGGCAAAGTTACGAAAAGTCGAGCGAAGAACAAAACAAACTCGTTTGTTTTTTCTTCCGAGACGGAGTAACTTGGCGCTGCAAGCGCAAAGTTACGAAAAATCGAGAGCAAAACAAAGAAACTCATTTCTTTTTTTCCAAGACAGAGTAACTGTCCCAAAAAGTCGTACGATATCAGAAACCTTCAAAATTAAAGTCGGAAATTTCCACCCCGCGCGTCTTTTTGGCAAAGTCTATCTGATTGGACAGGTGGCGTAGCACCAGCTCTTTCATCCCTACCTCATCTCTGTCTTTCACCTTTTGCAGGAATTCACGATGCTCGGAACAGACAACACGCTCGGGAGTTACACAGAACTGATACTTATGATAATACTTCATGATGTCAGGCATAATAATGCTCAGCAAGGAAGTTATAACGGGATTGTGGCCACTCTTTGCCACTGCCTGGTGGAATTCAAAATCTTTCTTGACCCGCAGATCAGCCTCATCACATTCCTCCAATTCGTGTAGCGAACGCTCAATTCTATCTATGTCCTGAATGGTACGGTTGCGCGTGGCAAGCTTGCAGGCCTCTATTTCTAAAAGTACGCGCACGTACAATAAACTATCAAAGTCGTACCTGCTCACTTTAAGTTTCTCAGACACGAGGCTGTCCATCTGCTCTTTTGTAAACTCTGCTACGATGGTCCCACTTTGCGGATAAGTATGAAGAATACCATATAGCTCCATCTTCTGAATGGCTTCACGCACATGGGGGCGTCCCACACCAAGTTGTTCTGATAATTTTCGCTCTGCAGGAAGCCGGTCGCCCGGCTTGAATTCTTTGTCAGCTATCGACTGTCGAATGAAGTCTAACACTTTATTAACTGGCACATCGTTCGTTCTTCTATTTACGACCATAGACTTTCTTTGTTTATTTGTGTGCAAAATTATTCCATTTCAAAAAAAATGCCAAATAATTTTGTAATTTTTCACATTTTAAATCGACAACAAAGAACGTACATAGGATAATTTTAGTTAAAGTTTTATAATTGGCAAACCAATTTAATTGGTATACCAATTTTATTTTCTATCTTTGCGGCGTAAACCAAAACAAACTATACAAGTCACTATGAAAAAAGCAACTCCCTTCAGACGCATCACAGTGTTACTGCTTAGTCTAATGATGACAACATGCATCTATGCGCAATATGTCATCAGTGGCACGGTGAGTGACGAGTCCGGCCCTTTGCCCGGTGCCTCTATTACCCTGAAAGACGCGAAGGTTCCCACGGGAACAGTAGCCGACCAAGACGGACAGTACACCATCAGCGTTCCCAACAAGAAAGCCATCCTCATTTTTTCTTATGTAGGATTCATGGATCAAGCCGTTGTCGTGGGCAACCAGAAGACCATCAATGTGGTATTGCAAGAAGACTCACGAATGCTTGACGAAACAGTTGTCATCGGATATGGCACACAGGCAAAGTCGCATTTGACTGGGTCCATTTCCAAGTTAGACGGTGAGCAACTCATCAATGCTCCCGTCAGTGATGTCACGACAGCCCTTCAGGGAATGATGACGGGTCTGAACGTCAGCAACCTGACTTCTGAGGTTGGTGTCATGCCGTCCATTCGTGTTCGCGGCACAGGTTCCATCTCCGCCGACAGCGAACCGCTGGTCATCATCGACGGTTTCCCAGTGGCTGGCGGACTGTCACAGTTAAATGCGGCAGACATCAAGTCAATAGAGATACTGAAAGACGCCGCCTCAGCAGCCATCTATGGCTCGCGTGCAGCCAACGGCGTTATCATGATTACCACCAAGAGTGGCACGCCCGACAAGCCGAAGTATTCATTCAAGTTCTATCATGGATGGAAGTATGCCTACAAACTGCACGACATGATGACGTCGAGCGACTGGTATGCCCTGCAGCAACAAGAAGAGGAATGGGGCGGCCCCGCAGCCACCAAGCAGGCTCGGGCCTCGGCATATCTGGAAAGTCAAAACGGCTCTACCGACTGGCAGAAAGAAGGACTGAACAGCACAGCACACATCACCAATGTGCAGTTCAACGTCTCTGGCGGCAAGAAAGAACTGAAATACTTCGTATCTGCAGCCTATACGAGCGATGAGGGTATCATGAAGCAAAACAAGCTGAATAAGTTAAACTTCAGGGGCAAGCTCGATGCAAGGCTGTCGAACATTGTGACGATGGGCTTCAACGTGTCGGGAACCTACAAGAAAACCGACCGTCCCAAAAACAACTTCATCGATTTTTACCGTACGCCGTCATTCCTGCCCGTCCGACATAACGACTACACCACAGAACTGACCGGATATACAGGATTCGCCCGAGGCAGCCACTTCAACAACATCCAGACTCCCACAGGACCACTCGACGAAGAAGGCAATCCCACCATGGAGACGTCAAGCCCCTTCTCGTCGGCCAACAACAATCCCGCCAGCGTGATGGCCAACACCTTCCGCTGGGGCGAGGACTTCCAGGGACTGGGCAGTGTCTACTTCACTGTCGACATCTGCAAGGGTCTGCAGTTCAAGACTTCCAATGGCCTGAACGTGCGTTTCTCGCCACAATACTATTATGGTAACAAAAACGCCACCAAGGACGGTGAAGCCAGTCGCGCCACCTACTTCAGCACCTTATACATAGACCTGCTGACAGAGAACACGCTGACCTACCACCTTGACTTCGGCAAGAACAAGGAACACACCCTCGATGCCCTGTTGGGTTACACAGCTGAGTCAACCCGCAACCAGCGCACAGCCCTCACCGCCACCGGCTTTGCCACTGACGACATTCGCACGCTGAACGCCGCAACAGTCTACGAACTGGCCAGCGCGAACAACGGTAACAACGACGGCACAGGAACCTTCCGCTACCCTGACGTCAAACTCGAGTCGTATCTGGGTCGTGTCAACTACAGCTATCTGAACCGCTACCTGCTGTCCGCTTCTCTTCGTCTCGACCGCTCATCGCTCTTCTCCAAGGGCAACCGCAACGCCTGGTTCCCCTCAGTATCTCTGGGATGGCGCATCAGCGAAGAGAAATTCATGAAGAACATCAAGGCCATCTCCAACCTGAAGCTACGCGCCTCATACGGTGTGACGGGTAACAACCGCATCCAGTATCAGGCCGCCATGGAGGTGCTCAACGGAGCCAACTACATCAAGGGGCCAGGCAATGGCCAACTCACCAATGGTACGGCCAATACATCGTCGACACTTGCCAACAGCGACATCACATGGGAGAAGACCGACGAGTTCAACTACGGTCTGGATCTGGGACTTTTCAGGAACCGCATCACCCTATCCGTCGATGCCTACTATTCCGTAACCCGTTCCCTGCTGTTTGCACAGCCCACCCAGTCGTTCACCGGCTTCAACTACTATTGGAACAACATCGGCAAGGTAAGCAACAAAGGTGTAGAAATCCAGTTAGACACCCACAACTTCAATAGTCGCAAGTTCAGCTGGGACACCAGTTTCAACTTCTCGTTGTCACGTAACAAGCTATTGGAAATTGGTGGTGAGCAACAAATCATCACACTCGGTGAGCGTAACGAATGTTACATCGCCAAGGTAGGTGAACCCCTCATCCAATTCTACGGCTACAACGTCATCGGTGTTTGGAACACGCAGGAGGAGATTGAAGCCAATCCGCACTTCTCGCAGGACGTTCCCGGTGGTGTCAGGATTGCCGACACAAATGGCGACGGTGAACTGACAGCCGACGACCGTGTCGCACTGGGCAACCCCTACCCCGACTTCACCTGGGGCATCAATAACAGTTTCCGAATCAAGGACTTCGACATATCGTTCCTCATTCAGGGTGTACAAGGAATCAAGGTATATAACGGCGATGTTTACTACAACGAGTCGAAGCGCTACAACAGAGCATATACAGAAGGACGCTGGGTCAGCCCTGAACACCCGGGCAATGGCATGACCCCCTACGAGAACGTCGGCTACAACATCTGCCTTACCAACTATCCGTTGGAGAATGCATCATACGCCTGTCTGCGCAATCTGACCGTTGGCTACACCCTGCCTAAGACGCTTACACGCAAATGGCACATCAATGGACTTAGAGTATACCTCTCTGGCAGCAATCTGCTTTACATCTGGGGTGGCGAATACCGTGGTATCAATCCCGAGTCACGCATGACGTCAGGTGTATACTCCAGCACCATGATATCAGGCTACCAGCGTGGAGGATTCCCTCTGACATCTACTATTTCTGCCGGATTTGACCTCAACTTCTAAAGAAAAATACCACTATGAATACAATAGGTAATATATATAATAAGGTGATAGCAACAGGCCTTTGCATCACACTGTCTGCCCTACTGCTCACATCATGCAATATGGACCAATACCCATATTCTGAAGTTGTTCCCGATTCGTACGTCAAGGACAGCGAGTCAGTCAACACCCTTGTCATAGGATGCTATAATGCGCTACATGACGTGATGTACTACGAATGGGCCGTCACAGAGCTCCGTTCAGACAACGCCCGCATGTACGGCAACAACTCTACCTCGAATACGACAAAACTTGTAGAGCAACTTGATCAAAGCACCATCGGCACTGAGCACGAGTGGGTGTATAGCTATTGGAATGGATGCTACTCGGCCATCGCACGCGTCAACAGCATGCTGGCCAGCACATCAGCCGTTCAGGACGAGACGCTGCGCAAGCAGTACGAGGCAGAGGGAATGTTCCTTCGTGCCCTCGAATACTTCAACCTGGTACGTCTGTGGGGTCCCGTCTTCATCGTCACCTCCAAGGTGTCGTCCGACGTAGCCCGCAACATGCAGCGTTCCACCGTCGACGAAGTCTACGCCCTTATTGAGAGCGACTTGGAGACTATCATCGCAGACAACATGCTGCCCGAGCAGATGACCGACGACAACCTGGGACGTGCAGACCTCACCGCCACGAAAGCTCTGCTGGCCAAGGTGTACGCCACCCACTATCAGCCCGGCGACCAGCAGTACGCCCGTGCCGCACAGCTCTGCCAGGAAGTGCTGCAGAGCGGCCGTGTGGGCAATCCGCAGGGCGGCAGCGACTTGGTGCCTTTCAACAAGATTTTCGCCATTGACAACGAGATGAACAAGGAGATTATCTTCACCGTACGCTACCTGTCCGGCAATGTCGGTTTAGGCTCGCCCTTCGGTAACATGTTCGCTCCTATCAACAATGGTGCCAACGTCATCATCGGAACGTGCAACAACTATAACACGCCCAGCGACAACCTCATTGCAGCCTACGTCAATGAAGGCGATGATATCCGTTTCAAGACCAACATCGCACAGAGTTATGTTAACGTGACGACGGGTGCCGTCGTTCAGGCTACCTTCTGCAAGAAATACATCAACCCCGTCACCACCCAGTTTGACGGAGAAAGCGACTGGCCCATCATACGCGTAGGCGACATCGCCCTGCTCTATGCAGAACTGAGCAACGAGCTAAACGGTCCCAACGACGAGGCATTGAAATATCTGAACATGATTCGTGAGCGTGCCGGCATACCAGCCTACACCCTGACAGACCTTTCCAACACCTACGACTTCCGCGAGGCCGTGCGCAAGGAACGCCGACTGGAATTAGCTTTCGAGAATCACCGCTGGTTCGACCTGCTTCGCTGGAACAATGCCATGACGACCATCAACAGCTATCTGGCCAGCGAGAGTTTCTATGCCGGCTACAGCTACGTCGTAAAACCAATCGCCCAATGGCAGGTCATGCTGCCCATTCCCATCAGCGTGTTCAACATCAATCCCGATGTGGCACAGAATACCGGTTATTAATTTCTTTTTGCATCACTTAAAATCAGAATACGATGAAACGTTATTATTGCATTTGGCTGTTGGCTATTGGCTTTTGGCTCCTGACAGCATGCGACAAAACATCGATGAACGAACAGACCATCAGTGCACCGCATATCGAGGCCTTCAGTCCTACGAGCGGCAGCATCGGTACAGACATTGTCATCACCGGCAGTTCGCTCGACGACGTTGTCAGCGCCGCCATCGGCGGTGAGAGTGTCGAACTGGTGGAGAAGGTGTCCAACCAGCGCCTCACTATCCGTGTGACCGGAGCAGCCAAGAGCGGACCTATCACGCTGAAGAACAGCGTTGGCGAGACGGAGTCGGAAGAAGTCTTCACCGTTGAGCACCCCGTCCCCACTATCAATGCCTCGAGCATCCCCCAACAACTGGAGATGGGCAACAAGCTGCTCATCCGCGGCCAGCATCTGAATGTCATCTCGGCCGTCATCTTCACGGCCGTTGGTGCTACGGAAGGCCACGAGGCGGCTATCGTGAGCCAGTCAGCTCATGAGATTGTCGTCAAGGTTCCTTATGTAGAGCGCGACGACGCCCACATCAGCTTCCGCTACTTTGACGGCACGAAGGACGTGGTGACGCCTGAGAGCGCCGTGCCACAGGTAGTGATCGCCCGCTATCAGCCCAACGTAACGACCACGACCTTCGCACCGGCCTACGTGGGCGAAGTGATAACGCTGGAGGGCACCTATATGAATAAGATTGACAAAGTGTTACTGGGCAGCATCGAATGTGTCGTCACCTCGCAGACAGAGACACAGCTGAAATTCCTGGTACCCACTTCCGATACGTTTGCCGACGGCGACAACCTGCTGCCACTCTCCATCGTCTACTTCGACGGTATCGAGACGAAGGTGCTTGCCCAACAGTTCACCGTGAAGGTGCCGTTCGTCTATTTCTGGAAAGACCGTACCGTCTGGGGACAAGGTCGTGACGTGCCGGAGATGGCCTCCTTCTTCTCGCCGGAGACGGGTATCGCCTACCACAACAGTCTGTGGAGAGACAAGCTGGACCCCATCTCTTATCAGAAGCAGGCTGCCACCTGCAGTGCGGCACAGAAGCCGGCAGTGACAGAGCAGGAATACAATTCGGTAGTTCCCTACTTTTTCTTCTCGGGTGTCAACGCCGGCAACCTACAGATCAACAGTCCTGCGGGCAGCACAGGCCAGCTGAAGAATTTCTACTTCCAGAACAACTCGGCCAACGACTACCGCGTGACGGGTGCCAACGCCAACTGCTATGGTACGCCCGTGATGACCTACCTATATCTGAATCCGTCCACGGCATCCCATCAGGAACTCATCAGCCAGATTGCCAATGGCGGACTGGAGAAGATTGACGAAGCAACCTTCCCCATCGACACGGATGCCAAGACCTGTCGCGGCATCAGCATCTCGAGTGTGGCCAACACGGTGAACCAGACCGTCTTTGCCCCGGGCATCTTTACCGTTGGCCAGGAGAAGAGCGCCGACATTGACGCCTATATGATGGTGTTCTACTACAACTATCTGGGACTGGATGCCAACAACAAGTCGCTGAACATCAAGCGTATCGGCATCCTGCACATCAAGCATATCGACTTCAAGATGTGGAACAACACCAGTGCCCCGTCGTCAAGCGGCATCACCTTCGACATGTACTGGATGAAGCACGATTATGATTACTCCAAATAAGAAATCTGCATCACATGCGTGTTTGTAAGTTTGTAGTTATATTGTTAGTCATGCTCGGCACATCAAGGGCAGTGGAGGCTCGTACCTACGAGGCCTCACTGCCCGATGTGGCCGGCTTGTTGGAGCAGGCCCGGGCCGGCGACTGTATCGTCATCCGTCCAGGGTGCTATCAGGATGTCGCCCTCAAGTGGCAGGCCACAGGCAGCGAGCAACAGCCAATCACCATCAAGGCCCAGCAGCCCGGCACCGTGATTGTCACAGGACGATCCAGCCTGCAGCTGGCGGGCCAGTACCTCACGATACAGGGACTCTACTTCAAGGATGGTTCTCCAACCCGCAGGGCCGTCATCGACTTCTCCATCGGCAACCGATATGCGTACTACTGCCGCCTCACCGACTGCGTCGTTGACAATTTCAACAGTGCGCGCCGCGACGTCATATCCAGCTATATCGTGCTGTCCGGACGATACAATCGCATCGACCACTGTTCGCTGACGGGCAAGTGTACGCTGGGCGTCACACTGCTGGTCAACCTGAACGGCGAGGAATGTCTGCGCAATCATCACCAGATAGACCACAACTACTTTGGCCATCGCGACGTCTACGGTTCGAATGGAGCCGAGACAATGCGCATCGGCACCTCACAGCAGTCGTACCTCAGCTCCAACACCGTCGTCGAAGACAACCTGTTCGAACAGTGCAACGGCGAAGTGGAGGTAATCTCCGTCAAGTCGTCAGACAATATCATCCGTCGCAACACGCTGCTGGAATGTGAGGGCGTGGTAGCCCTGCGCCACGGGCGCCGCAACCTGGTGGAGCAGAACTACTTCATCGGCAACAACCGCCGCAACACAGGCGGAGTACGCATTGTCGATGCCGACCACCGTGTCGTCGGCAACGTATTCTACCAGTTGGCAGGCACGCGCTTCTTCTCTGCACTGGGTGTCATGAATGCCGTTCCCAACTCGCTGCCAAACCGCTACGTGCTCGTCAAGGACGTCACCATCAGCGGCAACACCTTTTTCGACTGCAAGAGCATAGAGATGGGTACAGGCAAGGACCCTGAGCGCACCGAGGCCCCGCAGAACGTGACCTTCACGGACAACATCGTAGGCAACAGTGACAAAGAGCGCCCCCAACTGCCAGACGACAAGAAGCTGCGCCACGAGAGAGGCGCATCGTGGGCGGCAAATGTACAGCAGCCGACACCCATTGCCGACACACTCATCGTGCTGAGCGACCACGAATATGCCATCGAAAAGCCCATTGTCATCAGTCGTCCCACCACTCTCCGCGGCAATGGGACTACCGTGCTGCGCTACATCGGCGAGCAGTCTGCCGAGGGTATGATCATCATCGCCCAGGGCGGCAGCCTCACCGTCAGCGGTATCGTTTTCGACGGAGTATTGGAGCCCGGCAAGCGGCTGGCAGCAGCCGGCATCACTACAGCAGAGAACATGAACCGCACCTACCGTCTGAAGGTGGACCACTGCACGTTCAGGAACTTCAACGAGAGCGGTTTCTCCGCCATCAGGGGCGGCAAGGCCACCTTTGCCGACAGCGTCGTCATCCGCCACTGTGACTTCTACGACATCTCGGGCAACGGCATCGACTACGCTGCCGAGCGCGACGACAAGGGGCGCTACAATGCCGACGACATTGTCATAGAAGACTGCCGCTTCAATCGTTTCCTCGGCATTCCCGTCAACATCTACCGTGGCGGCAGCGATGAGAGCACTGCCGGACCGTATGTGAAGATAGCCCGCTGTACCTTCAGCGACTGCTGCAACCGCCAGCGCGGCAGCGTGATGCGCCTCATCGGTCCCCAACTGATGGACATCGGCTACTGCCAGTTCGACGGTTCGGGCCGTGGCGGTGCCAGCATCCGGCTTGACGAGGCCATTTGGGAGGACATCACCATCCACCACTGCACCTTCGTCAATTCCGGCCGGATGATGATGTCAACCGACCGCGTTGTAACACACGACAATATTATTCGATAAAGAAGCTATGAAAAAGATTCTACTGACCGTTATATCCGTCGTCGGACTGTACACCCAGTCGGTCGCCCAGCGCCACCCGCTGTTGCTGGTGAATGCCGACGAGGTAGCCACCATCCAGAAAGCAAGGGGCCAGGTCCCGGTCTTCGACCAGACCATCCACCAGCTGATTCAGTCGGCCGACGCTGCCGTGCAGGCACCGCTCAGCGTTCCAGCGCCCAAGGACGGCGGTGGCGGTGTCGTCCACGAGCAGCACAAGACCAACTACTATGCCATGTTCCACTGCGGACTGGCCTATCAGTATACTGGACAGAAGAAATATGCCCAGTATGTCGCCGACATGCTCATGGAGTATGCCCGCCTCTATCCCACATGGGGCCTCCACCCCATGACGCTGTCGTCGCTGCGTGGCCGTCTATTCTGGCAGACGCTGAATGAGAGTGTCTGGCTGGTCCATGCCTCCATGGCCTACGACTGCGTCTACGAGACGCTGACCAAGAAACAGCGCGACAGCATCGAGAAGAACCTGCTGTTCAACATGGCCGATTTCATCATGAACGGCTACGGAGACCTCAAGAAGAACCATGACATGTTCAACCGCATGCACAACCATGCCACATGGGCCACGGCCGCTGTCGGCATGACTGGCTTTGCCACTGGCAACGAGGCACTGGTTCGCAAGGCACTCTACGGCACCGACGAGAGCGGTCAGACGGGTGGTTTCCTGCGCCAGATGGACTATCTCTTCTCGCCCGACGGCTATTATACAGAGGGTGCCTACTACGAGCGCTACGCCATTTGGCCCTTTATGATTTTCGCCCAGTGCATCAGTCACAACAAGCCCGAACTGAAAATCTTCGAGCGCCGCGACCACATCCTCGAGAAGGCCCTGAATGCCCTGATACAGCTGACCTACGAGGGTGAGTTCTTCCACTTCAACGACGCCCTGCAGAAAGGGCTGTCAGCCCAGGAACTGACCTATGCCGTCAACATCATGTACCAGGCCTTCCCCGACCAGAAGCAGTTGCTCACCGTGTCAAAGAAATACCAGCGCCAGCTGCTGCCCACGCTGGGTGGCTACATGATAGCCCGCGACATTGCCAAAGGCGAAGCCGTGCCCGTCAACTACAAAAGTATGGTCTTCACCGACGGTCGTCAGGGCGACGAGGGTGCCGTGGGCGTCATCCGTTCCACCCGTCCCGGACTGAACAGTGCACTGACCCTGAAGGCCACCCTGCACGGCATGGAGCACGGCCACTTCGACAAGCTCACCATGGCCTACTATGACAACGGCCACGAGATACTGGCCGACTACGGCGCGGCCCGATTCCTGAACATCGAAGCCAAATACGCCGGCCACTACACCCGCGAGAACAAGTCGTTTGCCAAGCAGACCATCGCCCACAATACGGTGGTGATCGACGGCAAGAGCAATTTCGACGGCAAGGTGAAGGTGGCCGACCAGTACCACTCCGACCTGCTCTATTACGACTTCAGCGACCCGCGCCGCCAAGTGATGGCAGCCCAGGAACTCAATGCCTACCCCGGCGTAGCCATCCGCCGCTATCTGGCCTATCTCGACCAGCCCTTGGCCGACTATCCGCTCATCGTCGACGTCGTGGATGTCGAGTCCGAGACGGAGCATCAGTACGACTACCCGCTGTGGTACAACGGCCATTTCGTCTCCACCAACTTCCCCTATACCAAGGCCACCGACCGCATGGAGGCTTTCGGCCGCCAGAACGGCTACCAGCACCTGTGGCTGGAGGCTTGGGGCCATAACGACAAGAGTCACACCTCGCAGTTCACCTTCTTCAATGGCGACCGTTTCTACACCATCAGCACGGCCACCACGGCCACCTCTGAACTGAAATTCCTGCGACTGGGCGCCAACGACCCCGACTTCAACCTGCGCAACAGCAGCACGGCTTACCTTGTCAGGGAGCCCAAGGCCAAGAGCCACACCTTCGTCTCGCTCATCGAGACCCATGGCGAGTACGATGTTGTATGGGAGACGTCGGCCGACCTCGTCAGCAAGTGCCAGTCTGTCGCCGTCACGACCAACAACGACCGTGAGATTGTCGTGGAGATGGTCTACAACGGACAGCCCTTCACCGTAAGATTCGACAAAACTAAAAAATAACTAATAAAGAAAAGCATTATGAAAACATGTAGCGAAAGATTCCAGATTGGAAACGAGATGAAGTGGGAAAATCCCGCTCCCGGCGTACACCGCCAGATTATGGCCTACGACGGCCAACTGATGATGGTCAAGGTCAGCTTCGACAAGGGTGCTGTAGGCAGCATGCACGAGCACTACCACAGCCAGGCCACCTATGTAGCCAGTGGCAAGTTTGAACTGACCATCGACGGCGAGAAGCGCATCCTCGAGGCCGGCGACGGTTATTACGTAGCACCCGACGAGCTCCACGGCTGTGTCTGCCTGGAAGCCGGCATCCTCATCGACACCTTCAGTCCTGTCAGGGCAGATTTCTTAGGCATTTAAAGTGCAGCGCAATGAAGATTAAAGGACTAAGATGGTACATCATCGGCCTGATTATGTTGATCACCGTCATCAACTATCTCGACCGTGGTACCCTGAACTATATGTGGGTAGCCAACATCGACTACCGACTGCTGGACGAGCGCCCCTCCGCACAGCCAGACTGCAACATTGCGCTGCTGACGGGCGACCATTACCTGCTGACAGACAGCAAGGGCGTCCAGCAGACCGTCGCCACCACGTCGGTAGTCAAGAAGGAGAAAGACGGCGTCACCTATATCACCAATCGCGAAGGCATCGCCATCGACCTCGGCCTCATCGAGCGCGACGACCCCGAAGCCTCGCAGAAGGCCAAAGATATGCTGGGCGTCATCACCATCTTCTTCATGATAGCCTACGGCATCAGTCAGCTGGTGTCAGGCCGTCTCTACGACAAGATAGGCTGCCGCAAGGGATTCTTTGGCAGCGTACTCATCTGGGGACTTGCCGACGCTCTGGCTTCGCTGTCGCGCGGCATGGTGTCACTCACCTGTTTCCGCATGATGCTCGGACTGGGTGAGGCCGGTCCGTGGCCCGGCACCACCAAGAGCAATGCCGAGTGGTTCCCGCAGAAGGAGCGCGCCCTGGCCCAGGGCCTCTTCGGAGCTGCCGCCTCTGTCGGTTCCATTCTGGCGCCCATCGTCATTCTGATGCTGTTTATCGCCTTCGGCTGGCAGGTCACCTTCGTCATCGTAGGTTCGTTAGGTCTGCTCTGGCTGGTGCCCTGGCTGGTCATCAACAAGAAAGGCCCCGAGGAGCACCCTTGGATTACGCAGCAGGAGCGCGACTACATCATCAACGGCCGTCCCGTCTGCAAGCAGCCCGCTGCCGAGGACAAGGGTAAGAGCTGGGGCGAACTGTTGCGCGAGAAGAAGAACTGGTCCGTCATCCTGGGCCGTTTCTTCCTCGACCCCATCTGGTGGATGTTTGTCACCTTCCTGCCCCTCTACCTCTCCGACGTGTTCCACCTGAACATCAAGGAAGTGGCCTTCTCGGCTTGGGTGCCCTACGTCGGTGCTGCCATCGGTTCCATCGCCGGCGGTTGGTATTCCGGCTGGCTCATCAGCCGCGGCCACACCGTCAATTATGCGCGC
Organism: Prevotella sp.; assembly: GCA_017847725.1. Lineage (GTDB taxonomy): Bacteria > Bacteroidota > Bacteroidia > Bacteroidales > Bacteroidaceae > Prevotella. The sequence continues at coordinate 59,542 of JAGAXW010000028.1, forward strand.
AAAGCAGCCATCCTGCTGGGCGGCGCCATCATCATTCCGTCGGTCATCGCCGCCATCTCGTCAGCCTCTGCTGCCATGGCCGTGGTCTACATGGCCCTGGTGCTGGGCGGTTTCCAGTTCTTCATGACCAACCTGCAGACCATCCCCAGCGACCTGCACAAGGGCAAGTCGGTAGGTTCGTTGGCAGGCCTGGGTGGCGCAGCCGCCGTGCTGGGCACCATTCTGGCCATCCTCTTCTCCGGCTACATCACCAGCTGGACACTGCTCTTCTCACTGCTGGCCGCACTCGTTCCGCTGTCGTGGCTGGCCGTCTTCCTCACCGTAGGAGAAATCAAACAGATTGAACAATAAACAAACCATTAATTAGAAAGAATTATGAAAGTACAAGGTAAAGTAGCCATCGTCACAGGTGGCGCAAGAGATTTAGGACGTGCTATTTCCGTCACACTGGCCGCTGAAGGTGCCAAGGTATGCGTCAACTACTTCGACAACGAGCAGGATGCCAAAGACACCCTCGACCTCATCCACAATGCCGGAGGCGAAGGCATCATCGTACAGGGCGACATGACCAAGGCTGCCGACGTGCAGCGCCTGGTGGGCGAGACCGTCAAGGCCTTTGGCGAGCAGATTGACATTCTGGTGAACGTCGTAGGCGGCATTGTCGGCCGCAAGAAGATTACCGAACAGGACGAGAAGTGGTATGATTTCCTGATGGATGTCAACATGCGTTCCTGCTGGCTCTGCACCCGCGAGGTAGTACCCCACATGGCAGGTGGCGGCTCTATCGTCAACTTCTCGTCACTGGCAGCCCGCGACGGTGGTGGCCCAGGCGCCTCCATGTATGCCACTGCCAAGGCAGCCGTGATGACCTTCACCCGCGCCATGGCCAAGGAGCTCGGTCCTCAGAACATCCGCTGCAACGCCCTCTGCCCGGGCACCATCGCCACCTCGTTCCATGACCGTTTCAACACCCCCGAGAACCGTGAGCGCATGAAGCAGACCTACCCGCTGCGTCGCGAAGGCACCGCACAGGAGGTGGCCGACCTCGTATGCTTCCTGGCATCATCGGAGTCGTCCTACCTGACAGGTACCAACATCGACATCAACGGCGGCTCGTTCTTCTCTTAAGCGTCAACGCCGACCCTATTTACAGGCAGTGTCCCTGCTGCCTGTAAATAGGGTACTAATAAAAAACAAACAGACAACTATGAAACGCATTATCACCTTACTCAGCTGCACCGCACTCATGGCACTGGCCGCATGGGCTCAGGAGCCTGTCGTCACCAACCGCTACGCCATGAAGATGGACAAGAACGCCGACGGCACCTACTCGCTGCAACAGGCCAAGAAGTATGCCCGCATCATCGACGTCAACACCATACCCGATGTCTACAAGCCCTACACCCACGTCAACGACCGTCTGACCAGCAAGCTCTACAAGGGTGTGCGCACGCAGGACATCGTCTACAAGAAGCACAAAGACTACGAACTCATACTGACCGTCGACTTTGCCGAGAGCACCGTTCCCGCCCCCTTCATGATCTACGTGCATGGTGGTGGTTGGGCCCGTGGCAACAACGGTTCCTCCCGCACGCTGTCACAGTATCTGGCCAAGCAGTACGGCATCACGGGTGTGCGCGTCTCCTACTCGCTGGCCCCCCAGAGCGGAGCCACCGTTGAGGTGTCGATACAAGACATCAAGGACGCCCTGAAGTATGTGCAGGACCACGCCAAGGAGCTGAACGTCGACCCCGCCGTCTACGGATTCCTCGGCACGTCGGCCGGCGGCCATCTGGCCGGTGTCGGCGCCATGAGCAGTCAGGCCAAGGTTTTTGTGGGCTATTCCGGCATCTACGACCTGGAGACAGCTGCCATCGTGCAAAAGACGCGCGACGAGCAGCGCATCGGCTATTTCTGCCAGCGCGACCCGAAGGTGCTCAGCAAGGCATCGCCCATCAACCTCATTCCCAAGAAGAATGTTCCTGCCTCGATGCTGGTATGCGGCACATGCGACGTCACCGTCGAGTGTGAGCAGAGCCGTCTGATGGCCCAGGCCTTGAAGAAGAAGGGAGCCGTCTGCGACCTGCTGGAATACCAGTATTACGACCACAACGTCAGTGCGAAGGCCTCCGACAAGATGGAGGAGATCTTCTTCAAGACAGCCAATTTCATCACCAAGCACCTTAAATAGCGATATGAAAACACGACTTGTTGTCACCCTGACCCTTCTGGCTGTTGCCCTCGGCAGCAGCCAGGGGCAGGTGCTGCTCAAAGACTACTTCGACTACGCTCCAGAAAGCAGTATCGAAGGCCAAGGCGAATGGACCGTTTCTACCAAGTCGGCCACCGTCTCGTCCTCATCCTTTGAGGACGGCGGCGTGTCGCCCGTGGTGGTCAGCCAGTCGCTAGCCTATCCCTGTTACGAAGGTTCAGAGACGGGCAAAGCCCTGCTGTTAGACAATAGTCAGCAAGGGGTGACGACAGGCAGTCGCAACACGGTGGTACCCTTCACCTCCTCCGACATCGCCACGGGCGGTGTGGTCTATACCGCCTTTCTGGCCAGCTATGCCGACATGGCGGCCACTGCCGGCAAGGAGGTGTTCAGCTACTTCAAGCAGGGTGCCTCGGCCAACAGCAGCACCACCAGCCGCGGTCGCGTCCAGGTGAAGATTGCCAACGGCAAGAAGAGCTTCGGCATCCGCAAGGCCGACCAGACCATCACGGAGTGGTCGGCAGAGAGCGACCTGGCAGCCACTGTCCTCCTCGTAGTGAAGTACGTCAACAAGAGTTCCTCCAGTTCGGGAGCCAACGACGAGTTCTATCTGTATGTCAACCCCGACCCCTCCAAGACGGAGGCCGAGAATGTCGGCTGCATGATAGCGGCCGCGGGCAACAATGCCGGCGGCGGTGCCAACCTGAAGCACCTCAGCTTTCGCCAGACCAAGCTGACGGCCTCGTACGCGGGACTGCGCGTGGCCCAGACGTGGGAGGAGGCCGTGCTCTTCCGTCCCGACATCGACCCCACCATCTATGACCAGGGCATCCTCGTGGCCAACGGCAACAGCGCCGACACCTACGGGCTCATCGAGCGCCAGGGGTTCGGCCTAGAGCCTCCCGACGAGTCGGGCAGCCATGCCGGCAACCCCTTCCAGCACATCCGCCAGCAGTGGGACTCCGAACTGGGCAAGTATGTCTTCTCGTTCTATATCCACGCCAAGATTGACGACGACCGCGGCAAGCCCGACGTCACCGACCGCCAGCGCAACGAGATCAAGACGGGGCCGCAGTCGCCTGCCACACTGGTGGCACAAGAGGGCGAGACGCTGCTCATGAAGTGGAAGTTCAAACTGCCCGCCGGCCTGCTCACCACCAACCGCTTCTCGCACATCCACCAGCTGAAGGGCATGGACAACGCCCAGGGCACGGCCGACGTCAAACTGCCCGTCATCACGCTGACGTGCTACACCACCTCGGCAGGCCGCAAGGTACTGCGCCTGCTGCACAACGACCGCAACAACCCCGACGCCGGTGCCCAGACGCTCAAGGAAGTGTCGCAAAGCGACTTCCTGGGCCAGTGGGTAGAAGCCGAGGAGCGCGTCAAGTTCGGTTCGCACGGCACCTACACCCTCACCATCAAGCGCATCAGCGACGGTGCCGAGCTGCTGACCTACAGCAACGACGACATCGAGATGTGGAGCACGGCGACCAGTGGCATGCGTCCCAAGTGGGGCATCTACCGCAGCATCGGCGAGAACCGCAGCCTGGAAGACCTGCTGCGCGACGAGGTATTCCTCTTTGCCGACTTCTCCGTAGCCAAGCAGGAGTCTGCACCGGCTGCCGACAGCAAGGAGTGGGTGGTCACCACCACGGCCGAGTTCCGCTCGCTCATGTCCGACACCGAGAAGGTGGCCCCGGGCGACATCGTCACGCTGAAGGACGGCGTCTACAACGGCATCAGTTGGCTTACCATCGGTTGTTCGGGCACTCAGGAGCGCCCCATCGTGGTGCGTGCCGAGCATCCGCTGGGCGCCAAGATGACGGGACTGATGAGCCTCACGCTGCGCCAGAAGCAATACATCACCTTCCAGGGCCTCGACATCGACGTCAGCGCCAGCTCCACCATCTTCAAACTGGAGGGCTGCAACCACATCCGCATCACCGGCTGTAAGATTACCATGTCGAAAGACTCCGAGACGCAGACCTCCAAGTGGATACAGATAGGCGACGTGTGGGACAACAACGTCTGCACCAGCGGCTACAACCGTATCGACCATAACCTTATCTATAACAAGGCCGACGGCGGCGCCCTGCTCATCATCGACGGCAGCCACGGAACCCCCGCCATCTCACAGCACGACCGCATCGACCATAACATCTTCCGCAACAATGGACCCCGTCAGGACAACGAGAAGGAGACCATCCGCATCGGAGTCAGCGACCTGACCATGCAGAAGGCCTACACCGTCGTCGAGTACAACCTCTTCGACAACTGCGACGGCGACCCCGAGATTGTGTCTGTCAAAAGCTGCAACAACACCATCCGCTACAACACTTTCTACCAGAGCCTCGGCACCCTCACGCTGCGCCACGGCAACACGTCGGTCGTCGAGGGCAACTACTTCTTGGGCGACGGCAAGACGGCCGAGTACGGCGGCAGTACCATCGGTTGTGGCGGTGTGCGTGTGTACGGCAAGAACCACAGGGTGGTCAACAACTACATGCAGGGACTGACGGGCAGCCGCTGGGATGCCGCCATCACCCTCACCAACGGTGATGTGGAGAACACCAGCAGCAGTCTGAGCAGCCACTTCCTGCCCGAGAATGTCGTCATCGCCCACAACACGCTCGTAGGCTGTGCCTCCGACGTGGAGATAGGCTTCACCAACGGCGACAAGTACGGCAAGGCTCCCAAGAACTGCCGCATTGAGCACAACATCATCCACAACCCCGGCAAGACCCTCGTCACCGCCTACTCCGACAAATCGCTGGCGGGTGTCACCTTCGCCAACAACATCGCCTACTGCGGAGCCACGGGCTCGCTGGGCATCAGTGCCACGGCCGCCCAGCTGAACAACACCGACCCGCTGCTCACGCTCAGCGACAAGCGCTTCGACGACCCCACATGCGACATCGTGCTGCCCACCGCCCTCTACAAGCTGTCGGCCGCCAGTCCGGCCATCGATGCTACCCAGGGCAGCACCACCGAGCTCGACATGGAAGGTCAGGAGGTCACGGGCGAGCGCCGCGATATCGGAGCCGACGAGTATAACGGTGTCGACGCCGTTGTCGCCAGCATCCTGACCGCCGCGCTCGTAGGCCCCTCGGGCGAGGAGACCGTCAACTTTGAGACCACCGCCGACCCCGACGCCATCGAGAGCGTCCGCACCGTCAGCCGCCCCGCCGCCGGCCACTGCTACACGCTGTCGGGCCTGCGCGTCGAGCGCCCGCTGCGCCCGGGCCTCTACATCGTCGACGGCCAGAAAATAGTCATCAAATAATACACATAACTAAAAAACTACTAAAATGAACTGTAAGAAAACTTATGCAACACTGCTTTTGTGCGGTTGTGCCCTCCTACCGGCCACTGCACAAGACGGCCGCCTGACGGCCGACGGTAACACGGCCGACACCTACCGTCTCATCCGTCAGTCGGGCTACAACCACGAGTGTCCCGACTCGTCGCGTGAGCACGCCACGGCCCACTTCCAACACATCCAGCAGGTGTACGACGAGCAGCTGAAGAAGCCCGTCTTCGTCTTCTACATCCATGCCAACATCGACGACGACCGCGGCATCGCCAAAACCACCGACCGCCAGCGCAACGAGATCAAGACCGACGGCAAGTCGCCCAAGACGATGGTGGCTCAGGAGGGCGAGACGCTCGTCATGAAGTGGAAGTTCAAGCTCCCCAAGGGCTTCAAGACCACTTCGAAGTTCTCGCACATCCACCAGCTGAAGGGCCTCGACAACAAGCAGCACACCGCCGATGTCGGCCAGCCGCTGATAACATTCACCTGCTACACGCAGAGCAACGGCAAGCAGGTGTTGCGCCTGCGCTACCACAATCGTAACACCGGCGACACCGAGACGCTGGACAAGACACCTCTCGACCCCTTCCTCAACGAGTGGGTAGAGGTTGAGGAGACTGCCACCTTTGGCGACAAGGGTAGCTATGCAGTCACCATTAAGCGTGTTCGCGACGGCAAGGTGCTGTTTGAGTACAGCAACGACGCTCTCGATATGTGGCGCACGGGTACCACGGGTCTTCGTCCCAAGTGGGGCATCTATCGTTATATCGGCAAGAACCGCGAGTGGCAGTCGCAACTCCGCGACGAGGACATCCGCTTCGCCGACTTTAGCATTGAGAAGAAATAAACCTTAACTAACTAATTAATAACTCAAGACAATGAAAAAACTTTTATTCTTATTCGTATCGTTATTCGCTGTGCAAGTTGCGATGGCGGATCAAGATATTGCGTCCTACACTTTCCCAGATGAGGATCTGGCTGCGGTTGATGAAGTCAATTACAAAGCTACTGCCATTACAGCAGACCCCTATACTGCAAAGGGCACATTTGTTAACTGCTCCATCGGTATGAAAAATGTTGGTGGCTATGCTTCAGATAACACACATGAAAAATCTGCTGATCAACGTCGAAATGCTTATATTAATGCTGGCACTTATTATCATAAGTTGAGCGGTAACAATGCATATATTCGTTTCGCACTGGAGTCTGGCTCTCTCAAGGCTGGTGACGAGGTGTCAATCGTTGTTTGGAATAACAGCAATGATGATCAAGGTATTGCTTTAGGAGAAGCGGGGGCATCGTCTTACGCCGACGCTACGTTCACAATTCCTGGTGGAAAAGTTGAAAAAGAGGTTACTTACACACTTACCGCTGAGGATATTCATGGTGGCAGCATTTATATCTATCGCCAGAATGGAAAGGGTAACTTTGGCATTAAGAGCATCAGTATCATTAGCAAAAGTGAAATCATCAATCCGACAAAAACAAATTTTGAAACGATTGCAAGATTTAAGTTCCCTGATACAGCGATAGGTGGAGTAAAAGAATCCTGCAGTGATAATCCTTTTACTGGTGGTACAACAACAAACTGCTCTATCGGATTATATAAGATTGGAGGAGAAAACAGTGATGGAGGTGCCCAATACTATCTAAAGAATTCCACAATATATAACAAGTTTGGTGCGAATGATGCATATATCAAGATTACTTTGACAGAAAGAAACTTTGCTGTTGGTGATACGCTGTATGCAAGGATTTGGTTAGGAACTGGCAATTTGAAGTATGGATTCAAGTTCGGTAGCAGTACTGGAAATGATGTGACACAATCTGAGACTTGGTCTAGTACAACGAAAGAATATATTTTGGCGTTTGAACTGACAAAAGACGATTTCTCAGGAAACATGTTGACCCTTTATCGTTGTACAAAGAACACAACAGGTAACGGTATGGGTGGTGATAAGTTTGGTGTTCAAGAAATATGGATTAATCGCGAAGTGTCAAAAGAGGTTTCAATCGGTTCTACAGGCTACGCAACGTTCAGCGGTGCCACTTACGACTATGTGGTTCCAGCAGGATGTGAGGCATTCGTCGCTTCCAGCTTTGCAGATAACGTAATTACTATCAGCAAGATTGTGAATGGCATCATTCCTGCAAACACTGGCGTTTTACTGAAGGGAGCTAAGGGTACCTACACTCTTACAGCCCAAGCTGCTGCTGCAACAGTAGGCACCAATCTGTTTAAAGCCAACGTGACCGCTTCAGAACTCTCCCCAACCGAAGGCGACTACACCAACTACATCCTCGTACCCGACGATAAGGGTGGCGTCAAATTCGCACCCAGCAGCGGCAGCGGGACACTTGCTGCCAACAGAGCCTATCTGCAACTCCCCACCCCAGCCGGTTCCGCCCGCGAATACGTGCTGTCGTTCAACGACGACGAGTTGACAGGCATCAAGGCTGTCGAGAGCAGCAAGGAGAAGGGCGCAGACGTGTGCTACGACCTGAGCGGTCGACGCGTAGCGCAGCCCACAAAAGGCCTGTACATCATGAACGGCAAGAAATATATTGTAAAATAAAAAGATGGAGGACACATCAATGAAAAAGACATATTACCCCCCCCAGTCGGCTGTCTACGACCTGCAGGCGCGCTGTCCGCTACTGTCTGGTAGTATTACCTTGAGTAGCATCCCTGAAAACAACGACAAAGCCCTCTCACGCGGCGGCTATTTCGACGAAGAAGATGAGTAACATGTATAACCGGATAAATAAAACAATCATGAAAAAGCTATTTACCCTACTGGCTGTCGCATGCTCGCTGCAGCATGCCGCAGCAGCCGACGAGGTCGTTGCCTCGTTCACGTTCCCTGACCAGCACCTGACTGAAGAAGGCAGCAAGAAGTCGGGAAGTGCTACTGATGCTACAGGAACCAAATGTACCGTCGACTACAGCAGTGTAGGCGGCTGGAAAAACAGCGACACTCCTGAGGCTAACTCTGTACAGATGGACGGCAAATTCTATCAGAAACTCGGAAGTGACAACACAAAGATTACCTTCAAGTTGACGACGGGTTCGTTCCAGGCTGGCGACAAATTCACTGCCACCATGTCAAGAGGGAACAAGACCGGAACTGACGGCTTCTATTTTAAGGTACGCACCACAGGAAACTACAAGACTATCGACTATGTGGCCGATCAAGAGGTGACCTTGGAATACACCTTGGCTGCTGAAGACATTAACGACGACGGTACGCTGACCATCGCCCGATATAGCAGCAACTGCTATGCCCGCCACTTCGAAATAACCCGCAGCGGGAGCGGTGGCGGCGACGGACCTACACCCGCTGACGACAATGCCCTGCTGAAGGAGTATTTCGACTATGCAGAGAACAGTGTCCTCGAAGGTCAGGGCGGCTGGCAAGTCTCCACAAAGCCTGCCGAGGCTGATGGCTCTTCGCCTATCGTCATCAGCCGCAACATTGTCTATGCCGGATACGACGGCTCTGCTACAGGCAAGGCCGCTCTGTTCGACAACGAGCAGCAGGCCACTTCCGATGGCAGCCGCAACACGCTGGTGCCCTTCATCACCGACAAACCAGCTGTTGACGACGTGTTCTACGCTGCCTTCCTGGGCGACTTCTCCAATACCGGCACCACTTCCGGCAAGGAAATCTTCACCTTCATCAAGCAGGGAACTGCAACGAGCACAGGTACGACAGCCCGCGGCCGCGTATGGGTGAAGATTGCCGACGGCAAAAAGAGCTTTGCCATCCGCAAGAACGGACAAACCATCGAATCCTGGTCTGCCGAGACTCCCAAGACCGACGCTGCCCTGCTAGTGGTGAAGTATGTCAACAAGAGCACAGGTAGCACTGGCGCTGCCGACGAGTTCTATCTCTTCGTCAACCCCGACCCCTCGAAGAGCGAGGCTGACAATGCCGCAGTAAAGATGGATGCCCTGGGCAACGCCAGCGACGGTGGATCCGACCTGCGCTACGTCTGCTTCCGCCAGACCAAGCTGAATGCCGCCTATGCCGGACTGCGTGTGGCCAGAACGTGGGCTGACGCCGTGAAGTACAAGACTACTACGGCTATCGGGCAGATGGCAACCCAAAAGGCCGCTGCCCGGAATGAGTTCTACAACCTCGCCGGCCAGCGTGTCGAACAGCCTAAGAAGGGACTGTACATCCAGAATGGCAAAAAAGTCATCATCAAGTGAACTGGAGACACCTGCCAATACTGACACTGCTGTGGACTGCCCTGTGCTGCACGTCGGCACAGGAGCAGCCCACAGCCTACGCCGGCCCCGATAAGCAGCCTGCGGCCAAGCTGCCGTCGGCGGTGACAGACCTCACCAACTGGAAGCTGAACATCCCCGTGGCCGACGCCAACGGCTACTCACGGGAGATAGTACAGCCCGCACTCAGCACCTATGCCGACGACTACTTCCATGTCAATGCCGCAGGCGACGGCATCGTCTTCAGGGCCCATGCCGGCGGAGCCACCACCAAGGGCTCTACCTACCCGCGCACTGAACTGCGCGAGATGCAGAACGGCGGCAGGGACAAGGCCGGCTGGAGCATCAGCAACGGCACTCACACCATGGAGATAACCCAGGCCGTCACCCACCTGCCCACCCGGAAGCCACACGTGGTGGTGGGCCAGATTCATGATGCCAGCGACGACGTCATCGTGTTCCGTCTGGAGGGCAAGAAACTGTTCATCGACCATAACGGCATCCAAGGCCCCATCCTCACCGACGACTACCAGTTGGGGGGGCCCTTTACCGTCAAGTTTGTGGCCGGCGGTGGCGGCGTGCGCTGCTACTACAACGGCCGCCACATCGAGACCTACCCCTCCACGGCCGACGGCTGCTACTTCAAGGCAGGCATGTACACCCAGTCGAAGACCGTCGAGAAGGGCGGTAAGGAAGATGCCGCCGATGCCGAAGCCTACGGCGAGGTGGTGGTCTACAGCCTTACCGTCGCGCACGACGAAGCCAACAGCGCCCTGGTCCGTTGGAGTTTCTGACATTCCGAAATCAAAAAGTTTCCTTCACCTTCACCATGTCGGCGGAAACCCCTCTGTATAAAGGCGGTTCGCGCGGGTTCGGGCGCCGCGCGAGGCGGAGTTTTCCGTCACCCGTCCTTCACCCGCCGAGCCGGGTGGAGGGGAGCGGCGGAGGGGGCAAGGAGGTGACAGATGGGTGACGGAAAATTTCGGGGAAAACGGGCTGAAACGCCTTTGTACAGGGGAAAGGTGAAGGTGAAGGTTATTTTTTGAAAAGTGCTCGCGCGCGGGGCTCGCGCCAACACGCGCGCAAGAAGAAAACAGCCGGCGGCGGACGGAAACGGTGAGCATTTTCAGAAAAACGGTGACCGTTTTTGGAAAAACGCTCACCGTTTTCCGACAATACAAGCCTTATTCTCCGGCCCGCCGACGCGAACGCAAACGCACGCGTAGTCCCTGCCACCCCTTTTGACCTAAATCAAAATAACGGGGTGTTTGGGGCGAAAGGGGGGGGCCGCGCTTGCTGTGTACGGCCACAATCTGTAATTTTGCAGCGGGTTGTCGAGCGACGGCAGCCCTGAAGTATGTTTTTTTGTTAGTAGTTTTTAAGGTAAAGATTATGTTATTTGACTATCAGACTGTCTGGATGCTGGCAGGAGTAGCGCTGACAACAGCGCTGAGCATCATCACACTGGTGCATACCAACATCCGATAGTGAGAAAACGTGCGGAGTGAGTGACTCATACCGCACGTTTTTTTGTTTACAAAACTAAAAATATCGTTTTTTATCGTATATTTAACTTAATAAAAGACTGAATTATGCTCATAATTGCAGAATTGTGCTTAAATTTGCACCCAAAATCGATTTAAGACGTGTTTCATGAAACGAATAAAGTGTATCTATCTGCTGATGGCAGCGCTCATCACGCTGTCGTCGTGCAAGGACTCTGACGCCGACACCACGCTCTACAACGACGCGGCGATAACGGGCTTCTACCTGGGAACGATGAAGCGCAACGTGGACGGCGTGACGAAGACCTTTGCCGGCAGCAACTACCCATTCCGCATCAGTCAGGTGGCCGAGCTGACCCCGACAGGCAAGTGGGTGCGCACCATCGAGAACGCCGACTCGCTGCCCAAGGGCACGGACGTGAAGCGCGTGGTGTGCAACATCACAACGCGCAACAACGGACTGGTGGTCATCCAGGACGTCGGCAGCGACACGCTGCGCTACTATAACGCCTCGGACAGCATCGACTTCAGCCAGACTCGCCGCTTTGTGGTGATGCCCAGCGACGGTTCGACGAGCAATACGCAGTATGACATTAAGGTGAACGTACACCGCGAAAAGGGCGACTCGCTGCAGTGGCACCTGGTGGACGAGCCAATGCCCACCGCCGAGACGCTGCCCGCAGGCATCAAGGTAATGCTGGGCAAGAACTACTCGGGGACAGAGATGTACGCCCTGTCGGACGACGACAAGCTGATGGTGTCAAAGGACAACGGCAGCACGTGGACACAGGACTGCCCCGACTACGACGCCACCGACCCCGACAACAACAGCGACATGCTGCCGCTGACCAACCTGGCGCTGGTGAGCTACCCCATGGACTACTCGATATACACCGACTATGTGCTGCTGGTGGGCACCAGCCCGAAAAATGCCAACCGCTCGGTGGTGTGGCGCAAGATAGTGGACTATGAAGAGGGGGCGCCGGAGGGCAAATGGACTTACATAGAGCGCGACGACGCAGAGCCGTACAACCTGCCCATCATGACCAGTCTGAACATCATCAGATACGACGAGTCGGTGCTGGCCTTCGGCGGCGACTACTCTACGATATACCAGAGCCGCGACAACGGCATCACCTGGAAGACGACTTCACTCTACAAGATGCCGGCCGACTTCGACAAGACGGCGACGGGCATCAAGGTGACCACGGACTCGGAAAACAACATCCGGATATTCTGCTACGGCACCAACAAGGTGTGGAAAGGCCGTGTGAACCGTCTGGGATGGGACTCGAACTGGCTGTGGTATGAATAAGGCGGCGCAACATCGTGAAACGGGAGCGACACGGGCAGTGAGAATGCTGGCCGTGCTGTTCGTATTTCACCTGTCGCTGAACGCATACGGGCAGACGGAGCCCGAATACAGGCTGGAGATAGGCGCCGGCGTGGGGGCCGTATCGTATCAGGGCGATTTCAACGACAACATCTTCAAGGAGATGCAACCCATGTTCACCCTGCTGGCCAAATACCGCTTCGACCCGCGCCAGGCCATCGCCCTCAACGTCAGCCACGGACAGCTGAAAGGGTCGGCCAAGCACGCTGGCACCTACCTGCCCAACGAGTGGGACGGCTATACCTTCAAGACGCGCCTGTGGGACGTGGGAGTGCGCTACGAATACAACTTCTGGCCCTACGGAACGGGAATGGAATACCGCGGCGCCAAAAGGCTGACGCCGTATATCTTCCTGGGACTGGGAGCCACCATCTCGAAACCTGACAAGACGGAGATGGGATTCAACGTGCCAATAGGCGGCGGCGTGAAGTACAAGGCTGCCAACCGGGTGAACGTGGCGCTGGAGTGGGCCATGCACATCTCCAACAACGACCGTCTGGACGGTGCCAAGGACGCCTTCGGCATCAAGAGTTCGGGACTGTTCAAGAACACCGACTGCTACAGTCACCTGCGCCTGTCGGTGAGCTACGACCTCTGGGCCAAATGTAAAACCTGTCACAACGACCGTGACTAACGATAAGCACTGAATGATGAAGAAAGAACTAAATAACATCCCACAGCATATTGCCATCATCATGGACGGCAACGGACGCTGGGCTACCGAACGCGGCATGGACCGCACACTGGGCCACAAGGCGGGTTTGGACACCGTCAAGAAGATTGCCGCCGAGAGCGCCCGGCTGGGAGTGAAATACCTGACGCTCTATACCTTCTCGACCGAGAACTGGAACCGGCCGGCCTACGAGATTGAGGCGCTGATGGGACTGGTGCTGGGCTTCTTCGAGATGGAGCTGTTCTCCGACAACAACATCCGGTTCCGACTCATCGGCGACCTGGAGCGGCTGCCCAAGAGCGTGCAGGACAAGATACACTACATGGAGGACCTGACGGCTGCCAACGACGGCATGACGCTGGTGGTGGCCATGAGCTACTCGTCGAAGTGGGAACTGACGAAGGCCGTGTGCGACATCGCTGCCGACGTGAAGGAGGGCAAGATCAGACTGAGCGAAATCAGCGAAGACACCATCAGCCAGCACCTGTGCACCTACTTCATGCCCGACCCTGACCTGCTGATACGCACGGGCGGCGAGGTGCGCATCTCGAACTACCTGCTGTGGCAGATAGCCTATGCCGAACTGTATTTCTGCGATACCTACTGGCCCGACTTCGACGAGGAGCAGCTGCACAAGGCCATCGAGAGCTACAGGAGCCGCCAGCGACGCTATGGCAAGACGGAGGCACAGGTGGAGAACGAGGCAGAAGTTTCCGAATGAGAATCGATAACTGATAATTGAGTATACAAGTGATAAATAAGAGACGTATGAATACAAGATGGAGATGGATGATAGGTCTGTCATTCGTCGTTTCTCCGCTATCGTTTAGCACTGCAGGAGCGCAAGACGTCATCGTCAATCCCGACATCTCGTATGCCGGCACGCCACGCTCGTGCGAGATTGGCGGCATCACCGTCAAGGGCGTCGAGGGCTACGAAGACTATGTGCTGATAGGACTGTCGGGACTGTCGGTGGGCCAGACCATCGACGTGCCGGGCACTGAGATTACGGAAGCCGTGAAGCGCTACTGGAAGCACGGCCTGTTCTCGAAGGTGTCCATCGGCGCCGACTCTATCGTGGGCAACAAGGTGTACCTGCGCATCCTGCTGGCCACACGCCCACGCGTGAGCAGCATCAACTACTTCGGACTGAAGAAGTCGGAGCGCGAGGACATGGAGGCCAAGCTGGGCATCATACGCGGCAGCCAGATTACACCCAACATGCTGGACCGCGCCAAGATACTGGCCAAGAAATACTTCGACGAGAAGGGCTACAAGAACGCCGAGATAGAGATTGCGCAGCGCGACGACGTGACGGGCAGCAACGAGGTGATACTCGACATCAGCGTCGACAAGAAGTCGAAGATGCGCGTGCGCAAAATCATCTTCGAGGGCAACCACCAGCTGAAGACGAAGAAAATCAAAGGCTCGATGTTCAAGAAGGGTGCCTTTGGCAAAATCAACGAGGCCGGCAAGTTCAAGAACATGTTCAAGCCCAAGAAGTTCACTCCCGAACGCTACGAGGAGGCCAAGAAGGCCCTCATCGACAAATATAACGAGCTGGGCTACCGCGACGCCGTCATTCTGGAAGACTCGGTATGGACAGTCGACGAGAAGCACGTAAACGTGCTGGTCAAGCTCGACGAAGGTCAGCGCTATTACATCCGCAACATCACGTGGGTGGGCAACACGGTGGTGACCACCGACTGGCTCAACGCCACGTTAGGCATGAAGAAGGGCGACGTGTACAACCAGAAGTTGCTGAACAAGCGACTCTCGGAGGACGACGACGCCATCGGCAACTACTACTGGAACAACGGTTACCTCTTCTACAACCTGCAGCCTACGGAGGTGAACATCGTGGGCGACTCCATCGACCTGGAGATGCGCATCGTAGAAGGTACGCAGGCACACATCAGCCACGTGCGCATATACGGTAACGACCGACTCTACGAGGAGGTGGTGCGCCGCGAGCTGCGCACCAAGCCGGGCGACCTGTTCTCGAAAGAGGCCATCCAGCGTTCGGCACGCGAGATAGCCTCGATGGGCTTCTTCGACCCCGAGAAGGTGAACCCCGACATCAAGCCCAACTACGAGGACGGCACCGTAGACATCAACTGGCAACTGGAACAGAAGTCGAACGACCAGCTGGAATTCTCGCTCGGATGGGGACAGACGGGTATCATCGGACGCGTGGGCATCAAGCTCAACAACTTCTCCATGCGCAACCTGTTCGGCAAGAACAAGATGCACCGCGGACTGCTGCCCATCGGCGACGGCGAGCAGCTGTCGCTGTCGTACCAGTCGAACGGTAGCTACTACAACTCGGTATCGGCCGGCTACTCGACAGGATGGTTCGGCGGCAAGCGCCCCATCGCCTTCAGCGTCAACGCCTTCTTCTCGAAGCAGACCGACATCTCCAGCACCTACCGCAACTCCAGCTGGTATAACAACTACTATAACTACGCCGCAGGACTCGGATCGTACAACAGCGGCTACTACGACTATACGTCGATGATGGACGACGACAAGTACATCAAGCTCTTCGGCGTATCGCTCGGATGGGGTAAGCGCCTGCGCTGGCCCGACGACTACTTCCAGCTGTCGCTGCAGCTGTCGTACACGCGCTACATGCTGCAAGACTGGAGCTACTTCCTCATCAGCAACGGTAACTGTAACAACATCAACCTGGGCATCACCCTGTCGCGTACGTCGACCGACAACCAGTTGTTCCCACGCCGCGGCTCGGAGTTCTCGGCATCGGTAACACTCACGCCGCCCTGGTCGCTGTTTGACAAGAAGGACTATGCCAACCTCGGTACGGCGCAGACCTACAACACCAACATCGACCGCTACAACGACGAGCTGCAGGAGAAGTACCGCTGGATAGAATATCACAAGTGGAAGTTCAAGTCGCGCACCTTCACCTCGCTCACCGGCGGGCAGAAGTGTCTTGTGCTGATGACCCGCGTGGAAATGGGTATCCTCGGCGCATACAACAAGGACAAGAAGTCGCCCTTCGAGACATTCTACGTGGGTGGTGACGGCATGAGCGGCTACTCGTCGGGATATGCCGAAGAGACCATCGGACTGCGTGGTTACGAGAACGGATCGCTCACACCCTACCGCGCCGAAGGCTATGCCTACGACCGCTTCACGCTCGAGCTGCGCTACCCGTTCCTGCTGGGCAACACCACCATCTACGGACTCGGATTCCTGGAGGGCGGTAACGCATGGAACGAAGCCAAGAACTTCAACCCCTTCCAGCTCAAGCGCTCGGCAGGTCTCGGTGTGCGCATCTTCCTGCCAATGGTGGGTCTGATGGGTATCGACTGGGCCTACGGTTTCGACAAGCCCTACGGCACGTCATCGAGCAAGGGCGGCAGCCAGTTCCACTTCATCCTGGGACAAGAGTTTTAAAACTGAACGTTATGAAGAAGACACTGTTAACACTCATGGTGCTGTGCGCATCAGCACTGTCGATGCAGGCACAGAAGTTTGCACTGGTCGACATGGACTATATCTTTAAGAACATACCGGCCTACGAGCGCGCCAACGAGCAGCTCAACCAGGTATCGAAGAAGTGGCAGGCCGAAGTGGAGGCACTGCAGATAGAGGCGCAGACGCTCTACAAGAACTACCAGAACGAGGTGGTGTTCCTCTCGCAGGAGCAGAAAAAGGCCCGCCAGGACGCTATCGTCGCCAAGGAGAAGGAGGCTGCCGACCTGAAGAAGAAATACTTCGGACCGCAGGGCGAGCTCTTCAAGAAGCGCACCGCCCTGATGACTCCCATCCAGGAGGAGGTGTACAACGCCGTGAAGGACATTGCCGACATGCGCGGCTACCAGCTCATCCTCGACCGTGCCTCCGA
Source organism: Prevotella sp. (assembly GCA_017847725.1). Classification (GTDB taxonomy): domain Bacteria; phylum Bacteroidota; class Bacteroidia; order Bacteroidales; family Bacteroidaceae; genus Prevotella. The sequence goes on from JAGAXW010000028.1 coordinate 76,746, forward strand.
CCAGGGCATCATCTTCGGATCGCCCAAAATCGACGTCAGCAACGAGGTGCTGTCGAAACTGGGATACAGCAATTAGGATAATATCAGAAAACAGAAATTATAAAAACAAAAAAAGTAAACAAAATTATGAAGAAACTATTGATTACACTGCTGATGCTGGCTCCTATGGCCACATTCGCACAGAAGTTCGGACACGTCAATTCGCAGGAGATTATCCAAGCCATGCCTGAGTTCACCAAGGCACGCGCCGACATAGAGGCCCTGACCAAGCAGTATGAAGCCGACCTGAAGTCGATGCAGGAGGAACTGCAGAAGAAGTCGGAGGCTTACGAGAAGGAGTCGGCCAGCCTGCCCGCCAACATCAAGCAGCGCCGTGAGCAGGAACTGCAGGAGATGTATCAGAAGATACAGCAGAGCTATCAGGACAACCAGCAGGCTCTGGCCAAGGAGCAGCAGGAGAAGATGCAGGCCATCACCACCAAGGTGCTCGACGCCATCAAGCAGGTGGGCCAGGCCGGCGGCTACGTCTACGTGATGGACCTCACCGGTGGCATCCCCTACATCAGCACCACGCTGTCTACCGACATTACCGCTCAGGTGAAGTCTAAACTCGGCCTGAAGTAAATAGAAACATACCTCACCGGATATGAAGCGCCTACTCTTCGTATTGACCATGCTCGCCGCACTGACTGCCTCGGCACAAACCGAGGAGCAGCCGGTGCAGGCGGAGAAAGCCCTGTTCGGCTATCTCAGCTACGACAGTGCCATGCATGCCATGCCCGACTATGCGCTGGTGCTGGCACAGATGGCGGAGCTGCGCGAAAAGTATGAAGCCGAACAGCAGCGCGTGGCCGACGACTTCAACAAGAAGTATGAGGAGTTTCTCGACGGACTGTCGTCCTTCCCGCAGACCATCCTGCAGAAGCGACAGAGCGAGCTGCAGGAGATGCTCGACAAGAACATCGCCTTCAAGAAGGAGGGACAGCGGCTGCTCGGCATGGCCGAGGAAGAGGCACTGGCCCCACTGCGCCAGCGGCTGGCCGACGTGCTAGCCACGCTGGGACAGCAGCGCGGCTACGCCTTCATCCTCAACACCGACTTGAACGCCGTGCCCTATATCAACCCCACACAGGGCGAAGATATCAACGAAGTTGTCAAGGAACTGTTAAAATAAACCGTCAGCATTGACTACGCGCCAGTTAATATTACCCAAAAGGCCGGGACCCATTGGCGTCTTTGACAGTGGATACGGCGGACTGACCATCCTGCACGCCATACGCCAGGAGCTGCCCCAGTACGACTACCTCTATCTGGGCGACAACGCAAGGGCTCCGTATGGCACTCGCTCGTTCGACGTCGTCTACGAGTTCACCCGACAGGCCGTCATCCGTCTCTTCGAGATGGGATGCCACCTCGTCATACTGGGTTGCAACACCGCCTCGGCCAAGGCGCTGCGCTCCATCCAACAAAACGATCTGCCCAAGCTCGACGCACAGCGTCGGGTCTTGGGCATCATTCGTCCTACCGCCGAGATTGTCGGCTCGCTCACCCACTCGCGCCACATCGGCATCTTCGCCACCGAAGGCACCATCAAGAGCCAGTCGTACGACCTCGAAATCCACAAATTCGCACCCGACGTAAAAGTCAGCGGCGTGGCGTGCCCCTTTTGGGTACCCCTCGTAGAATATAACGAGGCCGAATCGCCGGGTGCCGACTACTTCGTCAAGAAGCGAATTGACCAGCTGATGGCGCTCGATCCGCTTATTGACACCGTCATCCTGGGCTGCACACACTACCCGCTCTTGCTGCCCAAGATACGCTCCCACATGCCCGAGGGTATCCACATCGTAGCACAAGGCCGGTACGTGGCGAAGAGCCTTGCCGACTATCTGCAGCGTCATCGCGACATTGAGCAGCGTTGCACGCGAGGTGGACAGGTGAACTACCTGACCACAGAGAATCCCGACAAGTTCAGCGAACAGGCACAGACTTTCCTGCACGAGCCTGTCAGCGTCGACACGGTCACACTCGGATAAGAACAATCAGTATTCCACGTAAGGTTCCAGTCGGCTGATGGCCTCAGGAGGGAAGTCAGCAGAGAGGCGCAGTTGTTGCAGGCTCTCAATAGGGCCCTTGAGCCGGCGATAGTCTACAATGGCCTTGGCCTGATAATAGTTGATGTACGGATGACGGCGCAACTCCTGAAGCGACAGGCTATTGATTCTCAACTTTCTGGTAGCTGGCTGCCGGATGCTGAAATACTTCTTGGCAGCGTGCGGGAAGCCGTCAATCTCGTCCAACTGGTCGACACTGACGTAACCGCCCAACCGCTCTCCATAACGCACAATCTCACGCGCATAATACGACCCAATCCCCGGCACCTTCTTCAGCTGTGTGGTGTCTGCCCCGCTCAGCACGATGGTCTCACCCTCGGCCAGCTTGACCGGATAGCGCAGCGTGTCACGCTCATGCCTCACGCTGTCAGTCAGCAAGGTAGCGGCCGGCCGGTATTCATCCGATATACGGATGTAAGGCTCCAGCCGCCGGTAGTCCTTCACCGTGAGCCCATAGAGGCGTGCGAAGTCTTCCTTCCGACGGTAGACGCCGCCATGGGCCCTGTATTTGTAGATATTACGGATTTGCCAATCTTGCAAACCCAGCCGGCGCAGTTGCGCACTGTCGGCGGTATTGGGGTCGAAGGGGAAGGACTCGACGCGGCGGACGCGAAGAGGCTCTCCATGAACAACGGAGCGGGAACGGCGAGGGAACGGAGCGGTAACGGAGAGGGAGTCTGTCTGGACATCGGCCGTCGGGTCACCTTGGTCTGTCAGGAGCAGAAAGACCAACACCGCCAGCAAGAGCATCAGTGCAGCGACGGCTATCTTCCTGTCGTTGCGGTTCATATCACGCCCAACTGATGCAGGAATATCATGAGGATGCAGACAGGACAGATATACCTGACGGCCAGCAGGAAGATGCGGAAAAACCACACATTGACGGTGCCGCCGTTCGTCAGTTCGTCGAAGACCACCTGACGCGGGATATACCAACCCACAAAGAGACAGGCCAACATACCGCCCAAAGGCAGCATGACATTGGCCGTAAGCTGATCGCAGAAGTCCATCACCGGCAAATTCATCAGCCCCAGGTCGGGATAGGCGCCCACCGACCAGGCACAGAAGAGGCAAATGAGCGATGCGACAACGGTGACAATCCATGCCGAATACCTACGCGGCCGCTGCAACTCTTCGGTAAAGAATGCCGTGCCTATCTCATGCATCGAGATGGTGGAGGTGAGTGCGGCAAACACCAGCAGCGCATAGAACATCACACCAACCACATATCCTATCGCCGGCACCGTGTCGAAGGCCTGCTGGAACACGTTGGGCAGTGTGATGAAGATAAGCGACGGACCGCTGTCGGCACTGATGCCCACCGAGGCGGCAGCAGGGAATATCACCAGACCCGAGCAGATGGCTATCATCGTGTCGAGGATGGCTATCTGACTGGCCGAATGTAGGATATTGGTGTCCTTGGAGAAATAGCTGGCATAGGTACACAGGCAGGCCGTGCCCAGCGACAGCGAGAAAAATGCCTGTCCCAAGGCTTCGAGCAATACACGGCTGGCCAATTTGGAGAAGTCGGGATAGAGCAGGAAGCGCACACCGTCGAGCGCACCGGGCAGCAGGCAGGAGGCCACCACCAGCACCATCAGCAGTATGAGTAATATCGGCATCAGCCACTTCGACACACGCTCGATGCCTCGCTGCACACCGCGCGCCACCACAAAATGGGTGAGCACGATAAAGGCGATACCCCATACGACGGGCTTCAGCGCATCACTCGAGAAGTCGGCAAAATAGTTGGTGACATACTGGGCATCACCATTCAGCTGTCCGGCCAGCGAGGCAAAGAGGTATTGCAGACACCATCCGGCCACTACGGCATAGAAGCCAAGGATGATGGTGGATGTCAGGATGCCCAGATAGCCCACCCATTTCCATGGGCGCCCTTTCGACAGAAGGTCGTAGGCACGGGCGGCATTGGTCTGGGCATGGCGCCCTACGATAAACTCGCTCACCATGCCGGGGATGCCCAGCAAGAAGATACAGACTATATAAATAAGGAGAAAAGCAGCACCGCCGTTCTGTCCCGTCATATACGGGAAACGCCAAATATTGCCCAAGCCCACGGCCGAACCTGCTGTCGCAAGGACAATACCTATCTTACTGCCGAAACTGCCTCGCTCGCTCATGTCTTTATCCCTTTAGGAAGCCCAGCTGATGGAAGAAAATGAACAGGATGGCCAACGGACAGACGTACTTGACCAGAAACAGGTAGAGATGGAAATAGCTTCCACGCAGCTCACCCCAGTTGGTAAACTCGTCACGGACTATCTTATGGTCTACATACCAGCCAATGAAGATACAGGTCAGGAAGCCTACGATGGGAAGGAATATCTGGCCTGTCACAAAGTCGAACCAGTCGAACAGGCTACGGCCGGCCAGCGTCAGACCGTCGACAGCGCCCAGCGACAACGAGCAGAACGCTCCAATCACCGCCGTGGTCACCGTAACAACCTGTGCTGCCCGCTTGCGCGTGGTGTGCAGCTCCTCCTGGAAGAACGCCGTCGACACCTCGTGCAGCGACATCAGCGACGTCAGCGCTGCCAGCGACAGCAACACGAAGAAGAGCAGCGATATCACATATCCCAACAGCGGTACGGAAGCAAATGCCTGCGCAAAGACATTGGGCAGCGTAATAAAAATCAGCGACGGACCGCTGTCGGGATTGACGCCCACCGAGAAAGCCGCCGGGAATATCATCAGACCGGCCAAGATGGCCACCAGACAGTCGATGACGGCAATCTGGGATGCCGCCTTGGTAAGGTCGGTATATTTCGAGAAGTAGCTGGCATAGGTGCACAGACAGCCCATGGCAATACTCAGCGAATAGAACGACTGGCCCAGCGCACCAAGGAATACGTCGCTGTTAATCTTGGAGAAGTCCGGCTTGAACAAAAACTCGACACCCGCCCATGCGTTGGGGAGCATACACGAGGCTGCAACGATGATGAGCAGCAGGATGAACAGCGTTGGCATCATCATCTTTGAGGCCCGTTCGATACCGTCTCTCACGCCATGCTCAATAATCAGGTACGTCAGCATCAGGATGACAACCGTCCACAACACGGGCTTCACGGGGTCTGTGCTCAGTTCGGTAAAATAGGTCTTGAAATACTCCGGATCGCCCTGCAGATGGCCCACCAGCGATGCCCAGACATACTGCAGACACCACCCGGCCACAACGGCATAGTAGCCCGTAATCAAGAAACCCGTCAGCACACCCATATAGCCGATGACAGCCCATGGCGTACCACCTGCCAGGCTCCGGAAAGACCGCGCCGTATTAGCCTGTCCGTGACGCCCCACGATGAACTCGCTGATCATGCAAGGCACACCCAGCAGCAGCACACAGGCAACATAGATAATGATAAACACGGCACCGCCGTTCTCACCCGCCATATAGGGAAAGCGCCAGACGTTGCCAAGGCCTACAGCCGAGCCTGCTGTCGCCAGAATGACCCCCAGTTTACTTCCAAAATTAGCTCTTTCGCTCATATTATTCTCTCAAAACATTTGCAAAAGTATAAAATAATTCTTATTTTTGCAACCCAAATGTAAGTTATTATGTCGTTTTACAGCCATTTTATAAGAAAATATCCCCTTTCCATCCTCTGCCTACTGCTAATTTTCACGCTTTCCTTCATGCCCTTCTTCCCTGAGACGCCCTTTGACGACGTACAGTTTGTCGACAAGTGGACCCATCTCGTCATGTATGGCGGCACCAGCAGCGTCATCTGGTGGGAATACATACGAAGCCACATCCGGCTCGACTTTCGCAGGCTGCTGCTATTTGCCGTCGTCGGCATGATTATCTTAGGAGGACTGATAGAGCTGCTGCAGGCCTACTGCACCACGACACGGTCGGGCGAATGGTTCGACTTTATGGCCGACAGCATAGGAGTGCTCATCGGATCGGCTGTCGGCGTATTACTGGCCCTGTGCTACCATCGACTGTAAGGATGGCGGCGCAGCTGACTGTTGTAGTAGCGGCGGTCGCCGGTGACCTCGGTTCCAATGAAATGGGGCATCAGGGGCATCTCGCTGGCACTTTTCATCTCTACCTCGGCCATGACGAGGGGCGCATTGTCGCCGTGGAACTCATCGATCTCAAAGGTATGGGAACCGCTCTTGACGAGCCATCGCGTCTTGTCGATGATGCCGGGCTCACATAGCGTGAGCAGCTGTTCGGCATCGTCCAGCGGTATCTCCTGTTCGAACTCGTAGCGGGAAAGGCCGCCGTCGAGGCTGGGACCTTTTATAGTAATATACGCACGCGAGTCACGAATACGGATGCGCACGGTGCGCCCGCGTTCGCTACAGATATAGCCCTGACGGATGCGGCTCTTAGAAAAAGCCTCGTGCTTGTACGAGTCGTCAAGCACGAGGAACTTACGTTCTATCTCTAATGCCATCTTACATGGATACCATAGAGAAAGTCCACACCATATAGGCAAGGGCTAATAGGATGAGCCCGGCGAATATCCACATAACGATTTTCTTTCCACGTTCTTCCTGCTTCTTGGCATAAGCCTCGCGCTTTACCTGTACTTTCTTGTTTGACATAATATATAAATTAATGTTTTGGATTAGTTATTCTTCATCGTTGACGGGAAACTCCATCAGATAGGCCTTGATGAACTCGTCAATCTTCCCGTCCATGACGCCGTCGACATCGCTGGTCTGATAGTTGGTGCGATGGTCCTTGACACGACGGTCGTCGAACACGTAGGAGCGTATCTGCGACCCCCACTCTATCTTCTTCTTGCCCGCCTCTATCTTGGCCTGGGCCTCGAGGCGCTTCTGCATGGCACGGTCGTAGAGCTGTGAGCGGAGCAGCGCCATGGCGCGCTCCTTATTCTTAGGCTGGTCGCGTGTCTCGGTATTCTCTATCAGTATTTCCTCCTCTTCGCCAGTATCAGGGTCGGTATACCAGTAGCGCAGGCGTACGCCCGACTCCACCTTGTTGACGTTCTGACCGCCGGCGCCACTGCTGCGGAACGTGTCCCACGACAGTTTGGCGGGGTCGACATACACCTCGATGGTGTCGTCGACAAGAGGGGTGACGAAAACGGAAGCAAACGACGTCATGCGCTTGCCCTGGGCATTGAACGGCGATACGCGCACCAGTCGGTGGACACCGTTCTCCGACTTCAGATAGCCATAGGCATACTCGCCGCCCTCTATCTGCATCGTAACACTCTTGATGCCCGCCTCGTCGCCGTCCTGCAGGTCGGAGATGCTGACCTTATGGCCGTGGGCCTCGGCCCACCGCTGGTACATGCGCATGAGCATTGACGCCCAGTCCTGGCTCTCAGTGCCGCCAGCTCCCGAATTGATCTTGAGCACGGCGTCCATCGGGTCTTCCTTCTGGCGCAGCATGTTCTTCAGCTCGAGGTTCTCTATCAGTTCTATGGCACTCCGATAGAGCTGGTCGACCTCCTCCTCGGTCACCATGTCTTCCTTGTAGAAGTCGAAAGCCAGCTGCAGCTCGTCGGCCGCCGTACGGACGGCCTGATAGCCGTCGAGCCATTTCTTGATGCCCTTCACCTTCTTCATCTGCTCCTCGGCACGCTTCTGGTCCTGCCAGAAGTCGGGAGCTTGCGTACGCAGGTCTTCCTCCTCGTACTCTATCTTCTTCTCGTCTATCTTGAGATAGTGCTTCAGTTGGTCGGCACGATCCAAGACATCTTTCAGTTGGTCGCTTGTAATCATTTACTCTTCGTACATCTTGTCAATCTGCGCCTTGTAGTTCTCGTTGAGCACCCGTCGGCGTATCTTCAGGGTATTGGTGAGCTCGCCCTTCTCCATCGAGAGGTGGTGCGGCAACAGGGTGAAGCGCTTCACCTGCTCGTAGTGAGCCAGCTGCTGCTGCAGGGTGTCTATTCGCTCCTTCAGCATTTCGATAATCTGCGGATTGGCGCACAGTTCCTCGCGGTCGGCAAAGGGGATGCGGTGGTCGCGGGCGTACTCCTCAAGCAGGGGGTAGACGGGCACTATCAGTGCCGAGACGAACTTGCGCTGGTCAGCGATGACGCATATCTGGTCGATATACTTGTCGACGAGCAGCTTGGACTCTATCATCTGCGGAGCGATGTACTTGCCGTTGGAGGTCTTGAACAGATCCTTGATGCGTTCGGTCAGGAACAGTTCGCCGTCCTTCATATATCCGGCGTCGCCCGTACGGAAATAGCCGTCGGCAGTGAACGACTGCTTCGTCAGGTCTTCCCGATTGTAGTAGCCGACGGTGATGGTGGGGCCCTTGAGCAGAATCTCGCCCTCTTCACTAATCTTGATGTCGATGCCGTCAATAGGCTGTCCGACGGAGCCCACCGTATAAGGTTCGCCCAGATGGTCGCAGCTGACGGTAGCCAGCGACTCCGTCAGACCGTATCCAACAATCATGTTCAGACCGATGGAGTGTACAAACTCCTCGACGTGCGAACTGACTGCGGCACCTGCCGTGGGGAAGAAATGGGCATTCTCCAGTCCCAGTTCCTTGCGCACCAGCGAGAACACCGTACGATTGAGCATCTCGTACTCCAGGTGTAGCGGCAGCGGCGGCTTCTTGCCCAGACTGAGGTATTCGATGTTATGACGCTTTCCCACCGACAGGGCATGCATGAACAGCTTGCGCTGCACGGCGCTGGAATGTTCGATCTTGTCCATCACGCCCATGTACACCTTCTCCCAGAAGCGCGGCACAGCCGACATGCACGTGGGATGGGTCTCACGCATGGACTGCTGTACCTCCTGCGGATGGGTGTTGACTATCATGGTGGCGCCCTTGGTCAGGGCGAGGATAGCCCAGCCCCGCTCAAAGATGTGCGTATAGGGCAGGAAGTTCATCACCCTGTCCTGATCGTTGACCGGCACACATTTGTTATTCGCCTCAAAGGCAGCATGGAACTGCCCATGGGTCAGGATGACGCCCTTCGAGTCGCCTGTGGTCCCGCTGGTATACAGGATGTTGGCAATGTCGTCGAACGATGCCTCGGCCTGCAACTGCTCCACCTCCGTCTGGCGGGGCAGGTTCTCGCCCAGCTTCAGGAAATCGGAGAAAAAGATGGCATTGGGGTCGTGGGTGGAGATATGCACTGTGGGGTCGTAGACGATGATACGCTCCAGCGTGGGGCACAGCGAGAAGACGCGGCGTGCCTTGTCGTACTGTTCCTGCTCGCCCACGAAGAGATAACGCACCTTGGCATCGTTGACAATGAACTGAATCTGCTGCTCGGAACTGGTGGCATAGAACGGAATGGTCACCGCACGGACACCCCATGCGCCGAAGTCGCACTCGACATACTGCACAGAGTTCTGAGAGAAGATACCGATGTTCTCCTGCGGCTTGACGCCCAGGTTCAGCAAGGCGTTAGACACCTGCTTGACCGTCTGAGACACCTGATTCCACGACAGGGACTTCCATGCCCCCCCGCTGAAATCCTGATAAATCAGCATTTCCCGATCACCATACTTTTTGGCCTGTTCGTGCACCAGCACCGACATGTGACAATTCGTCTGCATAAGCTCTCTATATATAATATAGGTGCAAAGGTACGAATAAATTAAGAATTACGAGTTAAGAATTGAGAATTATTTTTTATCTTTGCATACTGAAATGGATTACATGCAATATACCCATGAAGCCGTCGAACTACTGAAGCGGCTCATCAGCACCCCTTCCGTGAGCCGCGAAGAGGATGCTGCGGCCGACCTGCTGGCCGACTATATCGAGACCTGCGGACTGCCCGTGAAGCGTATCGGCAACAATGTTCTCATTCAGGAGGAACTGGATCCTGCGAAGAAGACCTTGCTGCTGAATGCACATATCGACACGGTGAAGCCTGTTGCCACCTGGACGCGCGACCCCTTTACCCCCACCATCGAGGGTGACCGCCTTTACGGACTGGGGGCCAACGACTGCGGTGGCGGGCTGGTCAGTCTGTTGCAGGTGTATCGGATATGGCGTGACGAAGTCGCGCTCAGCGATAAAGATTATAATTTGGTGTATCTGGCATCGTGCGAAGAAGAGGTGAGCGGTGAGAACGGCTTCCGTCTGGCCTTGCCTGAGCTGCCAGAGATTGATGTGGCCATCGTCGGTGAGCCGACAGGCATGCACCCAGCCATCGCCGAGAAAGGCCTGATGGTGATTGACGGCATCGCCCGAGGAAAGAGTGGACATGCCGCCCGCAACGAGGGTGTCAATGCCATCTATGAAGCGCTGGACGACCTGATATGGCTTCGTGACTACCGTTTCAAGAAAGAGAGTCCGCTGCTGGGTGCCACCAAGATGACGGTCACCGTGCTGAACAGCGGTACACAGCATAATGTAGTACCTGACGAGTGCCGCTTCGTCATTGACGTACGTCCCAATGAATACTATCAGAACGAATACCTGTTCGCCTTCCTTCAGAAACACATGAAGAAGTGCGAACTGAAGGCCCGCTCGTTCCGTCTGTCTTCATCGCATATTCCTGAGAGTGACCCCTTGGTACAGCGATGCATCAAGATGGGACTGAAACCCTACGGGTCGCCCACCCTCAGCGACCAGGCCTTGATGCCTTTCAAGTCGCTGAAGCTCGGCCCGGGAGAATCGAGCCGTAGCCACAGCGCTGACGAGTATATCTGCATCTCGGAAATCGCCCAAGCCATCGAGACATACGTTAAGATTATCCTGTAGGGCACTATGAGACAGCTCTTGGCCATTCCCCTCCTGCTGTTGACACTCTGCTGCTGCACTACAGAGCGGCATCGTACTGCCATGCGCCAAGGTTTGGACAGTCTCAATCATCGCAACCGCACCGACCAGCCCTTCACGGTGCAGGAGGCAGACTCCTTCGTCCGTTTCTTCGACCGTCACGGCACAGCCAACGACCGCCTGCTGGCACACTACCTTCTTGGCCGCGCCTACTACGAGGCGGGCGAGGCTCCAATGGCTCTGGAGTGCTATCACGATGCCATCGAGTGTGCCGACACCACTGATACAGATTGTGACTTTGCACAGCTAAGCAGGGTATACGCACAGATGGCAGAGGTCTTCTATTATCAAGATTTGTATAGACAATTGTTAGAACACCTAAGACAGGCTGCTAAATATGCATGGAAAGGAAAAGACACGCTTGCTGCTCTTATGTGTTACGAACCAGAGTTTTTCGCCTATAAAAACCTTGGGATGCGAGACTCCGCCCTTTTTATTATAGAAGATGTCTTTTCCAAATATAACCAATATGGCTATCTAACTAATGCGGCTATTTCTGTAGGGCTTGCTATTCGGATTTTAATAGAGAAGGGTGACTATCAGAAGGCTAAAAAGTTCATGGACATCTATGAATCCGGGTCAGGTCGTTTTGACACAAAAGGCAATATCGAACCAAAGCGGGAAATCTATTACAAAGTCAAGGGACTCTATTATCTGTATAATAACATATTGGACTCTGCTGAATACTTTTTCCGCAAGGAACTTCGTTATGGTAAGGACTTTAACAACCAAAATGCCGGTGCAAAAGGATTGGCAAAACTCTACCAGAAGCTCCGTTGTCCTGACTCTGTAGCAAAGTATGCTCTGTACGCATACGCCATGAGCGACTCCTTATACAAACAAAAAGCCACATCTATAGTAGAGAATACTCAGTCTTTATATAATTATTCAAGGTATAAGGAAATTGCAAGAAGAGAACACGAAAAAGTATCAGCAGAAAAGAAAAAGCGCCAAACTACCATCATACTTTCACTTCTAATCTCATCTTTAGGATTATTCGTCATTATTAAGTTGCTGACCGAGCGTAAAAAAAGACATGTTCAATACATTCATACACTTGAAAAACTTGAACGCACCCAGTCGGAGCTTCTACAGCTTCGTGAGCATGCGGATGAATATGAAGAACTGATAGCAGAAAAGAAGCGTCAACTGAGTTTACAACAAAGCGAATTGCAAAAGCAACGAATTCAGCAACTTCAGGACCATACTGCTATTGACCAGCATCTCAAAGAATCTGACATCTACCAAACGCTGCAGAAAAAACAATATGGCCAGAAATTGACAAGCGACGAGCTTCACGAATGTCGCAGACTAATCATCGAGAATCTTCCAGTATTCAATAGTCTATTGTTGTCAAAACAATATAAACTCAACGAAAAGGATTTTAATGTATGTATCCTATTCCGTTTAGGATTTAAATCGAAGGAGGTAAGTTGTATGCTTGACGTGACACAGGGGCGAATCTCGCAAATATGTTCTAAGATTCTCAAGCAAGTCTTTGAAAGGGAAACCGGCAGAGCGGCAGATTTGATAAATCTTTTGTGCGAATTGTATTGATATGCTCGGATAAACTATTGCTAAAGTTTTACTAAAGTCTTATTCCCCCATTTTCTTGCTTTATTTCGATCACCTCTTTAAATTTGCCATGAATTTTAGCAAACCAATTTAAAGAAGACACATGGAAAGGGCAGATGACACATCAAGTGCGGTGAGAAAAGCAAATGCTGAGGTGGACGTAGCAGTACTGATACTATTCTTCAACAGACCAGACATGCTATACCAGGTGTTCGAGCAGGTGAGGAAAGCCAAGCCATCACGGCTGCTACTCTATCAGGACGGGCCGAGAAACGAACAAGACATGGAAAACATCAGGGCTTGCAGGGAGATTGTTGCAAACATTGACTGGCAGTGTGAAGTGCATCGGAACTTCCTAAGCAAGAACCAAGGCTGTGACCCGTCAGGCTTCCGCGCGCAGAAATGGGCTTTCTCCAAAGCCGACAAAGTCATCATATTGGAAGATGATGTGGTCCCTTCTGTTTCTTTCTTCCGCTTCTGCAAGGAGATGCTCGACCGATACGAGCACGACGAGCGGGTGATGATGGTATCGGGATTCAACGTCGACGAAGTGTCCGAGGATGTCAGTGGCGACTATTTCTTCACATCTACATTCTCCATCTGGGGATGGGCCACCTGGAAGAGGGTCGCCGACAAGTGGGATGAGCACTACTCGTTTATGAGAGACGAATACGCGATGCGACAATTAAAGGCGTTGATACGCGACAGGCGCTACAGGTCGGATATGCTCAAGATGTTCAAAGACCACAGCGAGTCGGGAAAGGAATATTTCGAGACAATAGCGTGGGCGGCAATGCTCCTAAATTCCGGGTTGGCAATAATCCCATCGGTTAACATGATTAGCAATATAGGAATAACCGAAGGTGGCACGCACTACACTGCAAACCTAAAGACCATGCCCACAAAATTGCGCAGCCTATTCATGATGAACAGGAAGGAAGTCACTTTCCCGCTACGCCATCAGACATTTGTTACAGAGAACTACGACTATAAGGAACGCCTATACAGGGTCATGGCCTGGGGGCACCCGTGGATTAAGATTCGATACTCCATAGAGGAACTTATGTTAAACCTGTGCTACGGAAATATCAGAAACATCACAGAAGCAGTGGTCAAGAGGCTACAAAAATGGACCAGGACATACAAGTATCGCTAAAGTGACGCAAAGTGTCTTCATCTTCCCAGCCAGTTTTCCGGATTCAGCTTAGCCGTCTCACGGCGTAGCTGGAACTGCAGGATGTTGTCCTGACCGATACGTCCCAAGGCCTGACGGGTGCTTACCTTCTGGCCTCTGCGGACGCTGACACTGGCCAGGTTACAGTATACGGAGATGTAGCTGCCGTGACGCACCATGACCACCATCGTGCCGCCAAAGCTGAACACAGCACTCACCTCGCCGTCGAAGATGCTGCGGGCCTGTGCGCCGGCCTCACCCTTGATGTTGATACCCTTGTTGTCGAGCGTCACATTGCGTAGACCGTCGACATTATACTGTCCGAAATGGCTCACGACACGATAGCTGCCAGTGATAGGCATCGGCAGCCGGCCGCGGTTGCTCTCGAAGTTGCCGCTGATGCGTACGTCCTCCGAAGGAGCCGTCATCACCTCACGCTCGGCCTTGCGCTCCTCAGCCTTGCGATTCTCCTCGGCCTCGCGCACACGACGCTCTGCAGCCTCCTTCTCTTTCTTGTTCTTGGCAGCCAGCGCCTCGGCCTTTGCCTTCTGTTCACGGGCCCGGGCCTCAGCTAGTCGGCGCTCGCGTGCTGCCGCCTCGGCTTTGCGCTTGGCCTCTGCGGCGGCACGCGCCTTCTGGCGAGCCACCTCCTCGGCTATCAGGCGGTCGATCTGGGCGTTAAGCGCCGCATCCTTTTTCTTCTGCTGGTCGATGATGCCCTGGATGGTTTTCTGTTCTTTCTGCAGTGTCTTCACCACATTCTGCTGTTCTACCTGCTTACCCTCCAGTTCGCGGCGTTCGCGCTCGCCCTTAGCCAGCAGTCGTCCCTTCTCTTCGCGCGCATTGCTGATGTCCTGCAGTTTCTGGTTGACTTCCTCCTGCTGCGTCTTCACCTCGTCGCCCTGCACATGCTGATAGGCCGCATATTCGCGCATGAAGCGCATACGGCGGAACATCTGTGTCAGGTTGTCGGCACTGAAGATGAACATCAGCTGGCTCTGCGACGAGCGGTTGCGGTGCATATAGCGCAGCGACTTGACGTAGCGCTGTTTGCACTCCTCGAGGTTGCGTTTCAGCTCCTCCAGTTGTGCGCTCAGCAGTTCTATCTCCTCGTCGAGTGCTGCCAGGTCCTTGCGGATGGTGTCGATGGAGCGGCGCTTTCCCGTAATCTCCGTATTCAGTATCAACAGGGTCTGCAGGCGCTTCTTGACATCCTGCTGCGAGTTGCGCAGGCGCCTCTCCTGTTCCCTGATTTGCTGCTGTATCCGCTTTCGCTGGCTTTGCAGCGCCTCCACGGAGGTAGGCTGCTTGGCCTTCTGCTTGTTTGTTGCCGCCCTCCGTGTCGTCTTTTTCTTCACGGTAGACTTCCTGGTCACGGCGGTCTTCCGCGCCTTGGTTCCCGTGCGTCGGTTCTGCGCCTGCGGAGCCAGCGTGAAGGTCAGCAATAGCAATATGGCAAAGATTCTTTTCATCCAGTGTAATTAGAGTGACATGAAACGACGCAATATTTCGTCGACAGATACCAGTCTGTACTTGCCCGACAGTTCGGTACGAGTCTCCCAGTCGGTCTCGTTACCCAAATAGTTCAGCACCATATCGAACTTCACCTCCTTCTGGGGCGTGGTGAAGGTGACCTTGTGCTGCATGGGGAACACTTTCTTGCTGTTGGGCATGGGCTTGAAGTCTGTATAGTCCCAGTTCAGCTGATAGACGCTGCCAAAGTGGTCGTCGTACTTCACGTTGGACATCTTCACAAGCGCCGCGGCACGGTCGGCGAGCCAGCGGTACGACAGTTTCTTGTTCTCCATGGAGATGACGACGTCGTTGTCGACGCCGGCCTCAGCCTCGAAGCGTCTCAGGTGTCGGTCGGCCAGATGCGACAAGCCGGGCTGGAACAGTTCGTTCCAGAACAGCGACTGCAGCATATAGAAGTCGATACCACTGTTGCGCAAGAAGCTGAGCTGGGCATAGGGCACCTTCAGGAACTGCTTATTGATGCGGTCTACTATCAAGACGTAGTCGGGCGTGAACTCCAGTCGTCCGGCCTCCACAAAGCCGAAGGCCATCAGTTGCAGTCGGATGACGTCGTCGCGCTTCATCTTCAGGTTGCCCGTGAGCGTCATCTGGCGGTTGCCCACTTCCACGGAGAACTTGATTTTGGAGGTGATAAAGCGGGCATGCTGGGCATTGTCGCTCACACGCTGCAGGAACTGCTCCTTCACCAGCGTGTCGACAGGCTCTGCATCCGTCTCGCCGTCGGTCTGTGCCGTCTGCTGCTGCGCTACGTTCTGTTTGTCCTGCTTATCCGTTCTCGACGTAGTCTGTTTCGTCAGCTGGCCCGACCTACGGCCCAGTCTGCCCTGCGTTCCACATGCGGTAATCAGCATCAGTGCCAAGACCCACACGGTCAACTTCAAACAATGTAGTGGTTTCATTCTTTCTGGTATTTTTTTAGTTTTATCTTTCTTATCAACACAGCCCGCTTCTCCTCGTCGCCGTCGGCAGGCTCGGTAAAGCGCTCCAAGGCCAGCTGCCACAGTCGCAGCGCCTGTTCCCTGTCGCCCGCATGGTAGTAGATGTCGCCCGCATGGTCGAGCATCACCCACGAGCTGTCTTTGTCGCAGGTCAGCGTCTGGTCGATGTATATCTTTGCCTCACTATAGCGTCCCTGCTTGAACAGAATCCAGGCATAGGTATCAAGATAGGTGGCATTCTTGGGTTCAGCCTTGATGGTGCGGAACGACATCTGTTCGGCCCGGTCCAGATCGCGCCCCAGTTCACTGAGATAGTAGGCGTAATTGTTCAGGCAGCCGATGTTGTCGTCTTTCCACAACAGGCAGGAGTCGTAGGCGGCAAAGGCCTCACGGTCCATGTGCTTCTGGTGCAGGATGTCGCCCATGACGGCGTAGAAGTCGCTGACGATGTCGGGGTTGCTCTCGCTCGTGATGACGCCGATGCCGTTATGGAAGGCGTTGAGCGCCGCGTCGAGCTGTTTTTCCTGAAAGTAGGCGATGCCCTGATAGTAGTAGAACGCCATTTCCTCCGGATTGTAGCGCCGGGCGTCACGGCAGAGGTCGATGACGCGCTTACGGTCGTCGGCCTGCCAGGCGAAGCTCACCAGCTGCAGTCGCACGGCGGCATTGTCGGGAGCGATGGCGAGCGCCTTGTCCAGCACCCTGCCGATGCTGTCGGTCGGCATCTTCTTCAGATTCATATACGAGGCGCACATCAGCGCCAGGTCGGCATCCGTCTGCGGCATGTCGAGCTGCTTTCCGAAGAGCTGCAGCACGCGTGTAGAGTCGCCTCCGGCATGCTCACTCTCACCGATGACCTGTCGCATCAGTACGATGCGGTCGCTGCTCTCCGTGTTCTTGTTCATCAGGATGCGGTCAATGATGGTGGCGGCATGTGCCGAGTCTTGCTGTTCGTTATAGTGGGCGAGCATGGCCATCAGCGCGTTGCGGTGGTCGGGCTGCTCGTGCAGTATCTTGTCGTAGATGGCCAGGGCGCGCTTTTGCTGTCCGTTCACGTAGAGCGTGTTGGCATAGAGGCAGCGGTAGTTCAGGTCGTTAGGATACTGGTCGGCCAGCGCCTTCATCTCGTTGATGGCAGCCCGCTTGTCGCCCTTTTTCGTATAGAGCCCGCTCTTGGCATAGCTGATGCGCTCGCTCTTGCCCTCGAGGGTCTCCAACTTCGAGAGGGTGCTGATGGCATGGTCGTAGTCCTCCTGCTGCTCGTAGAGCTCCAGCAGCATGGCCAGCACGTCCGTGCGTTCGCGCTTCAGGGCATAGAGCCGTTCGTACACGTCAATGGCCTCGGGGATGCGCCGCAGCTGTACGTAGCCGTTGGCCAGCGTCTCCAGGTAGGTGGCGTTGTCGGGTTCCAGTTCGGCAGCGTGCTGCAGGTATCCGAAGGCCTTGTCGCGCTGCTTCAGGGCTTCATAGTAGCGGGCCAGATAGTAGTAGGCCTCCGAGCGTGTGGAGTCGATTTCCACGCAGTGGCGCAGCAGGTCGAAGGCAGCGTCCTTGTTACCCTTCTCCTGTTCGCAGATGGCCTCCAGGAAGAAGGCGTCGTAGCGACGGTTCCTCTCCACATCCTGTGCGCCCGCCGCCAGGACGGCCAGCCACAGCATGATTCCTATGTAGCAGACTCTTCTCACTTCACTCCTGTATGTCCGTAGCCACCCTCACCGCGCTCCGTCTCGTCGAGCGCCTCGACCTCCGCCAGCACGCCCTGCTCGTAGCGGGCGATGACCAGCTGGGCGATACGCTCGCCGTCGTTAATCACAAAGTTCTGTTCCGACAGGTTGATGAGCACCACACCGATTTCGCCCCGATAGTCGGCATCGATGGTGCCGGGCGCATTGAGCACGGTGATGCCGTGCTTCAGCGCCAGTCCGCTGCGGGGCCTGACCTGTGCCTCATAGCCTTCGGGCAGTACGATGTGCAGCCCCGTCGGTATCAGGCGGCGCTCCATGGGGAGCAGCGTGACGGGAGCATCGAGATTGGCCCGCAGGTCCATGCCGGCACTCTGGGGTGTAGCGTATGCAGGCAGCGGCTGGTGCCCGCGGTTGACCACTTTTATTTTTACCATATCAAGAAACGCTTCTTTTTAAAATATAAAATAATGTGCAAAAGTAATGAATTCTTCGGAAATAGCCATCATTTTCAGCAGAAATATAACTATTTTTTAAGTATTCCTTTCCCCGTGGCTCATTGGTGCCACGAGCAGGTCTGTCTGTTAAAAAATGCAAATACGCGGGTATGTTACTGTCAAATTACGTACTTTTGCACGTGTTATGAAGGCAATCATCAAATTTGTCAAGGACTGGACGCTGCCCGTGGCCATCACGATAGGCACGGCGAGCTACCTCACCTTCTACCACGTGGCGGCACTCGACAGTGCCGGCGACATGCTGGCCCCGGTGTTCGACCTGGTGCTGCCGTATCTGGTATTCCTGATGCTGCTCATCACGTTCTGCAAGATTGACTTCCACCAGATGCGCCTCCACCGGTGGCACTTCGGCGTACTGGTAGGCCAGCTGGCATTGGTGGCCCTGAATGTGGCCGCCATCCTGTGGGCGAAGCAACGGGCAGACGACCCCCTCCAACTGGCCATCGTCCTTGAGGCCATCCTCACCTGCATCATCGGTCCGACGGCCGCCGCCGCCTCCGTCGTCACCGGCAAGCTGGGAGGCAACCTGGCCACGATGACCACCTTCGTACTGTTCTCGTCGCTGGCCTCAGCCCTGATGATACCCGTGGTATTCCCCATCCTGGAGCAGGCCGTCGACGTCAACTTCACCGACGCCGCACTGATTATCCTGCAAAAGGTGTCCATGGTGCTGCTGCTGCCCCTCGTGCTGGGCTGGCTGCTGCAGCGCTATGCCAAGGACTTGTGCAGGAAGATAGAACGCTATCCGAACCTCAACTTCTACTGCTGGTCGGTCACGCTGAGCATCACGACGGGCATCACGGTGAAGAACATCACCCACAGCGAGGCACCGCTGGCGGTACTCCTCCTGATTGCCGCCTCCACCTTCCTGCTGTGCTTCGTGCAGTTCCGGCTGGGCCGCGGCATCGGCCACATACTGGGCGAGGAGATCAACGCCGGGCAGGCCCTCTTCCAGAAGAATACGGCGCTCAGCATCTGGGTGTCATACATGTACCTGAATCCCGTGGCCTCCATCGGCGCCGGCTGCTACGTGCTGTGGCAGAACATCATCAACTCGATAGAAATCTGGTATTACCACAAGAAGGCAACGGCGACACCCGCCAAACCGTAACAAAAAGCATCAAAACAAGCATAACATCATGATGGACTGGAAACAACTCATCTCGAACAAGCGGCTGGGACAGGAGCACCGGCACACGGAGCGCCACGACGACCGCACGGAGTTCAAGCGCGACTACGACCGCCTGATATTCTCGGCTCCCTTCCGCCGACTGCAAAACAAGACACAGGTATTCCCGCTTCCGGGCAGCGTCTTCGTACACAACCGCCTCACCCACTCGCTCGAGGTGGCCAGCGTGGGCATGTCGCTGGGCAACGACGTGGCGCAGTGCATCATCGGCGAGAAGCATCCCGAACTGCGCGGCACCCTGGTGGAGCAGATTGGTCAGATTGTGGCCACGGCCTGTCTGGCTCACGACCTGGGC
This sequence comes from Prevotella sp., assembly GCA_017847725.1. Lineage (GTDB taxonomy): Bacteria > Bacteroidota > Bacteroidia > Bacteroidales > Bacteroidaceae > Prevotella. The sequence continues at coordinate 96,534 of JAGAXW010000028.1, forward strand.
AACCCTCCCTTCGGCCATAGCGGCGAGAAGGCCATACAGACATTCTTCACGGAGGGGGCAGGAAAAACGCTGAAATCGCAGGTTTCAACGGAGTTCTGGGACGATATCACGCACTTTGAGGGCAACGCCAACGCCTTCCGCCTGCTGACCCACCAGTTCAAGGGGCGCCGCCCCGGCGGCTTCGTCATGACCTACTCCACCGTGGCCAGCATCGTGAAGTACCCCCATGCCTCGTCGGCTGCCGGTAAGAAGGAGAAGTTCGGCTTCTTCCAGAGCGAGCAGTCCACCTACCAGCGACTTGCCGATGAAATGGGCATTATCCGGCTCTCCGCCGAGGGTGAGCCCCTGCGCTACGCCCGCCATCCGCTGGTATATCTCGTAGAGGCCGCCGACGACATCTGCTACGAGATTATGGACATCGAGGATGCCCACAAGCTGAAGATACTGTCCTACGCCGAGACCGAGGCACTGCTGCTGGGCTTCTTCGACGAGGACAACCAGCAGAAGATACGCCGCCGCATCAGCGACGAGCAGGTAGACGACCCTAACGAGAAAGTGGTGTACATGCGTGCCTGCGTCATCGGCAAACTGGAGAACGAATGTGTAGCGGCCTTTATCGCCCACGAGGACGAAATACTGAACGGCACCTTCAAGGGCAGCCTCATCGACCACATCAGTCCGCTGCAGCACGACGCCTACAGGCGCTGTGCAGCCCTGTCGGTAGAGCGCATCTACCTCAGCCGGCCCGTGCTCGACGTAGAACTGTCGGGTTACAAAATCATGGCGACGCTGATGGAGCAGATGGTCGAGGCCGTCATGCACCCCGACCGCTACTACTCGCAGCAGCTCATCGGGCGCGTGTCGAGCCAGTACGACATCAATGCCGACGACCTGGAGACACGGCTCATGGCCGTCATCGACTACATCTCGGGCATGACCGACGTATACGCCCTCGACGTCTACCAGAAAATCAACGGTATATCACTGCCCATTATCTAAGCGCACCACATCGTCGCACAACTGGCCGACGGCAGGGCGGTGGGTAATGAAAATCATGGTCTTTTCGCGACATGCCGCAAAAAGGCGGCTGAAGAGTTCGTGCTCGGTCTGTTCGTCGAGCGACGAGCTGATTTCGTCGAGCAGCAGGATGCTGCCCGGCCGCAGCAGGCCGCGGGCGATGGCGATGCGCTGGGCCTGACCCTCGCTCAGTCCGATGCCGCGCTCGCCCAACTGGGTGTCGATACCGTCGGGCAGGTCGTAGACGAAGTCGGCCATCGCCGTATGGAGCACGTGGCGCAGCTCGTCGTCAGTGGCTTCGGGACGTGCCAGTTGCAGATTGTAGCGCACCGTACCGCTCATGAGGGTATTGCCCTGGGGGACGAAGACGAAATGCTGTCGCGTGGTCTCGTCGACAGCATGGTGACTGGAGGCGTCGAAAAGGGCGATTTCACCGGCCGACGGTTTGACAAATCCCAGCATCAGGCGGAACAGGGTGGTCTTGCCGATACCTGTCTGACCCATGATGGCCGTCTTGCTGCCCGGCATGAAGTCGTGGCTGAAGCCGTCGACCACTAGTCGGTCGCCGGCGGCATAACCGAAGCTGACGTTCCTCATGCGCAGTCCTGCACTGCCAGCGAGCGGCAGCGGAAGGGCACTGCCGACAGGCGCCACGCCCTGCGCCTCCAGTTCTTCCAGGCGGTCGATGCTGGCGGTGGCATAGAAGAAGCGCGGCAGCATGTTGAGCAGACTGAGGATGGGCTGCTGTATCTGTCCCACCAGCTGGAGGAAGGAGGTCATCACGCCGAAGGTGATAGCGCCACTGCGCAACTGCAGACCGCCCCAGATGAATGCCAGCAGATAGCCGAGGCTGAAGGTACAGGCCAGCAGCAGACGGGTGACCACCGTAAAGCGGGTGCGGCGCAGCACCCGGCTCATCAGCTGTCCTTGCATGCCGTCGAGACGGGCCGTGACCCACTGCTCACTGCCCAGCGAGCGCAGCACGGCGTTGTGCTCCATGCCCTCCTGCACCTGCATCTGGATGACGCTCTCCTGCTGTCGGATGTCGAGCGTCATTGCGCGCAGACGGTGGGCAAACAGCTTGCCGAAGCCTACGACGAGGGGCGTCAGCAGCAGCAGGGCCAGCGCCAGACGGGTGTCCATGGAATAGAGCAGCAGGAAGGCGCCCGTCAGCTGTGAACCCGTGACAACAAACTGCGGCAGCAGTGTGGTGGTGACATCTGCCACCGTGTCAATATCCTTGGAGAGGCGCGACGTCACGTCGCCGCTATGCAACTGGTCTTCATACATCTGCCGACGGAACAGGCTGCTGAACACCCGCAGGCGGATGGCGTTCGACTGGCTGGTGGCTGCCGTCGTACTCATATAGTAGTAGAGCTGGCGCAGCAGGATGGCCGCCACGACGATGGCTATCAGCAGACCGGCCATGCGCAGCACGTCACGGCCGTCGCCCGTGCGGATGGTGACGTCGATAAAGTGCTTGCTGAGCCACACCATGAGCAGTCCCAGCATCACCTGAGCGACACCGACAACCATGCGGACGGCGGTATTCAGCCGAATGCCCGCCATGTTACGCCATATCCAGCGAATATATCTCATTCAACGATGCCAATCTCCTGCCACTTCGCCACCATCTTGGCGACGTCGTCGTGAGCCTTGCCGGCCTCGACCTCGTACTCCTCACAGAGGGCAGCAGACAGGCTGTCGATGTCAAAATCGCCCATTTCACCGGCTTTCTCCCAGAGCCATGCCGCCGTCTCGTTCAGACTGATCAGCTTGCCGAAATCGATGGTGCCAAGACCTTCGCCTACGATGACGTGCTCGCCACAGACGGTGCGCAGCACAAATCCTTCTTTCTGTTTCATTGTTATGCTATCATTTTTAAATATGTTCTGCGATAAACGGCCAGTATCCACCGGCGCACGGGCAGCAGTTGCCACCAGAGCCTGCTGGCCCTGACGCGCCACGCGCTGTAGAGCGGATGGTGCTTGCCCCCGGGGGTCACCACGTTGACAGCCAGTGCGGCCACCTCGTCGAGACGACAATGCTCCACACCGGCGATATTGCCGTCGCCCATCAGCGTCACCCGGTCGCCGTCGATACGGATGATGCGGTGCACCACATAGCGGCAGCCCTCCACCCACGCCAGCACGACATGGCCCGGCTGCAGGCCGTCGGGCTTCACCAGGTCGACACTTTCACGACTGCCTATGATAAAAGGCAGCATGCTGTTCCCCTTCACCGGGAAGGTAACGCGCATGCCTTCATTGACCAGCTGGATGGCATTGCGGATAATCTCGTCGTCGGTGATGCGCGTCATGGTGCTACGGCGTTAGAACAGACACGGGCCGCATCCTCGTCGGGCAGGCACTCCAGATGCCACACGGGCACCTGTCCGGCCATCAGGTCTTCCGTCTGGTGCAGTCCCTCGGCGACGCTGCGGTCCCAGCGCTTACCGGAGATGGAAGGCACCAGGGCCGCATAGGCCTCAAGGCTCCTCAACCGACGTATCTTATTATAGGGTGCCTGACTCAGCTGGACGACGGCGCCTATCGGATAGCGCACGTTGCGGTAGCAGGGGGTCTTTCCGCTCCAGGGAGAGCCAAAAACGTAGAATCCATCGGCCGTTCGGCGCACCACGGGATTGTCGTCGTTGACCAGCTCCGTTCCGGCGATGTGCTTCAGCCAGAGCGACGAATGGGTGCTCTTGCCCGTGCCGCTCTTGCCGAGGAACATGTATCCGCGGCCCCCATAACTGACAACGGAAGAATGAAATAAGGCGGTCTGGCGTCCGGCAGTGGCCAGGGCGTACATCACCATCAGGGCATTGTTGATACCGAACAGGGCATGGGCGTCGAGAGCGACGACTGCCTCGCGGTAGGCGGCGTCGGTGAGCATACGGGCCGACCGCTGCCCCCACAGCTGGAACTCAAAATAGGGGCGCTGCCCCATGTGACCGGCCACAATCTGCGAGCCGTCGTCGTCTTGTTGCAGTTCTACCGTCACGTCGCCAGCAGCAGGAAACGACTCGGCGTCTACCACCTGCAGACTGAAGGCCACGTCGGCGGCGGCATCAGTGGCGAAGGGCTCATACTGCGCCATCTCGTCCGCCACGGCAGCGCCATCGGGCAGTTCTACTGCGAACACGTGCTCGGCAACACGATAATACTGTTTCATCTTTTTTTGGTAAATAGACTGCAAAAATACAAAAAAATGGCGAAAACGCTGAACATCGGAAAAGAAAATTTTTCCATCACCTTCACCCAGTCATCCGAACTGCCCGTATTTAACATGAGTTCGTCGAACCCGCGTAGTGCCACATAAAGTATATTGATGTAAACATTGAACTAAAAAATAGGATTCACAACAACTCGTATCCGTCTGTGTGACTGGGTGTTAGGTGCGAAACTAAGTTTTGGAGAACACAGGCATGCAGCCCTGGTGGGCGCAATCTATCAAAATAGGCTGCACCATCATCTACACCAGGTATTTCACCGCCTGGAGAGCCTTAGTTTATATCGTGCGACGGCCGTGGTAGATATGTACGACGGCCGTCGCACAATATGACGCCACCGTTACAAAAAATGAAATAGGCTATAATGGGAGATGATGCAGACGTGACGAGACAAAAACATAGTTTCACACGTATCTCGCTAAGTGTCAACGATATAAATCTACGTATGAAA
>JAGAXW010000029.1 GCA_017847725.1 Prevotella sp.
CATACGGCACAAGGCCGCACGCTCGCTTCTTGTACTACTTCTTCTCTGTTTATGTAACTCTTTCAAAGAACTCTTTCCTTTTCACTCTCCAACCCCGCAGGGCTGAAAGCGGATGCAAAGGTACGACTATTTTCCGAAACTGCAAATATTTTCGAAGAAAAATTGCAAAAAACAGCGAAAAAAATTTCTTAGACTTGACATACGTCAAGCCTTCATCTACATATACCTTATATTATATATGCGTGCGCGAAAGCAGAAACAATATGTATGCCATTACACCACAACCATAGGCGCTATCTCTAAATAATGTTATACTTAGCATAAAAAGAGGCTTGGAAATTTGGTGATATGCACTTTTTTGTATAATTTTGCGCCCGATTTCGCATAAATATACCGCAATGAAAGTTAAAAACGACCGACTGGAGGCTTTACGCATGATTATTTCCAGTCAGGAGCTTGGCAGTCAGGACGAACTGCTCACAGCGCTGAAGAAAGAAGGATTTCAACTGACTCAGGCTACGCTAAGCCGCGACCTGAAACAGCTGAAAGTAGCCAAGGCAGCCTCTATGCGTGGCAACTACGTCTACGTTCTTCCCAACGACACCATGTACAAACGTGTCACCACACCACATTCCGTACGTGAGATGTTGCAGGTGCCGGGATTTCTGAGTATCAATTTCTCTGGCAACATGGGCGTCATCAAGACGAGGCCCGGATATGCCAGTTCTATCGCATACAATATCGACAACAATCATATTAACGAAATCTTAGGTACCATCGCTGGCGATGACACCATCTTTATCGTCATCAAACAAGGAGTCAGCAAAGACGAGGTTGTCGATGCGCTGAGCGAGGTTGTACCTAACATGAAATAAAAAAAGACCAAAAATGGAACAGAAAGACATAAAAGTTTTTGTAGCCGGCCCTGAGCATGAAGTCTACGTAGACACCATTCTACAAACCATCGCCGATGCTGCCAAAGTACGTGGAACAGGTATTGCCAAACGCACCCATGAATACCTGACAACGAAGATGAAAGAGGCCAAGGCCGTCATCGCACTATATGGTGATAAGTTTGCGGGATTCAGCTACATAGAGACGTGGGGCAACAAGCAATACGTGACGACCAGCGGCTTGATAGTCCATCCCGACTATCGCGGACTTGGCGTGGCCAAGAAGATCAAGGACATGACATTCTCCCTGGCACGTACACGCTGGCCACACGCCAAAATCTTCTCGCTGACCAGCGGGGCAGCAGTCATGAAGATGAATACCGAGCTGGGCTATCAGCCTGTCACCTTTGCCGACTTGACAGACGACGAGGCCTTCTGGCGCGGTTGTGAAGGATGCGTCAACGTGGATGTGCTACACCGCACTGGCCGCAAATACTGCATCTGCACCGCCATGCTCTACGACCCGGAAGTGCATCTTCCTGCCAAGATTCCCGAGGATGTAATTGAGAGAATCAAGAAACTGAAAGACTGAAACAACAAAAACATAACAAATATGGCAAACAAGAAAGTAGTAGTAGCCTTCAGTGGTGGATTGGACACCAGCTACACCGTGATGAAACTAACCCAGGACGGCTGGGACGTATACGCAGCATGCGCCAACACCGGCGGATTCAGCGACGAACAGTTGAAGACCAACGAAGAGAATGCCTACAAGCTGGGCGCCAAGGCCTATGTGACACTCGACGTGACACAGGAGTATTACGAGAAGTCGCTGAAATACATGATATTCGGCAACGTGTTGCGCAACAACTGCTACCCCATTTCCGTTTCCTCCGAGCGCATTTTCCAGGCCATTGCCATCGCACGCTATGCCAAGGAGATTGGTGCCGACGCCATCGCCCACGGCTCGACAGGAGCCGGCAACGACCAGATACGCTTCGACATGACCTTCCTCGTGATGGCTCCCGGCGTAGAAATCATCACCCTGACACGCGACAAGAAACTGACGCGTAAGGAAGAGGTCGACTACCTGAACGAGCATGGATTCACGGCCGACTTCACCAAGCTGAAATACAGCTACAACGTTGGCATCTGGGGCACCAGCATCTGCGGAGGCGAACTGCTCGACCCCACGCAGGGACTCCCCGAAGAGGCTTACCTGAAGCACGTCACCGCCCAGGCAGACTCGCTGCTGAAGATTGAGTTCGAGAAAGGTGAGATAGTCGGTGTGAACGGCGAGAAATTCTCCGACCGCGTGAAGGCCATCCAGAAGATTGAAGAGATTGGTGCCTCGTACGCCATTGGCCGCGATGCCAACGTGGGCGACACCATCATAGGCATCAAGGGGCGTGTAGGTTTCGAGGCCGCAGCCCCTAAGCTCATCATCGAGGCCCACCGCCTGCTGGAGAAGTCGACCCTCTCCAAGTGGCAGCAGTACTGGAAGGACCAAGTAGCCAACTGGTACGGCATGTTCCTGCACGAGAGCCAGTATCTGGAGCCCGTCATGCCCGACATCGAGGCCATGCTCACGTCCAGCCAGCGCAACGTGACAGGTACCGCCATCCTGAAGCTGCGCCCCTACGGATTTGAGACCGTGGGTGTTGACTCTGCCAACGACCTGACCAAGTCGAAGCTGGGCGAATATGGCGAGACGCAGACGGGCTGGACAGCCGACGAGGCCAAGGGCTTCATCAAGGTATCGAGCACGCCCCTGCGCGTCTACTACGGAATCCACAAAGACGAGAAGAGATGATCAGAGTAGGAATCCTTGGGGCAGCAGGCTATACGGGCGGTGAGCTCATCCGCCTGCTGCTCAACCACCCCGAGGCAGAGATTGTCTTTGCCAACTCCGAGAGCAACGCAGGCAATCTGGTCAGCGACGTGCATGAGGGTCTCATCGGCGACACCACCCTGCAGTTTACCAACCAGATGCCCTTTGAGCAGGTTGACGTGGTATTCTTCTGTTTCGGACACGGCAAGAGCGAGCAGTTCCTGAAGGAGCACACCATCCCTGCCAACGTCAAGATTATCGACCTGGCGCAGGACTTCCGCATCAAGGGCGACCACGACTATGTCTATGGTTTGCCCGAGACGCATAAGAATATCATTGCCGGTTGTCAGCATCTCGCCAATCCCGGCTGCTTTGCCACCTGTATTCAGCTGGCCATGCTACCCGCCCTGAAGGCCGGTATCATCAGCGGCGATATTCATGTGAACGGTATTACGGGCAGCACCGGCGCCGGCCAGAAGCCGGGTGCCACCACCCATTTCTCATGGCGCAACGACAACTGTTCCGTCTACAAGACCTTCACCCACCAGCATCTGTTAGAGATCAACCAAACCGTGCAGGAGCTGGCTCCTGGCTATGCGGGACGTGTACTGTTCATTCCCCAGCGCGGGTGTTTTGCCAGGGGAATTTTCGTGACGGCCTACGCTAAATGCGACAAGTCGTTAGAAGAGGTGCAGCAAATCTACGCCGACTATTACAAGGATGCCGCCTTTACCCATTTCGTGACCAAGAGTCCCGATATGAAGCAGGTGGTCAATACCAACAAGGCAGTGGTGTATGTAGAGAAATTCGAAGACCAGCTCCTGATGATTTCTTGCATCGACAACCTGCTGAAGGGTGCTGTAGGTCAGGCTGTACAAAATATGAACCTAATGTTTGGCATTGACGAGAAGGCCGGACTGATGCTGAAGGCCTCCGCATTCTAAGGCATCAAAAGCTCCACATTCTAAACATTACAGCGGAAAACCACTGACAATTTCTGAATTGTTAGTCGTTTTTCGTTTTTTGTAAGTCTTTTTTTGCTACTATTTTCTATCTTTGCAACGATGAACACCTATGATCATCGCATATTGACAGCAATTCTCAGCGTTCTGTTTCCCCTCATGACGCATGCGGTTCCGACAAACGATGAGGCTACGACCTATCGACAAGCGAAGATACAGGTCGAGCAATTGCCATCGTTGCAGGTTCCGCGCAGCGGTCACGCCACCCTTTATTTAAATGGTGAGCTCACCGTCATCGGCGGTCACACATCCGGTTTCATCCCCACCCCCACTGCCGAGTATTACAAGGACGGAGAATGGCACCTGATGCAGACGGTCTATGCGCACGACGGCGGTCTCACCATTCCATTGTCTTCAGGCAAGGCACTGATAGCAGGAGGTTTTGAGAAGCATCTCGGCATCGGTCAGACCTTTGTCGTGGAGATGTACGATCCCGTGCAACACAGCTTCACCGGTTTCGGCTGTCTGGACAAGAAGCGCGTATCAGCATCCGGCATTGAACTGGACAGCAGTCTGGTATATATCACTGGCAATTGGTACCACGATGACGGCATTGAGCGTTTCGACGGAGTGGAGACATTCTCGCCCGTCAAGGATGTCACTGAGGGTCGCTACCGTCCCTATCTACTCCGTATCGCACCTGACGACTTCCTCATCTTCGGCTGTCTCGACACAATCGGCCAACCGCTACACAGCGATATTGTCGACTGTCTTCAAGGCGACACGCTCCATATCCCCCTGTTGAAAGAATGGCAACCCCTTTTCTTCGACTTCGGACATTTCAGCGACAACAGCTTTATCGGTAACATCGACAAGGGCATCTACGCCTATCTGATACCTGTGAAGAACGACGATGGACAGGTTGCCATCGCCCTTGTCGAGGGCACTCGTTTCTCCCTGTTGCCCACCACCAGTCCTATTCCCATGAAAAGCCAGTGGGGCGATATCCGCTATTACTCGCCCATCATCGTTGACCATCACGCCAAGCGCGGTTATATGATGGGTATAGACAAGGACTGCCGACAATATATCCTGGCCATCGAGTACAACAAGCGCATCGACCAGGGTGTACCCCTCACTCTATACTACACCGCCCCCTTGCCAGACGTTGGCAGTCTGCCCGTGCTGACTCCCGAGGGTAACATCGTGATGGCTGGCGGTGTGAATTGGACTACCAACAACAACTACTCACCCAGCAATGGCGTCTATCTGTTCCATGTGAGTCCCACCAGTGCGGCAGACAACGACCAAGCTCCATTTTGGGTCTGGCTTCAAGTAGTCTTGCTGCTACTCATCATTTCCCTGACAGGTTTGTTCATCTATACGAGACGTCAGCAACGTCAGGCGAAGGAAAAAGCCGAGCACCTTGCGACAGTTGTAGACTCCAACGAGCTACTCATGCAGCGCATCTGTCTGGTGATGGAACAGCAGAAGCTCTTCCTGCAAAGCAATCTCCAGCTCTCAGATGTGGCCAACCTGTTAAATACCAACAAGCGATACATCTCCGACTGCATCAAGGCGACTCGTGGATGTACCTTCAACTATTTCGTCAACAGGTACCGCATCGACTATGCCAAGCGACTCATCCAAGGTCAGCCAGACATTAAGATTGCCGAGGTATACTATAAGTCGGGCTTTGCCAACGAGACCTCCTTCTACCGTACCTTCAAGACCATGACAGGTATGACTCCCAAGGAGTGGATGGTAAAAACAATGGAAATAAAGTGATTATGAAATAATTATTCACGTATAAATAATAAAGGTATGAAAAAAAGACTGTTTTTCCTGGTTGCTCTGATGGCAGCCTTCATGAGTGTTAACGCAGCTACCGACCGCTTGATGGCAACGCTGCAGAAAGGTGACAATGTGGATGTGTTCTATGGTATAAATGCCTTTATGCAAGCCATGGAAAAAGTGAGGGCCGAAGAGGGGGATGCCACCATTACCCTGTCGGAAGGTGAGTTCTATACTGGTAATAACGCCAACTTCAACAACATCAAGAACCTGAAGATACAGGGAGCCGGCTATGGCCTTGGTCTGACATTCAATTCCTCCTATGCCAATGTTTGTTTCACACTCAATGGTGACGCAGAGTCCATTGAGTTCGATGGAATAAACTTTGGCGGATATCTTTATATATATGGAAATATCAAGAACTGTACTTTTAGACGATGTAAAATCTCAAATATATATATTCAACCCAATAGTGACACAAAGAGTGAGAACGTAACAATTGACCAATGCCGAATCCGGTATTTGAATATTGGACAAGAGAGCAAAAACATGGTCATTTCCAACTCTGCTATAGATCAACTCCTCGGCGGTTCTCAGGAATCCAATGTCCAGGTGGAGCATTGTTTCATCAGATGGCTGGAACTAGGTAGCAACAATCCCACTTTTCCCAACTGCCGCAATTGTATTGTCCGAGAAGTGCGTGGCTCAAGTGCCGAAGGTGCCATCTTGTTCAACTCCCTTTATTACAATAAATCTTCCAGTGATCCTATATTGGCAACTTGCCGGCAGGCCGACTTCATTAGTAATCCCAACATGTTTGACTGGGAAAAGGAATGTAAACTGACCGACGAGCAGATTGCTGAGTATGCCGATGTATGCACTGACGGAACGCAGGTAGGTATTTACGGTGGTATTGGATTCTCCGAGGATCCCACCAACCCGAAGATTACCTCTACGGATATTAGTCGTGAGGCCACTTACGACGAGGCCAACGACAAATACACACTCAATGTGAAGTTTACCGTTGAGACACAAGAGTAACCCATCATCATATCAGAGACTATGATCAAGTATATCCTTACGCCTCTGCTGCTGGTTCTCTGTACCGTTGTCTGCGGACAAGGCATCACCCATTACCAGTACTGGTTCGATGGTGATGTGGACTCACGCGTAACAACAGCCACCAGCGGCAATGTTGATGTCCAGGTTGACGTGACGGCACTGCCCGACGGCGTACACACCATCCACTACAGGGCTGTTGACGACCAAGGACGCTGGACGGCTCCAGAGTGCTACTACTTTATTAAGCATAAGCCACTGAAACAGACCCAGCGTACACCAGCCACACTGACCAAGTACGAGTACTGGTTCGACAACGATATTGCTAACCGCATCGTAACGGAAAACACCAACGGTATCGTTGACATCCAGAGCGACATCACGACACTCACTGACGGCGTGCACACCATCAACTATCGCATGGCTGACAGCTACGGCAGTTGGACACCGCCTGAGAGCTACTATTTTATTAAGCATAAGCCACTGAATCAGGCCCAGCGTACACCAGCCACGCTGACCAAGTACGAGTACTGGTTCGACAACGATATTGCCAACCGCATCGTGACGGAAAACACCAGCGGTATCGTTGATATCCAGACCGACATCACGGCCCTCACTGACGGCGTGCACACCATCAACTACCGTATGGCCGATAGCTATGGCAGTTGGACACCGCCTGAGAGTTACTATTTCATCAAGTACAAACTGCGCCCCGCCGTGGTGGATAACAGGAAGATCAGGGGTTACCGCTACTGGTTCAATGATGCCGAATCGCAGGCTGAGTATGTGGAACTATCGGAACCCGTGAACCCCTACGAGATGAACGAGGTACTTACCGTCAACAATCTGGTGACCACTGTGACACGCGACAACTACGTATTGACCGAGGACGACAAGATAGCCGTCAGAAACAAGCTGAATATCGCCTTCCGCAACACAGCCAACGACTGGAGCCAGATACAGGTGGAGCCGTTCAACGTGACTTTGCCGGCTGGCGATCATGACCTGACGGGACTCATCCTGAACCCCAATGCCGACAAGGGTCTTGATGACTGGACAACGTCCTCCTGCTCAACGTCAAGCAGCGAGCACTGGAGCGGTGAGTCTAACCCTTACTTCACGATGGGCTACTCATCTAGCAGTTCGTGGACGGCCACGATGAGTCAGGACATGCCGGCACTGCCTACCGGACTCTACTCGCTGACATTCTATGCCCGTGCCTCGGCAGATGCTACGGTAAGCGTCACCGTGGGGAACAAGACCATCCAAGTTCCTGGCATCGGCAATACCGGTGGTGAGGGATTCGGATGGCGTCCGTTCACCATATCGTTCGAGGGCAACGGTCAGCCGTTCTCTATTCTCTTTGAGGCATCAGCCACCAGCAGCAACCAGTGGGCACATCTCGATGCGCTGACGCTGACAACAACCATCGAGGACGAGACCACAGGCATCAGTAATGCTATCGTGGAAAAGAAGTCTGCTGACAACTGGTACACGCTGGACGGTAAGAAGGTGGCTCAGCCGTCGAAGAAAGGTATCTACATCAATAACGGAAATAAAGTAATCATCAAATAATCAAAAAACTAAAGTCATTCGCTATCATGAAACAAAGATTGATAACATCACTCATCGTACTTGCGGCGACAGCCACCGGAGCGTGGGCTATCAAGGACAAGACTGTCGAGATTGGTATCGAACAGGGTGGCACGGAGCTGACAACAATACTCCCCATCTATACCTATCGAACCTATCACATGTCACAGCAAATCTACACCTCCGAGGAAATTGGCATTCCGCAGGGTGGAAAGCTGAAAAGTATCTCCCTATATTATGACCACAGCAATCAAAGCTATGCTCTCGAGCGTTCGACGAACCTAACCATCAAGCTGGCAAACACCGAAGTGGAGTCGTTACAAGGTGACTATCCTAAAACAACCCAATCAAAGAAATGGGTTACTGGCGGCACCATGTATACGTTTAGCAACTTTTCGTTACCCGCCACGTCGGGCTGGATAACAATCACTTTCAACAATCCTTTTACCTATAACGGCAAGAACCTGGCTATAATGGTCTATAGCGAGATGAAAAATGACTATCAGTATGGTAGATTCCGCTCTTACAACTGCGGGAAGTACCAGTCATTGTACGTCAACTATGACATCGAGTGGCAAGACAACAACTATAGTGCCACATCACACACTTTTAATCCGAATACTCCTACCAAATATACCGGTCGTCCCGTGACTTCAAAGAACCAGATAAAAATGGTCATCACACCTAATCCCGGTCTGTCGTTCTCTGATGTCGTTGCCCCAGAGCAGGTGAAGGGTGGTCAGCCGTTTACCATATCAGCCAATGTGACGAATATCGACGAGGACGAGGCCTCACCCGAGACGACTGTTTATGTCGAGGCGAGCGCCAACGGTAGCACATGGCAAACCGCCGGCCAGCAATCGCTGTCAGCTATAGACGGAGGAGCCACTACACAAGTTAGCATTGAAAACGCCAAAGCAGCGCTGGCCGAACCCGCTCCAGAAAACATCATGCTGCGACTGCGCGCCGACGCCTTTAGCAAGTCGTTCTACAGCACCGTCAAAAGTGTGCCATACGTAGGCTGTAGTCATGTCGCTGGCGATCCTGTACAAGAGAATGTTGTAGATCCTAAATGTACTGAGGGAGGAAGCTACGACTTAGTGAAATATTGCACCTTGTGTGGCATAGAACTTTCGCGTGAGAAGATGAAAACTGACCCACTCGGTCACAATTGGGGAAGTCCAACTTACTCATGGGCTGAAGACAACAGTCAGGTGACGGCATCACGCACTTGCGGTCGAGATGCATCGCACGTGGATTCAGAAACCGTACAAACCACCTCGGAGGTGACAAAAGAGCAGACTGCCACTGAGCCAGGCGAAATAACCTACACCGCCACATTTACCAAGTCTGCTTTCACCAAGCAGACGAAGGTGATCACTTTATATATTGAAAATGAGGTAGCATGTGATTATTTTTATTGGAGTAAGAATGGAAATACATACACCGCCAGTGGAGAATATACATACGATAGTGGTGAGGAAATTTATAAACTGAACCTGACCATCCACAACTCCACCGGCGAAATCTGGGAACGCAAGGTGTTTATCGGCCAGCACTTCAACGAATATCCTTTCGAGTTTGATGTGACCGCCGACACCAAACTGACGTGGGAAGAAGTCACCACCAATGCATCAGGCTGTGACAATGTCATCACACTGAACCTGACCATTGTAAATCCTGAAGATTACTACTACGACGGTAAGCTGGGCAATGAATATTCGCCTGAAAAGACTGAGTTTAAGCTGTGGGATCCGACAGCCACTTCAGTCAAGGTTAATCGTTATGCTACAGGAACGGACGGTGAGGCAGACGCACAGAACTACGGCTCTACAGAAATGAACAAACTGATGGACGGTAGCAATTGGACGGGCGTGTGGACATGTACGATTGCTGGTGATCTGAAAGGAAGCTACTACACCTACAACGTCAACGAAGAGGAGATTGCTGACCCGTGGTCGCAGGCCGTAGGCTTCGACCGCAAGCGCTCAATGGTCTTCGACAGTGGGGATGTAGAACCTAGCGGATGGGACAGCGACTACCACGTATTCTATGAGCCAGGCAAAAAGATTGAGTACATCGACGTGCCGACGTTCTCTGAAGATCCGATGTGCGGTGTCAGTGATAGTCATCGCGGCAAGTATCTGGCTCTTACTGAGGACAACACGACATACGAGAATGCTGGTTTGGAGCCGACGTGCATGAGTAAACTGAAGGCAGAAGGCTGCAAGGCCGTCATCGTGACGATGACCGACCCACAGATGGTGGTCGATCCCTACTCCACCAACCCGTACGACGGCACGACGGTCATCAACGAAGTACAGCAGGCTATCATGGCCGTCCACAAGACTTTCGGCATGTCGTTCTTCGTACGTTTCGACTTCTCAACCATACCTGTCAATGAGGTATTCCGTCGGAGATACATCATGGAAACCATTCAATACTGGGTGGAGACGTACCATGTTGACGGCATCGTGCTGGCTAGCGACATCGATACCGAGACGAGAGGTCTCATCCGCGACCTGCTCGATGGCTATGATTCACGCATAGTCCTCACTACCGACGAGGAGACCACAGGTATCAGTAATGCTATCGTGGAAAAGAAGTCTGCCGACAACTGGTATACGCTGGACGGTAAGAAGGTGGCTCAGCCGTCGAAGAAAGGCATCTACATTAGCGATGGACGGAAGATACTGATCAAGTAAGACAAGTTTCTATTGACTCTCAAAGCGCCTGAATATGCATTCTCATAACAGAGATGTATATTCAGGCGTTTTATTTGTGAGTGTAAATCCAATACTCTTTTTACTTACATTTTCTGCATTGTTAGTCGATTTTCTGATTTTGTAAGTACCTTTTCCAATATATACTTCTATCTTTGCGAAGTAAACCTACAGAAAAAGTGTTCATCAAATAATTAACATCTAAACTGTAAAATTATGAAGAAAACTATTCTTACCTTGGCAATGCTGTGTTGTGCCATCGTGGGCAACGCACAAGTGACTGACGAACAAAGTGCCATCCTGCAGGTTGGTGACAACGCCCAGATTTTCTACGGGACCAACGCACTGGTAGAAGCATTGGAGGCTGCACCAGACCGTGGTGCCACCATCACCCTATCCTCTGGAACTTTCGCAGGCGGCACCATGACCAAATGCGTGAATATCTATGGTGCCGGCTGGGTAGAGCAAAAGATTGCCAGAGACAACAACAATCCTTCTGACAACAGTATCCTGCCGACGATTATCAGCTCCAGACTTACCATCAGCATTCCAGAAGAACTGACGGCTCCTCACAACATCCATATTGAAGGGATCGGATTCCCTAACTATGGTACTGGATTTGTCTTTGATAAGGCGATAGACGGATTGGAGATAATGAAATGTATGGCCAATACCGGATACATAGCTCTCGAATTTTTGGCAGAGAATAAGAACGTTGTTGTCACCCAGTGTCATTTTGCTGGGGCTACAGGCTTAGACGATGTTCTTTTCCAAAATTGCTATTTAGAGAATTCTTCCGCTTATCATTGCCGTAATATAAACACAAGCAATGTTGTGATTAATCATTGTATCATAAGTGGCTGGTACAGTTTTGGAAACGATGTCAAAGCACTTTTCACCAACTGTATGATATACAGCGGTTATGGAATTTCTCCCGCCAGCACAGCCCGTAATTGTATGTTTATGGTATCAAACATTACCAATGTCGGCAGTGAAGACAATATTTTCAGTGTGGATTATAATCAGATTTTCGAAGATGCTACCGGTATCGGCTACACCGATGCCCGCACCTTCAAGATCAAAGACGAACTGGTGGATACCTACATGGGTGGCGACGGTACGCAGATTGGTATCAATGGCGGTAACTACAACTGGAACAAGACGCCTCATACTCCATTGGTTACAGACTTGAAACTGGCGATTGACGGAACGAACCTGAAGGTGACCTACAATGCTGAGACACGATAAGTAAGACATCACTCCATAAATACGCTAACAGATGATGAAAGCAATCAAAGGAATGCTGTTAGCCGTGGTGATGATTTTCAGCACTGCTGCTGCAGCACAAACAACCATCGCAGGAGGCGAGTACTGGATAGACGGTGCAATCAATGCACGTCAGCCGTTATCATCGGGTGCTTCCATTGACATCAGTGCCCTCCAGCCCGGTCTGCACACACTCACCGTGCGTGTGAAAGACAGCAACGGACTGTGGAGCAACCAGATGGCGCGTATCTTCTTCGTGTCACCTTCGGGACGTACCGACGCCACCAGCGTGACAGCCTGCGAATACTGGATAGACGGTGTGAAGAAGCCAGAATATACGACGCTCAACATACAGACTATTGATATCAGCGACCTCAAGCCTGGTCTGCACAAGATACTTGTGAGGGCGAAAGACAACCTTGGTATCTGGAGCAACCAAATGGCGCGTATCTTCGTCGTGTCACCTTCGGGACGTACCGACGCCACCAGCGTGACAGCCTGCGAATACTGGCTGGACGGTGTGAAGAAAGCAGAGTATAAAACGCTCAACACACAGGTCATCGACATCAGCGGTCTCACGCCAGGTCTGCATAAAGTACTTATTCGTGTGAAGGACGACCTCGGTATCTGGAGCAATCAGATGAGCCGTACGTTCTTCGTCTCCCCAGGCGCTCAGTCTGATGCGACAACCATTACGAAACGGGAGTTCTGGTTGGACGGTAATATCGTTCACCGGCAAACCATTGACGACACCCCCGCTGTCATTGATATCAGTGTGCTGGATGCGGGTCTTCACATGATGACCATGCGTGTACAGGACAACAAGGGCATCTGGAGCAACCAGATAGCTCGCACCTTCTACGTGGCACCGCTACCTGCGCCTGCCGCCACGCTCACCAAGTACATGTATTGGATAGACAGCGACCAGGAGCATGCCGTGACTGGTGATATCACGGACGACAGCGGACAGCTCGTCATCGATCTGGAGCCGCTGGCGATCGACGAGGGTGACCACACCTTGACATTGGCTATTCTGGACTCAAAGGGTGTATGGAGCAACATCGTCAAGGAAACATTCACCGTCATCGCATCAGGTATCCACAGTATTCCTGCCGACATGAAGACCGGTCAGTGGTTCGACCTCTCTGGTAAGAAGCTCAACGGTGCACCCAGTCGTCCGGGTATTTACATCCGCGACGGACGGAAGGTACTGATCAAGTAAGACAAGTTTCTATTGACTCTCAAGCGCCTGAATATGCATTCTCATAACAGAGATGTATATTCAGGCGTTTTATTGATGGGTGTTCGACCAATACTCTTTTATATTGACAGATATGAGCGGTGGAAAGATTCATGCCCTTAAGTTCTACACCACCGCCTCCGATGATTATACCACGCTCAGCGATGTGGATGTCTATATGAAGCAGGTGGTGAACACCAACAAGGCACTGGTACACGTAGAGAAGTACGGCAACAAGCTCCTCGTCACCTCCTGCATCGACAACCTGCTGAAAGGAGCCGTCGGACAAGCTGTGCAGAACATGAACCTCATGTTTAACATCGACGAGACGGCAGGACTTAGGCTGAAGGCTTCTGCATTTTAAGTATTTTCCCCGAAAGTTGTACAACTTCGGCGCCAGACTGTACGGATTTGCGCCAAAGTTGTACAACTTTTCGCGCGCCCGCTTGTTTTTTCAGTTCGTTTAGCATGAAAAACGACTGCAACCCCAATGGGAAAAGACACACCCCAAGAAGGACAGAAGAACAGAAGGACATTTTGTCCTTCTTTAAGGCAAAAATCGTGTAACCAACTGATATCTCCGTCATTACACAGATTCCCAAAATGTCCCACTTGCTCACAGGGCTCATACATCACAGGGGGTATGCCCCTCCTGTGATGTACGAATTACTCAATGTACATCAGAATCTGATTCGCAATCTCCTCCTCAGTCCTTGCTGAAGAATTGAAGACGAGGTCGTAGTTACGGGTTTCGTAGCGGGAAGTGCCAGTATATCGCTTCACGTAATTCTCGCGCATCTTATCCACCTTCTCGATAATCTTGCGCGCTTCGTCTTCAGAGATATTCTTTTTGGCGGCGACACGTGCCACACGGTAAGCCATTGGTGCCTGAATGAGAACGCTTAAATGGTTCGGATGGTTTCTGAACACGAAGAAACTGCAACGGCCGGCAATGACGCACGACTCCTCTTCAGCAATCTCATGCAGAATCTCCGTCTCTGCCTTAAACATGTTTTCAGTAGTCAGCACATCAGGCTCCTTACCATATTTCGTAAGACAGGATCTGCTGTCAACCAATCCAGCGCCGATACCTGCGACACGCTTGAAGCCTTCCCACCATCTGATCTCGCGTCCCTTCATCTTCTCAATCTCTTCGGCTGTGAGATTATATCTCTCCACTAAAGCCTTGATTAAGGCCTTGTCGTAGAAAGACACGCCCAGCTTGTGGGCCAAAATTTCACCAATGGTGCGACCACCACTACCTAACTCACGATTAATCGAAATGACAAACTTCTCTTTCCTATTCATAATACTATAGTATTGTTTTGTTTGTACTTGCACATCCTGCCATCGAATTGATAATTCGATACAAAAATACGGCTATTTCCTGATATCACCAAACTTTTACTATACTTTTTTGATTGTAAGACGACCTCTCTCACAGGGAGTATGTCCACCCGTGATGCAGACATTCTGCGTTAATCTTCTGAAATCCGTCTTTAGTTACAGATTTTTTCGTAACTTTGCCACTACGTGGCGAACTTACTTCGCCTCGGCAATAAAAATAAAATGATTTTTATTTTGTATTGCTCTCGACTTTTCGTAACTTTGTCCCCCAAATACACACAAATTGAGAACAACATGAAACTATTCGACGTTTATCCTTTGTTCGACGTGAACATCGTCAGGGGCGAAGGTTGTAAAGTATGGGACGACAAGGGTCAAGAATATCTCGATCTGTATGGCGGTCATGCCGTCATCAGCATCGGGCACTCACACCCCCATTATATTAAAAAGGTTACGGAGCAACTGAACCGCATCGGGTTCTACTCCAATTCCGTCATCAACAAGCTGCAGGTAGAACTGGCTGAGCGGCTGGGACGCATCAGTGGCTATGACGACTACCAGCTGTTCCTTATCAACAGCGGTGCCGAGGCTAACGAGAATGCACTGAAGCTGGCCTCGTTCACCAACGGACGTACCCGTGTGCTCAGTGCCGAGAAGGCATTCCACGGCCGTACCTCGCTGGCTGTCGAGGTAACCAACAATCCAAAGATTATTGCACCCATCAACGATAACGGCCATGTGACCTATCTGCCGCTGAACGACCTTGCGGCATGGGAGCAGGAACTGCAGAAGGGCGACGTCTGTGCCGTCATACTGGAGTGTATCCAGGGCGTTGGCGGTATCCAGATGGCCACGAAGGCGTTTGCGCAGGGACTGGCCGCTGCCTGCAAGAAATACGGTACGGTGCTCATCTGCGACGAGATACAGTGCGGCTACGGACGCAGCGGACGGTTCTTTGCCCACCAGTGGCTTGACATCCGCCCCGACATCATCACCGTAGCCAAGGGCATCGCCAACGGATTCCCCATGGGCGGCGTACTCATCGGTCCCGACTTCAAGCCTGTCTACGGTCAGCTGGGCACCACCTTTGGCGGCAACCACCTGGCCTGTGCTGCCGCACTGGCCGTACTCGACGTGTTCGAGGACGAGCAGCTGGTGGAGAACGCCCACGAGGTGGGCACCTATCTGATACAGCAGCTCAAGGCTGTTGACAGTCCCCACATCAAGGATGTGCGTGGCCGCGGTCTCATGATAGGCATCGACCTGGACATTCCCCACAAGGAGGTGCGCGTGCCGCTGATACACCAGGAGCACTGCTTCACGGGCTGTGCCGGCACCAACATCCTGCGCCTGCTGCCCCCCCTCTGTCTGACCAAGGAGGAAGCCGACAATTTTGTTGAACGTCTAAAACGCGTATTATGAAGATTTCCGTGATAGGTGCAGGAGCCATGGGCGGGGCCTTTGCCGAGGGTCTGGTGAAAGCCGGGCAGTCAGAGCGCAAGGCCATCACCGTCAGCGATCCGTCGCAGGCCGTACTCGACAAATTCGCAAAACTGGGTGTCACCACCACCACCGACAATGCTGCGGCAGCAGACACGGCCGACATGGTATGTGTCTGTGTGAAGCCCTGGCTTGTAGAGCAGGTGCTCAGTGGTATCAAGGAGGTGCTCCACCCCGAGAGACAGGTGCTGGTGGTCATTGCCGCCGGCGTACCGTCAGAGCACATTCAGGAGTGGCTGGGCAGCCAGTGCCCGCCATTGTTCCTGGTCATTCCCAATATCGCAATAGCCCAGTTGGCGTCGATGACCTTCGTCGTGCCGGTAGGTGCACAGGCAAGGCAGCACACCGAACAGGTGGTGGGCATCTTCAACTCGATGGGACAGACCATTGTCACTGAAGAGCGGCTGCTGGGGGCCGGTACGACCCTTGCCTCCTGCGGTATTGCCTATGCCATGCGCTATGTCCGCGCAGCCTCAGAAGGCGGTGTGGAGTTAGGATTCAAGGCTGACGACGCCAAGAACATCGTGTTACAGACCATGAAAGGCGCCGTAGAACTCCTACAGGCCAGCGGCATGCACCCCGAAGCCGCCATCGACCTGGTGACGACGCCGGGCGGAGTAACCATCAAGGGGCTGAACGAGATGGAGCATGCCGGCTTCACCTCAAGTGTCATTAAAGGATTAAAAGCAGGAGCTAAATAAAATTATGGACGAACAACTAAAACAGATTGGCGAGCGTCTGCGCGGCCTGCGCGACGTGCTCGACATCCCCGTCAGCGAGATGGCCGAGACCATCGGCATCAGCGCAGAGAAGTATGAGAAGATAGAGCAGGGAGAGGTGGACATCACCATCTCCAACCTGATGAAGATAGCACGCAAGTATGGCGTGTCGACCGAGGAGCTCATCTTTGCCGAGGCACCCCACATGAAGTCGTACTACGTAACACGCAAGGGACAAGGCATGAGCATTGAGCGCACGAAGGCGTATAAGTACCAAAGCCTGGTGGGTGGTTTTGTGGGTCACAAGGCCGACGTCTTCATCGTGACAGTAGCGCCCAAGCCGGGAGCCCGCACCATCTATAAGAACACCCACCCCGGCCAGGAGTTCAACCTGGTGCTCGACGGAAAGATGGAGCTGTACATCGGAGGCAAGACCATCATGCTGGAAGAGGGCGACAGCATCTATTTTGACTCCACCAAGCCCCACGGCATGCTGGCTGTCGGCGACAAGGCTGTCAAATTTTTAGCATTCACTGTAGAATAGACTTAACATGATAGAAAGATTTTTAAAGCAGACGCATTTCGAGTCTGTAGAGGATTATAACCAGCATCTGGAATTCATCATTCCGGAGAACTTCAACTTTGCCTACGATGTCATGGATGCCTGGGCCGAGGAGAAGCCCGACGGGCTGGCCCTGCTGTGGACCAACGACCAGGGCGAAGAGATTCGTGCCACATTCAAGGACCTGAAGGAGCAGTCCGACCAAGCCGCCAGCTATTTCCAGTCGCTGGGTATCGGCAAGAACGACCCCGTCATGCTCATCCTCAAGCGCCGCTACGAGTGGTGGGTCGTCATGCTGGCACTCCACAAGATAGGTGCCGTGGTCATCCCGGCCACCCACATGCTGACCAAGCACGACATCGTATACCGCAACACACGAGCCAGCGTCAAGGCCATCGTCTGCGTCGACGATGCCTACGTTGTCAGTCAGATACAGGCTGCCAAGGCTGAGAGCCCGACGGTCAGACAGTATATTACCATCACCGACCACGGCAAACCCATCCCCGAGGGGTTCCGCGACTACCAGTCGGAGTGGAGGCAGGCACCAAAGTTTGTGAAGCCGGCGTTTGTTAACAGCAACGACGACACCATGCTGATGTACTTCACCAGCGGCACCAGCGGCGAGCCCAAGATGGTGGCCCACGACTACCTGTATGCCATGGGGCACCTGACGACGGGCGTCTTCTGGCACAACCTACATGAAGGCTCGCTCCACCTGACCGTTGCCGACACCGGCTGGGGCAAGGCCGTGTGGGGCAAGTTCTATGGCCAGTGGTTTGCCGGTGCCACCGTGTTCGTCTTCGACCACGAGAAGTTCAATGCCGACACCCTGTTGCGCCAGATAGAGAAATACAAGGTGACCAGCTTCTGTGCCCCGCCCACCATCTACCGCTTCATGATTCGCGAAGACCTGTCGAGATACGACCTGTCCAGCCTCGAATACTGTACCACCGCAGGCGAGGCCCTGAATCCTGCCGTCTTCGACAAGTTCAAGGAAAAGACTGGCATCCCGATGATGGAAGGCTTCGGTCAGACCGAGACCACGATGACGCTGGGCACATTCCCCTGGATGACGCCCAAACCCGGCTCGATGGGTATTCCCAATGCACAGTACAACATCGGCCTTGTCAAAGCCGACGGCACGCCCTGTGAGGACGGTGAGAAGGGCGAAATCGTAGTCTACGTAGGCGACAAGAAGCCCATCGGCCTGTTCAAGGAATACTACCGCGACCCCGAACTGACGCGCCAGGCGTGGCACAACGGCATCTACCATACCGGCGACATGGCATGGCGCGACGAAGACGGCTACTACTGGTTTGAGGGCCGTATCGACGACGTCATCAAGTCCAGCGGCTACCGCATCGGCCCGTTCGAGGTGGAGAGCGCGCTGATGACCCACCCTGCCGTCGTGGAGTGTGCCATCACGGGAGTACCCGACGACATCCGCGGCATGGTAGTCAAAGCCACCATCGTACTGGGCAAGGAGTGGAAGGACAAGGCCGGCGACGACCTTGTCAAGGAGTTGCAGCAGCACGTCAAGCGCGAGACGGCACCTTATAAGTATCCGCGTATCGTCGAATTTGTCGACGAACTGCCAAAGACCATCAGCGGCAAGATCCGTCGCGTGGAAATCAGACAAAAAGACGCCAAATGAAGCACAGAATCGTCATCAAGGTAGGCTCCAACGTGCTGACACGCAGGGACGGCAAGCTCGACGTCACACGCATGTCGTCGCTCGTCGACCAGATAGCATGGCTCCGCCAGAAGGGCTATGAAGTCATCTTGGTGTCGTCCGGTGCCGTGGCCTGCGGACGCAGGGAGCTGCAGGTAGACCACGACCTCGACTCTGTGGAACAGCGACAGCTGTACTCCGCACTGGGACAGGTGAAACTGATAGGACTCTACTACGACCTGTTCCGCGAGTTCGGCATCCACATCGGCCAGGTACTGACGATGAAGGAAAACTTCGAGCCCGGCGAGCAGTATCGCAACCAGCAGGCCTGTATGGCCGTCATGCTGGAGAATGGCGTCGTCCCCATCGTCAACGAGAACGACACCGTCAGCGTCACAGAGCTGATGTTCACCGACAACGACGAACTCAGCGGCCTCATCGCCCAGATGATGCAGGCCGACACACTCATCCTGCTCTCCAACATCGACGGCATCTACACTGGCCACCCCGACGACCCGCAGTCACAGCTGATTCGCGAAGTGGAGCCCAGCCGCGACCTCTCCGACTACATACAACCTGAAAAGAGTGCCTTCGGGCGCGGTGGCATGCACTCCAAGTACACCACCGCCACCAAGGTGCAGCAGGCAGGCATCCGCGTCATCATTGCCAACGGCGAGCGCGACGACATCCTGATAGACCTGCTACAAGACCAGAAAGACGTACCACACACCACATTTATTCCCCATGGAACTCACTGAAACCTTTGAACACGTAAAGTCGGCCAGCCGCTCACTGGCCTCACTGACGGATGCACAGCGCAACGAGATACTCAACGCTGTGGCCGACGCCATCGCCGACCAAAAAGAGCGCATCCTTGAAGCTAACACGATGGACTTGGCCAAGATGGACCCCAAGAATCCCCTCTACGACCGTCTGCAACTGACAGAGAAGCGACTCGACGACATTGCAGCCGACATGCGCAACGTCGCAACACTCCCCTCTCCGCTGGGCCATATCACCAAGCAGAAGACACTGCCCAACGGACTGCGCCTGTGCCGCATCAGCGTACCCTTCGGGGTTATCGGCATGATATACGAGGCACGCCCCAATGTCACCTTCGACGTCTTCTCGCTCTGCTTCAAGAGCGGCAACGCCTGTGTGCTGAAAGGCGGCAGCGATGCCGACCTCTCCAATCAGGCTGCCGTAGAACTTATCCACGAGGTACTTGAGCGCTATTGCATCAACCCCGATGTTGTGACTCTGCTGCCCGCCACCCACGAGGCCACGGGCGAACTGCTCAATGCCGTAGGCTACGTAGACCTATGCATACCGCGCGGAGGCAGGCGCCTCATCGACTTCGTACGCGACACCGCCCGCATTCCCGTCATCGAGACCGGTGCCGGAGTGGTCAACACCTACTTCGACAAGGATGCCGATCTGGAGATGGGCAAGGCCATCGTCTGCAATGCCAAGACCAGGCGCGTCTCCGTCTGCAACGCCCTCGACTGCCTGATAGTCCATGAGAGCCGTCTGGGCGACCTGCCCGAACTGGTGCAGCCCCTGCACGACCATAAGGTGACGCTCTATGCCGACGGTCCTTCCTACCAGCTGTTTGCGGGCCGCTATCCCGACATCCTGCTCCGCCAGGCCACGTCCGAGAGCTTCGGCACCGAGTTTATGGACTATAAGATGGCCATCCGCGTGGTAGCGTCGCTCGACGAGGCCATCCGGCATATCGACCAGTACGGCAGTGGCCATAGCGAGGCCATCATCACCCAGAACGAGGAGACGGCGCGCCGCTTCCAGCAGGCTGTCGACGCGGCCTGCGTCTACTGGAATGCCCCCACCTCCTTTACCGACGGCGCCCAGTTCGGGCTGGGTGCAGAGATAGGCATCTCCACGCAGAAGCTCGGTCCGCGCGGCCCCATGGCCTTAGAGGAAATCACCACCTACAAATGGCTCATCGAGGGCGAAGGACAGGTGAGAAGTTAAAGACAGACAGTTAAAAGGACATATCTATATGAAGACATTTATCAATGTGGAGGACATCGGCGACCTCCGTCAAGCACTTGCCGAAGCACAAGAAATCAAGAACGACCGTTTCAAATACCAGCATCTGGGCAAGAACAAGACGCTCATGATGATATTCTTCAACAACTCGCTGCGCACCCGCCTGTCTACTCAGAAAGCCGCCATGAACCTGGGCATGAACGTCATCGTACTCGACGTCAATGCCGGAGCCTGGAAACTGGAGACCGAGCGCGGCGTCATCATGGACGGCGACAAGTCGGAACACCTGCTGGAGGCCATTCCCGTCATGGGTTGCTACTGCGACCTCATTGGCGTGCGCAGCTTTGCCGGACTGTCCGACCGCGAATACGACTATGCCGAGACCGTGCTGCAGCAGTTCATCAAATACAGCGGCCGACCGCTCTTCGCCATGGAGACGGCCACCGTCCACCCGCTGCAAGCCTTTGCCGACCTGATTACCATCGAGGAATATTGGCGCCAGGAGCCGAAAGCCAAGAGCCAAAAGCCAAAGGTAGTGCTGACCTGGGCCCCCCACTGCCGCGCCCTGCCCCAGGCTGTTCCCAACTCGTTTGCCCAGTGGATGAATGCTGCCGACGTCGACTTTGTCATCACCCATCCCGAAGGCTATGAGCTCGACCCCAGGTTTGTGGGCAATGCCCGTGTGGAGTACGACCAGCGGAAAGCCTTCGAGGGTGCCGACTTCATCTATGCCAAAAACTGGTCGAACCCTGGTGTCACCCATCCTGCCGACTATGGCAAGATAACCTCCAAGGACATGTCGTGGACGGTAGACACCGAGCACATGTCGTGGACCGACAACGGCAAGTTCATGCACTGCCTGCCCGTGCGCCGCAACCTCATTGTCACCGACGACGTCATCGAGTCCAAGAACTCAATAGTCATCCCCGAGGCTGCCAACCGTGAGATTTCCTGCTCCGTAGTCATCAAACGCATGCTGGAGGCTCTATGATATCCTTTGAATGTGACTACAACAACGGGGCGCACCCCAAGGTGCTTGAGAACCTCGCCAAGCACAACGAGGCCAAGCCGACGCCCTACGGTTTCGACGAATTCAGCGAGCGGGCCAAAGACCGCATCCGCGAGGCCATCGGCATGCCCGATGCCCAGATTTTCTTTCTGACAGGCGGCACCCAGACCAACGCCACCACCATCGACTCGATGCTCTATCAGTACGAGGGCGTCATCTGTGTCGGTTCGGGCCACATCAACGTGCACGAGGCCGGTGCCGTGGAGTTCACGGAGCATAAGATTGTCACCATTCCCGACACGGAGGGCAAGATGGAGGCCAAGACGCTCGACAAGTATCTGGACGACTTCTACCACGACGGCAACCGCGACCACGCCGTCCACCCAGGACTGGTATACATCACGTTCCCGACAGAACTGGGCACTCTCTACACGGCCCACGAGCTGGATGCCATCTACCAGGTGTGCCAGCACTACGACATACCGCTATATATTGACGGAGCCCGACTGGGCTACGGACTGATGGCCGAGGGCAACGACGTCACGCTGCCCTATCTGGCACGCCACTGCGACGTGTTCTATATCGGAGGCACTAAGATTGGCGCACTCTGCGGCGAGGCCGTCGTCTTCACCAACCGCCGCGCCCACAAGCACTTCTTCTCCATCCAGAAACAGCATGGTGCCGTCATTGCCAAGGGAGCGCTGATAGGTCTGCAGTTTGAGGCCCTGTTCACGGACAACCTCTACTTCAAGCTGTCGGAACATGCCATCCGCATGGCCATGCGCATGAAGCAGCTCTTCCAGGAGAAAGGCTACGAGTTCTACGTCGACTCACCCACCAACCAGCAGTTCATCGTGCTGCCCGACGCAGAGGTGGAGCGGCTGTCGCAGCACGTGGAGTTCACCCACTTCGGTCGTGCCGACAAGCATCACACCATCTGCCGCTTCGTCACCTCGTGGGCGACGACAGACGACGACCTAAACGAATTGAAGCGCCTACTGTAGTAGACGCTTCATTATTTTTGCCGCTTTCTTCTCGGTCTTCCTGATTACCTTTTCCGGCTGCCAGTCGCCGAAGACCCGTTTCTGCGTATACCGCTGCGCCTCGTCGGCTGTCAGGATGGTCTCCACAGGGTTCTTCTGCTCCTTGATGGTGAAGGTCACCACGTTCGTCTGCGGGGTGATGTCGCGGCCCTGCGCATCCATGGTGCCATACTCCTTGAAGTCGTTCTGCACGGTGCGCATGCCACGACTGTCGAAGCGGGTGGCCGTAATCTTCTCTGGTGTCAGCAGCGTAGTGTACAACCAGATGCAGTGTGGCGTACCATTCCAGCCGCGTGCATATTCGAAGTTAGACACGATGTTCTCCACCGTGCAGCGGTTGAAGATATAGCCCCACTGCGTCTTAGATGTGCGGGGTGCTGCTATCACGCAACGTCCGCTGCCGTCGGCCGTGCGCTTCTCGGTGACGATGCGGCAACGCTCAAACCACACGTCGCCGGCACCACAGATAAAGTCTACCGTACCATGGATTTCAGCATCCTTAAAATACAACTGGCACTGTTCATTGTCCGAGTAATAGGTATCTTGATAGGACAGCATTCCCACACGGTTGCAGATGGTGCGCGTGCCCTTGTCGTGCAGCGTGACGGCACGCCCTGCCGAGCCACAGGCATAGTAGTCGAGGGCATTCTTCAGCGTCAGGTCCTGAAAGTAGTTGTCGGTGCCGCGGTTTTGGAAGACGGCGGTCTTGCTGATACCCTCGTTCCTGAAGGCCGGTGCATTCTGGATGACCGTACCCTTCATGCTCTGTCCGATGAGTGCGATATGGTGGCCGGTGATGGTTGTCAGCACGCGCTCTCCCAAGTCATAGAAGCCGTCGGGAATCAGGATAAACAGTTGCTTGGCATGCTCGTCGGCGTTCAGCTTGTTGGCCTTGTCGACAGCGTCCAGCAGGCTCTGGGCGTCGCCCTTCTTCACCACGATGACCTCCTGGGCCATGCCCGTCAGCATCGTCAGTAGCGAAATTGTCAGTAGCAGATAGCGTTTCATTTGCGTTGATATTTTTTCATGAGTTTACTACTTAGTTTCTCCAGCCTTTTCAGTTCGACGGTCGGCTGCCAGTCGGGGAAGACGTTTTCCAGCGTATAGCGCCGTGCCTCCTCGTCGGTCAGGATGGTTTCAGCCACAAAGGGCTGCGTATTGTCGCGCAGCGTGAAGGTGACCACGTTGGTCTTGGGCGTGATGTCGCGCCCCTGGGCGTCCATGGTGTGGTACTCTTTGAAGAAGTTGCTCGATACTTTCATTCCCTTCGGGTCGAAGCGGGCAGGCAGCAGTTTCTCCGGCGTCAGCAGCGTGGTATGCAGCATCACACACCGCGGATGGGTGTGCCACGAGCGCCCGTAGTAATAGGTGGAAACACTGTTTTCGATGGTGCAGCGGTTGAACACGTAGCCCCACGGGGTGATAGAGGTTCGCGGAGCCATGATGATATTGTTTCCCTCACCGCTGAACGTGCGCTTCTCGGTGATGATACGGCAGCGCTCAAACCACACGTCGCCGGCACCGCAGATGAAGTCTATCGTGCCGTGTATCTCCGTGTCCTGCAGATAATACTGACTCCTCTCGTTGTCAGAATAGTAGGTATCCTGATACGACAGCATGCGCACGCGGTTGCAGATGGTGCGGTTGCCCTTGTCCTGCAGGCATACGGCACGCCCGTCGGGCTCCACGTGATAGTAGTCGAGGTCGTTCTTGAGTGTCAGGTCCTGAAAGTAGTTGCCCGTGCCGCGGTTCTGGAAGATGGCGGTCTTGCTGATGCTCTCAATCTTCACGTCGGGAGCGTTGCGGATGACGGTGCCCTCCATGCTCTGCCCCACCAGTGCCACGTGGTGTCCGGAGATGCGTGTCAGCACACGGTCGCCCAAGTCGTAATAACCGTCAGGAATGAGAATGAACAGTTGCTCTGCCTCAGGGCTTTCATTCATCTGATTGGCCTTTTCGATGGCCTGAAGCAGGCTTTGCACACTGCCTTTTTCTACGACAATCACTTGTTGGGCTGTGCTGACGACTATCCATACCATGCACATCAATAGCAGTAGCAACCGATTCATTTAATGTAGTTTTGCCTGCAAAGTTAATCGTTTTTTAGGTGAATAACAAATTTTTTCTACCAAAAATGCAGATAATTAATTATTATTTTGTATCTTTGCACCCGCTTTTTCGAGCGATATCGGGATGTAGCGCAGTTGGTAGCGCACTACGTTCGGGACGTAGGGGTCGGGCGTTCGAGTCGCCTCATCCCGACCAAAAAAGGAACAGTCGTTAAAACGGTTGTTCTTTTTTTGTGTGGAAATGGCACGTAGTGCTCTGAGCCAAATGTCGCCTCATCCCGACCAAAAAAGGAACAGCCACTAAAAAGGTTGTTCTTTTTTTTGGTAAGTTGTTCTTTTTTTGTGTAGAAAAAAAAGAGAGATGCAACCCGTTGTGGGCTACATCTCTTTTTAGTATGATGTGAAACTGGTCTTACTTCAGCTTCTTGTAGCCATAGACGGCACGGTCGCCCAACTGCTCCTCGATGCGGATGAGCTGGTTGTACTTGGCCATACGGTCGCTGCGCGAGAGCGAACCAGTCTTGATCTGACCGCTGTTGGTAGCCACGGCGATATCGGCGATGGTGGTATCCTCAGTCTCGCCCGAACGGTGAGAGGTGACGGTGGTATAGCCGTGACGGTGAGCCATCTCGATGGCGTCGAGGGTCTCAGAGAGCGAACCAATCTGGTTCACCTTGATGAGGATACTGTTGGCAGCACCCATCTTGATACCCTTCTCCAGGAACTTCACGTTGGTCACGAACAGGTCGTCGCCCACGAGCTGGCAACGGTCGCCGATGCGCTCGGTCAGCTTCACCCAGTTGTCCCAGTCGTTCTCGTCCAGACCGTCCTCGATAGAGTCGATAGGATACTTAGTGATGAGTTGCTCCAGATAGTCAATCTGCTCGGCGGCAGAGAGCTTCTTGCCGTTGGGATCCTTCTTCTTGCCGTTCTTCAGCTGGCGATAGTCGTAGAACCACTCGCCGTTCTCCTGTACTGCAAACTCAGAGGCAGCGCAGTCCATGGCAATCTTGACATCCTTGCCCGGCTCGTAGCCAGCAGCCTTGATGGCCTCGATGATGGTGTCGAGGGCATCCTCGATGCCGTCGAAGTTGGGAGCGTAGCCACCCTCGTCGCCGACAGCGGTAGACAGGCCGCGGGCCTTCAGCAGCTTGGCCAGGTTGTGGAACACCTCGGCACCCATGCGGATACCTTCCTTCTCAGAGGTAGCACCCACGGGACGAATCATGAACTCCTGGAAGGCGATGGGGGCGTCAGAGTGAGCACCACCGTTGACGATGTTCATCATAGGAACGGGCAGCACATAGGTGTTGGTACCGCCGATATAGCGATAGAGAGGAATCTGCAGATAGTTGGCAGCGGTGTGGGCTACGGCCAGCGATACGCCGAGGATGGCGTTGGCACCGAGGTTCTTCTTGGTGGGAGTGCCGTCGAGCTCGAGCATCTTGCAGTCGATGGCGCGCTGGTCGAGCACGCTCATGCCGATCAGGGCGGGAGCAATCTTCTCGTTGACGTTCTTGACAGCCTGCTGCACGCCCTTGCCCAGGTAGCGGCTCTTGTCGCCGTCGCGGAGCTCGAGTGCCTCGTTCTCACCGGTAGAAGCACCAGAGGGGACACTGGCACGACCCATGTCGCCGGTCTCCAGCGTTACCTCAACCTCAACTGTAGGATTACCACGTGAATCCAGAATCTCTCTTGCGTGAATTTGTTCAATAATCATAATGTTTACCTATTTAAATGTAACGTTCTTGAAAATTTCAGACTGCAAAGGTACTAAATAGTGACGAGAGGCGCGAGGTAAAGAGCGCGTTTTTAACCTTATTTATTATTAGGCGCGCCTATATTGTCATGCGGAAATGGCAATTCGAAGTGCATGGGCTGCTGCGTGACGGGATGGCTGAACCATATTTCTGCCGCGTGGAGCATCAGCCGGCCGCCCCTGGTGCCATAGAGCTCGTCGCCCACGATGGGACGCGCCAGTCCGTCGGGATGGGCGCAATGGATGCGCAGCTGGTGGGTGCGGCCCGTCTGCGGATAGAGCGCCACGAGGCAGTCGGTCAGCATCTCGTAGTAGGTGACGGCCCGCTTGCCGTGCTCCCTGTCCACCATCTGGCGCGGACGGTTCATGGGGTCCCTGCGCAGGGGCAGGTCGATGGTTCCCTTCTGCGGGCGGATGGGTGCTGAAGGCTGGGGACTGTCCAGCACGGCCAGGTACTTCTTGCGCACCTCGTGCCTGACGAACTGCTCCTGCAGGGGTCGGTAGACGTCCAGCGTCTTGGCCACGATGAGCAGTCCGCTGGTGCCCATGTCGAGCCGATGGGCCACGACGGCCTCGGGATAGCGCTGTCGCATGACGGTCTCTACCGAATAGTCCTCGATGCGGCCGGGTATCGACAGCATGCCGCTGGGCTTGTCGACCACCAGCAGGTAGTCATCCTCGTAGACCACAGGCAGCTCCTTATGCTCAAAGCCCAGCGACTCGGGGTCGGGGTCTACGTCGAGTCCCTGCAGCATCCACGTCAGTATGGGCTTGCACTTGCCGCGGCAGGCGGGATAGTAGTTCAGGTGGCGGCGCAGCTCGGTCTTCGTGGGCGCCCCCCACCAGAACTCGGCCATGCACACGGGCCTGAGGCCCTGCCGGTAGGCATACTGCAACAGCTTGGGTGCGCAGCAGTCGCCCGTGCCGCCTGGCGGTAGCGGATAGCGGCGCTGCAGCTTCGGACGGCTGTAGTACGACTGCCACAGGTCTACCAGGTCTCTCGTCTCGCCGCGCGCGTTGAGCAGCTGGTACTGGTGGAACAGCCACAGCTGCAGGTCTTGCGACATCTTGGCCCCCACCAGCCTTCCGCCTTCAGACGAGGCTACCAGTTCTGAAATCTCGCGTTCCTTGGTCTTGAAGTAGCCGTCGGGCTGCTGGGCGTCGTAGACGGGCGGCACAAAGTAGGGCCAGTCGTTGCGCCCGGCCAGCAGTCCGCTATAGGCTGCCACGAATCCCAGCTGGCCGTCGCGCTCCACCACCAGCACGCCAAACATCTTGCCACTGTCGGCATCCTGCCTAATCTCGTCGTGTGCCGCGATGTACTGCTGCACCTCCTGTGCGGCCTGGCGGCACAAGGGGTGCGGCTCGTAGCAGAAGGGATAGGTGAAGCGCTCCGGCTTCTGCACGTCAGTTTGTAGCGGATGCATCATGCTACGTTGGTTTTATGCTTACAAAATTAAGCAAAAATAAGGAAAGCGCAAAGGATTCCGCCAAAACATTTGGTCATATCGCCAAAAGCGTGTAACTTTGCCATGAAATAGCAAACTACTAAAACTGAATTAAATGTGAAAAACATCCTTACCTCCTTACTGATGCTGTGCTGCACCGGCATGGTGATGGCACAGAGCATCGACTTCAATCTTCCGCAACCAGGCCAGGAGACGCTGGTCGAAGAGCCCGGCTACGTATCGTGGAACATCCCCCATGCAGCCAGCGATACCAAGACGCTCGACAACGGACTGACCATCACCATCGCTGCCGCCGGCAATGCCGACATCCTGCGCTCTGGATGGCACAAGAACACCTGTACCTGGGGCAGAAGTGACAATCTGACGGGCAACCGCTTTCTGGGCGACGGCGCCATTGCCTATATCGCTGACGGCGGCAACACGCCGCAACTGACAGACACGCCCACCAGCATCGCCGTCACCATCAAGGGACTGCCCGTCGGCAAGCACACCGTGGCTGCCTACCACGTGTGGAAGGACCCCAAGGACGGCAACATGCCGACCATCAAGGTAGACGTGGTGCGCACCGACTATAACGAGACCATCGAAGTGGTAGGCGACGAGGAGGTGACCAAGAAGACGGAGGTGAAGACCACCCTGCCCGGACAGACGGGCGTAACCTTCGTCAATGTAATCAACACCAAGGGAGCACTGAAGATGGCCGACGCCACCTTCTCGTATGTCGAGCTCGACATCATTCAGGAAGGGCAGCCCGTCACCCTCACCTATACCACGGAGGTGGCTGCGGGCAAGACCTACCAAACCACCAACGTCATGCTGAACGGCCTGCTGATAGACCGCTCGCCGCTGATTGCCATGGACCCGACACCCAGCCATCAGGACTTCCACGTCGACGCCGACAACGGACAGACGACGCTGAAGTGGGCGAGCGCCGCAGTGGCCGTCAAGCACAAGCTCGTGTGGGGCACCGACCCCGACGAGGTGGCCAGCTCTACCGCCTATGCCTATGAGGGCACGGCGACAGAATATACCCTCAGCGGACTGAGCACCTCGCAGACCTACTACTGGCGCGTGGACGAGGAAATCAACAACGGCACGACGCAGAAGGGCAACGTGTGGTCGTTCCGCCCCCGCCAGCTGGCATTCCCCGAGGCCGAGGGCTACGGCCGCTTTGCACAGGGCGGCCGCGGAGGCATCGTCTACCACGTGACCAACCTGAGCGGCGACAAAGACACACCGGGCTCGCTGCTCTACGGACTGGTGAACATCGACGCCCCGCGCTACATCGTCTTCGACGTGAGCGGCATCATCGAGCTCGACTTCTCGTCGCACTTCATCAAGCCCTACGCCACCATCGCCGGACAGACCGCACCGGGCAAGGGCATCTGCATCAAGGCATCGAATATCAACGTCGGCTCCGACGTCATCTGCCGCCACATCCGTTTCAAGCGCGGGCTGGGCGTCTACGGCGAGAACACGGGCAACGCCATGGGCATGTCGGGTGCCAACCACTCCATCGTAGACCACTGCACGGCAGCATGGGGCACCGACGAGACGGTCAGCGGCCGCGGCGCCAAGAACATCACGTTCCAGTATAGCGGCATCTTCGAGGCGCTGGGCATCACGGGACACAAGAACTACAGCAACGGCACCAACCACGGCTATGCGGCCACCATCGACGGCCAGATAGGATCGTGGCACCACAACATGCTCATCCACTGTACCGGCCGCAACTGGTCGATGGGCGGCGGCATGGACGCACAGAACATCCCCATCGGCGGACTGGACCTCTTCAACAACGTGGTCTACAACTGGAAGAGCCGCACCACCGACGGCAACTGCCATGCCGTGAACTTCGTCAACAACTACTACAAGATGGGGCCCGACACCAGCAAAAAACTGCTCTTCACCCAGCAGTTCGAGGATGCCATCAATCCTGACGGCGTCGACCAGGCCTACATCAACGGCAACATCCGCGAGAACAAAGACCACACGCAGTCGACCGACAAGAAAGGCGACACCTACAACGCCACAGGCAACATTCCCACTAAATACGACTACGTGGTCAGCAGTCCGCTGTTCCCCAGCTACGCCACCATCCACTCAGCCAAGGACGCCCTGAAGATAGTGACCAGCTACGGAGGCGCCACGATGCCCATGCGCGACGAGCACCACCAGCGCGTGGTCAGGGAGACGCTGCAGGGCACCTACACCTACAAGGGCTCCAAGTCGGGCATCAAGGGTGAGATAGACAGCGAGGCCGACATCAAGGAGCACACCAACGGCTGGGAGGTCTACGCCGAGGAGAAGCGCGCCGCCAACTGGGACACCGACCAGGACGGCATGCCCGACTGGTGGGAGCAGACCGTCGGCAGCAACGCTGCCACGGCCAACCAGAACGACGATCCCGACGGCGACGGATGGACCCTGCTGGAAGACTATCTCGAATTCATGGCCCACCCCTACATCATCGTCCAGCCGGGCCAGACGGCGACACTCGACGTCAAGGAGCACTTTGCCGGCTTCTATGGTCAGAACGGTACGGTCGTGACGCCCTCCTACACCGTAGCCACGGCGAGCAGCCTGTTCACGCCCTCCGTATCGGGCTCCGTGGTCACCGTCAGCGCTCAGGGCACCCAAGGCATCGGCTATATCAGCGTCACTGTCAACGACGGCCAGACGCAGTGGAGCCAGCGCGTCTACGTAGCCGTGAGCGGCCAGACCGACGGCATCCGCTCCGCACAGAGCGAGGAGTCCGCCGACATCGTCAGCCGTGAGTTCTTCACCCTCGACGGCAAGCAGGTGAGCCAGCTCGCCGCCCACGAGGTATACCTGATGAAGACCACCGACAGCCAGGGCAACATCCGCACAGTAAAGATTCTCAAGGACTAAAAGAGAATGGAACTGACAAGGTTAGCGGCGCTGCCTCGATGGGCAGCGCCGCTACTTTTTTTTCGCAAAAGTTTGGAGGTTACGGAAATAGTCGCTAAATTTGCAGGCACAATTACGAAAAAAATCGTAACGAAAAAAATCGTAATATGAAATTGGGTAGTCAGGAAAGTATGATGTCGGATATTTTCGAGAAAAAGAAGTCACCCTTCTATCACTTCGGACAACTGATGAGGTTAGGAAAACTACCTCGTGACGACTTCCATCGATATCTGTCCGAACGCCTGGCAAGTTGTTTCCCTGAGCAGCAGAGCAACGAGCTGTCTGGAAACATACTTGACTATACCAATTGTCATCCCTACTATTCACAGCAGCTTGCTGCCAACGTCTGGCAGCTGAGGATGCTGCAGCCAGAGAGCACGCAGCCCATCAGTGATGCCATTCAGCAGATTATCACATCCCACAGCTTAGACTACGAGCGACTATGGGCCAGTTTTAACCGCACCAACAGATGGCTTTTGCAGCGCCTGGCATCAGGTAATTCACTGCAGACCAGCGAATATCCTACAAGCACATTATACAGCGCCCTAAAGCAACTGCAGAAGAAAGGATACGTCATTTATACTGACAGCTACGAACTGGAGGATCCTTTCTTTAAAGAATGGCTGCTAAAAGAAATGCATGCTTGACTGGCACTTTCCTTTCAGCCGGAATGCCCCTGTGTAGGGCATCTCAGAGCGTGCTGAAAGGAAAGTGTCCAACAAAAAACATCAAAAAAATTTGCATGTTTCGTGGAGAATACCTATATTTGCAGCGGAAAAGGTGTATGCTTCTGCCCGAGAGGTGTCCACCATTCCCTTAAGAAACTAATTCACTAACAATATAACAAAAACAAAACGAGTATGAAGAAAATTTTTACACTTATTTCCATGGCTCTCGTGGCCATGAGTGCTAATGCGCAGTCGCTTCCTGAGATTTGGGATGCCCAAGATGCCGACTTGACAAATATTCAAACACAAACCTTGACAGAGAACATCTATGGAGGTGGCACAGCGGACGCACCAGATACTAGTATTCCAAGTTCTCTCACTTCTTACATCATCCAAGCCTCTACAACGAGTATTGTATTGACAGCTCATTCAACACCAAATATAGACCAAAACAATGACATTATCAAAGGAGATAAGAAGGCATGGGAATTAAAGGGAAATGGAGCTATTGATCCTGCCAATCCTGACAAGAATCGCAACCAAGCTCTCGACAAGGAAGATGGCTATCCAGACTTTTATGTATACCTTGCAGGTATGGGTAATCCTTCTTTTGTCCATTGGGAGTTCGATGAGGAAACAGAAAATGGTACATCTCATAGAGTATATGATACTTTTTGGACACCAGAAGCTACCACTTATCCGGCAAAAGGTGCATACTGGAAGTTTGATACAAAAGCAGAAGGAACTTTGATATTGGGAATATACAACAACAATGGTAACCGTCCTTTATATGTGTACAATGGTACTGACAAGGCAATGATTACTAATGACAAAATTGATGTTGCTGTTTATTACCAAAACAACGGCTTTTCCTATGCAAACGATGGAGATGGTAATCCCCTGTATCTGAACGAAGGTAAAATGGCTAGCGATTATATTGTACAGCATACAAATGGAATAACACAAAATCGTCCATGCTTAGGATACATCACGTTTGATGTGGCAGCTAACAAAAGTTATTATGTTTTTAACTCAACAAGCCAGTTAGGTCTCTACGGTTTCTACTTCCAGCCCACCGAGGTTAATGCTATCAGCACGGTGAAGGCTGTCGCCCAGGCCGCTGACGCTCCCATCTACAACCTCTCCGGCCAGAAGGTGTCGAAGGACTACAAGGGTGTAGTGATTCAGAACGGCGTAAAGCGCATTCAGAAATAATACACACAGATAATATAAGGAAAGGATAGCGGTGCAGCCCATTGAGGTTGCGCCGCTACTTTTTTTCGCGAAAGTTTGGAAATAACGGGTTCCAATCTTAACGTGAGTTCGACGAATTCGCGTAGTTCCACATAAAGTATATTGATATAAACACAGAACTCTTTAAAGAAAATAAGATTCATAACAACTCGTATCCGTCTGTGTGACTGAGCGTTAGGTGTGAAACTAAGTTTTGGAGGACACAGGCATGCAGTCTGGGTGTGCGCTATCTATCAAGTTAGGCTGAAACATCATCAACGCCAGGTTTATCACCGCCTGGAGAGCCTTATTTCA
>JAGAXW010000030.1 GCA_017847725.1 Prevotella sp.
CGAAGTCAGAGGATGTCATCAAGGCCCTGGAGACGATACCTGAGGAGAAGCGTGAGACGGTTACGGAGATAACCCTTGACCTGTCTGACTCCATGCGCAAGATCGTCCGTAGCAGTTTCCCCAAAGCCCAGCGTGTCATCGTCCAATGCCGCGGCTGAGTCTTTCAACGCAAAAGTCAAGGCTTTTAGAGCTGCATTAAGGGGTATCAGAGACGAAAAATTCTTCCTCTACAGGCTCGCTATGATATACGCTTACCCACACTAATTATCGACTGAGCCCAAAATGAACGAAAACTGCGTGCAAAAAAGCGAAAACCGCCCTTAGTAGGCGGTTTCAGTAGTCGATAGGGGAATCGAACCCCTATGCCAAGATTGAGAATCTTGTATCCTAACCATTAGATGAATCGACCAACATTTCAAAAATGCACTCGCAGAGAAAATCCCTCGGCTGCGGAAGGAGGGGGATTCGAACCCCCGGTACGGGAACCCGTACGGCAGTTTAGCAAACTGCTGGTTTCAGCCACTCACCCATCCTTCCAGGACTTTGGAGTTAGAAACCGTGGGGTTATCTCCTTGATTGCGGATGCAAAGGTACAACATTTATCTGAACCTTGCAAATTTTTCATAGACTTTTTTTCTCATTTGCCATTTTTTCTTCTTTTTGGAGCGGAATACGGGACTCGAACCCGCGACCCTCGGCTTGGGAAGCCAATGCTCTACCAACTGAGCTAATTCCGCCTGATGGGAAGAAAACAGAGCCAGAATTAATATCCTGACTCTGTTTGTGGAAATCTGAGAGCCGATAGCCGGACTCGAACCGGCGACCCACGCATTACGAATGCGTTGCTCTACCAACTGAGCCATATCGGCAGCCTTTCATAGATCTCTTGCTTTTTTAAAGCGGTGCAAAGGTAATACTTTTTTCTGTAACTGCAAAATATTTCGGCCTAAAGTTTTTCTTTTAGATATTTTCCTGTCAGACTATTCTTGTTGGCAGCCACTTGTTCAGGTGTTCCGCTGCAGACCAGTTCGCCTCCGCGGTTGCCTCCGTCGGGGCCTAAATCGATGATATGGTCGGCACACTTTATGACCTCCATGTTGTGCTCGATGATGAGAATGGTGTGTCCACGTTCGATCAGCGCATTGAAGGCTTTGAGCAGTTTGTCAATGTCATGGAAGTGGAGGCCTGTTGTGGGTTCATCAAATATAAATAAGGTGGGCGACTGTTTTTCTTGCCCGATGAAGTAGGCCAGCTTGACGCGTTGGTTCTCTCCGCCTGACAGTGTCGACGAGTTTTGGCCCAGCTTGATGTACCCCAGTCCTACGTCTTCGAGTGTCTTCAGTCGGGCCACGATGTTTTTCTGTCCGTGTTCTGCAAAGAATTGGATGGCTTCCGAGATGGTCATGTTCAATACGTCGTCGATATTCTTGCCGTGGAAGCGTACGTCGAGGATGTCCTTCTTGAAGCGGTGTCCATGGCATGCTTCGCACTCCAGGACGAGGTCGGCCATGAACTGCATCTCGACGGTGATGACGCCGGCACCCTTGCACTCATCACACCGGCCACCGTCGGCATTGAATGAAAAGTATTGCGACGTGAAGCCCATCTGCTGCGACAGAGGTTGCTCGGCAAACAAGTCTCGTATGGCGTCGTATGCTTTGACATAGGTGGCAGGATTGGAGCGTGTCGACTTGCCAATCGGGTTTTGGTCAACAAACTCGACATGCTGGACGGCATCCAGATCGCCCGCCAGTCCCATGTATTCGCCTGGAGCATCGCATACCTCTCCCAGATGGCGCTTGAGGGCAGGGTAGAGAATGCCTTTGATGAGTGACGATTTGCCGCTGCCGCTCACTCCAGTCACTACCGTCATGATGTTAAGAGGTATTTCCACGTCGATGCCTCTCAGGTTGTTCATGCGTGCTCCCTTGACGACAATCTTCTGGTTCCACGGACGGTGTGTCTTGGGTGGCTCAATCTTGTCCAGATGTGTCAGGTACCTTACCGTATGGCTATTGGGGAATTTGTCTATGGATTCCTTTCTGATGTCGGCGGCGCTGCCCTCGAATACAATCTCACCGCCCAGCCGTCCGGCATCCGGTCCTATGTCGATAAGGTAGTCAGCTGCACGCATGATTTCTTCGTCGTGCTCTACGATAACCACCGTATTGCCCAGGTCGCGTAGCTCTTTCAGTACCCTGATCAGCCTGTCGGTGTCTCTGGAGTGTAGTCCGATGCTGGGTTCGTCGAGAATATATAGCGAACCGACAAGCGACGAGCCCAGCGAGGTGGTCAGGTTAATGCGCTGACTCTCGCCGCCACTGAGCGAATTTGACATGCGGTTCAGCGTCAGGTAGCCCAGTCCTACGTCGAGCAGGAATTGCAGGCGCGACCGTATTTCTGTGAGCAGTCTCCTCCCGATGTTCTGCTCCTGCTCCGTGAGTTCTATCTGGTCGAACCACTGCTTCAGATTGACAATAGGCATCTGTACCAGGTTGCTGATGCTGCGGCCGCCAATCTTTACATAGTCGGCCTCGGGCTTCAGCCGCGTACCGTGACACTTCGGGCATGTAGTTTTCCCACGGTATCTACTCAGCATCACGCGATACTGTATTTTGTATTGGTTCTCCTTCACCATCTGGAAGAAAGCGTCTATCGACACTTGCTCGTGCACGTCCCTGTTCTTGTCCGAAGGCAGTCCGTGCCATAGCTGGTCTTTCTGCTTCTGGGTGAGATTGTAGTATGGCTCAAAGATGGGAAAGTCGTCCTTGGCAGCTCTGCGACAGAACTCGTCTTTCCATATCTTCATCTTCTCGCCGTGCCAGCACACTACACAGCCGTCGTATACGGACAGCGTTGTGTTGGGGATAACCAGATGCTCGTCGATGCCGATAATCTTGCCGAATCCTTGGCACTCCGGGCAGGCACCTACGGGGGAGTTGAACGAGAACAGATTGTCAGACGGTTCCTCGAAGGCGATGCCGTCGGCCTCGAAGCGCATCGAGAAGTCGTAGCAAATGTTTGAGGGCAGGAACATCAGACGGCAGTCGCCGTTACCCTCATAGAATGCCGTCTCTACCGAGTCGACTAGGCGCGAGATGGCGTCTGGGGCATCATTTACCGACAGACGGTCTACCACCAGGTATATCATGTCGTCGGCAGCATCTTGGTTGCCGTCCAGCCATTCGCTGATTGAAATAATCTTACCGTTTGCGAATATACGCACATAGCCGTTTTGTTGGTATACCTTCAGCTGTTTTTCCATGCTGCGGCCCTCAGTGGGATGGGTGGGAGCCATCACCACAAACTTAGTGCCCTTCGCATATTGCAACGTGCAATCGATGATGTCCTCGGTCGAGTGCTTCTTCACCTCTTGTCCGCTGATGGGCGAGAAGGTTCGTCCGATACGGGCATAGAGCAGTCGGAGGTATTCGTAGATTTCCGTCGTCGTGCCCACTGTCGAGCGCGGATTGCGCGATATTACTTTCTGCTCGATGGCGATGGCTGGTGGTATGCCTTTGATAAAGTCACACTCAGGCTTGTTCATGCGTCCCAAAAACTGGCGTGCATAACTTGACAGGCTCTCCACGTAGCGTCGCTGCCCTTCTGCATACAGTGTGTCAAAAGCAAGCGACGACTTGCCGCTGCCACTGACGCCGCTCACCACAACCAGTTGGTTGCGCGGTATCTTGACGTCCACGTTCTTTAGATTGTTTACACGTGCACCTTTTATCTCTATAAAGTCGTTATGTTTTGACATTCTGCAAAATTTATCAAGATTACAAAAGTAATAAAAATCGCCCTACAAACAAAATGTTTGGTTCTTTTTTTGTTCGTGAACCGTTTATTTTATCGTCTGCACAGCAAGGCATAGGGGCATGTGCTGCAAATCTTCAGGTCGTCAGTAGGCACAAAGGGACTGTCGAGGTCGAAGATTTCCTGTATCTTCTGCTCCAGAAGTTCACAGAAGCGCTGGCTATAGTCGGCGATGTCTGTAATCTTCTCTTTGCCGAAGGCGAGGGTCGGATCGTAGTCGCTGACACCGGCATGCTGGATGAAGAGCAGGGCAGGAGAGACAGGGTGCTGTTGCTGACGGCGTACGATGTCGGCATAGACGAAGGTCTGGAGGTAATAGTCTGTATGGTCGTGGACCTTTGTCGGGTCGAAGATGTCGTCGACAGCGGCAATTTTGGAGGTGAGTTTCTTGCCGCCCGTCTTGTAGTCTACCACACGTATGCGGCCGTCGGCCAGCTGGTCGAGGCGGTCTACGCGGCCGCCAATCCTGAGCTTTGGAGCGTTGCCGATGCCGCTGAGCGGACGCTGCACGTCTGTTTCTAATCCGAGGATGGTGAAGGGAGCCAACTGGCAGTCAACCTCTATCAGCTGACGCAGGTAGCGGATGATGACCTCGCGATTGATAATATGCAGACCACCCTTTGGCGATTGGGGAATCTCCTGACGGAAGGCCTCGTCGACGGCTCTCTCTATCTCTATCTTATTCTTCAATAGATGTTTGAGCACATCGGCTGTAATCTGCTGTGGCAGTTGCTGGTATATAATCTCGGACGCTTTGTGGAACAGGTTTCCAAAGATGCGGTTGTCCAGTTCCTGTTCGTCGTCAGGTATGTCGGGCTCCTTGATGTCGGCCACATAGCGATAGTAGAAACTCAGCGGACAGCGCATATAGCGGTTGATGGCCGTAGGGCTCAGCAGTTGGGCGAACTGCTCCTGCATGATGCCGATGATATGGGTGTTCTTGATGATTGATTCCGGAGTCCAGCGGTCAACCGTTTTCCCCGACAAGAGGGATTTGCGTTCGATGGAATGGGGACTTTCTGCCATCATCTGTAGCATGAAACGGCTCATT
This sequence comes from Prevotella sp., assembly GCA_017847725.1. GTDB lineage: Bacteria > Bacteroidota > Bacteroidia > Bacteroidales > Bacteroidaceae > Prevotella. The sequence goes on from JAGAXW010000030.1 coordinate 4,868, forward strand.
TCGCCCTGCTGGCCGTCTTCCGTAGCATTGTTATACAGGATTGTTACATCATGGGCACGCTGCAGCAGTCGGTGGAAGTAGTAGGCATAGATAGACACCTTGTGGTCTATGGTGGTCAACTCGTAAGCATGGCGGATGTTGTGAGGGATGAAAGAACTGTCGTTGACGCCTTTCGGCATGTTGCCCTCGTTGCAGGAGAGTAGCAGCACGTGGTCGAAGTCGAGGTTGCGCGTCTCCAGTACGCCCATAATCTGGATGCCCTCAATGGGTTCGCCGTGAAAGGGGATGGATGTCTGTTGCATCAGTTGGCCGACGAGTCGCTGCATTGTGGCACCGCTCACCTGTAAGTCACCGTTCTCAGCCAGAGCATAGAGCCGATTGACGAGGGTGTAACCCCTGAACAGCGACTCTTCGAACAGCGGATCGTGAATGTCGTCTTTTGCTTTCTGGGCTATTTGGCGTAGCATGTCTCTCAGGTCGCCCTGCAGGTCGTCTGCTTCGATGTATTTGGTGTACGGATGGCGTTTGAAGGCCCGCACCAGGCGCGGCGTGTATCCGCCCAGTCGCATGTCGTAGTAGAGTTGGATGAACGACGAGACGGGAGTCTGCGAGAGAGGGTAACCCGTGGTGATGTTCACCTTTTCGACTTCTGGTGGCAGGCTGTGTATGACGGTGGGCAGCAGATTCTCGTCGCAAAGGACGATTGCCGTGCTGCGGCCGTCGTTGTAGCGCTGTTGTTCGCGCAACCATGTGCTGACGTATCGGGCCTGTATGTTCTCCGTTGGCGCAGAGATGTAGGTAATCTGTTTCTTCTGTGCAAAGCGGTGGTAGATGTCTTCTGCCCGACAGTCCAGTTCGTTGGGGAAGTGCTGGAGATATTGGGCAATATAGTGGCCAGCCTCGTGTCCATGCATGTAGTAGCGGTCGAAGTCCCAGTAGAAATAGGCTTTCCGCTCTCGCTGCAGGTACTCGAAGAGTCGTTGTTCTACTTTCTGAACCATGTTGAAGCCAATAAACAGATAGCGGTCGGCAGGAAAACTGCTGGCGGCTGTCTGGTCTGAGTCTTGCGACTGCCGCAGTGTGTTGGCGACACTTCTGTAAAGTGCTCCTTCATAGCAAAGTCCCTGAGCGGCAAGGCGTTCGTTGAAATCGTGGTAAATTTCAGCAAAGTGACTCCATAGGTTTAGGAATCGCTGCTTCAGTTCCGTTTCGTGTTCCTCGGTGAAATGGGCAAAAAAGCGCCTGAGTAGTTCGCGTTGTTCGTCGGTCAGATAGCTGAGGTCTGTAAGTTCGTGAATGTTACGCAGGTTTGCAAAGACGCGGTCGGCATCGGCCATGTTCTTGTCGATGTCGTCAAAGTCGGTGATGAGCAGTTGGCCCCATCCATAGAATTTGTCGAGCGACTCGCTGGAACCAGTCTTCAGGCAGAAGGAGCGGTGCAAGTCGCAAACCAGTTTGATAGGGTCGGCAACCTGCAGTGTCGACTGCCTGCGAAAGAGGTCGCTGATGGTGATATAGGAAGGGCTCCATAGTGGTTTGCCGCCACAGAGCCGTGCCAGACTCTCGTTGAGAAAGAGAGAGGCACGCTTGTTGGGAAATACGACCACCGTGCGAGAGAGGTCTGTGCCATACTTGTGCACAATGTCTTCTGCTACATATTCTAAAAAGCTCTTCATCGTTTCACTCATCGCTCGTTACTTCTTCAATCCTGTTACTATATACATACCATAGCCAGCCTCTCACATGGGGCATGTTCATTTGGCGTAGCAGTCGCATGTATTCACGTACTTGTTCGAGATATTCTTCTTTGGGCTGACCGAATTTGAAATCTACGACGTGCGTCTCGTGGCCGTCTGTCATTACACGGTCGGGGCGTCGCTCACGAACCTCGCCGTTGGGCATTAGTTGTAGTATGCTACATTCATTAAACAAATTCCAACGATTTGAAAACCAATCTTTTGCTTGCTTGCTTTCAAGTCTTTTGCGAAGCATTTGCGCGAGCTTTTCCTTTGTTATCTCATTGTCGTAGAGCACACCCTCCTGCTGCAAGCGCAGTAGGGCACCGTCGATGTCTTCTTCGGTTCGAATGGTCGAAAACAGTTCGTGCAGCACACTGCCAATCTTGATGTAGCTGGGGTCGGAATGTTCATCTTCGCCCTCGATGAAATCACGGCTTTTGTTGCTTTGGCGGAACTCTGTCTTGGCGTCGAAAACGTTTATGTCTACTTGTAGCGGTTCTGCGGGTTGCATAAAGATGTTTTGCGACTGCTGCTGGTTGTGCTGCTTGACGGAGAGTGTGCCGAAATGGAAGCGTAGCGGGGCATTGTCCTGCTCGACTCCTTCTAGTGTGCTGTTTGCGAGTTTGTCACAGAGGGCTGGCAGCACATTCTCGATGATGGCCGAACGGCGTGACTTGTCACCGCCTCGCTGCCCTATTACATATAGGTTGGCCACGGCGCGCGTGAGGGCTACATATAGCAGATTGAGGTTGTCGACCGTGTTCTGCAGGAGTTCGTCCAGATAGGCTTGCTCGTATATTGTTCCCTTCATTTGCTTGCCGCTGTAGCGTATGGGGATGACGGGCAGTGCGTTGAAGGGGGCTTCGTCAGGTTCGCACCATAGCGTGTCTCCATGCACCAGTTGCCAGTTGCAGAAAGGAACTATTACATGGTTGAACTCCAGTCCCTTGCTTTTGTGTATCGACAAGATACGTATGCCTTCCGTGTCGTTACTCTGAATGGTCTTGCTGCATAGCGTATCGTCCCATTCTTTTACAAAGGCATCAATGTCCGTTGAGTTGTCTTGTGTAAATTTGTTCAGAGAGTCGTAGAAAGCACACAGGTAGGCACTTTGTTCGCCCAGTCGGTGTAGGTTGAAGATCTGGTACAGCCGTTCCACAAGTTCGAAGAGTGGCAGTCGCAGCAGCTCTTCGCGGTGTTCTGTGTATGCTTCGGGCATCAGTCCGTCCGTCGGAAGTCCCTTGATAAGCAGCTCTTCTTCGGAAGTGCTTTCTCCCAGTATGGACCGATGGTATAGTTTTACGACGGTTGCTTTGGAAAGTGTATCGTCAGGATGAGTCAGCAGGTGGAGTGCTTGTACCAGTAGGCAGACAGCCGGACTGGCATCCAGGCGAAACGCTTCGTCGCTGACGATGCGCACGTCGGGTTTGTTGACAGAGAAATAGTTGGCGATGATTGGTATATACTTGTTGTTGCGTACCAGTATGGCGATACTATCAGGAGTGGCACCTTGTTCCATCAGTTGTTCAACGATGGTGGATATCTCGTTGAGAGTCTGCTCTGTATAGTCTTCAGAAGGTAGCATGCAGATGCTGACCTGTCCCTCTGGCTGGCGATGCGCTGGCACTTGCTGCACCACGTCGGCATACGCACTGCGCAACTGCTCGGCTCTCTGCGGGCTCTCTGTATATAGTTCGTCATAGGTGAGTCGGACAGCCTCGGAGAAGAAAGCATTGTTGAACTCGATGATGTTGCGTAGCGAACGGTAGTTCGTCTCCAGCGGTTTGATTTCCAAGGTTTCATCGGGATATGGAAACTCCTGGTCGATAGCGTTCAGCAGCCGCCAGTCGCCAGAACGCCATCGGTAGATGCTTTGTTTGACGTCGCCTACGATGAGGTTCTCCGTGTGTTGATGGCTCATGCACTCGCGCAGCAGCACTTTGAAGTTGCGCCACTGTATGGTGCTGGTGTCCTGAAACTCGTCAATCATGACGTGCTCCAGCTGTGTGCCTATCTTCTCAAAGATAAAGGGTGAGTCGCTGTCACTGATGAGTGCCTGCAGCAGATGCTGTGTGTCACTGAGCAGGAAGCGGTTCGTCTCGTCGTTGATGTTGCGTACCTGTTGATCTATATTCCCCAGCAGGCGCAGCTGATTGAGATGGTCAAGCGTTAGCGATGCCGACTTGAAAAGGCGATACTGGCGTGGGCGTTCCTCTGTGGCATACCTGAGCAGTGGGATGAGTGTCTCGTCGGCCAGTGCCTGGATGAAAGCTGCACGAGGGTGGTCTTTTTTACACCATTTGGCGGCAACTTCTTTACATTCGCAGACTCGTTTTCCCTCGATACTCTCGTCCATGACGCTGTTCCGCAGTTTCACGAAAAAACCGTAGACGCCCTTTTCTGCATATAAAAGGTCTTTGCCGCTGAGTCCTTCTCCCGCGAGTGTGTCGAAGAAGGTCTCTGCAATCTCTTTCATTCGCTCGGCGGCGGCGTCACGTATCTGTTTCAGTTGCTGCGTATAGTTGTCGAAGAAATCCGGATCGGCCATTTTCTCGTTCAGCTCCTTCTTGTTCTCCTTATAATGGTCGTTGAAGATGTTCTTGCCAAAACTCTTGACTTGTGAGATGATGTTCCACGAGCGGTCGTCACTGATTTTCTCCATGATGTAGCTCATAATCCACTGAAGCATCAGGTCGGTATGGGTCAGTGAGTCTATCAGTCTGTCGACAGCCTGTTCCTCTACTTGGGTGTCATTCAGGCTGATGCGCAAGTTGGCCGTCAGATCGAGCTCTCGTGCGATGTTGCGCAGCACACTCTGGAAAAAGGCATCGATGGTTTCCACCCTGAAGTAGCTGTAGTTGTGCAGCAGCAGGTGGAGCGCCGTTTCTGCACGTTCTCTGACGGTTTTTTCATCATACCCCGTCGCCTCTGCGACATGTTGCAGGTAGTGGTCTGAATCAGGCAGCCGTTTCCATATACCGTAGAGCTGGCTCAGGATGCGCATCTTCATCTCCTCCGTCGCCTTGTTGGTGAAGGTTACGGCCAGAATGTTCCTGTAGCTCGTGGGATTCATGACGAGCAGTTTGATATATTCCGTGGCCAGTGTAAAGGTCTTTCCGGAACCTGCGCTGGCCTTGTATACAGTAAGGGCTTTTACCATCTTCTGAATAGTTCTACGGTAAACTTACAACCGATGCGGTTAAACTTGGTGTTTAGGAAACTGCTGAACACTGCTGCAGACAAATATCTGGTCTTGATGCCATAGCCTATTTCGAAATAGGGCCTGGTGTGCTGTATGGACATGGCGCTGAGGTAGAAACGCTCGGTCTCAATGTTCGGGCCGAGCAGTGGAAGCCACGACAGTACGAGCAGCGGAGAGTCGTAAGAAACATGGCTACGGAGGTAGTAGTTCGACTCGTTGTACCAGCGTGGGTCTATCAGCTGGAACTGTCCTGTCCAGTCGTCGTCCCATCCGCTTGGCAGGTTCTCGTCGCGGAAATTGGTAAAGTCCACAAAATAGTCTGTGCTGCGGTGTGTATAGAATCCGGTGCCAAGCCGCAGGTTCAATATGCGTACGCTCTGGGCTTTATATCTATAGACGGCATCAAACTCCCAGCGCTCATAGCTTAGGTTGGCGCGCAGTATGTTCTTGATGCTTCGCTCATAGTTTGCGGTCAGCGTGGGCCCATTCCTCCAAGGTGTCAGTTTGATGGTCAGCATGGGGGCAAAACTGCGATACTCGTCGGGCAGTCCGACGCTTCGCATTTCGTCCTTGGCTGTAGAGCTGCGACGGTGATAGTTGATACCGCCCATTATCTCCAGCCAGTCGAAGGCTTCTATATTATTGACAATCTGTACGTACTCGTCTCTGTAGTCAGGCATGCTGGCCAGCGAATCGTGCTTCAGTTTGCGATAGGTCTCGTAGAGTGTGCCGTTGTTGATGCGGTTGCCGTTGCCCCACGAAATCTCTGCATATCCATTGCGCTTGGGGTTATAGGTCATGCGCAAGGGCAGATGATAGTAGAACTGCTTGATCTTAAAGCTGTAACCCAGATTAGGCTCGAGCGACAGATAGCGGTGCTTGTTCCAGGCATACCGTAAACCGATGTTCAGCTTGTACGAAACGCCTTTGCTGTGGCTATATCCCATGTAGAGCGGGTTCAGCAGCGGTGATATGCGTAGGGATACGTTGCTCGAACTGGCATGTAGGCTGTTTACCATATTGTCTCCAATGATATCCCATGCGATATGTCTCAGTTTCCTGTATCTGTCGGGGGTGCTGTCGTTGCTGATGGCCTCGTCCTCCATCCTGCGTTTTTCGTAGATGGCCTGTTCCTCTTCTGTCAGTGCGCGTGGGCGCAGTTTCTCTATCAGTTCCTGGTCCACCTTGTCGTCGATAGAGTCGGGCAGGGTGACAGGACAGTTGTAATAGGCCTCGAATCGTGAATTCACGATGTTGCCCATGAACTTGAACGTCGACTCCGTATGACATTCGGTGGGGAGCACGCTGTGCAGCTTGTTCTGGTCCATTGTCGCACTCACCGTAAAGCTGATCATGTCGAATTTTCCTGCAAACTCTACCGACAGGATGCGCCCTGTCTGGCGGTCGATATAGGCCTGGCCGTTGACCAGCTGTGTATTAGCACTGCGCGGACGGAAGATGATGTAGGCATAGCGGCCTTCGTACTTCATCCTATATTTATAAAAGAACCGGTTGGTACGGTGAAATGGGGAAAGCAGCTTGTCCGGATATATTTGTGTGTTGTACAGGTTGGGCGTCAGCATCTCGAACATGGTTGGCATGACGCTGCGGTGACTGGGTATGGTGCCGCTCACCACCTGCCTTTTCAGACTATAGTCGTTGATGTTGCGGAAATTCAGTTTGCAGTAGGCCTCGCCGATATATTCCCTGTCGCCTTTGGCAATGCTGTACATGGTGGGGATGAGAAACAGGCTAAAATTGCGTCGCTTGGTGCCGAAACTGTATACCATGTACACGTTGTTCTCTTCGCTCTCAGTACCGTTGACAAAGGTGCCATAATAGTCCCACACACGGTTAATCGTTGCCGAATCGACAGAACGGTCACGTGCAAAAGAAATGCCGGGCATGAGTGTCATCAAGCCCAGCACGTATAGGAGTATGGTATGCAGTCTATGATTCATGACCCCAAAGTTACAAATAAAAAACGGAGTCACAAAAATTTTAGCCCAAATATTTCATGAGGATACGAGCATTGCCAGAGTCGCGCAGCTTTGCGATACTCTTTTCACGTATCTGACGAACGCGCTCACGTGTCAGACCCAGCTGGTCGCCAATCTCCTCCAGGCCTTTCTCGTGGCAGCCAATGCCGAAACATTCGCGGATAATGGTGATTTCGCGCTCTTTCAGCACCTTCTGCAGTACGCTGTTCAGCTCTTGAGCCATCGACTCGTGGTCTACGTGGCGGTCTGTGCGCGAGTCGTCGCCACTGGCCATCACGTCCAGCATGCAGTTGTCTTCACCATCCTGGAAGGGAGCGTCGATAGAGACGTGGTGGCCGTCGGCCATCAGGCTCTGCCCGATTTTCTCTTCGTCCAGACTGGTCACGTCGCTCAGTTCGGAGATAGAGGGGTGGCGCTGGTTTTCCTGCTCAAACTTATTGATTTCGTGGTTTATCTTGCTCAGCGAGCCAACTTGGTTGAGTGGCAGGCGCACGATGCGGCTTTGCTCGGCAATAGCCTGCAGGATAGACTGGCGAATCCACCACACGGCATAGGATATGAATTTGAAGCCGCGTGTCTCGTCAAATTTCTGTGCAGCCTTTATCAGTCCGATATTACCCTCGTCAATTAGGTCGGTCAGCGTCAGGCCCTGATGCTGATACTGCTTGGCCACTGATACGACAAAGCGCAGGTTGGCAGTGACCAGTTTGTCCTTGGCGCGCTCGCCCTCGGGACCGCCTTTGCGAATCTTCTGGGCCAGTTCGATTTCCTCATCGATGCTAATCAATGGGGCACGACCGATTTCTACCAGATACTTGTCCAGTGCTTCGCTCGAACGATTGGTAATACTCTTTTGAATCTTTAGTTGTCTCATCTTTTACTCTTAAAATATAGTATAACTATCTGAAAATCAGTATCCTGAATTAAATAATACCCTTTAAAGCGGTGCAAAGTTACAAAAAAAATCTATTCGTTGTTCTTCTAGAGTCGATTTTTTTGCATTAAAAATGTTTAATGCACCGGGGCGTCATTTCTTCTTGCTTTTGGCTTTCTGGCCGCCTTGTTCTTTCGGTCGTGATGAATGGCGGCCGGAGTGACGGTTTTGTTTCTGTGCGTTGCGCCCTCTGCCGCCACGTCCTCGTGAGCTTTTTCGCGGACCGGATGTCTTGTACTCCGGTCCTTCGCCCACTTCGGCGGGCAGTTGGTTCTTGGTGATGTCCTTTTCCAGGAAGCGCTCGATGTCGGAGAAGTAGCGCATGTCGGCGTCAGAGACGAAGGTGATGGCTATACCGTCGCGCTGTGCGCGTGCTGTGCGGCCGATGCGGTGTACGTAGTCTTCGGCATCGCGTGGCACGTCGTAGTTGATGACCATCAGGATGTCGTCGATGTCGATGCCGCGTGCCACGATGTCGGTTGCTACGAGCACGTCTACCTGTCCGGCCTTGAAGCGGTACATGACGTCGTCGCGTTCCTGCTGCGACAGGTCGCTGTGCATGGGAGCGCAGTTGATGTTCATGTGCTGCAGTTCTCGTGTGATGACCTTCACCTTCTCTTTCTTGCCCGAGAAGATGATGACACGTTTCAGTTCGCCGGCCTTGAAGAGATGGCGGATGACGGCCAGCTTCTGTGGCTCGTAGCAGACGTATGCCGACTGCTGTATCTTCTCAGCAGGTTTGGAAACGGCGATTTTCACCTCTGCAGGATTCTGAAGCAGTGTGTGTGCCAGTTGCTGTATCTTGCTGGGCATTGTTGCCGAGAACATGATGGTCTGGTGGTTGGCAGGCAGCAGTTTGGCTATCTGCAGGATGTCTTCCGAAAATCCCATGTCGAGCATGCGGTCAGCCTCGTCGAGTACAAAGAATGAGAGGCGGCTGAGGTCAACATGCCCCATGCGGATGTGCGAGAGCAGGCGACCGGGTGTGGCGATAATCACGTCGGCACCCATCTTGAGCCCCTTCATTTCCTGGTCGAAGCGGTTTCCGTCGTTTCCACCGTACACGGCGACAGAGGATACCCCGTCGAGATAATAGCCGAAGCCCTGCATGGCCTGGTCGATTTGTTGGGCGAGTTCGCGGGTGGGCGACATGATGATGCAGTTGACGGCATCACGCGGAAAGCCGCCGTCGTCCAGCATGCTCAGTATAGGCAGCAGATAGGCGGCCGTCTTTCCCGTACCAGTCTGTGCCACGCCTATCAGGTCGCGGCCGTCGAGAATTTCCGGGATGCAACGCTCCTGGATGGGCGTCATTTCCTCGAAGTGCATGTCATAGAGTGCATCGAGGATGTTGTCGTTGAGATATGTTTCTTCAAAAGTCATTTAATTCGGTGCTTGTTTGTAACAATAATATGCCACGAAGGCGTAGAGAATATTAGGTATCCAGGCCGCCAGCATGGGTGGCGTCCCGGCATTGATGGCAAAGGTGGCGCTGACTGTCTGCAGCAGGATGTAGGTGAACGACAGTGCCAGTCCGATGCCCAGGTACATACCCATGCCGCCTTTGCGCTTGCGCGACGACAGCGAAAGGCCGATGATGGTCAGGATAAACGAGGCGAAGGAGGAGGCGATGCGCTTGTGATACTCCACCTCATACTGTACCACGTTCGACGAGCCACGCTGCTGCTGCTTGGAGATATATCTCAGCAGCTCTGGCGAGGTGAAGGTCTCCTGCTGACCCTTGGAGAAGACGAGGTCCATGGGCTCCATCTGTATCATCGTGTCCAGTTCCACGCCGGTGGTTATCTGTTCGCGCATGCCCTTCAGCGTACGTATCTTGTAGTTGCGGGCTTTCCAGTGGTAGCGCGAGTCGCTGATGGTGTCATACTGGATGACGTTGGCGTTCAGCTGGCTGACCATCTTCTTGTTCTCGAACTTATACAGCGCAAAGCCATAGCCCGTCTTGCGGATGTCGTCGTACTGTGAGATGTAGGCCACGGTGCCCTTGTCCACCATCAGCTGGATGTTGGATGCCGACGTGTTCTTCGTGTTGTTCTTGTAGAGCGCCTCAAAGTCGTGGCGCACCACGGTGCCCTTGGGAATGATGTAGGCGCCCAGGTAGAAGTTCAGCACGGCGATGATGGCGGCAGAGATGAGGTAGGGGCGCATCAGTCGCTTGAAGCTCATGCCACAGGCCAGCATGGCGATAATCTCCGAATTGCCGGCCAGTTTGGAGGTGAAGAAGATGACGGCGATAAAGACGAACAGCGGCGAGAACAGGTTGGAGAAGTAGGGCACGAAATTGACGTAGTAGTCGAAGACGATGGCCCGCAACGGTGCATTGTTGGTGGTGAATTTCGCCAGGTTCTCGTTGATGTCGAAGACGATGGATATGGAGATAATCAGGATGATGGAGTAGAAGTAGGTGCCGATGAATTTGTTGATGATATACCAGTCCATGCGCTTGACGTGGCTGAAGGGGTTGTACCTCTTCAGCCACTCCAATCGCTGCCACGGAATGTTTCTCCACAGCCTGCGCATGGTAATCATCATCTGTTTCAGTCGTTTGTTCATCTGCGGCGTCCCAAGTTGTCTATTACGCTTCTTTTCCACTGGGTGAAGTCACCTATCTCTATATGTGCGCGCGCATCGGTCACCAGTCGCAGGTAGAAGCTGAGGTTGTGGATGGAAGCAATCTGCATGGCCAGCAGCTCCTGCGCCTTGAAAAGGTGGTGCAGATAAGCCTTGGAGTGTATGCGGTCTACGTCGCATCCGTCGGGGTCGATGGGTGAGAAGTCGTGTTCCCATTTCTTGTTGCGCATGTTCATGGTGCCCTCGTAGGTGAAGAGCATCGCGTTACGCCCGTTGCGGGTGGGCATCACGCAGTCGAACATGTCGACACCGCGCTCGATGGCTTCCAGGATGTTCTGCGGCGTGCCGACCCCCATCAGGTAGCGGGGCTTGTCCTTTGGCAGGATGGCGTTCACCACTTCTATCATGTCGTACATCACCTCCGTAGGTTCGCCGACGGCCAGTCCGCCGATGGCGTTGCCCTCAGCGCCCTTGTCGGCCACATACTTGGCCGCCTCCTGCCTGAGGTCCTTATAGGTGCAGCCCTGTACGATGGGGAACAGCGCCTGCTTGTGGCCGTAGAGCGGCTCCGTCTCGTTGAAGCGCTTGATGCAGCGGTCCAGCCAGCGCTGGGTCAGTCCCAGCGACTTCTTGGCGTACTGGTAGTCGCTCTGTCCCGGCGGGCACTCGTCCAGTGCCATCATGATGTCGGCTCCGATGATGCGCTCTGTGTCCATCACGTTCTCAGGCGTGAAGATGTGTTTTGAACCGTCGATGTGGCTGCGAAACTCGCAGCCCTCTTCTCTCAGTTTGCGTATGCCCGTCAGCGAGAACACCTGAAAGCCGCCCGAATCTGTCAGGATGGGGCGGTCCCATGTGTTGAAGCGGTGCAGGCCGCCGGCCATGCGCAGCGTCTCGAGTCCGGGGCGCAGGTAGAGGTGATAGGTGTTGCCCAGAATGATTTGTGCCTTCACCTGCTCGCGCAGTTCGCTGAAGTGGACACCCTTCACGGAGCCACAGGTGCCCACGGGCATGAAGATAGGGGTCTTTATCTGTCCGTGGTCAGTGGTTATGATACCGCTGCGGGCGTCACTGCAGGTGTCGCTGTGTTGTATTTCGAACGTCATATCCTTGCAGTAGCCGGTTTACTCCTCATTCTTCGTTTTCTCCTCTGGGATGTCGAACGTCAGCGGATGCTCTACAATCTCGTCGGTGAGTGCAAAGTTCCAGACGTCCTGTACGTTCTCCACATAGTGGAATGTCACGCCTTTCAGGTACATCTCCGGAATCTCGTTGATGTCCTTCTCGTTTTCCTTGCACATGACGATGTCCGTGATGCCGGCGCGCTTGGCCGCCAGAATCTTCTCCTTGATGCCGCCCACGGGGAGCACCTTGCCGCGCAGCGTTATCTCGCCGGTCATGGCCGTGTTCTTGCGCACCTTGCGCTGCGTCAGTGCCGAGGCGATGCTGGTGGCGATGGTGATGCCTGCCGACGGACCGTCCTTGGGCGTGGCGCCCTCCGGCACATGGATGTGTATGTTCCAGTTGTCGAAGATGCGATAGTCGATGCCGAGCTTGTCGACGTGGGCCTTGACATATTCGAGGGCGATGACGGCCGACTCCTTCATCACGTCGCCCAGGTTGCCCGTCAGTGTCAGCTTGGAGCCCTTGCCCTTCGACAGCGATGTCTCGATGAACAGAATCTCGCCGCCTACGCTGGTCCATGCCAGTCCGGTGACGACACCGGCATAGGCGTTGCCCTGATAGATGTCGCGGTAGAAGGGAGGCTTGCCCAGCAGGTCTTCAATCTCAGTGGGAGTAATCTTCTCATAGGGCAGTTCGCCGTTTTCAGCCTTCTTGTAGGCCATCTTGCGCAGCGCCTTGTTGATTTGCTTCTCCAACTGGCGCACGCCGCTCTCACGGGTATATTGCTCGATGATTTTCTCGATGGCCGTCTTGCTGAATGTCAGTTTCTTGTCGACGAGGCCGGTGTTCTCCTTCTCCTTCGGTATCAGGTGTCGCTTGGCAATCTCATATTTCTCTTCAGTGATATAGCCGCTCACCTCGATAATCTCCATGCGGTCCAGGAGCGGACGGGGAATGGTGCCCAGATTGTTGGCCGTGGCGATGAACATCACCTTCGACAGGTCGTAGTCCACGTCGAGATAGTTGTCATGGAAGGCTCCGTTCTGCTCCGGGTCGAGCACCTCGAGCAGTGCCGATGCCGGGTCGCCGTTATGGGTGTTCTGCGTCACCTTGTCTATCTCGTCGAGGATGAATACAGGGTTTGACGAGCCAGCCTTCTGGATGTTCTTGATGATGCGGCCGGGCATAGCGCCGATGTAGGTACGGCGGTGGCCGCGAATCTCAGCCTCGTCGTGCAGTCCGCCCAGCGATACGCGAACATATTTACGCTTCAAGGCGTCGGCAATCGACTTGCCCAGCGAGGTCTTGCCGACCCCCGGAGGACCGTAGAGGCAGAGGATGGGCGACTTCAGGTCGCCACGTAGCGACAGTACGGCGATGTATTCCAGAATACGCTCCTTCACCTTCTCCATACCATAGTGGTCGCGGTCCAGTATCTTCTGTGCCCGTTGCAGGTTCAGGTCGTCTTTCGTATATTCGCCCCAAGGCAGTCCTACCAGTGTCTGCAGGTAGGTCAGCTGCACGTTGAAGTCTGGCGAGTTCGGATTTACCTGATCCAGCTTCTCCACCTCCTTGTAGAAGAAGTCCTTCACCTCCTCGGGCCATTTCTTCTTGCGGGCCTTCTCCAGCAGTTCCTTCTTCTCAGGCGTGTTCTCGTTGCCCATTTCGGCCTGCAGGTTCTTGATTTGCTGCTGCAGGAAGTAGTTGCGCTGCTGCTCGTCGATGTCGTCGCGCGTCTTGTTGCGGATGTCCAGTTTCAGGGTTTGCAGCGATATCTCGCGGTTGACGATGCGCAGCGTGTTGAACAGTCGCTCCTTGATGGAGTCAATCTGCAGCAGGGCCATCTTCTCCTTGATGGAGAAAGGCATGTTCGAGCAGATGAAGTTGAGCGCCATGATGTTGTTGCCCACATTCTTGATGGCAAACGAGGCCTCTTCGGGAATCTCGTCGCTCATCTTGATGTATTCGGCAGTCTGGTTGCGCAGGTCTTCCACGGCGGTGTAGAACTCAACGTCTTTGCGGTCGGGCTCCTCCTCGGGGGCGGCCGTCACCCGACCTATCAGGTAGGGCTTATATTTCATCAGCTCCATCAGGTGCAGGCGGCCTAGGCCTTGCACGATGGCCGTGATGTTGCCGTTGGGCAGTGTCAGTATCTTCAGCACCTTGGCGAAGACGCCCACGTCGTAGAGGTCGGCGCGGATGGGGCTCTCCACCTCCGGGTCGCGCTGGCACACCACACCTATCAGGCCGTTGTTCTTCTCTGCCTTGCGAATGAGCGTCATGCTCGACTCGCGGCCAATCAGTATCGGCGAGACTACACCGGGAAACAGCACCAGGTTGCGTACTGCCAGGATGGGCAGCGAGTCGGGCATTTCCATATTTGTCAGGTCACTGTAATCGCCCTCTACGTCGGCAATCATCGAGAACGACCTGTTCCTGTTATCCATGTACATTGTTATTTTCTCTTCCATAATGAGCCGCAAAGGTACAAAATAAATTTCAAATATCAGACTGTTGATAAGATATTTTAATATCTTTGTGCAAAAACCCGTCTTGGCAGCCCTGCGTCACACGTATTTGCGGATGACGGCCACAAAGCGGGTCCCATATTTGTTCTTCTTGTGCTCGCCGATGCCCGACACGTAGCCAAAGGCCTCCAGCGTGGTGGGCTTGATGGTGGCCAGCGCATGCAGCACCTTGTCGGAGAAGACGATGTAGGGCGGAAACCCCTCCTCCTCGGCACACTGCCTGCGGAGGTCGCGCAGCGCCTCGAAGAGCTTGGCGTCCTCCACACCGCTCGTCGGCGGCAGTCCGGGGATGGTGATCGACGGTATCTCGAGGTGCAGGCGCTTCTTCTTGCGCGGTTCTTCCTTGGTGCTGCGGTCTATGACGCACAGCTGGGCACTCTTCCTGCCGAACAGCACATCCTCGCCGCTGGGCGTTATCTTCACGATGTTGTTCTGGTCATAGCGTATCTCGACGAACCCCATCTGGAGCATCTGCAGCAGGTAGTCCTGCCAGTCGTTGGTCGAGAGCTCGCTGCAGACGCCGAAGGTGACCAGCTTGTCGTAGCCGAATCGCCTGACGGTGGGCGAGGGGATGCCCTTCAGTATCTCCACGATGGTAGCGGTGCGGATGGCCTCGCCGGTTCTCCTGATGGCACTGAGCGCCATCTGGATGTAGCGTGTGCCGTCGAAGCGGCGGGGTGGGTTGTCGCAGACGTCGCAGTTGTCGCAGTCATGGTCCATCTGCTCTCCGAAATAATTTAACAGGATGCGTCGCCTGCAGACGCCGGACTCTGCATATTCCTGCATCTGCCTGAGCTTGTCCTTGTTGAGCTCCTGCTGACCGCTCTCCTTGGCGAATTGCGAGAGCTGTACGATGTCGGCCAGCGAGTAGAACAGCACGGTGTCGGCAGGGGCTCCGTCGCGCCCTGCGCGACCTATCTCCTGATAGAAGCTCTCGATGCTTTTGGGCATGTTGTAGTGGATGACCCACCGCACGTTGCTCTTGTCGATGCCCATGCCGAAGGCGATGGTGGCGCACACCACCTGCACGTAGTCTTGCTTGAATTGCTCTTGCGCCTGGTTGCGCTCCATGGCGGTTAAACCGGCGTGGTAGACTACCGAACTTATTCCTTTGGATTTTAAGAATTTATCAATCTTCTCCGTATTCTTCCTGCTGAGACAGTAGATGATGCCGCTCTCCAGCGGACGCGCCTTGACGAAGTTCAGGATGAACAGTTCCTTCTCCTTGGTGGTATAGCCGCGCTTCACGCTGAGACTGAGGTTCGGGCGGTCGAAGCTGGATATGAAGAAGCGGGCGTCGGTCAGTCCCAACTGCTTGACAATGTCCTGTCGGGTCACCTTGTCGGCCGTGGCGGTCAGCGCCATGACGGGCACGCCCGGAAACTCCTTCTTCAGCACGTCCAACTGGGTGTACTCGGGGCGGAAGTCGTGGCCCCACTGACTGATGCAGTGGGCCTCGTCGATGGCGAACAGCGATACCTTGATTTGTTTTAACAAAAAGGGCAGTTCGCTGAGCAACTTTTCTGGCGAGATATAGAGCAGCTTCAGCGTGCCGTCCATGCACTTGCGCCGCACGATGGTGTCGGCCGTGAAGTCCATGCTGCTGTTCAGCGCCTCCGCCTCGATGCCGTTGGCCCGCAGCGTTTCCACCTGGTCCTTCATCAGACTGATCAGGGGCGACACGACAACGGCTGTTCCGGGCAAGGCGATGGCCGGAATCTGGTAGCACAGGCTCTTTCCTCCGCCGGTGGGCATCAGCACCACACAGTCGCCGCCGTCCATGACGGTCTGGATGACTTGCTCCTGATTTTGCCGGAAGGAATCATAACCAAAATATTGTTTAAGTATACTTTTTATAACCATTCGAAGAAAATTTCCACAAAATTAATATTTTTTTCCGAAAAAAATAACAATATTTCAAAAATATTCACTATATTTGCAAAGGAAATGTATAAAAGAATTAATCAATCAAGGGTATGGCAAAGTACAATATCACTGAAAAGAAAGAAAAAGAGGCAGCCTACAGGAGCCTCGTCAGCCCGAAGTTGATGGACGAGATGAAGGAGCGGATCTTGAACATCATCGTCATGCAGAAGAAGTATAAGGATAAGAATTATTCAGCCAAAAAACTTGCCGAGGATTTAGGCACGAACACCCGTTACATCTCTGCAGTGGTCAATGTTCGCTTCCACATGAATTACACCTCGTTTGTCAACAAGTTCCGAATTGAAGAAGCCATGGCTATCCTGGTGGACCGCAGGTATCAGAACCTGCGAATGGAGGAGGTGAGCGACATGGTTGGCTTTGCCAATCGACAGTCGTTCTACGCGTCGTTCTACAAGATTGTCAAGATGACTCCGCGCGACTATCGCCTGCAGCACTTGGCCCAGCACCCGTCGGAAAAGGTGAGGGCTGAAAAAAATCACACTAAAATTAGCCGATGAACTATTCAGTTGAACGTTTCGCAGACATCCAATTGCTCAGATACCGCTTGAACGGGTTTGAGCAATTGTCGTTATTACAGAAAAAACTCGTCTATTACCTCTCCAAGGCCACTCTCTATGGCCGCGACATCACCTTCGACCAGTTCGGAAAGTACAACCTCCGCATCCGCAAAATGCTGGAGACCGTCTACACAGACCTGACGGTAGACCGCGACAGCGACGACTTCAGGGCCATGGAGGTCTACCTGAAGCGCCTCTGGTTTTCCAGCGGCATCCACCATCACTACGGCTCGGAGAAGTTTCAGCCCGGTTTCTCGGCAGCATGGCTGGGCAGTGCGCTCAGCCGGGTCGACGCCACGCGCCTGCCGCTGCGGTCGGGCGAGACGCTGCAGCAGATGTGCGACGAGCTGTTTCCCGTCATCTTCGACCCCGCAGTGATGCCCAAGCGCGTCAACCAGGCCGACGGCGACGACCTGGTGGCCACGTCGGCCTGCAACTTCTACGACGGCGTCACCCAGCAGGAGGCAGAAGCGTTCTATGCGCGGCAGAAGGCTGCCGACGACACCTCGACGCCGCCATCCTACGGTCTGAACAGCACCCTCGTCAAGAGAAACGGGGTGATAGAAGAGGAGGTGTGGTCGGCCAACGGCCGATATGCCAACGCCATCCGCCACATCGTCTATTGGCTGCGCAAGGCACTCGACGTGGCGGAGAACGAGCGCCAGCGCCGCGCCATCGATTACCTTATTAGATATTACGAGACGGGCGACCTGCAGCTGTTCAACGACTATTGCATCGAGTGGGTGGGCGAGCACGAGGGGCGCATCGACTTCGTCAACGGATTCATCGAGGTGTATGGCGACCCGCTGGGCCTGAAAGGCTCGTGGGAGGGCATCGTGGAATACAGGGACCTGGAGGCCACCAGGCGCACCCGCACCATCAGCAGCAACGCGCAGTGGTTTGAGGACCACTCGCCCGTCGACCCCCGCTTCCGCAAGCCGCAGGTGAAGGGCGTCGTGGCTAACGTCATCTGCGCAGCCATGCTGGGCGGCGACGAATATCCCGCGACAGCCATCGGCATCAACCTGCCCAATGCCGACTGGATACGTGCCGAGCATGGCAGCAAGAGCATCACCATCAGCAACATCACGGACGCCTACAACAAGGCAGCCCACGGCAACGGCTTCAGGGAAGAGTTCGTGGCCGACCAGGAGACGCTGGCGATGATAGAGCAGTATGGCGACATCTGCGACGACCTGCATACCGACCTCCACGAGTGTCTGGGCCACGGCAGCGGCCAGCTGCTGCCCGGCACCGACCCCGATGCCCTCAGGGTGTATGGCAGCACCATCGAGGAGGCGCGCGCCGACCTCTTCGGCCTCTACTATATTGCCGACGCCAAACTGGTGGAGCTGGGCCTCGTGCCCGACGGCGAAGCCTATAAGGCACAATACTACACGTATATCATGAACGGACTGATGACCCAGCTCATCCGCATCAAGCCGGGCCACCAGATAGAGGAGGCACACATGCGCAACCGCGCCATGATAGCCCGCTGGTGCTACGAGCAGGGCGACGTCATACAGCTGGTGAGACGCGACGGCAAGACCTATGTGACCATCAGCGACTATACCCGTCTGCGCCAGCTGTTTGCCCGCCTGCTGGCCGAGATACAGCGCATCAAGAGCGAGGGCGACTACGAGGCGGCCCGCCTGCTGGTGGAGCGCTATGCCGTCAAGGTCGACGCCACGCTGCATCAGGAGGTGCTCGACCGCTACGAGCGGCTCGGACTGGCTCCCTACAAGGGATTCGTCAATCCCGTCATGCTGCCCGTCTACGACGACCACGGCGACATCTGCGACATCCAGCTGAACTACTCGGAAGACTATGCCCACCAGATGCTGCGCTACAGCACTGAATATGCCACACTGATATAAACCATCCGCCGCTATGACAGACCCGCAGATACAACAGCAAGTCAAGGACATCAAGCAGTCGTTCCGCCTGATGATGGACGGCGTCGTGGCCAAGTCGATGCGCGACAAGGGCGTGGCCTATCCGCTCAACTGGGGGGCCACGCTGCCCCGCCTGCGCGAGATGGCAGACGAACTGGGCAAGAACTACCATCTGGCCATCGCCCTGTGGAAGGAGAACGTGCGCGAGTGTAAGATACTGGCCACGATGGTGATGCCTGCCGAGGAGATGCTGCCCGAGGTGGCCGACATCTGGATCGAGCAGATACCCACTCAGGAGATAGCCGAGCAACTGGCGTTCAACCTGTGGCAGCACCTGCCCTACGCCGCGGAGAAGGCCTTCCAGTGGCTGGCGTCCGACCAGGAATACTACCAGCTCTGCGGATACCACGTGCTGACGCGCCTCTTCATGAACGGACAGGAGCCCAACGAGCGTGGCATCAACGAGTATATCGACCAGGCGCTTTCTGCCCTTCAGGGGCCGTATCCTTCTGTCCGCAAGGCTGCCTTCCTGAGCGTACAGCGCTTTGCCGCGCTGGGGCTCGTCTATGAGCGCATGGCCAAAAGTGCGCTGAAGTCAGTAGGTCTGGAACTCCCTTAGCCCTGTGAAAATACGCCCGGAAATTTCACTTTGACATTTTTCGCAAAAAAAATACCTAAAGTCTACACTAAACAACTTAACGATCTGTTTTATAATCCGTTAGACCGTGTAGGCTTTCCCCAAACCCTACACTAACCCTACACAAGCCTACACAAGCCTACACGCGACGGGAATAAGAATTTCCACAGCGGGGAAAAGGGATTTCCACAACGTGGAAAACATATTTCCGCAGCGTGGAAAAAGGATTTCCCTGTCGTGGAAAACATATTTCCAAGGCGTGGAAATATTTATTTAGCTCCTGTTTCAGCCAGTATAGGCTTGTGTAGGCTTAGTGTAGGCTTGTGTAGGCTTAGTGTAGGCTTTGGGAAAAGCATACACGGGTTAAATAATAGTGTAATAGACAGTTAAGTCATTTAGTGTAGGCTTTAGGTATTTTTTTTGCGAAAAATGTCAAAGTGAATTTTCGTCTGCAAGATGATGGAAGCGGATACGGCAGATCGGACCCCATTTTGTGGCCAAAAGTCATAATTTAGAACTTTTTCAAATAAAAATTGCTTTATTGTGGAGAAAAAATAGTAATTTTGTGCGGTTTTAAACCAATTTAACCACATAACATGAGAGAAAACATCAAGGTAACGGTCAAGAACATCTTGACTAACTATCTGGAACTGAACAAGCACAGGAAGACGCAAGAGCGCTTCACCATCCTCGACGCGGTGTACAGCATGGACGGTCACTTCACGCTGGAGGAACTGGGGGACAAACTGACGAACGACTACAATTTTCCTGTGAGCCGTGCCACGCTGTACAACACGCTGAAGCTCCTCATAGAGCTGCGACTCGTGGTGAGGCACCGCTTCCAGACGACGACCAAGTATGAGGCATGCTACGACAACAACAGTCACAGCCACCAGATATGCACGATGTGCGGGAAAGTGACCGAGGTGAAGTCGGCGCAACTGACAGAGGCCATCAACAACCTGCATACGAAGCGCTTCCGCAAGGACGGATTCACGCTCTACGTGTATGGCATCTGCAGCACCTGCCAGGCAAAGCTAACGCGACAGATGGCGAAAGGAAACAAGAAGAAAACTCAAAAATAAGAAAAAGACTATGAATCAAGGAAAAGTGGATGTCCTGCTCGGATTGCAGTGGGGCGACGAAGGAAAGGGTAAGGTGGTCGACGTACTAACCCCCCAGTACGATGTGGTTGCCCGCTTCCAGGGCGGCCCCAATGCCGGCCATACGCTGGAGTTTGAGGGACAGAAATATGTGTTGCGCTCTATCCCGTCCGGTATCTTCCAGGGCGGCAAGGTGAACATCATCGGCAACGGCGTCGTGCTGGCTCCCGACCTCTTTATGGAAGAGGCCAAGGCGCTCGAGGCCAGCGGCCACGAACTGAGGGAGCGCCTGCACATCTCGAAGAAGGCACACCTCATCATGCCTACTCACCGCGTGCTCGACGCAGCCTACGAGGCGCAGAAGGGCAAGAACAAGGTGGGCACGACGGGCAAGGGCATCGGTCCTACCTATACTGACAAGGTGAGTCGCACGGGTCTGCGCGTGGGCGACATCCTTGAGAACTTCGAGGAGAAGTATGCTGCCCACAAGGCTCGCCACGAGGCCATCCTGAAGTCGCTCAACTTCGACTACGACATCGAGGAGGTGGAGAAGAAGTGGCTCGAGGGTGTCGAATACCTGCGCCAGTTCCACCTGGTGGACTCGGAGCACGAAATCAACAAACTGCTGCGCAGTGGCAAGAGCGTGCTCTGCGAGGGTGCCCAGGGCACGATGCTCGACGTCGACTTCGGGTCGTATCCCTTCGTTACCTCGTCGAACACCATCTGCGCCGGCGCCTGCAGCGGACTGGGCATCGGTCCGAACAGGGTGGGCGAGGTATATGGCATCATGAAGGCCTACTGCACGCGCGTCGGTGCGGGCCCGTTCCCCACGGAGCTCTTCGACGAGACGGGCAAGAGAATTCGCGACCTCGGCCACGAGTATGGCGCCGTCACCGGCCGTGAGCGCCGCTGCGGCTGGATCGACCTGGTGGCCCTGCGCTACAGCATCATGGTGAATGGCGTCACGCAGCTCATCATGATGAAGAGCGACGTGCTCGACGACTTCGACACCATCAAGGCCTGCACGGCCTATCGCGTGAACGGCGAACTGACGCGCGACTTCCCCTACGACATCGAGCAGGGCATCGAGCCCGTCTACGAGGAACTGCCCGGCTGGAAGACCGACATGACGCAGTTTACCTCGGAGAGCCAGTTCCCCAAGCAGTTTGCCGACTACGTCAAGTTCCTGGAGAAGGAACTCGAGACGCCTATCAAGATTATCAGCATCGGCCCCGACCGTGCACAAACCATCGTCAGAAAGTAAAAGAATGAAACCTTCAATTCCTAAAGGAACACGCGACTTCGGCCCGATAGAGATGGCCAAGCGCAACTATATCTTCAATACCATCCGCGAGGTGTACGCCCTCTACGGATTCCAGCAAATAGAGACTCCCGCCATGGAGACCCTGCAGACACTGATGGGCAAGTATGGCGAGGAGGGCGACAAACTACTCTTCAAGGTGCTGAACTCGGGCGACTTCCTGTCGAAGACCAGCGACGAGGAGCTGCTGGGACGCAACGCGCTGCACCTGGCCGCAAAGCTGTGCGAGAAGGGACTGCGCTACGACCTGACGGTGCCCTTCGCCCGCTATGTGGTGATGCACCGCGAGGAGCTGCAACTGCCCTTCAAGCGCTACCAGATACAACCCGTATGGCGTGCCGACCGCCCGCAGAAGGGGCGCTACCGCGAATTCTACCAGTGCGACGCCGACGTGGTGGGCTCCGACTCGCTGCTCAACGAGGTGGAACTGATGCAGATTGTCGACGAGGTGTTCTCGCGCTTCGGCATCCGCGTGCAAATCAAGATTAACAACCGCAAGATTCTGTCGGGCATCGCCGAGGTAATCGGGGCCGCCGACAAGATAGTCGACATCACGGTGGCCATCGATAAACTGGACAAGATAGGCATCGACAACGTGAACGCCGAACTGCGCGACGACGGTCTGACGGACGAGCAGGTGGAGAAGCTGCAGCCCATCATCACACTGGCTGGCACCAACGACGAGAAGCTGCAGACCATCGCCGAGGTGCTTAAGGACAGCGAGACGGGCATGAAGGGCATCGAGGAGTGCCGCACCATCCTGTCGTACCTGACCGGACTGAGAAACGAGATACAGCTCGACCTGACGCTGGCCCGCGGACTGAACTACTATACGGGGGCCATCTTCGAGGTCAAGGCGCTCGACGTACAGATAGGCAGCATCACGGGCGGCGGACGATACGACAACCTGACGGGCATCTTCGGCATGCCCGGCATATCGGGTGTGGGCATCTCCTTCGGTGCCGACCGCATCTACGACGTGCTCAACCAGCTCGACCTCTATCCGAAAGACTCGGTGGTGTCGACGCGCCTGCTCTTCATCAACTTTGGCGAAAAGGAGACCGCCTACTGCCTGCCTATATTAAATAAGGTGCGCTCGCGAGGCATCCGGGCCGAAATCTATCCCGACAGCACCAAGATGAAGAAGCAGATGGCATACGCCAATGCCAAGCAGATTCCCTATGTGGCGCTGGCCGGCGAGAACGAGATGAGCCAGGGCATGGTGACACTGAAGAACATGGAGACGGGCGAACAGAAACTACTGACAGCAGAACAACTAATCACGGAAATCCTATGAAGAAACTAATCCTGTCAGCACTGGCTGTGCTGCTGCTGACTGCATCGGCACCGCAGAAGGTGACCACGATTTTCATCATCGGCGACTCGACGGCGGCCAAGAAGGACCTGTCGACAGGCTCGCCCGAAAGAGGGTGGGGCATGGCCCTGCAGTGCTACTTCGACGAGGCCTTCATCCGTGTCGACAACCATGCCGTCAACGGACGCTCGTCGAAAAGCTTTATCAACGAGGGGCGCTGGGACAAGGTGCTCTCGCTCATCAAGCCCGGCGACTATGTCATCATCCAGTTTGGACACAACGACGAGAAACCGAAGGCCGACCGCCACACCGACCCGGGCTCGACGTTCGACTACAACCTGGCCAAGTTTGTCCGCGAGACGCGCGAGAAGGGGGGCACCCCCATCCTCATGAATCCCGTGGTGCGTCGCAACTTCGCCGTGAAGGCGGCCAAGAGCGACGACGACGAGGCCCTGCGCAACACGACCTTCAAGGATGCTCCCAAGCAGGTGGAGGGCGACTCACTGGTAGACACGCACGGACTGTACAGGGTGGCCCCGCGCGACGTGGCACAGCGCATGAACTGCCTCTTCGTCGACGCCAACCAGATTACGCACCGTCTGGAGCAGTCGATGGGCGTAGAGGGCTCGAAGAAACTGCACATGTGGTACAAGCCCGGCGAACACGAGGCGCTGCCCAAGGGCAGGCAGGACAATACGCACTACAACATCTACGGTGCTCACCAGGTGGCCAGGCTCTTCGCCGATGCCCTCTGCAAGGAGGTGCCGCTCTTCAGCAAATATCGCACCGACGACAAACCCTGCAAGATGGAGCAGCCGGCGCCCCGGAAATAGAGGCAATTCTTTTCCACACGGCAAATTTGGACAAAGAATAAATAACACATAAAAGGCGGGAAACATTTGGTTTTTCGCCTTTTTCGTTGTATCTTTGCCAAAAGTAAAACAACTATACTAAACAAATATTTAAGAAACTATGAAGAAGAAGTTTATTTGCGCCGTTTGTGGATATATCTACGAAGGCGATGCTGCTCCCGAGAAGTGCCCCATCTGTAAGGCTCCCGCCTCCAAGTTCTCTGAACTGAAGGAAGAGCAGGCTTATGCCACAGTCCACAAGATTGGTGACGGCAAGCCCGAAGGAGTTAGCGAAGAAATGATTGAGGACCTGCGTTGTCACTTCAACGGTGAGTGTGGCGAGGTAGGCATGTATCTGGCCATGGCTCGCCAGGCCGACCGCGAGGGATATCCCGAGATAGCCGAAGCCTTCAGACGCTATGCTTTCGAAGAGGCCGACCACGCCAGCCGTTTCGCAGAGCTGCTGGGTGAGTGTGTATGGGACACGAAGACCAATCTGGAAAAGCGTGCCGCTGCCGAGGCTGGCGCTTGCGAAGACAAGTTCCGCATTGCCAAGAACGCCAAAGCCGCAGGCTTTGACGCTATTCACGACACTGTACACGAGATGGCCAAGGACGAGGCTCGCCACGGTGCTGGTTTCGCAGGACTGCTGAAGCGCTATTTCGGAAAATAAGAAAGCTGAAATAATAAATAGGCGGAAAAGTCGTTTTATCAGTATATGATAAAGCGACTTTTCTTTGCAGTTACTACACTTGCTGTCCTGCTCACCGGCTGTAAGGACAACGACTCCTTTTCGGCCAGTCCCGACCAGCGGCTGACGTTCTCTGTCGATACCGTCAAGATGGACACGCTGTTTAGCGCGGTGCCCTCTTCAACCTATAACTTCTGGGCCTTCAACCGCTCGGGCAACGGCATACGCATCAAGAGCGTACGCCTGGAGCGCGGCAACCAGTCGGGCTTCCGCGTCAACGTCGACGGAACCTTCCTGAATCCGCTGGCCAACGACCTGGAGCTGCGCAGCGACGACAGCCTGCGCATCTTCGTCGAGGCTACCACCCACGAGAATATGCAGCCGGAGCCACAACTGGTGGAGGACAACCTGCTGTTCACGCTGGAGAGTGGGGTGGAGCAGCGTGTCAACCTGCGCACCGTCAGCTGGGACGCTGAGAAGATGACGAACCTGGTGGTCAGCAGCGACATGACCATAGAGTCTGAACGCCCCATCGTGGTCTATGGCGACGGCATTCGCGTCGAGAAGGATGTAACGCTGACCGTCAAGAATACGACGCTCTACTTCCACGGCAATGCCGGAATCGTCGTCGAGGGTCGGCTCGAGGCTGAGGGATGCCTCTTCCGCGGCGACCGTCTGGACCACATGTTCGACTATCTGCCGTACGACCGCGTCAGCGGACAATGGCAGGGCATCACCTTGCTGCCGAAAGTGGCCTCCTGCGAAATGAAGCGATGCGAGATACGCAGCGCCTGCGACGGCATCATGGCCGACAGTGCGGTGGTGAAGCTCAACAACACCGTCATTCACAACTGCCGCGGCTACGGGCTCTTCGCCAGCGACTCGGAGGTGGTGGTCGACGGCTGTCAGATTAGTAACACGCTGAACGACTGTCTGGCGGTGCTCGGCTGTCAGGCGACGGTCGACCATACGACATTGGCCCAGTTCTATCCGCTGTCGGCCAACAGGGGCTTCGCCATCAACTTCGGAAAGACGGAAAAGCCGCTCAAACTGAACTGCACCAATACACTGATAACGGGGTATAACGACGACGTGCTGCTGGGCGAACCTCGCGTGGCAGAACAGACGGAGTATGTTTTTGAAAACTGCCTGATACGCACCCCTGTCGTCAACGACGCTGATGCCTTCAAAGACATCGTGTGGGAGAAGACGGACGACGAGTGGTCGGGTGAGAAACACTTTGAGCGCGTAGACGCCGACAACCTGATCTACGACTTCCGCATCAAGGCGGAGTCGCCGGCCTACACCAAGGGCATCGGGTGGATTAGAGAAGAAGATAAGAAGGAGTAGTCATCCAAGAGTCACTGCTATGGAACACAACATTTGCATCTTTACTGGGGCGCGGCCCAATTTTATCAAGGTGGCACCGCTCATGCGCGTCATCGAACAGACACCGGCATGCAACTACCAACTGGTATACGCAGGATGTGAAGACGACGAGACGCTGGAGAAGTCGCTCTTCGACGACTTGCAGATCAGGCGCCCCGACTGTTTTCTCGGGGTCGACTGCGAGAACCTGAACGAACTGACAGGTAGGGTGATGTCAGCGTTTGAAAGCTATCTGGAGCAGCACAAGACAGACACCGTCATAGTCGTCGACGACCTGGCATCGACCATGGCCGCCGCCATCGTGACGAAGAAACGGGGCCTGCGACTGGCGCATCTCGTCGCCGGAACCCGCTCGTTCGACATCACCATGCCCAAGGAAATCAACCGTCTGGTCATCGACGGACTGAGCGACCTCTTGTTTACCGCCGGCATGGGTTCGAGCAGCATTGCCACGCGCGAGGGGGCCGAATACAATAAAATATATATGGTGGGCAACATTCTGATGGACACGCTGCGCTACAATCACAATCGCTGGACGCGCCCGTCCTGTCTCGAAGGCATAAAAGACGGGGAGTATGTCGTATTCACCCTGAACCGCAAGGTGTTGCTGGCCGACGAGGACAACCTGCAGAGAATGTTGAATGCAATCGAAGAAGCTGCTGGCCCATTGCCTGTTATAGCTCCACTGCGCGGAAAGGCACGTGAACTGGTGGGCCGGATGACACGCTTTCAGATAGTAGACCCGCTGTCATATCTGGACTTCGGTTGGCTGACGGCTCACGCCAAGGTTATCGTGACCGACTCGGGCAACGTGGCTGAAGAGGCCACATTCAACCAGATTCCCTGCATCACGCTCAACTCCTATACGGAACACAGCGAAACGGTAGACAAGGGCACCAACACACTGGTAGGCGAAGACGCCCACCTGCTGCACAAGGTGCTGACAGACATACTTGCCGGCAAGAGCAAGAAGGCGTCGCTGCCCGACCGCTGGGACGGACGCACCGCAGAGCGTATTGTCAAGATACTGATGGAGAATTAAGATGTTGGCAATCCACTCCTCAGCAAGAGCTTTGTACTCGGGAGTGACGATTGCCTTTTATGTAAACCTTATATTACCACCGCCTTGTTTAGTTCGTTGCGGATGGCGCGGTTGATGAAGTCGTTTAATCCTCCCAGTTCTCCTGTGCCTTTTTTAATATAAATCTCTAAAAATATTTGTTCAATTCTTTTGTCCCTTCTCTGACTTCCTCCATAATTTGCAAGCAACGAGCACGGGAGATGCGAATATTCGTACCAACGGTTATCAGGTCTTCGTCCGTAGGAAGTCCTTTGAAATTGATGGTTGTGGCATGTTCGCCAAGGGTATCATCATTGGTCAAGTCGTAGGCTGGAGCCAGAGACCATGTACCCTCTCGACAGATAAAGCTGAAGTTACGTGCATGATCATCCATATTATGGGCATAGACATTGAAAGTCATACGACGGAACTGCTGTTCTACGGCCTTTGGCGACTGTGTCAGATAGCCCGTTAATTGCAGCAGACTGTGGTAATCCATCTTTGGTGGAGATATCGGCTCGTTCAAAAGAGCGCTGGCGGTTAGTACATGCAAACGAATATCATTTTCAATATCGAATCGTTTCACGGCAAAGTATTTACCATCCATTAGTTTGAACTCTGGCACATCAATTCCACACTGCTTTGCAACCTTATTATAATCATATTCTATCTCTCCCATATTCTTGGGATCGTAGGTATGGCGGAACTTTACTAACCAGTGCCCATCCGTGTCCGTGACAATAGCTTTTGGACGCACTCCCCCTGAGTTTCCACTCTTCAAATAAAGTTCGTCAACATGCTCGTCAGTCTTTTCAGAAAGCACATTGAGGGCAACCTCCTGCATTTCGTCGAGCGAAAGCGAAGAGCCTTCTTGCTGTAGTTTTGTTTCAGGTGCATAACAAAGAGCACCCATCCCGGAACTGCCAATAATACTCAGCCATTGAACAGGGTTAAGTGTTTGAGGGTCAATCCCCGATTTCTTCAGAACCTTACGCAACAGGTATTCGCCATAGCCCCCTGGCAGGCTGTCTTCAAATACGCCGAAATTGCCATTGAAAGGCTGATAGTCGGCAGTGAACAGCCCGGCTTTCAGAGGTAATTTTAATGGAGAGATAGAAAAACCGTCCGTAAGCCAGTCTTTGTCATACTCGAACTGACAATTCGACCTATTTCCCATAGACAACGTTCCTACTTTCCGTCCATGATACTTCACGCAGACAGCATGTACATCCTTCATCATACGCCTCGCTTTCTTGTACGGTTCTTATTGATTTCCAACAACTCTTCCATCGTATCGTATTTCGGTTCTGACAATAGTTGCATGATTTCTTCCGAGTAGCCTAAAGCCTTAGCCAACTTGACGTATGACTCCAAAGAGATGGAGTGCTTCAGTTCAAAGCGCTGAATACTTGAGGCTGGCACGCCACTCATTTCTGATAAGCTCTTCGTAGAGAGTTTCTTCTCCAGGCGTCTTACTTTCAGATTCTCAGCTAACCGCTGCATAGTTACCTGCAGAGGATAGGGATCAAAAACATATTTATTCTGCACTATATATTATGCTTAATTTAGAGAAATTATATTTTATACATCATATATTATGTGCAAATATACTTCTTTTATTTGGAATAACCAAACTTTTTGAAGAAAAAGTGAGGCTCAGTCGATAATTATTGGGGGTAATTATCGACTGAGCCCATAAAAGGACATACGTTTTTAGCATGTTTAGCTGACAATGGCTATCATGCAGGGATTAAAAAAGTGGAAATGTTGGGGCAAAGTGTTATATCTATCAAAAAGATTTTGTATTTTTGTCGCTAGATTATAAAACGAAGACGATTATGATAGGAACAGCAACACCAAGTGTAAGCCGCGACACGTTCACGCTGACCGTTCCGAAGGCCGATGTGAGCCTCTCCAAGTCGATTGCCATGAAGATGGGTTGTAAGATTGAGCGAAAACGTTCGGCAAAGCCTCGTCTCTACGACCCTGAGACGGGCGATAGTCTGAACGATGCAACGATGAAGGTCATTGAGGATGCACGGAAGGGGAAGGATGTCATAGAGGTCGGCTCGATGGATGAATATCTGGAGTTGGTAAAAAACTTATAACCGACGATGGCAACGTGGTGATGCTTTTCAATGGCTTCCAGAAGAAGTCGCAAAAAACGCCAGAGAAGGAAATCAACAAGGCAATACAATTAAAGAAGGAATATTATGCAGGAAAGAAATGACATTATGAGCGTTGACGCCATGATGGACGAACGCTATGGAAAAGTCGGCTCGTCTGAACGTGAAGCCTTTCGCAAGGAGGCTTACGCCTATTGTGTCGGACAGATTATAAGTGATGCCCGCAAACGCGAGAAGGTCACACAGCAGGAGTTGGCCCAGCGTGTTGGCACCAACAAGTCATACATCTCCCGCATTGAGAATGGCAGTGTTGAGCCTGGTGCAGGTATGTTCCTCAGAATCCTCAGCGCCCTTGGCCTTCGCTTTGAAGTGTCCCAGCCACTGGCTTTTGGATAATTGTAGCCTGCAGAATTTTTGTACGAAATATAGAATATTATTAGACTATTTCAAAGACAGAAAATCTTTCAAAATTCTTTTTGCCTCAGAGCCAGCCAAGAAATAATTCTTGTTTTCAGGCAAATATCTGTCAAAAGATGGGTACAATTGACTATACTTTTCAATACCCTGGTGGGCATTATTCTTTTCTCTTTCTTTTACATACCTATGATAATTCTCTATTAAGCTAGAAAGCTTAATTTTCTTATCTCGAAATTTGTATTGCAAATTGAATAAACAATCAAGACCAATAACTGTAAGAGGGCGAATTCTGCGCTTTACGGATAATTCATATGAATTAACAATGTCACCAAACTTAATAGATAGGTAGTGATTTAGTCCGTTTAATCTGTATTTGTAATCAGTATAGATAACTACGGGATAAATATTCAACTTTTTGTTGTAAGCGAATCCCAACGCTTCATATTTATTACCAACGTAGGCTTTTATGTATGCTTCTAATTGTTTTATCCCCTTCTTCTTTCCTTTGTCTGACTGGATGAAATTCCTATTCATGTGGTTTTCTATATAGGTGTAGTCAAATGATTCCATTACATCTTCTCCCATTAAGTTGTCCTTTAATTCCAAAACAAACAAACTATTTCCAATTTTAAATATTGCATCAGGAATTGCATCAGGAAACCCTTTTCCCTCATCATCAAAAGCAGATACTTGCCATGAATTGCAAAAAGACGTCACCAGCACATTCTTGAATAAGGTGTGTTCAATTATTTTTCCACAATCTTTTTTTATGCTCTGAATTCCACTTTCATTTAGTTTGTTTTTAAGTGCCATAAAAACGCCAATAAAAATCTGACTCAGCAGATAGTTCCAATGAAGAACATAATAGCCTCCATTATAATAGTATACAGGATGTGATTTCAAATCTAAATACGTGTCTGGTTTAATACTGTTTGCCACTAATGAATCAAATAGTTTTTGGCTCTTCTCATCTTCTTTTATGCCCGCTTTTAATATTCTATCTCTAGTATAACTCGTAATAAAAATCATAAAAAAGATAGCCAAGAGGCTAGCATACGAACGATAACAATCAAGTCCCCTCTCTTGAAAGAAATCATTTATTATTTTTTCTGTCTCCGGATATTTGTTTGTAATTCCTTCAACAAAAGACTTGATACGAAACATTTCATATTCTATTCTTGGAACCTCATTCACATCTGTTTCCTGCAACAATAGAGGCCAAAAAAGTTTTTCGTATGCAAATGCATCATTAGGGGTGATAGAATCAATATCTTTTTGCATGTTATCAGTTGAATGAATTCGCCTTTCATTTGCTATTAGGACGAGTTTTAAGTATAATAAGCGCTCACTAACAGACAAAGAAACATTATCACAATGACCTTTCTTGTATTTAAGCAACAAACAGTACAATTCCATCAATGTATAATTGTTGATATTCAAAGTTTTCTGGCTATGATCTGAAAGCCAATCAAGAATTTTATATCCTTCTTCTGTTCCTATTATAACATCTTTGAATTCCATCATTATTTTTTCCTGTACGG
Organism: Prevotella sp.; assembly: GCA_017847725.1. GTDB lineage: Bacteria > Bacteroidota > Bacteroidia > Bacteroidales > Bacteroidaceae > Prevotella. The sequence goes on from JAGAXW010000030.1 coordinate 35,838, forward strand.
AAGCACCTTCTATATGGCTTGCATAAAGCAGAGCAGAGATTGAAGTTGTGAAAACAATATACTTCTCTGCCAACCCTTCTTGTAAGAGATTGGCTATTACCTCCTCTTGTCCGTTTTTGAATACTTCGGTATAAGTAGGGAAAACGGGAAATGGTGATTTGGGATTTGGCATAACTACAAATTATTATAACTGCGAAATCAGAGGAAAAATAGTCCCAATGGCCACGTTCACGATGATGGCGCCAAGATATGCCTTGATGGGATGTCCTTCTATTGTCGGTGTTGTTGTAATGATAAACTTGTCCATGCTTGATAACATTATGATGGATTATACATGCAATTAAAAATGCATAAAACAATTAACAAATGGACGGTTGTTCTATAACTGATTTACCATAGAGAATTATAGAAATTATCCATTGTTCCATACTTTCGTCTGAAATCACCCAGCAAGAGTTCTATTCTAGTGTCAATTTTTTCTATTAGGCTTGTAGTTCCTAAAAATGCTTCTGCTGTAGACTGTATCGTATTCATTAATATTATGTGATAGTTGCTATTATCGCTAATATAATCCCACAATTCAGCACCAATCAAGGTCTTGTTGCGCCAATCTGCTACATAGGTTTCCAAAATGCTAGTTGAGACATACTCTCCATCTTTTTTCCCATAAGTAATGCCAAAGAAGGCTTTTTCGCCATTTCTCCTTACTTTATTTATAGCTTTGTCATACGATAAAATCTGAGTTTTATCCATGTCGTTTGGGCCAGATTTCACTTCTATATAACTTCTCACACCATCAAGTTTCTCTATGACAACATCCCATTTTGTTCCATAAGATGTTTCATAATGTTTGCCGTCATAAACATTTGCGTTAGAATACAACATCAGATCTTGTACCAAATATCCCATGGATGTTACAATGCTTCTGGATATTGCGGAATATGTATAGAACTTCACAAACTCTTCTGGAGTGTTCAGCTTCAAAGCTCTACACAATAAAGGATTGGCATTCAAACCTTCTAATGTCATGTTGTTAATTGCCAATATTTGCTTTTGAATAAAATCTTTTGTGAGGATGACAATAAAATTCTCTTCAATTGACAATGTAGGTTGCAGTGCTTGCTGTAATTTTCTTAACGCTTCCTCTTCTTTTGATGTCAGTGGAGGAAAGCATTTTACCCCTTCAACTGTTGTAAAAGAATTGAAAGTACTGATAGGGGTAGATTTAAAGACTTCAATTGTCGAAAATCTACTACCGATTGATTCAAATTTATTTTTGTTACTTTTTGTGGCATCTCCAGAAATATAGATACTGCCACCTTTAATAATTAACTCCTTAAGTGTTGCTGCCATGTCAGTCGATACAAAATTCTAGTTGTAATTCTTTTGATTCTTCCGCAAGCTTTTTTTTACGGTTATATTCTTTTTGGGACAATTCAAAGATATGAGGGAATTCTTTGTCTGTAGTTCCTTTGTATCTTGAATAAGGAACTATATTGTGGTTGTCTTCATTTCCGCTCAATTCCCCCTGATCATATTTTAATATTTGTGAAGCTGCCATATATCCTAGCCCTACTGGAACCGCATTGCCTATTTGCTTATAAATATCATTGAGATCACCATCAAACTCCCAGTTATCGGGGAATTGCTGAATCCTGGCATATTCCTTGATGCTTAAAGGACGTAACTCTGTCGGATGGCACAACAAGGTTGCAGGCATGGTCGGGCTTGTTACCAAGGTTGGCGAAGGTCGCTTAAAACTTAATCGTCTATAGAAGCCCGTCCTCCCTCCAGGCAAATCATAGGCTCCTCCCATAGCCTCTTTTGCGATTTCCTTTGGCAAAGATGTCCAGTATTGCCCTTCACCTATATATTGCATGTAATTCTCAGTCTTGTTTCTTAATGGTATGAAATCACACTCGTCTGCATTTACCAAGTCAGAAGCAACATCGCCAAATGTAACCCATCTTGCAGTTCCGTTGACGGCATTCTCGCTGTGGGTAGGCTGTGGTAATGGGATTCGATTGCCAGTACTTGAACCAAAAATAATCATTCTTTCTCTTATTTGAGGAACCCCGTAATTAGCAGCATTGAACAGAGCATAGCTAATTGTATATCCCATTTTCCTGAATTCTTGAGTCAGGAAACACATTACACTCCCTTTAATGTCTTTGATGTTTTCATATTCACAATAGTCATCTGGTACTTTATTCAGTTTGGCAGATAATAACCCCCTGACATTTTCAAGAATAAAATATTTTGGTTTTATGTCAGTAATAACTCTGAGGTATTGAATTATAACATTACCCCTAAAATCGTCAAGCCCCCTTCTCGCACCTGCTGTGCTGAAGGCCTGACAAGGCGGCCCACCTACGACTATAAACACATCTTCAGCATTCAGACCAGCCGTATCCAGCATTTCCTCTGTTGGGATGCTGTTTATGTCTCTGTCTATAACAGGGATTTTTGTGTTTCGCCGAATAGTATTTACTGCATTCTTGTTCATTTCAACACAGAGTCTAATATCTATTCCTGCTTTTTCCACTCCAAGGTCTAATCCCATTGCACCTGAGAATAGTGAAATTGCATTATATTTGCTCATTTATAATAGACAATTTATTTTTTTGCGCAAAGATACGAATTTTCCATGAGAGACGTAACTATTTCCCACAATTTTATACATCTTTTGATAGTAACTCAATTCATATTCTGTATTTCTCTGTCTATGAAGACGTGCAGCTATGGTATCAGCTGGGCAGGATTGACTACGACACGTTCTGCCAAGAATTTCAAGGACTCAGTTCTTAAGACTCGCTACGCTCATATAAGCGGCAAAGCCGAGCGGGATGGACGGCAAGCGTACACCTCTCGACGGCAGACAGCTCAAACGGTATATAGCCTCGATGCGCGAGGTGGTGGATTTTTATAAGTCTTTAGGATTTAAATCGTTGAATGACTGTTCAAACTGTTCTTTGATCCACAATGGTGGGTTGTCTTCAATTTTGTGAATACGGCTCTTCGCGATGTGCAGGGCGACGTTCCATTATCGTGCGATGAGATAGGAATAACGGCCTTGACCAGGTTGCGCTGTACGATGAAGTACATGATAGGTGCGTGTCTTGCGGTCAAGGCTTACACGATCCTCGCTGCCGTCAGGGTTTGCAAGGTAAATATTTCCCTCTTTGTCGAAAAAGGGTACAGAAACGCCTTGCTGCCATGCCTCTAGGTAGATTTTCTCCACTTCTTGACGCACAGCCTCGTTCACCTCCTTGACGGTCTTTCCGTTGGGCAGTTCAATATTTTCGGGTCACATGAAAAAACGTGTGGCTTATGCGTAGATTTTTGTCAATCTGAACAGGAAAAACTTTCTATCTATGATGCCACGCAACAGAGCCCTGAATTGTTTCACTTTTGCATTAAAGGATTCAGCAGATGCATTTGTAGA
>JAGAXW010000031.1 GCA_017847725.1 Prevotella sp.
TAAGCCTGTAGCTAGCGTTCATCCTGAGCCAGGATCAAACTCTACATTGTATAATATTGTATCTCTTATTTTGTTCTGTCCCAGTACGCTCTATCCGGTAGTATTAAGAAAATCGACGGCTTTTGTTCTTATACCCAAGCATACGGCACAAGGCCGCACGCTCGCTTCTTGTACTACTTCTTCTCTGTTTATGTAAGTCTTTCAAAGAACTCTTTCCTTTATCGCTCTGTAACCCGTCGGGGCTGAAAGCGGATGCAAAGGTACGACTATTTTCCGGAACTACAAATATTTTCGAAGAAAAAATACAAAAAATATAAAAGTTTTCGCTTTTGTTGACAAAGCGAAAACTTCTATACCTTATTATATTAATAAAGAGCCGAACGAATGGCTGATGCCGGAAGGTAAAGGAAGCATGATATTACTCAAAGACCTCTTCGAATGATTCGTCCTCAACGGCTTCCATATCCGACTCACCCATCTCACAGGGGTCAAAGCCTTCCGGCATGTCAAAGACGGCATTTTCGTTATAACCGAGTCGACTATCCTTATATACACGCTGCATATAATAGGCGAAGATTGGCAGCGCCATAGTGGCGCCCTGACCCATCGCCATCGAATCGAAATGAATATCCCGATCGTCACCTCCGACCCAGACGCCGCTGACCAGCGTAGGCGTGAGTCCCATAAACCATGCGTCACTATTGTTGTTGGTAGTACCTGTCTTACCTCCAAGTTCGCCCTTCATTCCATATCTGAAACGAAGTCGGCCGCCGGTACCCCCGTCGATAACCGCCTTTAGCATATAGAGCATTTTGTTGGCGCTCTCCTCACTGATTACTTCGTTCATGCGAGGCTGGAACTGTGCCAGCAAATTCCCCTCGTTATCCTCTATCTTAGTAACGAACAGATGAGCAGCACGTATGCCATGATTCACAAAGGTTGTATAGGCACTCACCATCTCGCCGACCGTAATTTCACACGGTCCGAGGCACAAGGCCATGGAAGGATGAATATCCGGGTTCCTGATGCCATACTCACGCAACAGTGTCACAAATGCCTGCGGATTCAACTTGCTCATCAGATAGGCAGATATCCAGTTGTTAGACTGCTGCAGTCCCCACTTCAAGGTCACCATGTCGCCGTATCTGGCCTTACTGGCATTTCTTGGCGTCCACGCTGTTCCAGCAACCATGTAGGTCTGCTGCACATTAGGAGCCAAGTCGCATGGAGAGAAGCCATTCTCCATCGCAAGCGAATACAGGAACGGCTTAATCGTCGAGCCCACTTGCCTGCGTCCATCCATCACCATGTCATAAGCGAAATGCGTAAAATCCAGTCCTCCGACATACGCCTTTACGTGCCCATTCTGCGGGCACATACTCATAAAGCCAGAACGCAGGAAAGTCTTGTAGTAGCGAATGGAGTCCAGCGGAGTCATTATGGTATCGATATCTCCACGATACGAGAACACCGTCATCTCAGTCTTTGTACGAAATGCCCGCATTATCTGCTCCTCGCTTGCACCTGCCGCTTTCATAAGCCGATAACGCTCGCACTGCCGCACAGAGCGCATCAGGATATTGTTAACCTGCTCCACGGATAAGCTGCCCGAGAATGGTGCCGTTTTCCTGCCGCGCTTTTCCTTGGTAAACGCTGGCTGCAGGAACTTTGCGACATGTTCGTATACCGCTTGCTCGGCATATCGCTGCATGCGTGAGTCGATGGTTGTATATACCTTCAAGCCATCCGTATAGACATTATAGGGTTCCCCATTCTTTTTCCTATTTTTGTTACACCAGCCGTAAAGCGGGTCTGTCTCCCAGTTGATGGAGTCGATATGATACTTTACCATATTCCATGACGGATAGTCGGAACGGTTAGGCTGTTTGGCCATCATATATCGGCGCAGGAAATCACGGAAATATACTGCGATGCCATCTTTATGATCGACTACATGGAATTTCAGATTCAGAGGTTCGGCGGCATATTTTTCATAGTCGCTATCTGACAGATATCCCGCCTTGACCATCTGGTGCAGGACGACATTCCTACGCTCTGTGCAGCGTTCAGAATGGCGCAGGGGATTAAAATAGGAAGGATTCTTACACAATCCCACGAGTACGGCGGCTTCAGGCACCGTCAGGTCCTTCGGCTCCTTGCTGAAATAGGTGTTTGCCGCTGTCTTGATACCTACCGCATTATGCAGGAAGTCGAAATAATTGAGATACATGGCAATGATTTCGTCCTTTGTATAATTGCGCTCCAACTTGACAGCAATCACCCACTCTATCGGTTTCTGGAGAAGACGCTCCAACACACTATGCGCAGCATCCGAATATAGCTGTTTGGCCAGCTGCTGGGTTATGGTAGAGCCACCGCCTGCGCTTTTCTGCCCTAAGAGGCCGCGCTTCACAATAGCCCTTCCGAGAGCAAAGAAGTCGATGCCCGAATGTTCATAGAACCTGACGTCTTCCGTGGCCACCAGCGCCTGCACCAAAGATGGCGGCAACTGAGTGTAGTCGACCATGATGCGGTTTTCCCTATTATAGTTCCATGTGCCCATAATTTTGCCGTCGGCGGAATACACTTGCGTGGCAAACCTGTTTATCGGGTTTTGGAGATCCTCAATCGGCGGCATATATCCAATCCACCCGTTATTGATGGCCGTAAAACCTACGGCTGACATCAAGACTACCAACAAAAGCAACGTCCACAGCGTCCGTACTATTATCTTTCTCATGAGATACCTTTTCACTTAGTTTGTGTGCAAAATTACAAAATTCTTTGAAATAATCGCACGTAAATCGGAAATTATATGTAATTTTGTCGCATCAAAAAAAAGAAACAAGGATGGAAAAGCATGATTTTGTGACGATTGCCAATCTCACACGTGAGAAAATTCTCTATATGATTGAGATGGCCCAAGAATTTGAACGGCATCCCAACCGCGAAATACTGAAAGGCAAAGTGGTTGCCACCCTCTTTTTCGAGCCCTCCACCCGCACAAGACTAAGTTTTGAGACTGCCGCCAATCGCTTAGGCGCACGTGTCATCGGTTTTGCCGACCCCAAGATTACCAGTGGGACGAAGGGAGAGACGCTCAAAGACACCATCTCGATGGTTGCCAACTACGCTGACGTCATCGTAATGCGCCACTTCATAGAGGGTGCCGCGCAATATGCCTCAGAAGTCACCGACGTCCCTATCGTCAACGCAGGAGACGGCGCCCATCAGCACCCATCACAGTGCATGCTCGACCTCTACTCTATCTACAAGACGCAGGGAACCCTGGAGAACCTGAACATCTATCTCGTGGGCGACCTCAAATACGGCCGCACCGTACACTCGCTCATCATGGCCATGCGCCATTTCAATCCCACCTTTCACTTCGTGGCCCCCAAGGAACTGGCGATGCCCAACGAATACAAGATTTACTGCAAGGAGCACGGCATACAGTTCCAAGAGCATACAGCCTTCAACGAGAAAGTCATTGCCGATGCCGACATCCTCTACATGACCCGCGTCCAGAAAGAACGCTTCAGCGACCTGATGGAATATGAGCGCGTCAAGAATGTGTACATCCTGAACAACGAGATGCTGCGTCTGGCAAAGCCAAACATGAAGATACTCCATCCGCTACCTCGAGTCAATGAGATTGCCTATGACGTAGACGACAATCCCCACGCCTACTACATCCAGCAGGCAGGCAACGGGCTCTATGCCCGAGAGGCCATTTTCTGCGACGTCTTAGGTATCACACTTGACGAAGTAAAAAAAGACAAAACCATCATTTAACATCGTGATTGCTATGCAGAAAAACGAAATGCTGGTAGCCGCCATTGAAAACGGCACCGTAATAGACCACATTCCCTCGGAAAAGACCTACCAGGTGGCACAACTACTAAAGCTATCCGAACTGGAAACGCCAGTCACCATCGGCTACAACTTCCGCTCCAAGAAACTCGGGACAAAAGGTATCATCAAGGTGGAGAACAAATGGTTTACGGACGAGGAGATATCGCGCCTATCTGTCGTTGCTCCGAACATTGTACTAAACATCATCAAGAATTTTGAAGTTATTGAGAAGAAGACGGTTACGACGCCCGACGAGATAAGAGGAATTGTCAAGTGCAACAATCCGAAATGCATTACAAACAACGAACCGATGCCCACACACTTCCACGTTCAGGACGGTATTCTGTCGTGCCACTATTGCGAGAAGGAACAAGATATCAATAAGGTAGAATTAGTCTGAGCATAACATTTTTTTGGAAACAGAACCTGTATTATCAGATTATTTTTCGTATCTTTGCACAAACTAATATTTTTCACACAAAACTAAGGTAAAAAAATGGAAAGAGACAGTGAGATTTTTGAGTTGATTGAGCAGGAGCACCAACGTCAGATGAAAGGCATTGAGCTGATTGCCAGTGAAAATTTTGTCAGCGATCAGGTCATGGAAGCCATGGGTTCATACCTGACCAACAAATATGCAGAAGGCTATCCCGGCCACCGCTACTATGGAGGCTGCCAAGTAGTAGACAAGGTAGAGCAGTTAGCCATCGACCGCGTCTGCAAGCTGTTCGGCGCTGAATACGCCAACGTACAGCCCCACTCCGGAGCTCAGGCCAACGCTGCCGTATTGCTTGCAGTGCTACGCCCTGGCGACACCTTCATGGGTATGAACCTTGACCACGGCGGTCATCTTTCCCACGGCTCTTTAGTCAACACATCCGGTATACTATACAAGCCCGTCGGATACAATCTCAACAAAGAAACTGGCCGTGTAGACTATGACGAGATGGAGCGTCTGGCCAAAGAGCACAAGCCCAAGCTGATCATTGGCGGTGGTTCGGCCTACAGCCGCGAATGGGACTACAAGCGCATGCGTCAGATTGCCGACGAGGTAGGCGCCCTGCTCATGATTGACATGGCCCACCCCGCAGGACTCATTGCAGCCGGACTGCTCGACAATCCCGTCAAATACGCCCATATCGTAACTTCTACGACTCACAAGACACTGCGCGGTCCTCGCGGCGGTATCATCCTGATGGGTAAGGACTTTGAGAACCCCTGGGGACTGAAGACGCCGAAGGGGCAGGTCAAGATGATGTCTCAGCTGCTCAACTCAGCCGTATTCCCCGGCCAGCAAGGTGGCCCGCTGGAGCACGTCATTGCAGCCAAGGCCGTAGCCTTCGGCGAAGCCCTGAAGCCCGAATTCAAGGAGTGGGCCAAGCAGGTCCAGAAGAATGCCAAGGTGCTGGCCGAAGAGCTCATCAAGCGCGGTTTCACCATCGTCAGCGGCGGTACCGACAATCACTCCATGCTCGTCGACCTACGTTCCAAGTATCCCGACCTCACGGGTAAGGTAGCTGAGAATGCGCTTGTCGCCGCAGACATCACGGTCAACAAGAATATGGTTCCCTTCGACTCCCGTTCTGCATTCCAGACATCGGGCATACGCCTCGGCACGCCAGCCATCACGACCCGCGGCGCCAAGGAAGACCTCATGGTCGAGATTGCAGCGCTCATCGAGGAAGTGCTCAATGCCCCCGAAGACGAACAGGTCATCAGCAGCGTGCGTGAGCGTGTCAACGAGCGCATGAAACAATACCCGCTTTTCGCCTATTAAACTATAACATGATTACTACCAACCCTAAAGCAACACTACTTGCACTACTTGCACTGCTGATGCTCTCGGTACCGACACGTACCAGAGCACAGTTGATGCAGGCATCTCTCTCCCACTACTCTACCGACGACGGGCTTGCCAGCAACGCGGTATCCAAGTTGCGCAGCGACGACTACGGCTACTTGTGGCTGGCGACATGGAACGGCATATCCCGATTCGACGGATTCAACTTTTACAACTACAAGACGGGCATCGCCAGCGGCATACGCGGACTGCACAACCGCATTGACGACATGATTATAGATCAGGCCCAGAACGTATGGCTGAAGATGTACGACGGCCGCATGTTCGTCATCAACCGCAAGACCGACCGCATTGAAGACCCGCTGGCGGGCATCAGCGGCCACGACGAGCTGCACGTCGACTACTTCTTCACGCCCTATGTGACCTCCACCGGCGACGTGCTCATCTACTATGACAACTTAGGAATATACAAGATCCGACTGGACAAGAAAGGCCTGAAGCAGGATCTCATCATGACAGGCAAGCGCAGCGTGAGCTGCGTCGTGGAAGGCTATCGTACAGACATCTGGGCAGGCACCGACGAAGGCATACACCGTATAGACATGGCCAACCTCTCGTTAGAGCGCAAGGGATACCTGACCGACGAGCACATCACCAGACTGGCGTCTAACGGATACAACATCTATGCCGGCACAAAGTCTGGCAAGATGTACCAGTTCTCCTACGGCAAGGAGCCCACACTCGTAAAGAACATCGGCAACGAAATCACCGGACTTTACATTGACAGTCACGGGCTTTTATGGTTTTCCGACCTGTCGGACGGAGCCTACCGCCTGAATCCCGAGACGGGCGATGTGAAGCGGTTCACCCAGCGTGTGCCGGTGCCCGAATTCACCAGCCGCGGTGCCGAATTCTACGAGGCCATGGGCGTTGTGTGGGTCAGGATGAACCACGGTGGCTATGGCTACTACAACCGTGAGACCGACGAGGTGGAATACTTCCACAACGACCCCGCCAATCCCTGGAACCTGTCCAATTCCGTCAATGCCAACCTTGAGATGAACGAAGGCGTCGTCTGGGAGTCTACCAGCCGTCGCGGCTTGGACAAATTGGAGATTCTCAAGAACACCATATCCAGGACACGTCTTGTTCCCGGTGCTGAGTCAATGCTGGCCAACGAGACCCGTGCCCTGTACTACGACGCAGACCGCCACCTGCTCTTAGTCGGCAACAAGATGGGCAGTCTCTACATCACCGACCAGCATGGCAACCGCACCGTCATCACCCACGACAGCAGCGGCAAGCCCTTTAGCCGTTTCTATGGCATCAGCAAAGACTCGAAAGGCAACTACTGGCTCTGCGACAAGGACAACGGCGTGTACAAGATGACGCCCAACGGTCAGGGGTATCACATCATCAACATCCGCCACCGCGACGGCGACAAGTGGTCGCTCTCTTCCAACAGTGCCTATCAGGCCTTAGAAGACCACGAGGGCAACATCTGGGTGGCCACCTATGGCGGCGGCGTCAACATCCTGCGGAAGAACGCCAGGGGAGAGTACATAGCCATCAACAGCAAGAACGAACTGAAGCGCTACCCTGCGGTGTCCTATCAGAAAGTACGCACCATAGCCCTCGACAAAGACAACAACGTGTGGGTAGGTACCACCGACGGTATCCTCATCATGTCGCTGCACAACAACAAGTTCTCCATCCAACAGCTGCTCCCGCCCAAGCAGATTGAGCACAGCCTGATGAGTAACGACATCATTACACTGTGCTGCGATCGCTCAGGGGCGATGTGGGTAGGCACCAACAGTGGCGGTCTCAGCCACACAACGACCAAAGACGCCGACGGCAACTGGCGATTTGAGACTTACGGCATCGACCGCGGCCTGCCGTCGGAAGAGATTCGCAGCATGACATTCGACAACAAAGGGAATATATGGTTCTCCACCGACCACATCCTCTGTTCGTTCGATGTCAAGAAGAAGATATTCAGCACCTTCTCCAATCTTGACGGTGTCGACGACACCATGTGCTCCGAGAATGCCGCCATCGCACTACCCAACGGCGACATCCTCTTTGGCACCTACGACGGCTACTATGTTGTCAACCGGTCGAAGCTCATCACAAAGACGGGGTCGCTGCTGAAGCTACAAATCACCGACTTTTTCCTAAACGAGCAGCTCCAGTCGCCTCGCCTGACCAAGACTTTCAGCTATTACGTACCAGAAAGCAAGCGCGTCGAGCTGCCCGACCATAATGGAGTCTTCACGTTTAGGTTTGCCGCCCTCAACTACCAGTTGCAGCATCGCACACATTATCAGTATCGACTCGAAGGATACGACACAGAATGGCATAATGCAGGCAAGAGCCGTACTGCGACATACAGCAACGTGCCTGCCGGCACCTACCGCTTCCAAGTAAAGGCATTCCTGCTCGAGTCGCCCGAAAACTACGACATGCGCACCATTGAGGTGGTGGTACCACCCTACTTCCTGCTCTCCGAGTCGGCCATCTGGCTATACATGGCCCTCGTAGCCATCCTTCTGCTGACGGCACTCTGGATGTACCAGAGAAGTCTGAAGAGACGCCATGCTCCTGCTGCGTCGACAGCCCCCCAAAAGGATGATGAGCCGGACAAAATCATACAAAAAACAGAAGAAAAAACTGACGAATACGAAATAATTGAGAACTAATGCATCTGTTCTCAATTTTTTTTTGTACATTTGCACTCACTAAGGGGCCGTAATGGTTTGATAGGGATACTCATCAAATTACATCTGAAAACCGAGTTGTCTTCTCTTGCCTATGGCGGGCCACACCTGGCGACAGCCAGCAGCCGCAAGGCCGGTGGATTACAGAAGCGGAGAGCGCTCTTATCTTTTACAAAAGGAGTTTTCATCACATCACCATGCGGCCCCATTATTTTTTTGAAAGTAAAACCATTGAAATTATGTTTTCCGGAATCATAGAGGAGTTTGCTACCGTTGTAGCCATCAAGAAAGACAGAGACAACATCGACTTCACCCTGCAGTGTTCGTTTGTCGACGAGCTGAACATCGACCAGAGCGTAGCGCACAACGGTGTCTGCCTGACCGTCGTAAGCATAGAGGATGGCACCTACGTTGTCACCGCCATGAAGGAGACCCTCGACCGCTCCAACCTCGGCATGCTCAGCGTGGGCGACAAGGTCAACGTGGAGCGCTCTATGCTGATGAACGGCCGCCTCGACGGTCATATCGTGCAGGGGCATGTCGACGAGACCGCCCGCTGCATAGCAATGGAAGACGCCAACGGGTCTACCTACTTCACCTTCGAATACAAACAAGACCACGAAATGGCCCGCAACGGCTACTTCACCGTCGACAAGGGCTCCGTCACCGTCAACGGCGTCAGCCTCACCGTCTGCAACCCTACGGCCAACACCTTCCAGGTGGCCATCATCCCCTACACCATGGAGCACACCAATTTTCAGGACATCCGCGTAGGTAGCGTCGTCAACATCGAATTCGATATTCTCGGCAAGTACATCGCACGGCTGCAGCAGTTGTAGCCCCCATTATAGATTGAAACTGACAGACTGCCATCCCTGGCAGTCTTTTTTTGTTGTATTCTAACGAGCGTTCAAAGAAGAAAATGCTGTTTCACATGTATACGTATTCTATTAACATCTAGCGAGATACGTGTGAAACTATGTTTTCGGACCGTCATGTCTATATCATCTCCCATTATAGCCTATTTCATTTTTTGTAACGGTGGCGGCATATCGTGCGACGGCCGTGGTAGATATGTGCGACGGCCGTCGCACGATATAAATTCAGGCTCTTCAGAAGGTGAAATAGCTGGTGTAGATGATGGTGCAGCCTATTTTGACAGATAGCGCCCACCTGGGCTGCATGCCTGTGTCCTCCAAAACTTAGTTTCACACCTAACACACAGTCACACAGACGGATACGAGTTGTTGTGAATCCTATTTTTTAGTTCAATGTTTACATCAATATACTATATGTGGGACTACGCGAATTCGTCGAACTCACGTTATTTTAATGTGAATCCGCCAGACTCACGTTTAAATATCGTTAAACCACTGATTTTTGTCGAAGATTTGCCGAATTATTTCTACTAAGCCGCAGAAAACATCTAACTTTTTTGTTGGTTTCGTCGACATTATCTACCTTTGCATCGAGAAAAAACGCAAATACAACAACACAGAAGATATGAAGAGAAGTTTAATTATCATGGCACTGGCCGTAATCAGTCTGACAGTCTCAGCCCAGAAGAAATGGACGCTGAAGGACTGTATCGACTATGCACTCCAGAACAACATCAGCCTGAAACAGGCCCGCCTCAACAAGCAGAGCGCCACCGAAGAACGCAAACTGTCGCAGGCCGCCCTGCTGCCCTCGCTGACAGCATCGACCAACCAGAGCGTAGGCTATCGCCCCTGGCAGAGCTCAGGCATGACAACCGTAAGCAACGGCACCGTAAATAATAAGGTGACCAAGACCTACTATAACGGCACCTACGGCATCAACGCCTCGTGGACCGTGTGGAACGGCAACAAGAACCGCAACCAGGTGAAGCTGAGCAAGGTGAGCGAACAGCAAGCCGAACTGAGCGCAGAGGAGACGTCGAACAACATTCAGGAGGAGATAGCCAAACTGTATGTGCAGATTCTCTACCTGAGCGAAACCATCGACGTCAACAAGCAGAGCCTGGAGGCCAGCAAGAAAAACGAGGAGCGCGGCCGGCAGATGGTTGAGGTGGGCAAGATGTCGAAGGCCGACCTGGCCCAGCTGACGGCCCAGCGGGCCAACGGCGAATACGACGTCGTGGCGGCAGAGACCCAGCTTGCCGACTACAAGCTGCGACTCAAGCAGCTGCTGGAGATTACCGACAGCGAAGACTTTGACATTGCCGACCCCAAGGCCTCCGACCAGCAGGCCCTCGCGGCTATTCCCTCGATGACGAGTGTCTACGAGGCTGCCGTCGCCAAGCGCCCTGAAATCAAGAATGCCGAACTGTCGCTGCAGTCGAGCAACCTGCAACTCAAGATTGCCAAGGCCGGCTACATGCCCACCCTGAGCCTCACAGGAGGCGTGGGTACCAGCACAAGCAGCAACAACACCAACGACTGGGACAAACAGATAAAGACCAACTTCGACGCCTCTGCCGGACTGGGTGTCAGCATTCCCATCTACGACCAGCGCAAGGCGAGGACAGCCGTCAACAAAGCCAAGCTGCAGCACGAACAGGCACTGCTCGACATACAGAACGAGCAGAAAGAGCTGTACGCTACCGTCGAAGGCTTCTGGCTGGAGGCCCTCAGCAATCAGCAGAAGTTCCGCGCAGCCATCAGCAGCGTGGAAAGCCAGCAAGAGAGCTACGACCTGCTGACGGAGCAATTCAACCTGGGACTGAAGAACATCGTAGAACTGATGAACGGCAAGACCAACCTGCTGAAGGCCCAGCAGAACCGTTTGCAATCGAAATACCTGACCATTCTGAACCAGCAGCTGCTGCGCTTCTATCAGGGAGAGACGCTGAACATCTAAACCGAAAAATAAAAAAACAAAGACAGATATGAAGAACAAGAAAGTATGGATGGGCATTGGCGCCATAGTGGTGGTAGCCCTCATCGTCTGGCTGACGTCAGGCGGCAAGAAAGAAGAGAAAGCATCTTTTGAGACGGCAAAGGTGGAGCGCCAGAACATCCACACCAGCATCACCGCCACCGGCACGATAGAACCCGTGACGTCCGTCACCGTGGGTACACAGGTATCCGGCATTGTCGCCAAGCTATACGTAGACTATAACTCCATCGTCAAGAAGGGACAGGTCATTGCCGAACTGGACAAGACCAACCTGACCAGCGAGCTGAACACGGCAAAGGCCAACCTGACCTCAGCGCAAAGCACGCTGAACTACCAGCACGCCAATTTCCAGCGCTATCAGAAACTGTACGACAAGGGACTGGTGAGCGCCGACGACTACGAGAATGCCAAACTGAACTATGAGAAGGCACGCGAAACGGTAAAGAGTTCGCAGCAGAGTGTCAACAAGGCACAGACCAACCTCGGCTATGCCACCATTACCAGCCCCATCGACGGCGTGGTGCTCTCCAAGTCGGTAGAAGAAGGCCAGACCGTGGCAGCCTCGTTCAACACCCCAGAGCTGTTCACCATCGCCCAAGACCTTACTGACATGCGTGTCATTGCCGACATCGACGAGGCCGACATCGGCGGAGTGGCTGAGGGCCAGCGCGTGACCTTCACCGTCGACGCCTTCCCCGACGACCGTTTTGAAGGTGCCGTCACGCAGGTGCGCCAGCAGGCCACCACGTCGAGCAATGTCGTCACCTATGAGGTCGTCATCTCAGCCCCCAACAAGGACCTGAAGCTAAAGCCAGGCCTGACGGCCAATGTCACCATCTTCACCATGGAGAAGAACGACGTGCTGGCCGTACCCTCCAAAGCACTGCGCTTCATACCCAACGAAGCCCTCCTGCAGGCCGACCAGAAGATAGAGGATGTAGACGCTCCGCAGAAGGTGTGGACGCTGAAGGACAACGTCTTTAAGGCACACAAGGTAGAGACCGGCACCAGCAACGGCACGCTCACGGAAATCGTCAGCGGCATCAGCGAAGGCGACGAAGTATTGGTCGACTTCACACTCAACAACAATGGCGACGAGGAGCAGGACGCCAAGGCCAGAAACCCCTTCATGCCAAGGCCGCGCAACAACAGGAACAACCAACAGAAGAAACAATAAGTCATGACAGCAGAAAACAAGAAAGTCGTCATCGAACTGCAAAACGTGAAACGCTACTTCCAGGTAGGCAGCGAGACGGTGAAGGCACTGCGCGGAGTCTCGTTCAAGATTTACGAAGGCGAGTTCGTCACCATCCAAGGCACCTCCGGGTCGGGCAAATCCACCCTGCTCAACCAGCTGGGCTGTCTCGACACGCCCACCTCCGGCGAGTACCTGCTCGACGGCATCTCCGTACGCACCATGTCGAAGACCCAGCGAGCCCACCTGCGCAACCAGAAGATTGGTTTTGTCTTCCAGAACTACAACCTGCTGGCCAAGACGACAGCCGTAGAGAATGTGGAGCTGCCCTTGATGTACAACAACAAATACGACGCCAAGCAACGCAGGGCAGCTGCCGTCAAGGCCCTCCAGGCCGTAGGACTGGGCGACCGGCTGGAACATAAGTCCAACCAGATGTCGGGTGGACAGATGCAGCGCGTGGCCATTGCGCGCGCCTTGGTCAATGACCCCGCTGTACTACTGGCCGACGAGGCCACTGGTAATCTGGACACGCGCACCTCCTTCGAGATGCTGGTACTCTTCCAAGAACTGTACCGTCAGGGGCACACCATCATCTTCGTGACCCACAATCCGGAGATTGCCGAATACTCCAGCCGCAACATCAACCTGCGCGACGGAAAAATTCGCGAGGACACCATCAACACCAACATCAAGTCAGCTGCCGAGGCGCTGGCCGCACTGCCCAAACCACAAGACGATTAAGCTATGAACATACTGAATCTATTTAAAGTCAGCTTCAAGGCCGTAGGCAACAACAAGATGCGCTCATTCCTCTCCATGCTGGGCATCATCATCGGCGTTGCCGCCGTCATCATCATGATGGCCATCGGCCAGGGCTCAAAAGAGAGCATCCGCAAAGAGCTGTCGACCATGGGTACCAACCTGCTGACCATCCGCCCCGGCGCCGACATGCGAGGGGGCGTCCGCCAGGACCCCTCGGCAATGCAGACACTGAAAGCCGCCGACTACGAGCGCATCCTCCGCGAGAAGAAATTCGTCACCAAGGTCTCTCCCGAGGTGACGGCCAGCGGACAGGCCATCTACGGCAACAACAATACCACGACGTCGATGTACGGCGAGTCGACAGAGTATCTAGACATCAAGCTGTGGACCATCGAAGAGGGAGAGTGCTTCACAGACGAAGACATCAAAAAGGCCGCCAAGGTGTGCGTAGTGGGCAAGACCATCGTCAACGAGCTGTTCGGCGAGGGTGCCGACCCCATCGGCAAGACCATCCGCTTCAAGTCGATTCCCATCCGCATCATCGGCGTACTGAAGTCGAAGGGCTACAACTCGTGGGGCATGGACCAGGACAACGTCATCATAGCCCCCTACACCACCGTCATGAAACGTATCAATGCCCAGACATGGTTCTCGAGCATTGTCTGTTCGGCCATCACCGAAGAGCTCTCCGACGCAGCCATTGAAGAGCTGACTCAGATACTGCGCGACAACCATAAGCTGAAAGGCGATGCGGTCGACGACTTCACCATCCGCTCACAAGCCGAGATGATGCAGACCATGTCGTCGACCATGGATACCGTGACACTTATCCTTGTCGTTGCAGCGGCCTTTTCGCTGCTCGTCGCCGGCATCGGCATCATGAACATCATGCTCGTATCCGTCACCGAGCGCACCAAGGAAATTGGACTGCGCATGGCCGTAGGAGCCACCGGCCCCGTCATTTCGCTACAGTTCCTCATCGAGTCTGTACTTATCAGTGTCACTGGCGGACTGCTGGGCATCCTCGTAGGCGGCAGCGTGAGCACCTTCCTCATACCAGCTATGGGCATGCCCAGCAGCGTGCCGGCATGGTCGGTCTACATCTCTTTCCTGGTCTGCGTATTCATCGGCGTGCTCTTCGGATATATCCCTGCCCAGAAGGCAGCCAACATGGACCCCATCGAAGCCATCCGTCATGAATAAGCGACAAACCACTTTGCTCACTCACGTGACATCATGGGCAGCACTCCTGTTTCTGCCCTTGATGTTCGTCAGTCAACGCGAAGGGCTCAACATGCGCCACCTGCTCATGTCTACAGGCGTCACGCTGTCGTTCATCTGTGTATACTATGCCAACTTCCTGTGGATTACGCCCAAGTATTACGCCAAGAACGAATGGATCTATTTGCTCCTTTCCAATATTGTCATCATCCTCCTCGTGGCCGTCGGCCTGCACTACTGGATGTCGTTCTGCCACTCACTCTATCCCGACACCAAGTTTCACCACGGCAGCGGCATCAGCATTACCTTCATTCTGAGGGATATGTTCAACCTTGGTGTTGTCGCCGTAGTAGGAACGTCCATGCAACTGGCATCGCAGTGGCGCAAGAACGAGGAGGCACGGCGCGAGGCCGAAGCAGCACGTACAGAGGCAGAGCTGAAGACGCTGCGCAACCAGATCAATCCGCATTTTCTGTTGAACACGCTGAACAACATCTATGCGCTGACATCCTTTGACACCGAGAAGGCGCAACAGGCCATACAGCAATTGTCCAAACTGCTGCGTCACCTGCTTTACAACAACGAGCTGTCCACCGTCCCGCTGGAGGAGGAGGTAAACTTTCTGGAGAACTACATCAACCTGATGCGCATACGCCTGCCCAAGTCGGTCGACGTCAGTTTCCAGCGTTCCATCGCCAACTATCAGCAGCCCATCGCACCCATGATTTTCATATCACTGATAGAGAATGCCTTCAAGCATGGCATCAGTCCGACAGAACACAGCTTCATCCATATCCGCATTACAGCCGACGAGCATCAGATATGCTGCGAGATAGAGAACTCGAACCACCCGAAGAGCGAAAAAGACCACAGCGGTCATGGCATCGGACTACATCAGGTGGAGCGGCGACTGGACCTCTCTTATAAGGACCACTACGTATGGGAGCGTGGCGTCAGCAGCGACGGCAGCACCTATCATTCACGTATTCAAATTAATTGTAAACCATAATCACCATATATGACTATCAATTGTGCCATCATCGACGACGAGCCCCTGGCTGCAGAACTACTGAAAAGCTATGCCAAGAAGACCCCATTCCTTAACCTGAAAGGCACTTATGGCAGTGCTCTTGAGGCCATGAAGGAACTGCGCGACCAGCCTGCCCAACTATTGTTCTTGGACATCCAGATGCCCGAGCTTTCCGGCATCGAGTTTGCCAAGATACTGCCCCCCGAGACCAAAATCATTTTCACCACCGCATTCCAACAGTATGCCATCGAAGGTTACAAGGTGAACGCACTCGACTACCTGATGAAACCCATCGCCTATGAGGATTTCCTCAAGGCAGCCAACAAGGCGCTTGAGTGGTTCAGTGTCACGCAGAAACAGCAGACCTATGCCGACGACCGCTTCATGTACGTCAAAAGCGACTACAAGCTGGTGCGTGTCGCTCTCGACGACATTCTGTATATCGAAGGGCTGAAAGACTATGTACGCATCTATCTTGAAGACGGACAACGCATCATGAGCCTGATGAACATGAAGAAGTTGGAGGACTATCTGCCTCATCCCGAGTTTCTACGCACCCACCGCAGCTTTATCGTACACATGACCAAGGCGCAGTCAGTAGAACGCTTCCGTATTGTCTTTGGCAACCAGTTTATCCCCATTTCCGATTCCTATAAAGAGGAAGTCCTGGAGTATTTCGAACAGCACACGTTGGCTTGAGAAAGAAAAAGAAAGTAAAGGGTGAATAATTAAAAAAAAAGTTGTAACTTTGTCCGCCATATGGAAAAGAACGCTAATGACATCCTATTGAAAAACGTCCACCTGCTGTCCCGACTCACCGAGCAGGAAGTCAACATGATGCCCACCGTAGAGGCACCCCTGCCGTCGGTCGAGCAAGTTAAGCAGATTGTCACACTGGTCAAGAACATCATTTTCCCCGACTATTTCAATAAGCGCCAGCCCAATGAGGCCATACGCTCGTATTATATCGGCGTACACATGGAGCAACTGCAACAGCTGTTGACCAAGCAGATAGCTCACGGCCTACAGTTCTGCGAGGACTGCGAGTGCATAAAGACCAAGGAACAGGTATATCAGGAGGCCTCACGACTATCCCTGGAATTCATTGACGCGCTACCCGAAATCAAGCGTCTGCTCTATACGGACGTTCAGGCTATGTTCGACAACGACCCTGCAGCGCCTAACTACGGAGAGGTCATCTTCTGCTATCCCGTAGTCAACACGATGACACACTATCGTATTGCCCATAAACTGCATGAGCTGAAGGTTCCTGTCATCCCACGCATCATTACCGAGCTGGCACACTCAAAGACGGGTATCGACATTCACCCTGGAGCCGACATCGGTGAGTTCTTCGCAATCGACCATGGCACAGGTGTCGTCATCGGCGAGACCTGCATCATTGGCAACCACGTAACGCTCTACCAGGGTGTCACGCTGGGCGCCAAGAGTTTCAAATACGACGAGCATGGCAATATGCTCAACGTTCCGCGCCACCCCATCATCGAAGACCACGTCACCGTCTACTCCAATGCGTCCATCCTCGGCCGCATCACCATCGGCCACCACTCTATCATAGGAGGCAACATCTGGGTAACCAACGATGTTCCACCCTACTCTCGCATCCAGCAGTCCAAAGCCGTAGACGCCTCCTTCAGCGGCGGATTGGGCATATAGCAAGAATAAATGAAAACAGAGCCCTGTCGACAGGGCTCTGTTTTCATTTATTCTTGCTGGGCCTTTATGGCTCTGGCAAAAGCACCGGTGGCCACTGACTCTCCATTCACTACGATGTCTGTACTGTCTGACTCTTCTACGCTACGCGTGCGCCACGACCCTCCATATCTGTATCTGGCCCAGTCCACACTACCTATATAATCTAACGAGAACTCGATGTCGCGCCTCGTCCCGTCGTCCATCAATCCACTGAAATGGCTGCTGTTCAGCGTATAGCGGTATATCTCCACACTGTACCTGTCGTAAGTATAAAAGATGTGAATCACCCCATTGCGCACCTCCCACTCCAACGGTGAGTAGTAGTAGCTGCCCCACGGGTCGTTGATGTCGTAGTCCACCTCATAGCCCGTGCCTCCATAATTGTCTCTCTGAACAAATTCTATTGTCGTACGATAGTCCTCGCCCGTCAGTCCCCAACGGTCGTAGTAATAGGTACTGATATAACCCGTCCAGCGTCCGCTAAGTGTATTGGCCTCTGATGCGTCTCTGTCACACCCCGACAGCATCGTTACAGCAAGAGCAGCCATCGTGAGATAAGTAAAAATTTTCTTCATAATACAATCCATTATATATTTTGTTTCCGAATGATGTTGCAAAGGTAATAAATAATATCTGTCGCCACAAGAGGTAAATCCTATTTTGTAATAGGGAATGTCCTATTTTGTAGGGGAAAATATGTTTTAGAGCATAAAATGACAAAAAAAACGACATACGCGTATTGTCATTTGAGAATAAAGTCGTATATTTACATCACGATTTCTTTTCCATTATTAATACTATCATTAAATTCAGAAGCGACATGGTTGTGAAACCCTGTCGCTTCCTCTATTTACGATGATTGTCCTCTCTATTTTTTCTTACCGAACTCCGGATCAATCTTAATAAGAGCCGTGACCGCAAAAGTGATGGCACACAGGGCCATCACGATAATGAAGAAACTGCGATAGCCCAGTACATCCTTCATCCAGCCAGACACCATGCCCGGCAACATCAGTCCCAGATAGGAAATGGCAGTACAGAAAGCATAATGGGAGGTCTGGAACGAGCCTTTACTGAAATATAGCATGTAGAGCGTCAGGGCTGTAAAGCCGATACCATAGCCCAACTGTTCGATAAAGAGACAGGAACTGATAAGGAACAGATTGTCGGGCATGGCATAACTCATGTAGACGTATACAATGTCAGGAAGCGTGATGGCACATACCATGGGCCACAGCCAGCGCTTAAAGCCGTCACGCCCGGCAAGCATGCCACCCAATATGCCACCCAGCGTAAGTCCGATGACGCCCACAGTCCCACTGGCAAGGCCAAACTCTTGAGGCGACAGGCCGAGACCTCCCGCTGAGTTTGGACGCATCAGGAAGGTAACACTCATTTTGGTTAGCAACGCCTCCGGGAAACGGTAGAACAGGAGAAAAAGCATTGCGTAAAGCATCTCGCGAGGCGGCAATTTGCGGAAGAATGTGCAAAACGCCGTCACCACACCGTTGAACACTTCAGAAGCAGTAGTGTCATGAGGCTTGTCATTATCAGCGCGCGGCATAATATAGACGTGATATAGCCAAATGGCAATGAACAGAGCTGCCAGTCCATAGAACACAAGACTCCAGGTGAAGGCCTTCTGGTCGCGAAACATCACTTGCAGGACACCGGCGACAGGAATAAGCACACCGTTGCCGAAGATGACAGCAAGACGATAGAATGTATTTCTGATACCCACGAACCACACTTGCTGATGGTCGTCAAGCTCTAACATGTAATAGCCGTCTGCTGCAATATCATGGGTAGCACTGGAAAAGGCCATCAAGAAGAAAAAGGCCATGGTGCCCTGAAACCAGAAGGGAGTGTTGAGCGTGAAGGCAACACCCGCCAACGAGGAGCCGAGCAGCATCTGCATAGCCAACACCCACCAGCGTTTGGTGCGGTACAAGTCGACAAAGGGACTCCACAGGGGCTTGATGACCCATGGCAGCCCAAGCCAACCAGTATAGAGCGCAATGTCAGTATCGCTCATTCCCAACTGCATATACATAACCACCGCAACTGTCATTACTACCACATTGGGCAGTCCTTCAGCGATGTATAGTGTAGGTATCCAAACCCACGGATTTTTTTTGTTGTTCATTTTTAATATATTTTCTTTATTTCAGCACCACTGTAGTAGTGGAGTAATATCTGGTCGTATGAATAGCCTTGCTGTCCCATCACGGCAGCACCTATCTGGCAGAGACCGACGCCATGCCCCCACCCTTTTCCTCTCAGGCGGAACCCTTCAGGCGTCTTCTCCACATCGAAGGCCGAACTGTAGAGGTGGCTCTCGCTGAGTGCACGGCGTATCTCAAGCTCCTTACCAATAATAAGTGTCTTCTTGGTGCCTACGATCTTCAGTTTCCAGATGCGTCCGCTCTTACCGCGCTCCAAGGGGATAAGATCTGTGACCGTCCCGAAATCGTCTTTTAGCTTTTCGTTGACCAGCCGTGACAGCTCATCGGTAGTATACTCGACGTTCCAGCGGTAAAAATCATTGGTCTCTAGGTCATAGTCGTTCAGGACCTGCGCCAGTATTGCCTTGTCACTGGTATTACAAAAGGGGTCGGCCACAGAAATCAGATAGGGTTTCGGAGTGTCTTCCCAACAATACTGGAACTCCTCCGTTACGCCGCCACAGCATTTGGAGAAGCGTGCGTCGCATATTTCATCCCCATAACAGAGTATCTGACCATAGGTAGCCTCGAGGGCCTGCTCTACCGATGGAGTGGTCTGCTTGGTGATGCCTTGATAGCGCTGACAGTGATCGTCGGCACAGACATCAAAGATGGTATGGTCCTCACGGTCATACCAACGAATCAGTTCGTCGTCTTTCTTGATAAATGAGAAGAAGTTATCCTTGCCATCCTGACTCTCCTGCCGATGACGCATCTGCGCCAGAAGCCACGAGCGGGAAATGACAGCATGGGCCTTGAGCAATTCAAGACCGGCAGTAGCCTTCATCTCGCTGCTGATGACTGATGCCAGATACTTTTCGACAGGCAACTCATTGATAGCAGTTATTTTGTCTGCTTCGACCACCAGGCGCAACGTACCCAAAAACACCTGCGTCTCCTTACGCTCCCAATGGAAGTTGACACCAATAGTGACATCGGAGAGGGAGAACGAGGCCTGTGCCGACTCGGGAACAAACGTGAGTTCGCGGTACTGGTTGCCATTCCATAAGATGCCACCTTCGGAGAAGGCTACCGTCTGAGCACCTTCTATCGTTTCCCCTTTGGCTGTATAGGCACCATTGAGGGTGAAGCGTATCTTCTGGGCGCTGACGATGCCCACTGTGACAGAAGGCTGTTCTGTGGCCATCACGGTCGGCTGCGGTGTATGAGAGTCGTTCATCAGCTTGTTCTTCACTTCCTCCATCTGAACGGGAGTCAGCGACACCTCTTTGTAGATATCCGTAGCGATGTCTGCTGTCAACCGGCGGAAGTCTTCCTCACGGGGAGTTATGAACAGTCCCCCCATGTCGACAGCTCCGGGACTGATGATGTACTGTTGGTCCCCCTTGGCAGAATAGCAGCTTGGACGATGCTTGCGACGCGGCAGCACCACCGTTAGCAGACTATCACCTTGCATCCACGAGATGACATTCATCATGGGCTCCGTATCGTCGTCGGCTGCAGGCAGGCAGGCATACAAGCGACGGAACAGGCGCTCGGCATGTTCTGGCGTATGGCTCTTCACGACGAAGGCTGCAGCCAGATAGTCGGACACCTGCCAGATACCCTCATCCTCACCGGTCTTGACAATTTCCAAAAGATTACGGCTGAGTCGCTGCCATGAGGTTTGCAATGGCAGCATACCGCTGCTGACGGCCTGCAGATGGGCATGGTCGGGTGCGGAAGCACCACAGTGCGGACCATTATATAATAAGGTGAGTTGCGGGTTACGTTTTGCCAACTCCAGCAATTCGCCTATCATGGGCAGGATACGTTGCGGCTGATGCTGCTGCGTGGGAATGGTGAAATGGACTGGTAAGATAGGAAACGGATTTACCAACAGTTCGTATTTGCCATCCACCATGCGATGCATCTGTTCCTTGGGTCTGTTTTTGCCGCAAAGGAAACAAGGACGTTCAGCTATAGAGTGTGCGTCAATCTTGGCACCCGTAGAACCAATACGGGCAGGATTCCACTGCACCTGCATCGTGAAAGTGTCGACGGGCAACTCACGCACCTCAACGTGCTGGAGATCACGATAGCGCTGACGCACATCGTCCCACACCTGCAACTGGCGTTGGAAGAACCGCATGACGGCCGACTCGCTGAGCACGTCGTCCCGACCCGATTCCATCTGCTGACGAGCATGCAGTTCGATGGTGCGCAATCGGTCTTTATAAAGGTTATTGGCATTCACCTTCTCTACCGACAGGGCTGCATCAGAATTGCCACCCCATCGACGGCACAGGTACAATTCGGTAAAGATACGTCCAATGCGGTAACGCCGTGAGAACGACAGCCCTAAGGCATAGTCTTCGCCGTATGAGGTGTTAGGGAATCCGACTTGGCGCAGCAACGGCGTGAAGAAAGCACGTGGAGCACCCAGTCCGTTGATACGCAGTGCATTATTGGGACCATTCTCGTCTGTCCATTCCTTATGGTCTATCAGTCCGGGCGGCAAGGTATTGAGTTCAAAGTCGCACATGCGGTACGAACCGACAACCATGGCAGCACGCTGTTTATAAAATGCATCGACGATGGTTTGCAGGGTCATTGGCGACGAATAGAGGTCATCAGAATCCAGCTGTACTGCAAAGCGTCCGCAATGCGTGCTCTGCACTGCCATATTCCAGCATCCTCCGATTCCCAAGTCGTAGCGCGAAGGTATAAGATGAATCAACCGGCTGTCGTCATTGGCAAACTGACTGAGAATGGCGGTCGTACCATCAGTAGAATGATTGTCGACGACAATGACATTATACTTGAACGAAGTACGTTGCGACAAAGCACTCGTCACAGCATCCTTGATGGTCTTGACCCGATTAAAGACAGGAATAATCACGGAGGCCTCGACATCGAACTCTTGTTCTGCGAAATCCACATCGGCATACTGCGTGGTATCAACCAGCGCTCCGACCTGTCGCAGGTGAGCGGTACACGCCTGTTCCATCTCAATCTGTACAGCACGATTGGCAGGATTGACATAGTCAAACTGTTTCTCGCCCGATGCACGCAGGTCAGTCTCTTGCTCTGTATAGAGATATTCGTTGAGATGGAATATGCTGCCTTCACGACTCAAGAAGAGGCGCCAGTCATAAAGTCCCGCATACAGATAGTCATGCTCGCGGTCGGTGGTGGCATATTTATGCAGCAGAGAAGTCCGTACCAGCCATACGCTACCGAAGTCAAAATCATCGCGTAGCGAACCCGCCTGATAATCTATCACGGGATGAGCCTTACGCTCTCCGTTCTCTATTGTATAGCGGTCGCTGTAGACCATTGCGGCATCCGTTTCATTGGCCACGCGCAAGAGGCGCTCCAGCGCGAACTCGCCCAGCGTCAGGGGCGATGGCTTCAGGCACAGCAGCACATAGTCGGCCACCGCACGCTCTGCCAACTGCATGACGAAATGGGTACTTGATAAGCTATTGGCAACTATAAACGAACAGTCACGAGGAGGATTCCACTGAACGGTCAGTTCCTCGTTGGCTATAAGAAAAACATGTCTGACGACGCTGCAACGCCTTAACTGTGCGACCACTGTCTCTACATCGGCCAAAGAACTGCAGGCGATGAAGCAATCCGTATTTTGTTTCATGCAATGTGTTTTAAATAATTAGCTGCAAAGGTAACATTTTCCGTGTAAACGGCAAAAAAAAAGCCACAACTCTTTTCATATCTTATTAAAAGAATATAATTATTAAATTGAATTGCGCATTTCTTAGCGAAAAATAGTAACTTTGCAGAATGATTTCGAATAAAAAACGACTCATCGGATTGACACTTGCCGACCTAAAAGCTGTGGTGACAGTTCTCGGCATGCCCGCCTTCACGGCCAAGCAGATAGCTCAATGGCTCTATGTGAAACGCGTAACCGATATTGATGAGATGACCAACCTGTCGAAGTCCAATCGCCAGCGACTATCCGAAGAATACCAGGTGGGCTGTATGCCCCCGGTCGACTGCCAGCGCTCCAAGGACGGCACCGTCAAGTACCTGTTCCCTGTCATCGGCAACGACCTGAATGCTGATAGCAATCGGTATGTGGAAACGGTATTCATACCCGACCACGACCGTGCCACCATCTGCGTTTCATGTCAGGTGGGCTGCAAGATGAACTGCCTGTTCTGTCAGACAGGCAAGCAGGGCTGGCAGGGCGACCTTACCACTGCCGACATTCTCAACCAGATTCATGCCTTGCCCGAGGCGGGCCAACTCACCAACATTGTTTTTATGGGACAGGGCGAGCCGATGGACAACATCGACGCCGTTCTGCGCGCCACCGACATCATGACGGCCGACTGGGGATGGGCATGGAGTCCCAAGCGCATCACGGTAAGCTCTGTCGGTGTACGAGGCAAACTGAAGCGCTACCTCGACGAAAGCCCCTGCCACATAGCTATCTCCATGCACTCGCCCATTCACGAGCAACGCATGCGACTCATGCCTGCAGAGAAAGCCATGCCTATACAAGAGACGGTCGACTTGCTCAGGCAGTACGATTTCACCCACCAGCGTCGTTGCTCGTTCGAATACATTTGCTTTGGCGGCCTCAACGACACGCCGACCTATGCCCGTGAAATAGCAAGGCTACTGCAGGGACTGGAATGTCGCGTCAATCTCATTCGATTCCATGAGATACCAGGTGTCGACCTGCCCGCATCCGACGAGAAACGCATGGAGGCCCTTCGCGACTACCTCACACACCACGGCATCACGACAACCATCAGAGCAAGCCGCGGACAAGACATTTTTGCAGCCTGCGGCCTGCTGAGCACCGCAAAAAAAATAAAAGAAGAAATAACAACAAAATAAAATGGAAGAAAGAAAGATTCGCGTGGCCATCACGCAAGGAGATACCAATGGCATCGGCTATGAGGTGATATTCAAAGCCTTTGAAGACCCCGCCATGTTAGAACTATGCACACCCATCATCTATGGTTCGCCCAAAATTGCAGCATACCACCGCAAGGCGCTGAACCTTGACACAAACTTCAGCATCATCAATCAGGCAGAAGACGCTCGCGACGGCCGTATCAACCTGCTGACATGTTTCGACGAGGATGTGAAAGTTGAAATAGGACAGCCTTCAACGGAAGCCGGACAGGCGGCTTTTCGTGCACTCGATCGCGCCATGACCGACTTCCGCAGCAGACTATACGACGTACTTGTCACAGCACCTATTAATAAGGCTACTATCCAGAATCGTGATTTTCAGTTCCCCGGACACACCGAGTACATAGAGACCAGCCTGGGCGAAGGCCAGAAAGCACTGATGATTCTAATGAACGAAGACCTGCGCGTGGCACTCGTCACCACCCACCTGCCCGTCAAGGACATCGCAGGCGCCATCACCAAAGAGGCCATTGTCGAGAAAGCCACCATCTTCCACAAGGCGCTGCGACGCGACTTCCGCATCTCATGTCCCCGTATCGCCGTACTTTCCCTTAATCCACATGCTGGCGACGACGGACTATTGGGCACGGAAGAGAAAGACATCATCGCCCCTGCCATCGAAGAGTTGGCCGCCAAGGGTATCCAGGCATTCGGTCCTTATGCTGCCGACGGATTCTTCGGTTCGTCCAGCTACGACCATTTCGACGGTGTGCTCGCCATGTATCACGATCAGGGACTGGCCCCATTCAAGACCATTGCCCTCGAAGATGGGGTCAACTATACCGCAGGACTACCCATCGTACGCACCTCCCCAGACCACGGAACGGCATACGACATTGCCGGGCGGGGCGTTGCCGACGCCAACTCTATGCGACAGGCCATCTATACAGCCATCGACGTCTATCGCAATCGGCAGAATTTCGACGAGCCACTGGAGAACCCACTACCTAAACTCTTCCATGAAAAACGGGAGGACGGCGAGAAGGCACGATTTGCCATGCCAAGACCCAAAGACATGTTTAAGAAAGAGAAGGCTGAAGGCGCAGAAACGGCACCGAAAAAATAATTTTCAGCAAAAGTATGCCATAATGTCAGATTTTCTTTGTACCTTTGTCCGCTAAAATGAAGACAACTGAGTTGCAAAACATTAAACAGCGATACAACATCGTAGGTAACTGCGAAGCGCTGAATCGCGCCCTCGACGTCGCACTGCAGGTGGCGCCGACAGACCTCAGCGTACTCATTGTCGGTGAAAGTGGTGTAGGTAAGGAGATTATCCCCAGAGTCATCCACGACAATTCGCCACGACGCAGGGAGAAGTATTTCGCCATCAACTGCGGCTCCATCCCCGAAGGAACCATCGATTCCGAACTGTTTGGCCACGTCAAGGGTTCTTTCACCGGAGCCATCAACGACTCACCTGGATATTTTGGCGTTGCCAACAAAGGCACACTCTTCCTCGACGAAGTAGGTGAACTGCCCATTGCCACTCAAGCCCGCCTGCTACGCGTATTGGAGAATGGCGAGTATATCCCCGTAGGCGCTACAGAGGTACGCAAGACTGACGTTCGCATCGTGGCAGCCACCAACGTCAACATCCGTCAGGCCATCAGTGAAGGACGATTCCGCGAGGACCTATACTACCGTCTCAACCAAGTACCCATACAGATGCCCCCCCTGCGCGAACGCGGTGAGGACATCATACTGCTTTTCCGCCTCTTCGCCATGCAAATGGCTGAGAAATACCGCATGGACAAAGTGGTACTTACTGACGAAGCCAAGCAAATGCTGATGCGATACAAGTGGCCTGGCAATGTACGACAGCTAAAGAATATCACGGAACAGATATCCATTCTCAGCCCCGAACGACAGATAACGTCTGAACTGCTCGCCCGATTCATTCCACAGGATCAAGAGACCACCCAGTTGGCGACCATCCATACCGACGGCGACCACTCCTTCGAGAACGAGCGTGAGATACTCTATAAGATTCTTTTCGAACTGCGCAGCAACGTCAACGACATGCGCCGCGAAATGGGCACGCTGAAGAAACAGTTAGAAGACGTACAAGGACAAAGGCTTCAGACTGGCAACAACCAATTGGCAACTACGCAGCTATCGACATACCGCAACTTATCAGACGAACGCCTGACAGAAGATGCTGAGGCTGAAGAATACATCGAGCCCGAACGTGAACCAGAGAATCTCAACGTCAATGACTGGAGCCGTCAGGCACTCGAGAAAGCCCTCGACCGCAACGGCGGAAATCGCAAGCGTGCCGCCATGGAATTAGGCATCAGTGACCGTACATTATACAGAAGACTCAAACAATATGGATTGGATAAATAAGACATGCTATGCACTCTGCGCCGCAGCACTCCTACTACTCTGCGCTTGCTCCGTAAGCTATAAGTTTAACGGTGCCAGCATAGACTATACCAAAACCAAGACCATACAGATAGCCGACTTCCCCATCCGTTCCAGTTATGTGTGGGGACCAATGGCCCCCTTGTTCAACAATCAGTTGAAAGACCAATTTGCCAACCATACCCGACTCATTCAGGTAAAACGCAATGGCGATCTTAAAATCGAGGGCGAGATTACTCAGTACCAGCAGCGCAACAAATCAGTTAGTGCCGAAGGCTATTCTGCACAGACAGAACTGTCGATGACTGTCAATGTACGCTTCACGAACAACAGCAACCACAACGAAGACTTCGAGCGCCAGTTTACGGCGACATCATCATACGAGACGACACAGTCACTCAATGCCGTACAAGAAGAATTGGTGACACAGATGACAAAAGACATCTGCGACCAGATATTCAATGCAACCGTTGCCAACTGGTAATCAAACAACAAAAGAGACATGGAACTAACGGAACTCATCCACCATCCCGAACGCCTCGACCGCGACACGCTGTATGAGCTGCGCTCCATGCTGGCACTGCATCCGTATTTCCAGACGGCCCGTTTGCTCATGCTGCAGAACCTATATCTGTTACACGACATTACCTTCGACGAGGAACTGCGTCGAGCCGCCCTCTACATCACCGACCGCCACACCATATTCAATATGGTCGAAGCCGCCCATTATCAGTTGCGGCAGACTGACAAGAAACTCGCCGCACACCACAACAGCAATCGCACGGTAGCACTCATCGACACCTTCCTCGACTCCATACCACAAGAAGAGGAAACCGAAGAGAAGAAAAAACGTCGCCCCACACCAGCCGATGCTGCAGTCGACTATGTCGCCTATCTGCTGGAAACAGAAAGTATGGCAAAAGACGACTCGTCGCCTACCCCACAGATGAAAGGGCAAAGCCTCATCGACACTTTCCTCGAGGAAGAACAAGGGCGCATTCTGCTGGCAGACCTGCCAAAACCCGGTAGCCAAACAGAGGACGAGGAAGAGGATGTAAACACTGCGGACACCAACGAAGAGGAGTTCTTTACAGAGACACTTGCCCGCATCTACATCAAACAAGGACGCTATCAGAAAGCCCACGACATCATTGGCCGCCTCAGTCAGCAGTTTCCACAGAAGAACGCCTACTTTGCCGACCAGTTACGATTCTTAGAAAAATTGATTATAAACAGTAATAAAAACAAAAATTAAAACAACATGGGATTTTACACATTATTTGTAATTCTGATTGTCCTGGCTGCCCTGCTCATGATTGGCATCGTGCTCATCCAGGAGTCTAAAGGTGGCGGTCTGGCATCCAGTTTCGCCTCGTACAACCAAATTGGCGGCGTTCGCAAAACTACCGACTTTATTGAAAAAGCCACATGGGGTCTTGCCATCGCCATGGTAGTCATCAGCATTGCCTGCGCATGGGTAGCCCCCAAGGCAAGCGACTCCGACTCGGTAATGGAAGGTATAGAGAACCCCATCACCAATCCTAACAATTTGCCTGGTTTTGGCGCCAGCCAGACCAAGGATGCTACAGCTCCGGCTGCAGAGACTCCAGCTGAGAAACCTGCTGCAGAGACTCCCGCAGCTCCTGCTCAGCCAGCATCTCAGCCAGCAAATTAAGAGTTAATGCAAAAAAGTACATGAATTATTTGGTTATTTCAAATAATTCATGTACCTTTGCACTCGCTTTCGTAAGAACAGCACATTGATGGTGCCCGTAGTTCAGTTGGTTAGAGCGTCAGATTGTGGTTCTGAATGTCGACGGTTCGAGTCCGTCCGGGCACCCTCCAAAGAAAATCCCTGTAAGTCAAGCGCTTGCAGGGAATTTTAATTCCCAATCACTTTGATTTTGATGGAACATTGAAGGCTCAGTCGATAATTATTGGGGGTAAATTATATTTTAATTTGTATAAAATGCTTACCTTTGCCTCATGGAAGACAAAGGATTGCTTATGCTGGCCCGCATGGTGCTACCCAAGGATGTACTTGATCAGTTCATCATAAGA
>JAGAXW010000032.1 GCA_017847725.1 Prevotella sp.
TGAAGGCTGGTTTTGCTCTACAAAACTCTTAGATTTCCCATTTTTTGCTATTGCACTTTTTTGTACCGTTCAATTTTGGTGGTATCGTATTTCTGTCTGTGTTTCAGTTGTTTACAAAATACCAAAACACTTCCACATGAAGAATATTGATGTTAACACAGAATTCTTTTAAAAAAACAACATTCACAACAATTCGTATCCGTCTGTGTGACTGCGTTTTAGGTGTGAAACTAAGTTTTGGAGGACACAGGCATGCAGTCCAGGTGTGCGCTATCTATCAAATTAGGACGAACCATCATCTATAGCAGGTTTATCACCGTCTGGAGAGCCTTAGTTCATATCGTGCGACGGCCGTGGTAGATATGTGCGACGGCCGTCGCACAATGTGATGCAACCGTTACAAAAAATGAAATAGGCTATAATGGGAGATGATACAGACGTGACGGTCTGAAAACATAGTTTCACACGTATCTCGTTAAGTGTCAATAGTATACGTATATTTGTGAAACTGTATTTTTTTCAAATAATTTCTGGAAAAAAGTTTTTCTCGACAAAGCGAATGGAGCGTTATTTTGCGCTTTATCCTGATGACGAGGCGCGTGCCATACGCCATTACGAGTGCAATCTGATGTTGGCAGAGTCGTATACATAAGTTTGTCAGTGTTGGAGGTGACGCTATGCAATGCACTCTGTCGCGACTTGCCCGAATTAAAAGGAAAAGTCGGAAACCTTTTGTTTATCGAGGTTTCCGACTTTTGGGGAGAGGTGCCTAGCAGATTCGAACTGCTGTAGACGGTTTTGCAGACCGTTGACTAAGCCACTCATCCAAGGCACCAGTTTGCTGTAAGCGGGTGCAAAGATACTACTTTTCTGAATAACGGCCAAATTTTTGGCAGTTTTTTTTTAGTTGACAGTCGTCACAGGGACTTTCGCCCCTGTTTATGATGCGATAAATGCGCCAGGCGGCATAGCCTGCGGCAGCGGCGAGAATGACTGAGACGATGTAAAGCTGCATGGGGATTCCTCTATGAACGTAGTTTTCTGAGCAGCACCTTGTTGATGGCCTGTATCTTGCGCCCACTTCGCTCGATGTCGTCGCGGATGTCCTCCCTTACGTTGTTCACGTTGTTGAAGAAGTCGCTGAAGGCATTAAGCAGCTGATTGGGCCCTTCTGTATCCTCGTGAGCATCGGGGTTCGTCACGATGCGGATGCCGAGGTGCTCTATGCTGACGTCGATGTCGTTGCCCGTCATGATGGGGTCGCCGTCGAAGTGGATGGCCCCCGGCTGTGAGCGGCGTATGTGGATGTGCTCGGCGCGGAAGGTCTTGATTTTCGAGTTGTTGCCCAGTGTCTTCATGAAGAGGTCGGCGGCAATCTGCGGCGCCTCAATGGCGTCGAACGGCTCCATGATGATGACGTCCATCTTGCCGTCCTTCATCGTGGCTCCAGGGGCGATGTAGGCGTTGTTGCCGTACTGTGATGCGTTGGCACAGGCGATGAGGAAGGCTTTGTAGTGTGCCGAGCTTTCCTCGTCGACTATTTCGTATGTCTCGGGCCGGTACTTCAGTCCTTCCTTCAGTACATTCTCCACGTAGGTGATGGGCCCGCGTTTGCCTGCTTCGGCAAACTTCAGGGAGATGAAGGCGTCGAAGCCCATGCCGCAGGTGCAGAAGAAGGGCAGTCCGTTGATGATGCCGTAGTCGAAGGGCTCTATCTGGCAGTGGTTGATGATGCTGATGGCCTTCTTGGTGTCCAGCGGTATGCGCAGGTGTCGTGCCAGTCCGTTGCCTGATCCGCACGGGATGACAGCCAGTGCCGTGTCGGTATGCACCAGTGAGCGTGCCACCTCGTTGACAGTCCCGTCGCCACCCACGGCCGCGACGATGTCCGTATGCTCACTGGCACATTGTTGTGCAATCTTGGCCGCATGCCCCCTGTATTCGGTGTAGCATAGCGTATACTCGAAGCGGCTCTTGTCGAGCAGTTCGTCGACGAGAGCGGGGATGTCGTCCTTGCTGTGTGTACCCGAAATCGGATTGACGATGAATGTGATGTTTTTCTTTGCGCTCATTTGTTTGCAAAAATACAAAAAGATGGAAGAAAAACCTTCTAAAATTTGGTAAAAATGCAGCGACAGATGAATTTATCTGTATTTTTGTGCACTAATTTGATAAAAATGTGTAACTTTGCAGCCTGAAACTAACTGTAGCACAGCTACACCTATTTAAATATGGGACAATTACAAGAAAGATACAAGCATTATCGTGAGCCGCAAAAGTTTATGGAGGCTGACGTATATCCCTATTTCCGCGCTATTGAGGGAAAGCAGGGTACTGAAGTAGAAATGGGTGGACACAAGGTTCTCATGTTCGGCTCCAACGCCTATACCGGACTGACGGGCGACCAGCGCATCATCGATGCCGCCAAGGCAGCCCTCGACAAGTACGGTTCGGGATGTGCCGGCAGCCGCTTCCTTAACGGAACGCTCGACTTGCACGTACAGCTGGAGAAAGAAATCTCCGAATTCATCCACAAGGACGACTGTCTGTGCTTCTCCACCGGTTTCTCTGTCAATCAGGGCGTGCTGGCTATAGTAGTCGGCAAGGACGACTACATTATCTGCGACGACCGCGACCATGCTTCTATTGTCGACGGCCGTCGTTTGTCATTTGCCCGTCAGTTGCACTACAAGCACAACGACATGGAAGACTTGGAGCGCGTGCTGCAGAAGCTGCCCCACGACGCCATCAAGCTCATTGTCGTCGACGGTGTCTTCTCGATGGAGGGCGACCTGGCCAAGCTTCCTGAGATTGTGGAGCTGAAGCACAAGTACAACTGCTCCATCATGGTTGACGAGGCTCACGGCATTGGCGTCTTTGGCGACCACGGCCGTGGCGTCTGTGACTATTTCGGACTGACCGACGAGGTAGACCTCATCATGGGCACCTTCTCGAAGTCGCTTGCCTCCATCGGCGGTTTCATTGCCTCCGACTGGGACACCATCAACTTCCTGCGCCACACGTGCCGCACCTATATCTTCTCGGCTTCCAATACGCCGGCAGCCACTGCGGCAGCCCTTGAGGCGCTGCACATCCTGCAGAAGGAGCCCGAGCGCATCGAGGCCCTGTGGAAGGTGACCAAGTATGCCTTGAGGCGTTTCTCGGAGGAGGGCTTCGAGATTGGCGACACGGAGAGCCCCATCATTCCCCTCTATGTGCGTGATGTCGACAAGACCTTCCTTGTCACAGCCTTGGCCTTCAAGGCCGGCGTCTTCATCAATCCGGTCATTCCGCCAGCCTGTGCCCCTCAGGACACACTTGTGCGCTATGCGCTCATGGCCACCCACACCGAGGAGCAGGTAGAGCGCTCGGTCAAGGCGCTGAAGAAGATCTTCGTGGAGCAGGGCATCATCAAATAATTGCGTAAAAATTTGTGCAGGTGCAAAATTTTTAGTAATTTTGCACCCGCTTTTCGGCAGCGAGGTGTAGCGCAGTTGGTAGCGTTCCTGGTTTGGGACCAGGCTGTCGCAGGTTCGAGTCCTGTCACCTCGACTTTGTTGAACTTCGTAAGAATCCTACACGAATATGGTGTGGGATTCTTATTTTTATGGTTTAAAATTTGGCGGTTTGTATGTTTTTGCCTACCTTTGTAGACGGAAGTTTCTACCATAACCTGAACAGATGATCTGTCTACTGAAGAAAGCCTGTGCAACCCTCTTGTTGCTGCTGACGGCAATGATGACGTCGGCTGGTGAAGAAGACCGCATATTCTACGCGTACGATGCCTCCAACGGTCTGGCCGACAACAGTGCGCAGGTGGTCATGTGCACCAAGACGGGCCGCATTGCCGTTTCCACCATAGGTCATGTCAACTTCTTCGACGGTTCCTCCTTTGTCCATGCCGACCCGTTGCCGGAGGACATTGCCCCGCTGCCAGGCTATGGCGGCGGCTACCAGATTTGTTTCGACCGCTTCCATCACCTGTGGGTGAAGAACGACCGCATGATGACCTGTGTCGACCTGCTGACGGAGCGATTCATCAGAGACGTGCCCGCAGAGATTCGCAAGATGGGCGTCAGCGAGAACGTCGCCGACTTCTATAGTGACGGCGAGAGCAACATCTGGTTCCGTTCGGGCCAGCGCATTTTCTCCCCTGCGCTCAAGAAGAGTTTCAAGATCAGCCACCCGTCGGAGGTCAGCGATGTCGACGTTCTGGGCGACAGCCTGCTGCTGATGTTCCACAAGGACGGCTCCTTGGCAGTCTACGACTACAAGACGCAGCGCTTCCTCCGCCGCGACGCGCCTTTCAGCGCCGGCGAGGAAGACCGCTACGACAAGCCGTCGGAGAAATGCCTGATAGGCCACGACTATTACCAGCTGCGCAACGGCGACGGCGGGTCTGTCATGCTGCGCTACCACATTGGCACCCACAAGTGGGAACGGCTGATAGAAGTCCCCTTCCGCATGAATGCCCTTTGTCCGTATGAAGACCGGCTCTACATCGGTGCGGAGCGCGGTTATATCGTGTATAACCTTTCCAGTGGAGCATACCGTCACTATCCGGTGCTGCAGCTCACCAAGGGGCGTCAGCAGATGGCCAATATCATGTCGATCTGTTTCGACCGTCAGGGCGGCATGTGGATAGGTACCGCCCTCCGTGGGCTGCTCTACTGCAAGCCCTTTGACGTGCCCTTCAAGGTCTGCTCGCCCGAGAGTCCCGAGGGCCTCCGCTACGGTCGCATGATGGACCAGCAGGTACAAGCCTCGGAGCCCCTGCCGCGCAAGGTCAACTGTGTCTTTACTGACAGCCGCGGCTGGAGGTGGACAGGCTCTTACAACGGTGTGATGCTGGAGCGGGGCGATGGCAGCCAGCGGCGCTTCACCCATAAGGACGGACTGACCAACGAGGTGGTTCACTCCATTGTCGAAGACGACGAGCACCATGTGTGGGCAGCCACCAGTTTCGGTGTGGCGCGGCTGATGGTGCGCGACGGCGATGTCTACCACGTGGAGGTCTATACCAATCAAGACAACGTACCCAACGAAACCTTTCTCAACGGCCGTGTCGCTAAACTCCCCGACGGCACCATCGTCATGCAGTCGCTCGACCATTATATGTATTTCAATCCCCGCCTGATGCAGGCCGACCGCATGGGCTCCGTCAAGCTCTATCCCAAGCTGGTCAAGTTGGAGGTTAACGGCACCGAGCTGGAGGCTGGCGACGAATTGGAAGGGCGGGTCATCATCGACCGTGCCGTGTCGCGAGTCAGGAATTTCAGTGTCAACTACGACCAGAACTCCATCCTCATGGTATTCTCTGGACTGAATTATGTACGACCGATACAGACCTACTATCGGGTGAGGGTGCAGGGCATAGCCGGCTACGAAGAGTGGCGGACGCTGTCGTATGGCAAGTCGGGTGGGCTGGTGGACAACAAGGGCCGGCTGCGCCTGCCGCTGCTGTCGCTCAAGCCCGGCCACTACCGGGTAGAGCTGCAAGCCTCGCTGTGGCCCGAGACGTGGCCTCAGGAGCCTTATGTGTGGGAGTTCGATGTCGAGGAGCCGTGGTGGCGCACCACAGGTCTCTACCTGTTGTTAGGCGTACTGGTGCTGGCCATGCTGCTCGTCAACTTCTATTATTTCAACCGCAATACCCGTCTGCTTACCATGTGCAACAATGCCGAGGACGAGCTGGTGCATCGCGTGCGCAGCTATGCGTCGCGCTGTGCGCTTATGCACAGCGAACTGCTCTCGCCCTTTGTTGCCTCCGGCGACCAGTCGAAGAAGAGCGACCTCAGTGCCGGGTTCATCGATGTCATGCTGAAGATAGTGCCTTACGTCAATCAGTTGCAAGGCCAACGCTTCACCATGAGACAGCTGTCCAACCTGACGGGCGTCGAGCTGTCGGAGCTATATAGCCTGATGGCGTCCAATCTGGACAAGTCGCCGCGCGAGTTGGTAGGTTGCCTGCGCCTGCAGGAAGCCGCCCAGCTCCTGCTCACCACCGACGCTTCCGTCGATGCTATTGCCAGTCAGTGTGGCTTCGTCACGCCCGACTATTTTATCTCCTCCTTCTATCACAAGTACCGGCTGACGCCCCAGGACTACCGCAGCACGATGGCCCGATAGCCCACCAGTCGCCACGTGCGTCCGCCTGTCTCCTTATAGTAGACGAGCGCCTGGTAGCGGTTCTCCGTCTGGAAGTAGTTGCCTTCCGGCTGCGCCACGGCCCCTTTCTCGTCGACGTACTGATACGAGTAGTACCCCTGTTTCTGTAGCAGTGCCGTATAGTACACGCCTCGTGCGCCGTCGTATCTCATGCGGTAGTTGTCGCGCCGGCTGTCGGTGGCCCAGTGGCCGTCCAGAAAGAGCGCTCCGCAGTAGGGCGCCTGCAGTTCGTAGTTGACCCACACGTAGTCGCACGTATAGTCCGACTCCGACCGCTCGCTGTTGCGTATGCAGAAGGCCCCGTCGGCATCCACGTCGGTCAGGTAGTTGCGGCTGACGGTGGTAGGGTAGGGGTAGGCCTGGTAGTTGTGCCCGTCCCACTCGATGCGGTCCAGTCCCATCGTGGCGTGGCTGACGTCGAGCACCTCGAACTTATGATATTCGTTGCCTGCGTCGAAGATGAGTCCGCGGTTGTGCTCCCAGCGCAGTCCCTGGCCGTTGATGAAGTTAGGCTCCACGTCGTGGCGTGCCGTCGCCTCGCGCCAGTTCTGCATCACCACGGTGTGCAGCTGTTCGTCGAGGTGGGTCACGCGCAGTCCGTTGTAGTTGACGGTCATTGCCACCTGCTGGTGTGTCTGGTTGTGGTCGATGTCCGTGTTGGTGGTCACCTCCAGTCCCACGTCGACGCTGTTCTCCACTACGTAGAATTCCACCTTCAGCAGTGTCTCGCCGCCCTCGTCCTCGTCGTTCACGGTCAGCCGGTAGTTGCCGCTCATGCGCAGTCGCCACCGCTCGTTGGGTATGGTCAGTTCGTAGTGCGTATACAGCACGGTGGTGTTGATAGAGTTCTGGTAGTTGTCTATCGGCTGGTCGTTGAATCCGTCGAGCCAGTCGCTCTCGAAGATGCCCTCCGACACCGTCCAGTCAGCCTCGCAGTGCTCCAGCCGGGCCACCAGCCTGTGGTTGTCGTGCGACAGTTCGTCGAATCCCACCACCATTCTGTCGGCGCTGCCCAGCACCATGACGGGTCGGTTCAGCCAGTCGCCGTTGACGATGCTGGTTAGCGACTTGACACGTGGCGAGAAGATGGTGTTCCCCGCCAGGGCCGTCTGCGCCGCGAGCAGCAGTAAAATGAAAAAACGTTGCTTCATGCTGCAAAAATAGTAAATTTTTACTTATCTTTGCACTGAAATATGAAAAAGATTCCGTTTTTCATCCTTCCGGCGCTCCTACTACTGTCCGTTGCGGGCTGTCGCCAGCGGCGCGATGCCGCCTACTACGAGCGAATGGTCGACAGTATCCGAAAGGCAGAGACCGTCAGCGAGTTGCAGCAGCAGGCTGGCATCCACAGCGACCCCGTCGTAGCCTTCTTCGACACGCTCTCGCTGGTGCCGCTCCCTCTCGAGTCAGAAGGTGCCGACCTCTATCGGCTGGGCCATTTCTCGCGTGCCCCCTATGCCGTATGCCAGTGGCTGGGCTTCCCCCCCGAAGTCCGTCTGAGCGCCCTCATGCTCCCCACCCACAAGGACCACCGCGTGGTGCTCTTGGCCGAGCAGTCCGACTCGCTGGCCCCCATGCTCTACCTGCAGACGCTCACGCGCCAGTATAAGCCCGTCGACCAGATGTGCATCTATGAGGAGCGTCCCGACGACCGCCTCGACGACACGGGCAAGACCCTGATGGACTATTTTATCACCAGCGACCACGCCGTCACGCTGATGCAGTATTTCGTACCCTCCCACAGTGGCAAGCGCCAGCTGGAGTCCACCCGCCGCTTTGTCATCACCCCCGACGGCCGTTTTGAGGAAGAAGTCATCGAGTTCTGACCGATACGCCCGCCGCCTTGCTGCCCGCGCCCCTGCGTGGCCGTCGGCGTGGCCTCGTTCGCTTTTATTGCCGCTTTTCTTGTATTATTGCCAAATTATTCTTAATTTTGCAGGCTAAAAAGAAAAAGTACAGGAATGATTAGTGTAGAAAGACTGCGCGTGGAGTTCGGCGTGAAGCCCCTGTTCGAGGATGCCAGCTTCGTGGTGAACGACCGCGACCGCATAGCCCTGGTGGGCAAGAACGGTGCCGGCAAGTCGACCCTGCTCAAGATACTCTGTGGTCGGCAGCAGCCGACGGGCGGTGTGGTGAGTGTGCCCAGCGGTACGACGGTGGGCTACCTGCCCCAGGTGATGATCCTGCAAGACGACACGACGGTGCGCGAGGAGGCCCGCAAGGCTTTCGCCTCCGTCACGCAGCTGAAGGCTCGCGTGGACGAGCTGAACGCCCAGCTGGTGGAGCGCACCGACTACGAGAGCGCCGACTATCTGGCGCTGGTGGAGCGCTTCACGCAGGAGCACGAGCGCTATATGATGATGGGTGCCGACAACTACGAGGCCGAGATAGAGCGCACTCTGTGCGGCCTGGGCTTCGGACGCACCGACCTGGAGCGCCCCACGAGCGAGTTTTCGGGCGGCTGGCGCATGCGCATCGAGCTGGCCAAGATTCTGCTGGAGCGCCCCGACGTGCTGCTGCTCGACGAACCCACCAACCACCTCGATATCGAGTCGATACAATGGCTGGAGCAGTTTCTGGCCACCAACGCCAAGGCTGTGGTGCTGGTGTCGCACGACCGTGCCTTCATCAACAATGTCTGCACGCGCACGCTCGAGATATCGTGCGGCCACATCATCGACTACAAGGTGAAGTACGACGAGTATGTCGTGCTGCGCCGTGAGCGCCGCGCCCAGCAGCAGCGTGCCTACGAGAACCAGCAGAAGGAGATGGCCGACATGCGCCAGTTCATCGAGCGCTTCCGCTACCAGGCCACCAAGGCCGTGCAGGTGCAGCAGAAGGTGAAGCAGCTGGAGAAGATGGTGCCCATCGAGGTAGACGAGGTGGACAATTCGGCGCTCCATCTGAAGTTTCCGCCCTGTCTGCGATCGGGCGACTATCCCGTCATCTGCGACGAGGTGGAGAAGAGCTACGGGGCTCACACCGTGTTCTCGCACGTCAATCTGACCATCAAGCGTGGCGAGAAGGTGGCCTTCGTCGGCAAGAACGGCGAGGGCAAGTCGACGCTCGTGAAGTGCATCATGGGCGAGATACCCTTCGACGGTCACCTGAAGGTGGGCCACAACGTGCAGATAGGCTACTTCGCCCAGAACCAGGCGCAGCTGCTCGACGAGAGCCTGACCGTGTTCGACACGATAGACCGTGTGGCGCGCGGCGACGTGCGCCTGCGCATCAACGACATACTGGGAGCCTTCATGTTCGGCGGCGAGGCGTCAGACAAGAAGGTGCGCGTGCTGAGTGGCGGCGAGCGCAGCCGTCTGGCCATGATACGCCTGCTGCTGGAGCCTGTCAACCTGCTGATACTCGACGAACCCACCAACCACCTCGACATGCCGTCGAAGGACGTGCTGAAGGAGGCCATCCGCGCCTTCGACGGTACCGCCATCATCGTGAGCCACGACCGTGAGTTCCTCGACGGACTGGTCGACAAGGTATACGAGTTTGGCGGCGGCCGTGTGCGCGAGCACCTGGGCGGCATCTACGACTGGATTGTCTCAAAGGCAGAGGCCGGCGAGGCCGTAGGCCCGCGGATGCCCGCGGCACCCGAGAAGCCCGCCGCAGCGCAGGCGAAGCCCGTGGCTACTGGCAAGCAAGACTATGCCGAGCACAAGGAGCAGCAGAAGCGCCAGCGCAAGGCCGAGCGCGCCGTGGAGGAGTCGGAACGCAAAATCGGCGACATGGAGCGCCGCCTGAAAGAGCTGGACGCCCTGCTGATGGAGCCCGCCAATGCTGCCGACATGACGCTGGTGACGGAGTATACCACCACCAAGCAGGCCCTCGACCAGGAGGTGGAGCGCTGGGAACAGCTGTCGGAGGAACTCGAGAAACTATCACAATAACGAAATAAACAACAACAATGAAAAAAGTATTATCCATGATGGCATTAGCAATGATGACCACGGTAGCACCGGCACAGCTGAAGTCGGGCCTGAATATGGCCGACCTGAACACCAGTGTGCGGCCTGCCGACGACTTCTATGAGTATGCCTGTGGCGGCTGGATGAAGGCCAACCCCCTGCCGCCCGCCTATTCGCGCTATGGCAGTTTCGACCGCCTGGCTGAAGACAACAACAAGCGCATCAACGGTATCCTGAAGGAACTGCTCGACAACAGCTATCCCGCAGGCAGCGTGGAGCAGAAACTGAGCGACCTCTATAAGCTGGCCATGGACTCCGACCGCCGCGAGCGCGACGGCATCGCACCGGCCATGGCCGTCATCCGCCAGTTGGAGGCCGCCAAGACCAAGGAGCAGCTCTTCGAGGTACAGCTGCAGCAGGCCCGCTACGGTAATCAGGAGTTCTTCGGCTCCTACTTCGGTGCCGACGAGAAGAATGCCTCGCAGAACATCCTCTGTATCAGTCAGTCGGGGCTGACGCTCGGTCAGAAGGACTATTACTTGGAGACCGACGCCGCCACCACCAAGATTCGGGAGGCCTACAAGCGCCACATCGTACGCATGTTCCGCCTGTTCGGCTTCAAGAAGGCCGCCGCCGAGAAGAAGATGAAGAACATCCTGCGCGTGGAGACCGCCCTGGCCAAGGTGTCGAAGTCGCGCACGGAGCTGCGCGACCCCATCGCCAACTATAACAAGATGACGCTGGCCGACTTCAACCGCCGCTATCCGCACTTCGAGCTGGAGCGCCAGATGACGGCCCGCGGCGTAGACCGCAGCTGCATCCAGGAGATGGTGGTGGGCCAGCCCGACTTCATGGCCGCCGCCGACCGCATCTTCGCCACCATGAAGGCCGACGAGTACCGCGACGTGATGGAGTGGGGGCAGATAGGCAGCGCCTCCGGCTACCTGAACGACGAGGTGCGTGCTGCCGACTTCGACTTCTACGGCAAGGTGTTCTCGGGCAAGCAGGAGGACCACCCCCTCTGGCGCCGCGCCACCAACCAGGTACAGAGCCAGATGGGCGAGGCGCTGGGCCGCCTCTACGTGGCCAAGTATTTCCCCGCCTCGTCAAAGGAGCGCATGAAGACCCTCGTGGAGAATCTGCGCGTGGCTCTCGGCGAGCGCATCGCCGCCCAGGACTGGATGGACGACTCGACAAAGGTGAACGCCCTGCTGAAGCTCAACACCTTCTATGTAAAGATAGGTTATCCCGACCGCTGGACCGACCTGAGCCGCCTGAACATCGATGCTAAAAAATCTTACTATGAGAACATTCAGGAGTGCCGCCGCTTTTGGACGGCATGGCACATCGAGCACTCGGCCGGAAAACCCGTCGACCGCGACGACTGGTATATGACGCCGCAGACGGTGAATGCCTACTATAACCCCACCACGAACGAAATCTGCTTTCCTGCTGGAATTCTGCAAGTTCCGTTCTTCGACCCGACGGCCGACGACGCCTTCAACTATGGCGCTATCGGAGTCGTGATAGGCCATGAGATGACTCACGGATTCGACGACCAGGGCCGCCGCTACGACAAGGACGGAAATATGCACGACTGGTGGACCGAAGCAGATGGAAAAAATTTTACAGAACGCACCGACCGCTATGCCGACTTCTTCTCGCAGATAAAGGTGTTGCCCGACCTCAATGCCAACGGGCGGCTGACCCTTGGCGAGAACCTGGCCGACCATGGCGGACTGCAGGTGGCCTTTGCCGCCTACAAGAATGCCACCCGGCGCCACCCGCTGCCCACCATCGACGGACTGACTGCCGACCAGCGCTTCTTCCTGGCCTATGCAGGCGTGTGGGCTGGCAATATCACAGAGGCCGAAATCCGCAACCGTACCAAGAGCGACCCCCACTCGCTGGGCCGCTGGCGCGTCAACGGGGCGCTACCCCACGTGGATGCCTGGTACGAGGCGTTTGGCGTCAAAGAGGGCGACAAGCTGTATGTGCCGAAAGAGCAGCGCCTGCCGCTCTGGTAAAGAATGGAGACAAAAACAAGATAAAAATGCCGTCGTAAATAAAATTTACGGCGGTTTTTTTCGTTGTATAAAAAATATTTTCTATCTTTGCATCTGACTTTCTTAAAACAAACTAATGAATAACGATACACCCCACAATAGCGAATCGCTCGACCGGACATTTCGCCCCCAGGAAACGCTGCA
Organism: Prevotella sp.; assembly: GCA_017847725.1. Lineage (GTDB taxonomy): Bacteria > Bacteroidota > Bacteroidia > Bacteroidales > Bacteroidaceae > Prevotella. The sequence goes on from JAGAXW010000032.1 coordinate 12,296, forward strand.
GCGCACCCAGCGTCCCGCCATGCCAGTAAACCCCGTGCAGGCGCAACCCGTACAGATGCAGCAGGCCAGTCAGCAACAGCAGCGGCCTGCCGCCGGCAAGGTGTGCCCCTACTGCGGCACTACGAACGACCCGGAGGCCCTGTTCTGCGCACAGTGCGGCCAGCCCATCAGCAAGACCACCTGCCCGCACTGCGGAACCGAGATAGACCCCGATGCCGACTACTGCGAGACGTGCCGTCACTACATCCGCAAAGACGTATGCTCCTACTGTGGCGCCCACCTGCAGGGCAGCGAGGCCTACTGTCCCGAGTGCGGCTCTCCCCGGGGCGGCATGGTGTGCCCCACGTGTAACACGCTCAACGACTTTGCCTTCTGCAAGAAGTGCGGCACCGCCCTCACTGAGGAGGCTCGCCAGCTGGTGAGACAGCTGCAGAAGAACCCTGACTACCAGCAGCTGCTGGAAATCGTGAGAGACTACTCGAAGCTGGAGAATGCCCTGCCGTACAAGTCAGAGCGCGACGTGGTGCGCGAGCAGATGAACGAGAAGCTGAGGGAGCGTGTGCTCACGCTGTTGGCCAAGGACGAGGGGGTGGAGTTTCCCGTCGTCCCCCACAGGGAAAGCAAGCGCATGACCAAGGAAGAGCTGGACGAGCAGAAGGCTGTCAAGATCAAGATGCTCTCCGCCATCCTCGACAAGTTGGCAGTGCCAAAGTTGGAGTCGCCCGTCAAGGCGCGCAATTTCGCCATGGCCTCCAAGCCTGTGGGCGTCCGGCTGGCCTGGGTGTGCAACTACAAGCATGCCATGCACAGCAGTCCCTGCGGATGTGCCAAGCCCCAGCTGGGCGGCAAGTGGGTGATATTGGGAAGAAACAGTACAGAAGAAATAAAAGACGACAAATAAATGGATATGGACTCGACCAACAGAACGGCAGACACCACACACCGTCCGGCCGCTGCCCCTGCCTCGGATGCCACCGTCAGAGTGGGCACGCCACAAGCAGCGGCAGTGGCTGGCGACACCACCATCAGACCGTCATCGACCGTCCGCCCCGATGCCGTAACAATGGCTGGTAGCAGCGGACTGACAGGTGAGTTCCTCCTGAAAGGCAGGCAGTATCGGGGCGTCAAGATACTCAGCGACAACTCCGGCGAGGCACAGGTGTTCCTCGTCGACGGTGAGGAGGGCCGTATGGTGCTCAAGGTGTACTATCCCACCTTCAGCATCAAGAAAGAGCTGATGCGTATCGTCCAGAACTTCAACATGGAGATGGTGGTCAGGGTGACCGACTTCGGCAAGACCTATGTGGAGGGCAAGAACCGCGACTACGAACTCATGGAGTACCTGCAGGGCGGAACGCTGGCCGACTACGACCTCAACGGCGACTTCAACCAGTTCCGCCGCATCGCCCTGCAGTGTGCGGCAGCGCTGGCCTACTGCCATAACAACAATGTCATCCACAAGGATATCAAGCCCGCCAACTTCTTCTTCCGCGACAAGTCGCACAAGGAGGTGGTGCTAGGCGACTTCGGCATCTCCAGCATTATGGAGAACGAGGAGCGGATGCACCGCACCACGCAGGCCCGCACGCCTATCTATGCCGCTCCGGAGATGTACAACGACGTCATCGACGGCGAGGTGGAGATAACGCCCGCCACCGACTTCTACTCGCTGGGCATCACGCTGATGACCCTCTGGCTGGGCGAGAATCCGCTAAATCAGAGCGAGCGCGTCATCATGCGAAAGAAAAACGAGGGACGGCTGCCGCGCATCAACGAGCTGCCGGAACGCGTGAAGATGATAGTCCAGGGACTGACGACGGTCAACCCGCAGAGCCGCTGGGGCTACGAAGAGGTGGAGCGCTGGTTCCTGGGTGAGGACGTGAAGGTAGATGTCTCGTCGCCGCTGCTCAAGTATCGCAGCTTCATCGTCGACCCCGAGCGCAACTTGGTGGCCGACAACGTGCACGAGCTGATACCCCTCCTCATGGACAATGAGCGCCTGGCCATCAGCTATCTCTACAGCGGTCGCATCGCCAGTTGGCTGGAGCAGTGCGGCAACGTCAAGCTGTGTGCTGCCGTCAAGGACATCGTCGTCAACCGCTACCCCGTAAACCAGCAAGCCGGACTGATGGCTGCGTGCTATGTGATGGAGCCCGCCTATCCCTACACCGACGTCCGTGGCAACCAGTGTGAGGACATACACAGCTTGGCCATCTCCGTGCTGAGCTATCAGGAGGAATACTCGCTGGCGCTCCGAAATCCCAATGACAATCTCTACCTCTATATAGAGTCGCACACCAAGGCCGACGTAGACCGCCTGCGCAACTACTTCAGCGCAGATGCCGGCATCGAGACACGCATCGCCATCTTGCGGCTGGTGTTCGAGATAGACCCCGACATACCCTTCCTGTCCAAGCATCCGTCGTCGACACTGTCCGAAATAGTGCACTCCTTCGGACAAGAGGAATGTACCGACGACGAATGGCTGAGCCTGAGCGACGGCCGGCTGCTGTCGTGGATGTACAGCCACGAGGACGCCATGGCCTGCGAGGCTCTGCGCATCATGACGAACGGGCAGAAGGCCACCAGGTCGATGGGCTACAAGGTGCTCTACAACCTCGATCGCGACGCCGCCTACGACCTGCGCGACGCCGACACCCCCTTCAAAGTGGGCGAAATCATGCGCGAGGAACTGAAGGAGTGGCAGTCGCTCAGTGCCGCCGACTTTGCCGAGAAGGTGGCCGACTATGCCAACCCCGAGGGACGCTTCCGCTACTATGCCCAGCTGCACGGCTGGATGGAGCAGATCAGTCAGGCACGCGCCTGCTTCGACCTGAAGAGCGAGGAGAACAGAGAGCGGCTGGGCGCCTACGACCTGCGCACCGCCGCCTACCGCTTCTGCCGCCTGCTGGGCGTCAAGCCCACCTATCTGCTCGACGACGGTACGGAACTGGACGACGGTGCCAACTTCGACAAGGTGGCCCACCGGTCTATGCTGCTCACCGCCTGCAAGCGTGGCGCCCTGAGCCAGTGGATGGCCGTATACTATCACGAGAATCCCTATGAGGACTTCAGCGCAGAATACAGCTACGAGCGAAAACTGGAGGAGTGGGTGAACAGGCTGGGCGAGGTGGACCCCGGCCAGATGTACTACAAGCGCTTCGTCAACGCCAAGGAGGAAACGGCGCGCAAATACAAGGAGGTGAAGCACGAATACCGCATGGCCAAGGGCAAGGAGCGCTTCTGGCGCCTTACGTTCTACGGAATGTGCGCCGTGTGGATGGGCCTGCTGCTGGCGGTGGGCGTCGACGACCATGCGCGCGTGCTGGCCACCCCCTGGACGAACATCATACTGCCCGTGGGCGGCGTCTCGGCCGTCATCGTGGCCATGCGGGCCTTCTTCCGCGGCTACGGTTTCATGTTGTCGTGCCTCTGGGGACTGCTCGGCCTGCTGTCGGCATGGATTCCGGTGTTCATCCTCCGCTACGTCAACCAGTCATTCGATGGTCTCTTCATACCGGCTCTGATAGTCATCACACTGATATATATGGCTGTATGCCACTTCACAAACTACCGCGGCGACTCTAACAGCGACTACCAGCTCATCAACGAGGTGATGCGGGGCGACGACATCAAGTCGACGCTCATCGAGCCTCTGTTCTACACCTTCAAGCAGCGGTCGTTCAAGTTCAAGGGCTCTAAGTTCTCGCTGCTCGACGACGTCACCAACCAGGTGAGGTCTATCAGTGGAGAGTCGATAGTGCACTACGTCTTGTGGAGCGTGATGGTGGCTTTAATGCTGGCCCAGCTGGTGCTATTCAGCCCTAAACTGCTGAACATCAGCCGGCCCGACACCCAACAACTGAACATCACACCATCCAGTGTGGTGAAAAAATTACAAAACAATGCAGAATAACTATGATATGTGAGCATTGTCAGAAAGAAAACCGCCAGATAGCGAAGTTCTGCAGGTGGTGTGGAAAGCCCATCGCGCAGCAGAACGTGCTCGACAAGATGGTGGGGCTCGACGAGGTGAAGCAGCAGCTGAAGACCGTCGTCGACACCTATACCTATCTATACTCGCGCAAGGACGTTATCAACGTCAGGCTGAGTGTCAACACCATCATCATCGGTGAAACGGGCACGGGAAAGACGGCCTTGGCGGAGATTCTGAAAGACTACTTCTACCAGCATAAAATCATCGAGAAACCCAAGCTGACGATGGTAGATGCCGTGGACTACCAGCGATTCGTGGACAAGTGGGACGAGAACGTGAAAAATGCAAAGGGAGGCATCCTTTTCTTCGACAATGTGCAGAAACTGCTGCCCGACCGCTATTCGAACCAGGTGAACCCACTCGACAAGTTGTTTGTCGAGATGGACAAGTGGGACGAGAACCCCATCGTCGTCATCGCCGGACTGCCCAAGGGACTCGACGACTTCCTGACGGCCAATCCCGCGGCGCAGAACCGCTTCAAGTACACCTTCCGGCTGCCGACACCAGGCTATCAGGAACTGGGCGACATCTGCAAGCAGGAGCTGCGCGTCAAGTATGGCATCGACGCCTATACCCCCGAGGCCGAGCATAAGCTGCAGCGCCTCTTCCAGTATCAGCTCAAGGTGAAGGACGAGACCTTCGGCTATGGCCACTATGCCGTCAAGACGGCGGAGGACATTTTCACCTCGTTTATCAGCAGAGGCATCGGTGCCGTCGCAGTGGAGGAACAGGACATCCGCGGCTACGTGCCCGAAGAGCGTTCGCTCGACGACATCCTCGGCGACCTGGACCACTACATCGGTATGGATGAGGTCAAGAGGGCGGTCAGGGAAATCGCACTCACCGTACACAACAACGTGGAGCGGGCACAGCGAGGACTCGGCGAACAGGAGAAGATGGGCATACACATCGTGCTGACGGGCAATCCCGGCACGGGCAAGACCACCATCGCGCGCAAGCTGGGCGAAATCATGGAGGCCATCGGCTATCTCGACAGCGGACACGTGGTTGAGGTGGACCGCTCCAAGATGGTCAGTCCCTATCAGGGGGAGACGCCCAAGGTGGTCAATGCCTTGTGCGACAAGGCCATGGGCGGCATCCTGTTTGTCGACGAAGCCTACACGCTGGTGCCGCTGAGTGCCGGTGGCGAGCGCGACAACCAGGGCACTCAGGCACTGGAGACGCTGATGAAGCGCATGGAGGACGACCGCGGCAAGTTCATCGTCATCGCTGCCGGCTATCGCACGGAGATGGAGAACTTGTTCCGCATCAATCCGGGCGTGCGCAGCCGCTTCAGCTACTTCCTCGACATCAAGGACTATACGCCCGACCAGCTCTACCAGATCATGGAGGTCTTCGCCAAGGACAAGAAGTACGTCTTTGCCCCCGAGGCCAAGGAGCTGACGCTGAAGATGATTACCGAGCTGTATAACTCGCGCGACAAGGACTTTGCCAACGGACGTACCATGCGCCAGCTGTTCGACAAGATATGTGCGAAGCAGGCCGAACGCATGCAGCATGCTGACATCTCAACACTCTCCAACGAGCAGCTGATGACCATCGAGGCTGCCGACATTCCCTACGAGGCGCCCAAGACCGTCGACTACAAAGATTGTCTGGACAAGCTCAACGGCATGGTGGGACTGGCGGCCGTCAAGAAAGAGATATCCAACCTGGCCGCATTCCTCAATCTGCAGATACGGCGCGGAGAAACCAACACGTTCCAGGGCAAGCATTACGTCTTTACGGGTAACCCGGGAACAGGCAAGACCACCGTGGCACGCATCATGGCCGACGTGTTCCGCACGCTGGGCATTCTCTCCAGAGGACAGCTCGTAGAGGCCGACCGCTCAAAACTGGTAGCAGGATTCTCAGGGCAGACGGCCATCAAGACCAACCAGCTCATCGACTCGGCCATAGGCGGCGTGCTCTTCATCGACGAGGCGTATACGCTCAAGTCGAGCGACCAGGACAGCTTTGGCGCCGAGGCCATCGACACGCTGCTGAAGCGACTGGAGGACGACCGCGGCAAGTTTATTTGTATCGTGGCCGGCTATACCGACCAGATGCACGACTTCATCGACACCAACCCCGGACTGAAGAGCCGTTTTACCCAGACCATCCACTTCGAGGACTATACGCCCGACGAACTGACGCAGATATTCATCAACCTGGCCAAAGGCAGGAACTTCACCATCGACGAGGAGACGAAGGGTGCCATACACCGCCAGTTTGAACAGCTATACCTGCGACGCGACAAGAATTTCGGCAATGCACGCGAGGCACGCCGCATCTTCGATCAGGCTGTGGAGAAGCAGAGCCAGCGACTGGTAAGTCAGGTGAACGACCCCAACTTCAGCAACGACGATATGTACCGTATCACGGTTGCCGACCTGCCGATGGCCCAGAGCGAACATGCCCGGCCGCTCGACGAGGTGCTCAACGAACTCGACGACTTTATCGGTATGCGCACGGTGAAGAACATGATACGACGGCTCGCCGTACAGAGCATGTTCATGAAGCAGCGTGCCGCCATGGGGGCCGGCAGCGTACAGCAGATGTCGATGAACTTCATCCTGACGGGCAACCCGGGTACGGGTAAGACGTCTATCGCCCGCAAGATGGGCGAGATACTGCAGGCCATGGAGATACTGCCCACCAGCAGGGTCATCGAGGCCAGCCGGGCTACACTGGTGGGCAAGTATATGGGAGAGACACCGAAGATAGTCAACAACATGTGCGACAAGGCCATGGGGGGCATTCTCTTCATCGACGAGGCCTATACGCTCTCGTCGGAGCACGACCAGTACGGCAAGGAGGCTATCGACACGCTGATGAAGCGCATGGAGGACGATCGCGGCAAGTTCGTAGTCATCGCAGCAGGATATAAAGACGACATGGAGACCTTCCTCGATGTCAATCCCGGACTGGCCAGCCGCTTCACCCATAAGATGCATATCGATGACTATAATGAGGACGAGTTGTTGTCAATCTTCAAGAAGATGGCCTCGAAGGACAACTATAAGCTGTCGCCCGAGGCTGAGTTCAAACTGCTTGACATCATTGGTCGAAGGCTCCTCAGCAAAAGCGAATCGTTCGGCAATGCCCGCGAAATGCGCAACATGCTCGATGCAACCATCCAGCAGTTGTCAATGCGCGTAAGCCAAATGCCGCAGGAGAGCATCACACAGGAGACCTATCAGTTGATTTTGCCAGAAGATATTAAGGAAGAATTATGATTGTTTGTCCAAGTTGTAAAGAAGAGATAGAAGACAATTCACACTATTGCGACCAGTGTGGACAGGAATTGGTATATTGCAGCAGCTGTGGCCGCGTAGGTATTGGGCGCCGCTGTACACATTGTGGCGGCCTGATGGTCAGTGTCGACGAGATGCAGCAGCGCAACGAGTCGAGGCGACAAATCTCCGACCGTGGCGTTTCCTCCCTTACCGACGACGAGAAACTGCTGTCGCACAGAGCCCCCGACGTCGTGCAGATGCCCGTTCAGAAGGGCATTCCCACACTCACGCTCTACAACCCGTCGCTCGATATCCGCATCATGGGCGTCAACGGCGCCATCATCGGGCGCAAGCAGGGCCCATACCAGCAGGTGTTCGAGGGCAACATGTATGTCTCGGGTGTCCACGCCCAACTGATATACACGCCCAACTCGGGCTGGTGTATCATCGACAAGCACTCGTCAAATGGAACCAAACTGAACCAGCGTGACCTGCTGCCCGATGTACCGATGTCGATGAAGGCCGGTGACATCGTCACACTGGCTAATATTAACCTTCAAGTAAGTCTTACCTAAGAAAAAATGAGTAGAATCACCATGACTGCTGCCAGTCGTGTCGGGTGTGTCAGAACAAACAACGAAGACATGGTGCTGGCATATAACAAGATGGTCAGGAGCGACGTATACGCTACGGAGTTTGACACCGACAATACTGACCGTTTTACGATTGCCCTGGCCGACGGAATGGGAGGGCACAATGCTGGCGAGGTGGCCAGCGAAGAGGTGCTCGGCAACCTGCAGTTCTACCTCGGCGACCTGCCGCATGGCTTGACTCCCGAACATTTCAGGGAGTCTATGAACGTATGGCTGGCATCCATCAACCAAACCATCAATTCGCGAGGGCTCGTCGATGCGGCACTCCGGGAGATGGGCACCACGCTGGTGGCCTTCCTATACTATGAGGGGCATGATTTCTGGATGAACTGTGGCGACAGCAGGCTCTACCGGCTGCGCAACGGACAACTGGAACAACTCTCTACAGACCACTCGCTGGCTAACCTGAACGGGGAGAAAAAGCACTCGAACGTCATCACCAACTGTATCGGTGCCGGCTGTAAGCGTTCATATATAGACTTTGTCGACATCACTGACGACTTCAAGCATGGCGATACCTATCTGCTGTGTTCTGACGGACTCAACGACATGGTGCCCGACACCCGTATCCGGCAACTGCTGAACGAACATGCCACTGCCAACGCCTTGTGCCAGGCTGCCATCGGGGCGGGTGGCTACGACAACGTGTCGACTTGCGTATTCCATATAGAATAAATATATATTGTTATGCCATTAAGACTACCCGATAAACTGCCTGCTATTGAACTGCTCAAGCACGAGAACATCTTCGTGATGGGCGACTCGCAGGCACACACACAGGACATTCGTCCGTTGCGGCTGGTTATTCTCAACCTGATGCCACTGAAGATTACTACGGAGACAGACCTCATCCGGCTGCTCTCCAATACCCCCCTGCAGCTGGAAATCAGTTTCATGAAGCTGCAGAGCCATACGCCCAAGAATACGCCGATAGAGCACATGATGATGTTCTACCGCGACTTCAGCGAACTGCGCCGTCAGAAATTCGACGGCATGATCATCACCGGTGCCCCTGTGGAGCAACTTGACTATGAGGACGTGGGCTACTGGGAAGAGATGCGGGAGATTTTCGCGTGGGCGCGTACGCACGTCACGAGTACCTTGTATATCTGCTGGGCAGCACAGGCCGGCCTCTACTACCATTATGGCATCCCCAAGTATCCGCTGGAGAAGAAGATGTTCGGCATCTTCCCCCAGTATGCACTCGACCCGCGACTGCCCATCTTCCGTGGCTTTGACGACATATTCCAGATGCCCCACAGCAGACATACCGAGCTGCACCGTGAGGACATCCTGGCCCACCCGGAACTGCAACTGATAGCCGAGTCGGACGACAGCGGCGTCAGCATGGTGATGGCACGCGGCGGACGCGAGTTCTTTATCACGGGACACTTGGAATATGCTCCTTATACGCTGGATACAGAGTATAGGCGCGACAAGGATATACGTCAGGACGTAGAGCTGCCCCGCAACTACTATCGTGACGACAATCCGCAGAATCCGCCTATGGTGACGTGGCGCGCCCATGCCAACCTGCTGTATTCCAACTGGATTAACTATTACGTCTATCAGGAGACTCCATACGATATCAACAAAATAGAATAAATGACGTCGCTCGAATTACTCGCCCCGGCCAAGAACTTGGAATGTGGCATTGCCGCCATCGACCAGGGAGCCGACGCTGTCTACATCGGTGCCTCGCGCTTTGGAGCCCGTGTGGCGGCAGGCAACAGTGTCGACGACATCCGTCAGCTATGTGACTATGCACACCAGTATGGTGCCAGCGTGTACGTGACGGTTAACACCATTCTCTACGACGACGAACTGGAAGAGACGTGCCACTTGATAGAACAACTGTATGTGGCTGGCGTCGATGCCATCCTGGTACAGGATATGGCTATCCTGCAGATGAACTTGCCGCCCATCGCCCTGCACGCTTCCACGCAGACAGACAACCGGACGAGCGCCAAGGTGAGCTGGTTGCAGCAATTGGGATTCAGAAGGGTAGTGCTGGCGCGTGAACTGTCGGTGGACGAGATTGCAGCCATTCATCGGGAGGTGCCTGGCGTAGAGCTGGAGGTCTTCGTACATGGTGCCTTGTGTGTGAGCTATAGCGGTCTCTGCTATGCCTCGCAGAATTGTTTTGGTCGTTCGGCCAATAGGGGGGCGTGCGCACAGTTCTGTCGCATGAAGTTCGACCTTGTCGATGCCGATGGGAGGGAGATAGAGCACCAGCGCCACCTGTTGTCGCTGAAGGATATGAACCAGAGCGACCATTTGGGCGAACTCATCGAGGCTGGTGCCACCTCGTTTAAGATAGAGGGGCGCCTGAAGGATATCGGCTATGTGAAGAATGTCGTGGCGGCTTACAGTCAGCGCCTTGACGACTATATTGCCCGTCATCCCGAGCGCTACAGACGTGCCTCTCAGGGACGCTGCACCTATGCGTTCCAGCCGAGGCTGGAGAAAACGTTCAACAGGGGCTTTACCACCTATTTCCTGCATGGGCGGCAGCCCGACATCTTCTCTCCCGACACTCCAAAAGCTCTGGGAGAATATGTGGGAAAGGTTAAGGAGGTGAGGCGTGACTCCTTTAATGTGGCTGGTACGGCCACGTTTGCCAATGGCGACGGGCTTTGTTTTTTCAATGCCGACCATGAGTTGGAGGGCTTCCGCATCAATCGTGCCGTAGGCAACCGGCTCTATCCGCTGCAGATGCCTGCCGACCTGCATGCAGGGGTGGCGCTCTATCGTAACCACGATATGGAATTCGAACGTTTGTTGGCACGTCCTGGGAGTGTTCGGAAGATACCCGTTAGTATGGTGCTGGAAGCAACAGCCGACGGCTTTGCCTTATCTGCCGATGATATTACCGTAACCCTTGCCATAGAGCATCGGGAGGCAGAGAAACCGCAGCGTGAGAACATTGTCCGACAACTGTCACGCCTTGGCGGCACCCCTTACGAGTGCAGCGGGGTAGCGATGACCGACGATTTCAACTACTTCATCCCCAGTAGTCAGTTGGCTGAGTTGCGGCGCCTGCTGGTTGCGCGCCTGCAGCAGAAAACTACTATGGCTACGGCGGCAGACAGACCTCAGCAATCTGGTGCTACTGCTCCAGTCGACTTCTATCCGCTGCCTTATCTCTACAACGTCTCCAACCGTCTGTCACAACAGTTCTATGGTGCCGACAGCCTGTCGGCCTTCGAACTGAAAGGTGGTAGCGGCCCCCTCATGCAGTGCCGCCATTGCCTGCGCTATGCGTTAGGCTATTGTGTCAAGCATGGTGGCCGACGTCCACAGTGGCGTGAGCCGCTTTTCCTGCGACTGGCTGATGGCCGGCGCTTCCGTCTTGAGTTTGATTGTAGTCAGTGTCAAATGAATGTGCTGAAAGGATGAGGCTACGGAGTCTGATATACGCTGCTGTTCTGTTGCTGCTGACTGCCTGTTACAATCAAGGTCAGCAGACACCCGACGCATGGGACCTTACGAAGCAGCAGATAGACTCCATCTCTTTCTCGACGACGCACCACTATTCGCAAAACTACAATTTTGTGGTCACTGCCCGTCATCTGCCGCTGGCCGATGCCCTTCCCGAAATGGCCTTCGACACGCTGTATGTGAGTAGTGGCGACAGGGTGGTGGTAGCCGAGATAGTGACCGTTCCGACAGACACCATCGACTCTGTATGGGTCAAGGTGGCGCGCGACCAGATTACCCAGGGGTGGATACGTGAGAGCGATCTGTTGCAGGGCGTATCTCCCGACGACCCTATCTCACAGTTTATCGATATTTTCTCCGATATCCACCTGCTCATCTTCCTTGCCGTATGTATTGTGGTGGGAGGAGTCTATGCCATGCGTAGGCTGATGCGCCAGCATGCGTATATCGTACATTTCAATGATATCAGCTCCGTCTATCCTGTTGCCCTCTGCCTGCTGGTAGCAGCATCGGCCACGCTCTATGCCTCCATACAGATGTTCGGTGCCGAGTCGTGGCGACACTACTATTTCCATCCGTCACTCAATCCTTTTGCCCTACCGTGGCACCTCGGACTTTTTGTGGCCTCTGTGTGGGCCATCATCATTGTGGGTGTTGCCGCCGTCGACGATACCGTCCACCAGTTGTCGTCCCTCGATGCCGTGCTCTATCTCTCTGGCCTCTTCGCCGTCTGTGCCGTCGACTATGTCGTGTTCAGCATTTTTACGCTGTACTATGTAGGTTATCCCTTGCTGTTAGCCTATGTCTACTTTTCGGTGTCGCGCTATCTGCGCCATTCCTATTATCCCTATGTCTGCGGATATTGCAAAAAAGGGCTGCGACACAAAGGTCGCTGCCCTCATTGCGGTATGATGAATCTTTGAGTTCTGCTCTTATTCGGTAGCTTCCGAGATGCCTTTCTTCACCTTGTCGACAAAGGCGTCGATTACGGCTACTGACACGATGTTGACAATGTCGCGTACCGAGGCACCAAAGTCCACAAAGTGGATAGGCTTGTTGAGTCCCATCTGTATCGGGCCGATAATCTCGACGTCGGCATCAAGCATCTGCAGCATCTTGTAGCTGGAGCGTGCCGAGGTGAGGTTGGGGAATACCAGCGTGTTGACATCCTTGCCAAAGAGACGGGTGAAGGGATACTGTTCGTCACGCAGGTCGCGGTCGAGGGCGAAACCTATCTGCATCTCACCGTCGATGGGCAGGTCGGGGAACTGCTCCTGCATGAGCTCAACGGCACGTTTCACCTTCTTGGCTCCGTCATTCTGGTTGCTGCCGAAGTTGGAGTGGCTAATCATGCTGACGACAGGCTTCTCGTTAAAGAATTTCACGGACTTGGCAGCCAGCTTGGCAATGTCGATGAGGGTGTCGGTGTCCGGATTCTCGTTAACCAGCGTGTCGGCGATGTACAGCGTTCCACGTGCCGAGTTGATGATGTGCATGGCACCGAAGTGCTTGTACTGCGGACGGATGCCTATTACCTCGTTGACCACCTTAATGGTGTTGGAGTATTTCGTGTACAGACCCGTGATGAAGGCATCGGCCTCGCCGGTCTCTACCATCATCATTCCAAAGTAGTTGCGCTCGAACATCTTGTCGTTGGCTTCCTGGAAAGTGTAGCCCTCGCGTTTCCGCTTCTCAGTGAGGATGTGTGCGTAGCGCTCGCGACGCTCCTGTTCTGACGGGTGCCGCAGGTTGACAATCTCGATACCGTCCAGATTCAGGTCCAGCTGGTGGGCGAGCTTCTGAAGCACCTCGTCGTTGCCCAGCAGGATGGGTTGGCAGATGCCCTCAGCCTTGGCCTGTACGGCAGCCTTCAGCATGGTGGGATGTACGGCCTCGGCAAAGACAACGCGCTGTGGGTGGGCTGCTGCCGTGGCATAAAGTTTCTGCGTCAGTTTGGTTTCTTGTCCGAGCATCACGGACAGCGAGCGCTTATAGGCATCCCAATCGTCGATGTTCTTACGAGCCACGCCGCTGTCGATGGCCGCCTTGGCAACAGCAGCACTGACCTCGGTAATCAGTCGGGGGTCGACGGGCTTGGGGATGAAATAGTCGCGGCCGAAGGTGAGGTTGTTCACCTTGTAGACGTCATTGACGACGTCGGGCACAGGTTGCTTGGCCAAGTCGGCGATGGCATAGACGGCAGCCAACTTCATCTCTTCGTTGATGGCGGTGGCATGAACGTCGAGGGCACCTCTGAAGATGTAAGGGAAGCCGATGACGTTGTTGATCTGGTTCGGATAGTCGGTACGTCCTGTTGACATGAGCGTGTCGGGGCGGGCCTCCATCGCGTCCTCATAGGAAATCTCCGGCACGGGGTTGGCCAGTGCGAAGATGACAGGGTCCTTGGCCATGCTCTTGACCATATCCTGAGTCAGCACGTTGCCCTTGGAGAGTCCGACGAAGACGTCGGCATCCTTGACGGCTTCGGCCAGCGTGTGGATGTCTGTACGACTGGTGGCAAAGAATTTCTTCTGTTCGTTCAGGTCTTTTCTCTCCTGGCTGATGACACCTTTGGAGTCGAGCATCACGATGTTCTCTTTCTGCGCTCCGATGGCCATATATAGTTTGGTACACGAGATGGCGGCGGCACCAGCACCGTTCACCACAATCTTTACCTTCCTGATGTCCTTGCCGTTTACCTCGAGGGCGTTCTTCAGTCCGGCAGCCGATATGATAGCCGTGCCATGCTGGTCGTCGTGCATGACGGGAATGTCGAGAGTCCGCTTCAGGCGCTCCTCGATATAGAAACACTCCGGTGCCTTGATATCTTCCAGGTTGATGCCGCCAAAAGTGGGGGCAATCTTCTCCACGGCTTCACAGAATTTCTCAGGATCCTTCTCGTCAACCTCGATATCGAAGACGTCGATACCTCCATATATTTTAAAAAGGAGTCCTTTGCCCTCCATGACGGGCTTGCCACTTACTGCACCGATGTCGCCCAGCCCAAGAACGGCTGTACCGTTAGAGATGACTGCTACCAGATTTCCCTTGTCCGTATATCTATAGGCGTCGTCGGGGTTCTGCTGTATCTCCAGACAGGGATAGGCCACACCGGGAGAGTAGGCGAGCGACAGGTCTGTCTGTGTGCGATAGGCTTTGGTGGGTTTTACTTCGATTTTACCAGGGCGGCCGGCCTCGTGATATTGCAGGGCGGCCTCTTTAGAGATTTTTACCATACGTATATGTCATTAAGTCGTTTATTTTTCCATCCGCAAAAATAATAAAAACTCATGGAAAACGTGCCGTTTTTTAATCTTTTTAGTAACTTTGCAACAGAAAATCTATATTTATGCAAGAATTGAAAGAAACTACTGCTTATCGTCATGCGTTGAAGGACAAAATCCTGAAGGCTGCCATGCGTGCCTTTACAGCCCATGGCATTCGTGCGGTGAAGATGGATGATATCGCCTCAGAGCTGGGCATCTCCAAACGCACACTTTATGAAATTTATGAGGATAAGGAGAAGTTGCTCTATCAGGGTATCGTCGTATACCACCAGCAGAAGCATGACCATCTGAAACAATATGCGGAATCAGGCCATCAGGTCATCGATATCATCATGGAGGCATACCGGATGAAGATAGGGGAGGTGCGCACCATCAACCCCGTCTTCTATACCGATATTATTAAATATCCGTGCGTAGAGGAGTTCATCAGGTCCAACCGCGAGCAGTCAAAGTCGGTCTTTATGGCTTTCATGCGCCAGGGGGTTGAGGAGGGGGTACTCCGGGCGGACGTCAACTATGAGCTGATGCCCTATATGTTTGATGCCATCGGACAATATATCGTCAGCCACCAGCTCATTGACAAATATTCCGTCGAAGAGCTGTTCGTCAATTTCTTCTTGGTATCGCTCAGGGGAATCTGTACGGAAGAGGGATGTCGCCAGATTGACGAGGCGATGCTTAAAGTTTAGTGAACGACAGGGGCATCAGTTGTTTGATGCCGTCCATCACGTAGGTATGCTTGGTACCATAGAGAAGGATGCGTACAGGTTGGCGGAAACGGGTCTCCGTCTCGATGATAACCTGTCTGCACGAGCCGCACGGACTGGCAGGCTCTTCCAGGAATTTTCCCTCGCTGTTGCGCACGGCAATAGCCAGCATGATGACGGGCTGGTCGGGATATTGTGCTCCTGCGGCAAAGATGGCTGAGCGCTCTGCGCAGAGCCCGGAGGGGAATGCGGCGTTCTCTTGGTTGCACCCCACTACCATGGTGCCGTTTTTAAGGAGGATGGCGGCGCCGACATGGAAGTGAGAGTAGGGGGCATAAGAGTTATAGGTAGACTCCTTGGCTTTTTCTATTAATACACGCTCTGCGTCGGAGAGCTCGTCAAATTGTGCAACCAGAATAGTTGATTTTAGGTTTAGTTCTTCCATAATATTTCGATTTTTGTTGCAAATATAATTATTTTTCTTTACTTTTGCATCAAAATCGGTCAGAAAATACATGAAACGGTTCATCTTTTTGCTTTCTTACCTGACTTTCACCGTCTTGGTAGCCAGTTCGCAGCCTATGTCCTGGAACAAAACCTATCAAGACTACTTTGACCTTTATGACGATGTCGCCATCGAACAGATGAGGCTCTATCGGATACCCGCCAGCATTACACTGGCACAGGGAGTCCTCGAGTCAGGAGCCGGGCGGAGTGAACTGGCCATAAGAGGCAACAACCATTTCGGTATCAAGTGCAATGGGTGGACCGGCCGCAAGACCTATCACGACGATGACGAGCGCGGAGAGTGCTTCCGTGCCTATCGTAACGCTTATGAGAGCTACTGCGACCATTCTGTATTCCTGACGTCCAGTCCGCGCTACAGCCGTTTGTTCAAGTTGTCGATGACCGACTACAAGGGATGGGCCAAGGGGCTCAAGGCGTGCGGCTATGCCACCAGTCCGACCTACGCATCCAAGTTAATCAAGATTATCGAATTGTATAGGCTATACCGATATGATTCGATGTCAGATGCCGCCGCTCCTCTTCGGCAGGGACTACAGCGTGAGGTCTTCGCTGCCAATGACAACTACTATGTGGTGGCCCGCAGGGGTGACACTTTCCGCAGTATAGCTGCCGACGTCGACGTTTCCTATCGTAAGCTGGCACGTTTCAACGAACGAGACAAGAACGATACCCTTGAGGAAGGAGAATATGTGTGGCTGAAGAAGAAGCGCCGCCATGTGGCCAAAGAGTATCGCGGTCGTTTCCATAGGGTTGCAGCGGGCGAATCGATGTATTCTATTGCGCAGCGTTATGGCATCCGTTTGGAGAAACTCTACAAGATGAATATGCTCACCCCCGAATACGCCATCAAGGTGGGTGACCTGATATTCCTGAACTAAACCATACAGAAGCAGGTCATCATAAGGAAAGGGCAGACAAATACAGGCGAATGAGATTTTTTTTTCAAAAAAAATGCAGCAACCTTATTCGTTATTGCATTTTTTTCGTATCTTTGCAATTGCTAAGTCGAGATTGCAAATCAATGAGTCATAAAATAGAGCATTCGGGGGTCGTAGACAGCATAGAGGATGGATGTGTCCATGTGCGCATAGTCCAGACTGCAGCTTGTGCGGCCTGTAAGGTGGCGGGATACTGCAATGCCGCCGAGTCGAAGGAGAAGATCATTGATGTCTATCTGACTGATACGCAGCAGCTGCACGTGGGCGACCCCGTGACGGTGTCCTCCTCCGGGAGGGTTGCTTCGCAGGCCTTGTTGTGGGCTTTCGGGCTACCGCTGTTACTGATGCTTGTCGTGCTTGTCGTGCTGTTGCAGATGTCTGCCCGTGAGGAGTGGGCCGTGCTGGGCGCTATCGCTATTCTGGCGCCCTATTATGTCGGGCTCTACCTTTTTCGCGACCGGTTGCGTGAGCAACTGACCTTTTCACTTGAGAAATATTAAACTAAAACAAATTTTAAAAGTTAACTTTATGAATTTTATTTTGATTGCAGTATTGGTATTGGGCGCTATCGGCTTGATAGCAGCTCTGGTGCTGTATGTCTGCTCCAAGAAATTCGCAGTCTATGAAGACCCCCGTATCGCGCAGGTGACCGAACAGTTACCTGGTGCCAACTGCGGTGGTTGCGGATTCGCAGGATGTGGCGGCCTGGCCGATGCCCTCGTCAAGGGTGCTGACGCTGGTAGCATTGAAGGTCTGAAGTGTCCTGTCGGTGGTGCAGAAGTGATGGGTAAGGTGGCCGACCTGCTTGGTATGGCCATTGCCAATGGCGAGCCGATGGTGGCCGTAGTACGTTGTAATGGAACCTGTGCCCTGCGCCCGAAGATTGCAGAGTACAATGGCCTGCGCACCTGTGCAGCCATGAACTCGTGCGGCGCTGGCGAAACGGCCTGTGGATTTGGCTGTCTGGGATGTGGCGACTGTGTCGCTGCCTGCCAGTTTGATGCCATCCACATGAATCCGGAGACCGGTCTTCCTGAGGTCGACGAGGAGAAGTGCACCTCTTGCGGAGCCTGTGTCAAGGCCTGCCCGCGCCACATCATCGAGCTTCGTAAGAAGGGGCCGAAGGGTAGGAGAGTGTTCGTCTCTTGTGTCAACAAGGACAAGGGTCCTGTGGCCATGAAGGCTTGTAAGGCCGCCTGTATCGGTTGCGGCAAGTGTGAGAAGGAGTGTGCCTTCGGTGCCATCACCATAGAGGGCAACGTTTCTTACATCGACCACACGAAGTGCCGCCTCTGCCGCAAGTGTGTCGCCGTCTGCCCGACAAAAGCCATCCACGCCGTCAACTTCCCGGCTCCCAAACCGAAACCAGAAACTTCTGAGAAGCCGGAGTCACCGGTTCAACCTAAAGAAAAGAAGGAGGAACAAGCATGAACGTAAGAACATTCCGTATAGGTGGTGTACACCCCGAAGAGAACAAGCTGACCCACGAGGTCGCTACGAAGGTTGCCGCCCTGCCCAAGCAGGCCATCTTCCCCCTGTCGCAGCATATTGGTGCTCCCGCCAAGCCTGTCGTGGCTAAGGGTGATAAGGTGAAGGTCGGTACGTTGTTGGCCGAGGCCGGTGGCTTTGTCTCTGCTCCTATCTACAGCAGTGTCAGCGGAACCGTATTCAAGATTGACACCGCTATCGATGCCACAGGCTATCGCAAGCCCGTTATTATAATTAATGTAGAAGGCGACGAGTGGGAAGAGTCCATCGACCGCTCTGACAAGTTGGAGACCGTCAAGGCTCATCCCGAACTGACGCCCGAGGAAATCGTCAACCGCATCAAGGAGGCCGGCGTCGTCGGCATGGGCGGTGCCTGTTTCCCCACTTTCATCAAGCTCTGTCCGCCCCCGACGGCCAAGGCCGAGTGCGTCATCATCAACGCTGTAGAGTGCGAACCGTATATTACGGCCGACTTCCGTCTGATGATGGAGCATGCCGACGAAATTCTCGTCGGTCTGGAACTGCTGATGAAGGGAGCCAAGGTAACCCGTGGCTACATCGGTATCGAGACCAACAAGATGCCTGCCATCGAGCTGCTGACCAAGAAGTGTGCCGAAGTATTCGGCAATTCAGAATATACCGTAGAAGTAGTACCCCTGAAGCAGCGCTATCCGCAGGGTGGTGAGAAGCAGCTCGTCGACGCCGTCATCCGCCGTCAGGTGCCTGCACCTCCCGCCATCCCCGTCAATGTGGGTGCCATCGTGCAGAACGTCGGTACGGCATACGCCGTATACGAGGCAGTCATGAAGCACAAGCCCCTGTTCGAGCGCTACACCACCGTTACTGGTAAGCAGCTGCAGAACCCAGGCAACTTCCTGGTTCGTATGGGTACGCCCATGAAGGACCTCATCGATGCCTGTGGCGGTATGCCCGAGGGCGACAACAAGTTGCTGGCCGGTGGTCCTATGATGGGTAAGGCGCTGACCTCTGTCGAGGTGCCTATCTGCAAGGGTACCAATTCGGTGACCATCCTGTCGGGCGACGATGCCAAGCGTAAGGAACCCAACCCCTGTATCCGTTGTGCCAAGTGCGTCAGCGCTTGCCCGATGGGTCTGGAGCCCTATCTGCTGGCAAAGCTTGCTGCTAACAAGAACTGGGAACGAGCTGAAGCAGAAGACGTTGTCAGCTGTATCGAGTGTGGTTCGTGTCAGTTCACCTGTCCGGCTCACCGCCCGTTGCTCGACAACATCCGTCAGGCCAAGGGTACCGTGATGGGCATCATCCGTAGCCGTGCCGCCGCAGCGCAGAAAAAATAAAGTGAAGTAAAAAAAGTAAATAAGTAAGAATACAATGGGAAAATTAATTGTATCATTATCGCCTCACGCACACGGAACTGATACCGTAGAGCGCAACATGTACGGCGTCATCATCGCCCTGTTGCCTGCTCTGCTCGTGTCGTTCTATTTCTTCGGCATTGGCTCGGCCATTGTCTGTGCCACGAGCGTAGCGGCCTGCGTCTGCTTTGAGTGGGCCATCAATAAGTTTATGCTCAAGAACGAGCGCCTGACTATCTGCGACGGTTCTGCCGTGCTGACCGGTCTGCTGCTCGGTTTCAACCTGCCGTCCAACCTGCCTATCTGGATTATCATCATCGGTGCCTTGTTTGCTATCGGTGTCGGTAAGATGACCTATGGCGGACTGGGCAATAACCTCTTCAATCCTGCACTGGTAGGCCGTGCTGCCCTGCTCGTTGCCTTCCCTGCACAGATGACCACCTGGCCCAAGGTCGGTCAGCTGACCAGCTATCTCGATGCAGAGACGGGAGCCACTCCGCTGGCCATCATGAAGCAGGCCATCAAGAGCGGCGATGCCTCCGTCCTCGATGAACTTCCCGACGCTGCCGCCCTGTTCTTCGGCAACCATCCCGATGGTGCCGGTGCCATGGGTGAGATTTGCGCCTGTGCCCTGCTGCTCGGTATGGTATACATGCTGTGGAAGAAGATTATCACCTGGCACATCCCCGTGTCAATCATCGGCACCGTGTTTGTCTTTGCCGGCATCATGCACCTGTCCAATCCCGCCTACGCCGATCCCGTCAGCGTCATCCTCTCGGGTGGTCTGATGCTGGGTGCCATCTTCATGGCCACCGACTATGTCACCTCGCCTATGACGGCCAAGGGCCAGCTCATCTATGGTGTCTGCATCGGTTTCCTGACTGTGGTCATCCGCAACTGGGGTGCTTATCCCGAGGGTATGTCGTTTGCCATTTTGATTATGAATGCTTTCACACCTCTTATTAATAATTATGTCAAACCCAAGCGCTTCGGTGAAGTGCCCGAAAAGAAATAAGACGCTATGAAGAAGTTAGAATCATCACTGACGAATATGGTGCTGGTACTTACGCTGGTAGCAGTCATCATGGGTGGCATCCTCGCCTTTGTGAACCATCTCACCGAGGGCCCCATCAATGCACAGAAGGAGAAAGCCCTTGCTGACGGTATCAAAACCGTGATGGTGTGCGAGGATCTGACGGTTGCCAACACCGTCGAGGTAAAACAGAACGACGAGAAGGGCAAGGAGATCACCTTCACCGTCTATGAGGTGAAGGACGCCCAGGGCCAGGACCTCGGCGCAGCCGTAGAGTCCACCACCGGAGGTTTCGGTGGCGACCTGAAGGTGCTGGTAGGTTTCGATCCCGAAGGTACCATCCTCGGCTACACGCTGCTGGAGCATGCCGAGACCCCCGGACTGGGTGCCAAGGCCGACAAGTGGTTCCAGAAGGGTGAGAAGGGCGACATCATCGGCAAGTCGCCGGCAGAGCCCCTTACCGTTTCGAAAGACGGTGGCCAGGTAGATGCCATTACCGCTTCGACCATCACCAGCCGTGCTTTCCTCAAAGCTGTCAACAATGCCTACAATGCCTACAAAGCAACCCCGGCAGAGTAATTTAATGGATAATTGATCATTGAAAGTTATGAGTTACATAGATATCATCAAAAATGGCATCGTCAAGGAGAACCCCACGTTCGTCCTGATGCTCGGTATGTGTCCGACGCTGGCCACGACCACCTCTGCCATCAATGGTATGTCGATGGGACTGGCTACCATGGCCGTCCTTATCTGTACCAATGTTGTGATTTCGTGTTTGAAGAGTGTGACGCCCGACAAGGTGCGCATCCCCGTGTTCATCGTGGTTATTGCAGCCTTCGTGACCATTCTTCAGCTCGTCATCAAGGCCTTCCTTCCCGACATCGACGCCGCTCTCGGCCTGTTCATCCCGCTGATTGTGGTCAACTGTATCATCCTGGGCCGTGCTGAGGCCTTTGCTGCCAAGAACTCGCCCGTGGCCTCTCTCTTCGACGGCATTGGCATCGGTCTTGGCTTCACGCTGGGCCTGACGCTGCTGGGTGTCTGCCGCGAGCTGCTTGGCTCGGGCAGTGTCTTCGG
Source organism: Prevotella sp. (assembly GCA_017847725.1). Lineage (GTDB taxonomy): Bacteria > Bacteroidota > Bacteroidia > Bacteroidales > Bacteroidaceae > Prevotella. The sequence goes on from JAGAXW010000032.1 coordinate 34,021, forward strand.
CTTCACCCTGCTGCCCGAGACTTACAACATCCTGCTCTTCGTGCTGCCTCCGGGTGCCTTCATCATGCTGGGATTCCTCATTGCTATTGTTAACAAAATTAGAGGTTAAGAGTTATGGAATACATATTGATTTTCATTAGTGCGATATTCGTCAACAATATCATTCTGTCGCAGTTCCTCGGTATCTGTCCGTTCTTGGGCGTATCGAAGAAGATTGACACCTCGCTCGGCATGTCGGCAGCCGTCGCCTTTGTGCTGACGCTGGCCACGCTGGTGACCTATGCCGTACAGAAACTCGTGCTCGATGCCTTTGGTCTCCAGTACCTGCAGACCATCGCCTTCATCCTCGTCATCGCTGCCCTGGTACAGATGGTGGAGATTATTCTGAAGAAGGTGTCGCCCGCACTCTATCAGGCCCTTGGCATCTTCCTGCCGCTGATTACCACCAACTGTGCCGTGCTGGGTGTGGCCATTCTGGTCATCCAGAAGGATTTCAACCTGCTGCAGTCAGTGGTTTACGCCTTCTCTACCGCCCTCGGTTTCGGACTGGCGCTGACCGTCTTTGCCGGCATGCGTGAGCAGCTGGAGTTGGTCACCGTCCCCAAAGGCATGCGTGGCATGGCCATCGTGTTGCTCTCTGCCGGTCTGCTCTCGCTGGCCTTCATGGGATTCTCGGGCGTCGACGGCGGACTGCGTGTTCTCTTTGGATTAGACTAATTCGTCTGTTGGCATGGATAAAAAATGGGACTGTCGTTTGGCAGTCCCGTTTTTTCTTCGTACCTTCGCAGCCGTGAATAAGCCCCCATCCATACCCCATCCGTTGGTAGCCGTTGTTCCTGTTGTGGTGCTGATAGGCTTTCTGGCCGTCGTCATCACCCTTTTTGGCAGCGATTCGTTGAGCGGTGGTAGCCAAATAGCCCTTCTCATGGGCATGGCCGTCTGCGTATGCATCTCGATGGGGGTCTACCGCGTTCCTTGGCGCATTTTCGAGCAGCGCATCAAGCACACCATCGGCGAGGTGTCCATCACCCTGCTTATCCTGCTGTGTGTCGGTATGCTGTCAGGTTCCTGGATGATTAGCGGTATTGTGCCCACGCTGATTTACTACGGAGTGCAGATTATGTCGCCCCAGTTTTTCCTCGTCTCTGCCTGTGTCATCTGCGCCATCGTGTCGCTGCTGTCAGGCAGTTCCTGGACGACCATTGCCACCATCGGTGTCGCTCTGTTGGGCATCGGCCATGCCTTGGGAGTCTCTGAGGCCTGGACGGCGGGAGCCATCATCTCCGGTGCCTATTTCGGCGACAAACTGTCGCCGCTGAGTGATACCACCATCCTTGCGTCGTCGGCCACTGGCACCGACCTCTTCGTACACATCCGCTACATGATGCTGACCACTATCCCGACGTTTGCCGTCAGCCTCGTCATCTTCCTCGTGGCAGGCATCGATGGCGGCGAGGGCAACGTGCAGGTGGACCGCTATACGGAAGGCCTCTCGCGCACGTTCAACATCTCTCTGTGGACGCTGTTGGTACCCCTGCTGACGGGCGTCCTGATAGCTCGTCGCGTACCCTCGCTGATCGTGCTCTTCGTGTCGTCCGTCATGGCGGGTGTGGTTGCCCTCTTGCTCCAGCCCCATGTGCTGTGCGAGGTGGCCGGTTCCGACTCGCTGACGCGTGGGCTCGCCATGACCTATTACGGGCCGACGGCGGTCGATACGGGCGATGCCTCGCTCAACGACCTCATCTCCACCGGAGGCATGGCTGGCATGCTGAACACCATCTGGCTCATCCTCTGCGCCATGTGTTTCGGTGCAGCCATGGTGGCCAGCGGAATGATAGAGAGTCTCACGCGTGTCATTGTGCACTGGATTCGCAACCGGGTGTCACTGGTGTCCTCGACGGTGGGCACAGGTATCTTTCTCAACGTCACCACCGGCGACCAGTTTATTTCCATTGTGCTGACGGCCGACATCTTCAAGGAAGTGTACGACAAGCAGGGTTATGAGACGCGCCTGCTCAGCCGGACGTGTGAGGATGCAGCCACCGTCACCTCCGTACTCATTCCGTGGAACACGTGCGGCATGACGCAAGCTGCCGTGCTGGGTGTTCCCACCCTGGTCTATCTGCCTTACTGCTTCTTCAATCTCTTCAGTCCGCTGATGAGTATCGTCATGGCGATGCTCGGGTGGAAAATCAAGAAGCGGACTTAGTGTTTTCCATTTCTCAGTTCCCAGAAAGCCACGGCGGCTGCGGCAGCCACGTTGAGCGAGTCTACACCGTGCGCCATGGGAATCCTCACCGTATAGTCGGCCTCGCTGATGGTGCGCTGGGGCAGTCCGTCACCCTCCGTCCCCATGATGATGGCCAGTCGCGGCTCCTGCTTCAGTCGTGGGTCGTCCAGGGCTATCGAGTCGTCGCTCAGCGCCATGGCTGCCGTGCGGAATCCATAGTCGTGCAGTTCCCTCACGGGTCCGTCGAGCCATGTCCAGGGCACCAGAAACACGCTGCCCATCGACACCCTCACGGCCCTTCTGTTCAGCGGGTCGCACGAGTCGCGTGTCAGCAGTACCGCGTCGATGCCCAGTGCTGCTGCCGATCGGAAGATGGCTCCGATGTTGGTGGTGTCGGTGACGGCCTCGATGACGACCACCCGACGGGCGCCGGCCACCACGTCGGCCACGGCGGGCCGAGGGCGTCGGCGCATGGCGCACAGCACACCGCGTGTCAGCGTATAACCCGTCAGCTGTGCCAGCAGTTCGCGGCTGCCCGTATACACCGGTAAGTCGTCTGTCAGCCGCCCTATGATGTCGCGGGCGTCGCCCTCGATGTGGCGCCGCTCGCAGAGCAGGGCTGTGGGCTGCCATCCGCTGTCCAGTGCCACGCGTATCACTTTCGGACTCTCGGCAATGAAGAGCCCCTTTTCCGGCTCCAGCTCCATGCGCAGCTGTGCTTCTGTCAGGGCGCTAAAAACTTGCAGCCCCTCTTCCTTTAGGGATGAAATCTCGATAATAGCCATATTCAGTGTGCAAAATTACAAAAAATATTTGGTTTTTTGCTCACTAATTTGTAACTTTGCAGCCGCAAATTGGTCTGGTAGCTCAGCTGGATAGAGCAACAGCCTTCTAAGCTGTGGGTCTCGGGTTCGAATCCCGACCGGATCACGAAAAAGGATGGTCGGCTGACCATTCTTTTTTAGTTCTTCATACCTTTCATGCTGAGCGAGATGCGCTGCCTGCGCAGGTCGACACCGACGACGCGCACCCGGACGTGCTGGTGTAGGCGGACCACCTGGGTGGGGTCGCTGACGTAGCGGTCGGCCAGTTGTGATATATGGACAAGGCCGTCCTGATGTACGCCGATGTCGACGAAAGCCCCGAAGTTGGTGATGTTGGTCACGATGCCTGGCAGTTCCATGCCTTCGTGCAGGTCGCCGACGGTCTGTACACGGGCGTCGAACTCAAACGCTTCAATCTGTTCGCGGGGGTCGCGGCCCGGCTTCTCCAGTTCGTGCATGATGTCGGTAAGCGTGGGCAGGCCGACCTCTGTGCTGACGTAGCGGCTGATGTCAATCATAGCCCGCTTCTCCGGCTGACTGATAAGGTCGCTGACGGTGCAGTGGCAGTCCTTGGCCATTTGCTCGACGACGGCATAGCGCTCCGGATGCACGGCAGAGTTGTCGAGTGGATTCGCAGCGCCGGGGATGCGCAGGAATCCGGCACACTGCTGGTAGGCGGCAGGGCCCAGTCGGGCCACCTTCTTCAGCTGGGCCCGGCTGGCGAAGGCTCCGTTCGCCCGCCGGTAGTCTACGATGTTCTTTGCCAGCACCGGGCCGAGTCCGCTGACGTAGGTCAGCAGGTGCTGCGATGCCGTGTTGAGGTTGACGCCCACCAGGTTGACGCAGCTCTCTACCACCTGGTCCAAGGCATGCTTCAGCCTGCTTTGGTCGACGTCGTGCTGATACTGTCCGACGCCGATGCTCTTCGGGTCGATCTTCACCAGCTCGGCCAGCGGGTCCATTAGTCGCCGGCCGATGCTGACGGCACCGCGCACCGTAACGTCCTCGTCGGGAAACTCGTCGCGTGCCACCTTGGAGGCACTGTACACGGAGGCTCCGTCCTCGCTGACCACGAAGACCTGGGGCCGTCGGCTCTCCGCATGGTCTGTGCTGGCCGCCCTCGAGTCGGCTGTCGGTTGGCTGCCGACGACCTCTTCTACTATCTCGCGCGTCTCGCGACTGGCAGTTCCGTTGCCGATGGCGATGGCCTCAATACCATATTGGGCTATCATCTGTTGGATGTGCACGATGGCCTGCATGCGGTGGTTGACGGGCGGGTGGGGGAAGATGGCTTCGTGGTGCAGCAGATTGCCTTGTGCGTCGAGGCATACCACCTTGCATCCGGTCCTGAATCCGGGGTCGATGCCCATCACGCGCTTCTGGCCCAGCGGAGCCGAGAGCAGCAGTTGGCGCAGGTTCTCGGCGAAGACGCGGATGGCCTCGTCGTCGGCTCGCTCCTTGCTCAGCGCCATGAACTCGGTCTCTATCGACGGGAGCAGCAGGCGCTTGTAGCCGTCTTCCACGGCCTCTTCCAGCAGTCTTCTGCATGCTCTCTCGCCGGGGTGGGGCGCTGGCGGCAGGCTGCGCTTCAGCCGTGCCGTGGCCTCGTCGTCGTCGATGGTGATGCTGAGGCGCAGCACGCCCTCGGCCTCGCCTCGCCGCATGGCAAGCAGCCGGTGCGACGAGCAGCGCTTCAGCGGCTCCTCCCAGTCGAAGTAGTCGCTGTATTTCTGCGCCTCGTCCGTATCCTTCTTGTTTTTTACTACGCGCGAGGTGATGAGCGCCTCGCGCCGGAAAGCCGAGCGCACCAGGTTCCGGTTATGCTCGTCCTCGCTGATTTGTTCGGCGATGATGTCCTGTGCGCCGCGGAGGGCGGCAGCCGTGTCGACAGGAGCGCCACCGGCCACCACGAAGCGGCGTGCCGCCTGCTCGGGATGCTGTTCGCGCTGCATGAGCAGCAGCGTGGCCAGCGGCTCCAGTCCCTGCTCGCGTGCCACTTGTGCCCGTGTGCGCCGTTTGGGCTTGTAGGGCAGGTAGATGTCTTCCAGCACCGTGCTGTCCCAGCAGTCGTCGATGCGCTGCCGCAGTGCGTCGGTCATCTTTTCCAGTTCTGTGATGGTCTTGACGACGGTCTCCTTGCGCTTGGCTATCTCCTTGAGTTGCTCGGCGCGGTCGCTGATGGCCGTAATCTGCACCTCGTCGAGCCCTCCCGTGCGCTCTTTGCGATAGCGGGAGATAAAGGGGATGGTACATCCCTCGTCGAGCAACTTGAGGGTGTTCTCGACGGCGTGTTCCGACAGGTGCAGTTCACCGGCAATCAGTTGGGTGAATATCTTCAGATGTTGCATGTCAGTAGAGTTGTTTGCTATGTGTGTTGCGGTGCTGACTTCAGTCGTTGCTGGCGTGCTTGATGGCTTGCACGTGCACGACGATGCCGCCCGCTATCAGCAGCAGTCCGGTGAGCAGCAGTGCATTGCTGCTCCTGAGGGCCGCCAGTCGGGTGACCGCCAGGGTCAGGGTGCCCACGACAATCATGGCGACACCGATGTAGGGTCTTATCTGCTTCATGGAGGAGTATAATTTGCGGCAAAGATACGCCTTTTTCGCCAAATTGCCAAGTTTTCAGGCTTTTTTGCACAAAAATATGCAGAAAAATCAGACTAACCCTTGGCTATGTCGCTGAAAAATCGTACCTTTGCACCCGCAAATTGCAAAAACAATATTTATTTTATTTATTAACAAGTATGAATCAATACGAAACCGTTTTCATTTTGACTCCCGTTTTGTCTGATGAACAGATGAAGGAAGCGGTCGCTAAATTCAAGAAAGTGCTCACCGACAAGGGCGCCGAGATTCTGAATGAGGAGATCTGGGGACTGAAGAAGATGGCTTACGCTATCCAGAAGAAGTCTACCGGCTTCTATTGCTTGCTGGAGTTCAAGGCTGAGCCGTCAGTGATTAACACGCTGGAGACAGCCTTCCGTCGCGACGAGAAGGTAATCCGCTTCCAGACCGTCAAGCTCGACAAGCACGCCGTCGAGTATGCCGAGAAGCGTCGTAACAAACAGGCTAAAAAAGAGGAGGCTTAAACTATGGCACAAGAATCAGAAATTCGCTATTTGAACGCTCCTTCTATCGACACGAAGAAGAAGAAGTATTGCCGCTTCAAGAAGAGTGGTATCAAGTATATCGACTACAAGGATCCCGAGTTCCTCAAGAAGTTCCTGAACGAGCAGGGTAAGATTCTTCCCCGCCGCATCACGGGCACTTCTCTGAAGTACCAGCGCCGCGTGGCTCAGGCTGTCAAGCGTGCCCGCCAGATCGCTCTGCTGCCTTACGTAACTGACATGATGAAGTAAATCAAGGAGGACGCAAGAATGGAAATTATACTGAAAGAAGATATTATCGGACTGGGATATAAGAACGATATCGTCAATGTGAAGTCGGGCTATGGCCGTAACTACCTCATCCCCCAGGGCAAGGGTGTCATCGCTTCTCCTTCTGCCAAGAAGGTGCTCGCTGAGAACCTGAAGCAGCAGGCCCACAAGCTGGCTGCCCTGAAGGCAGAGGCTGAGAAGAAGGCCGAGGCCATCAAGGATGTTGCCCTCTGCATCGCCGCCAAGGTGAGCGCCACGGGTCAGCTCTACGGTTCTGTAGGTGTCAACCAGGTTTCTGAGGAACTGAAGAAGCTGGGTCACGACATCGACCGCAAGATTATCACCATGAAGGAGGCCAAGACCGTTGGCGACTTTGTCGCTCTGGTACACTTCCACAAGGAGGTTACCGTCGAGGTTCCTGTCAAGGTGGTTGCCGAGAATGCTCCCGCTCAGGAGAAGGCTGAGGCTCCCGTTGAGGAGGCTCCCGCAGCTGTAGAGGCTCCTGCTGAGGAAGCTGCTGCTGAAGAATAAGCTGTAAGGCAAATCATCATATTTAATAACTGCGATAGTCCCGCTTGTCACTGGCAGGCGGGACTTCTTTGTGGGATGCCCGGCAGGGCCATACGCACACAAAAAAACCGTCGGATTCACATCCGGCGGTCGATTCTCTCAATTTGAGTTCGTACTGATTACTTCTGAGCAGCAGCGCTGTCAACAACAGCAGTATCAGCAACAGTGGTGTCAACAACCTCAGCGCTATCAACAACAGCGATAGAGTCTGAATCAACAGCCTCAGCCTGAGCGGTCTTGTTACCACAAGAAGCGAAAGAGATAGCTGCAACAGCAACGAACATAAATACTAATTTTTTCATTTTTCTAAGCTTTTAAAATCTGTAAAACAATCATTTGTTTATTAAAACGATGCAAAGTTAGGCATTTTTTCAATACGTTGTATCTTTTTTTGTGCTTTTTTTTTGGTCTTTTTTGTAACTTTTTTGCAATCAACTGAAAATCAACCGTTTACGAAATGTTAAAATTCGGGTCAGTTTTACACCCAATTGAATAAATGCAAAAAATGGGGCAAAAACCATAATTATTTCGTAACTTTGCAGCGAAAATAGAATACACCTTATTATAATATATTCGTGCGCGTATGATAGCGACGTCAGTTTTCCAGGGCAAGAAAGCAGCGTATTATACACTGGGCTGCAAGCTGAACTTCTCGGAGACTTCCACCTTCGGGCAGATGCTCAGCGAACTGGGCGTGCAGCCCGTCCAGAAGGGCGAGCGTGCCGACCTCTGCCTAATCAACACCTGTTCGGTGACCGAGGTGGCCGACCACAAGTGCCGGCAGGCCATCCATCGCATGGTTCGCCAGCACCCGGGGGCCTTTGTTGTCGTCACGGGATGCTATGCGCAGCTCAAGCCCGAGACGGTGAGCCACATCGACGGAGTCAACCTCGTGCTGGGCTCCAACGAGAAGGCACGGCTGGTACAATACCTCTCCGACGCCTGGAGCCAGGGGGCCAAGCACCAGTTCTTCACGCAGAAGACCAAGGACATTACCACCTTTGCGCCCAGCTGCTCGCGTGGCAACCGCACCCGCTACTTCCTGAAGGTACAGGACGGCTGCGACTACTTCTGCACCTACTGCACCATACCCTATGCCCGCGGCTTTAGCCGCAACCCTTCCATCGCGTCGCTGGTGGCCCAGGCCGGGGATGCAGCCCGTGAGGGTGGCAAGGAAATTGTGCTCACTGGTGTCAACATCGGTGACTTCGGCAAGACCACCGGCGAGCGCTTCGTCGACCTGGTGCGCGCCCTCGATGGCGTGGAGGGCATCAGCCGCTATCGCATCAGCAGTCTCGAGCCCGATCTGCTCAGCGACGAGCTCATCGACTACTGTGCCCACAGCCGCGCCTTCATGCCCCATTTCCATATCCCCCTGCAGAGTGGCAGCGACACCGTGCTGAAACTGATGCACCGCCACTACGACCGGCAGCTCTTCGCCGACAAGATAGCCTATGTCAGGGCGGTCATGCCCGATGCCTTCATCGGGGTCGACGTGATGGTTGGTTGCAGGGGCGAGACACCCGAGTGTTTCGAGGAGACCTACGACTTCCTGTCGCAGCTCGACGTCACCCAGTTGCACGTCTTCCCCTATTCGGAGCGCCCCGGCACGTCGGCTCTCCATATCCCGTACGTCGTCAGCGACGCAGACAAGCGCCAGCGCAGTCAGCGCCTGCTGGCCCTCTCCGACGAGAAGACCCATGCCTTCTACCGCCGCTATGTCGGCAGCGTCGCTGAGGTGCTCTTCGAGCGTGCCCCCCGCGGCAAGTCCATGCACGGCTTCACCCGCAACTACATCCGCGTCGAGCTCCCTGCCTCCGAGGCCCGCGAGGAGTACGACAACCAGCTGATGACGGTCCGTCTCGGCGATTTCAATCACGACCAAACTGCCTTGCACATAAAAGAATGGATAAAGTAGCCATTGTCATCCTCAACTGGAACGGGGCACGCATGCTCAACCAGTACCTGCCCAGCGTTCTCAACTACTCGCATAGCGAAGCCGCCGTATATGTTGCTGATAACGCGTCGACCGACAACTCCCTGGACCTGCTGCACGACAAGTTCCCCGAGTGCCGTGTCATCACGCTCGACCGTAACTGGGGCTTTGCCGAAGGCTATAATCAGGCCCTCCGCCAGATTGATGCCGAATACTACGTGCTGCTCAACAGCGATATCGAAGTCACCCACCACTGGCTCACCCCTCTCGTCGAACTGATGGATGTGCACCCCGAGATAGCCGCCTGCCAGCCCAAACTGCTCTCCATGGCCGACCGCGACAGCTTCGAGTATGCCGGGGCGAGTGGGGGATACCTCGACCGCTACGGCTACCCCTTCTGCCGTGGGCGCATCTTTCAGACCGTCGAGCGCGACAACGGCCAGTACGACTATGCCACCGAAATCCTCTGGGCCACCGGTGCTGCCCTCATGATCCGCTCCAAAGACTATTGGGACTGTGGCGGGCTCGACGGCCGCTTCTTTGCCCACAACGAGGAGATAGACCTCTGCTGGCGACTGCGCATCCGCGGCCGTAAGGTCTACTGCATCCCCGAGTCACAGGTCTACCATGTCGGTGGCGGCACGCTGCCCAAGTCGAACCCGATGAAGACATTCCTCAATTTCCGCAACAACCTGACCATGCTGTATAAGTGCCTGCCCGACGACGAGCTGCGCCATGTCATGTGCTGGCGGTGGCTGCTCGACTACGTCGCAGCATGGCAGATGCTCCTCCTCGGTCACAGCTGGGGCGACTTCTGTGCCGTCTTCAGGGCGCGCCGCGCCTTTGCCCGCTGGCGGAAAGACTTTGCCGACGACCGTCGCCGCATCCAGGCCTCGCGTGTCGACAGAAAAATACCAGAGCAGCGGTCGTTCTCCGTGCTCTGGCAGTATTATGTGCGGGGGCGTAAGACGTTCGATGCCCTGCCCTGATGCTTATTCCTTGACGCTCACCACGACGGGCTGCTCCAGTTCGCGCTTCCACGCCTTTAGGTAGTCAAACCACTCTTTTGCCGAGTGATATCCGAAGGTCTCGTTGTCCGACCCGAAGGTGATATAGTAGTTCAGCGCCTTGTCTTGCGTGGCCACCACATACGGGTAGTTGTCCTTGTTGGCCGGCAATTCGCTCACCACGTACTGTGCCGGCAGGCAGATGCCCAGTCCCACGGTCTCGCGCTTATGTCCTACGGAGTCCTTTGCCGATACGGGCCAGTCGGTACCCCAGCAGCCGCGCAGTCCTTTGCCGTCGCTGTATGCTTCCGAATTCTTCACGTTGATGAGGCCCGTGGCAAACTGGTAGTCCTTTGCCGGCCGGTCGAAGCGGATGTCCACCTGCACGTCGCGGCGTCCGGCATACAACTTGTAGAACGTGTGCATGGTGATGCGCTGGTCGTTGCACGGTGTCTTCCAACCCTCGTCGACAACCTCCACGATGGTGCGCAGCGGGCCGCGGCTCACGATGCGCAGGGTGCGGTGGTCGACGTCCGTCAGCATCTGCGGCGCCTTGCCGTCCCATCCGCGCAGGGCCCCGGCACCAAAGGTGTTGCCCACCCACAGCACGTCGTCGCCAAATCCGGCATCCTTCTGCTGTTGGTCGGGATAGAACTGCGTCTGCTTCAGTTCCAGTCCCTTACGGTATTTACCATAGGTGTCCACCGTCTGCCGGTGGTCGAAATAGATGCGGTAGGCCACCAGCTCGTTCTCAAAGGCCGGTCCGTGGTGGTGCAGCATCCAGTACGGATTCGTACCGTTGTCTACCGTCAGGCTGCTGATGTATAGGTCTTGCTTGTTGCTGCTCTTAATCTTTTTGTTGGTCAGCATCATGTCGGCATAGACCTTTGGCTCGTAGCTGCGGGGTGTTCCCGTGGGGGCCAGTGCCACGCTGAAAGTCTTCTTGCCCTTCTTCTCGAAGTCCGTGAGAAAGCAAAGTTCGTCGTAGCAGCCGTCGCCATCGGTATCGTCCAGTTGTGAGGCTATCTCCTGACCGTTCAGGGTCACCAGGGCCGACTTCACCTCGAATCCCATTGTGCACAGGTCGATGACCACCGGCTGCGCCGTCCGTTCGCTTTTGGTCGTGTTGGCGACCTCCACCTGTAGTGTTTTCTGTGCCAGCGCCCAGGGACTGATGAGTGCCAGTAGCGCCAAAGAAATCGTTCTTCTCATTTTTTATTCAGATTAGTTTCTTACAAAAATACGGAATTTTGCCTTGTTTTTAATCTTTTTTTGATTTTAATTTGGTTTTTACAATATTTTTTAGTAATTTTGCGGTTGAATTTAACAATAATTCATCATCAGTTGTTTCCAATAGTGATTAGAATATATAGCATATTAGTCTTTTGCCTGTTGTTGTGCATCGGTTGCCAGTGGCAGTTGCGCCCGCAGGATGCTTCTGCCGAGCACGCCTCCGTCTCCATCCAGCGCTACGACCGCATCGAGAGTCTCTACCTCACGACCGGCGACTATTCCGCCATGCAGCAGATGAATGTCAACTTCCCCATGCAGACGCGCATGCTGATAGAAGATGTGCTGAAGCTCGGAAAGGTCAACGATGCCGACATCAACACCAAGTTCCTCTATTTCTTTCAGGACTCCACCCTCCAGGCCATGCTCTCCGCCGTCCAGCAGCAATACGGAGAGATGGACGACGTCAGCGACGCGCTCAACAGTGCCTTCACCCATCTGCAGGAACAGCTACCCGATATCGAGATACCCCTGGTCTATACGCAGATAGGCTCCTTCGACCAGAGTATCATTGTGGGCTACAACACGCTGGGCATCAGTCTCGACAAGTATCTGGGTGCCGACTATCCGTTCTATGTCGACCATTATAGCGACGAGCAGCGCCGCATGATGGTGCGTGAGATGATTGTCCCCGACTGCCTGTCCTTCTACCTGCTGAGCCTCTATCCCCTGCCTGCCCGCCAGTCGTCACAGTATGAGCGCGACGTTCACATGGGGCGCATCCAGTGGGTCGTCAACCATCTCCTGGGCCGTTCCGTCTTCGACAACGACATCGTTGCTGCTGTCGACCGCCTCATGAACGGTGCCGACGCTCCGTCGCTCGACCGTCTGCTGCGCGGTGCCGGCGACGCCGTTGCCGATTAACATATTTTATATAGGCGCGTCCTACGGCGCTCTCATTTTTTTTGTTTATCTTTGCACTCTAATTTGCAAAGATTATGCCTACGCAAACAACCACCAATAATACCCGTCGGCGCCGTCAGCAGGCTGTCGACAATACCTATGCCCATGTGCAGCCGCAGGCCACCGAGGTAGAGCGTGCCGTGCTGGGTGCCCTGATGATTGACAAGGATGCCTATGCCGTGGTCTGTGAGACGCTATCGCCAGAGAGCTTCTATGAGCCCCGCAACCAGAAGGTGTATGCCGCCATTCGTGACCTGACGCTCCACGAGTTGCCCGTCGACGTGTGGACCGTCACAGAGCAACTCGCCAAACAGGGCGACCTCGAGGATGTCGGAGGTCCCGGCTACGTCACCGAGCTGTCCTCGCGCGTCGCCTCCTCTGCCAACATCGAGTACCACGCCCGCATCATCGCCCAGAAAGCCTTGGCACGCCAGCTCATCTCCTTTGCCAGCGTCATCGAGACCAAGGCCTTCGACGAGACGGTCGATGTCGACGCCCTGATGCAGGAGGCCGAGGGCTCCCTCTTCGAGCTCAGCCGCCGTAACATGAAGAAAGACTATACCCAGATAGACCCCGTCATCAAGAATGCCGTCGATGTCATCCAGAAGGCCGCCGCCAACAAGGACGGCCTCACCGGTGTGCCCACCGGCTATCACAAGCTCGATGACATCACCTCCGGTTGGCAGCCCTCCGACCTGGTCATCATCGCCGGACGACCTGCCATGGGTAAGACGTCTTTCGCCCTGTCGATGGCCAAGAATATCGCGGCCGATTACAAGGTGCCGATGGCCTTCTTCTCGCTCGAAATGTCGAACGTGCAGCTGGTCAACCGCCTCATCTCCAACTGTTGTGAGATTCCGGGCTCGAAGATTCTCAACGGTCAGCTGCAGCCCGATGAGTGGGACCGCCTCGACAAGCGGTTGAACAACCTGCTGGGTGCGCCTCTCTTTGTCGACGACACCCCGGGCCTGTCGGTCTTCGAACTCTTTACCAAGGCGCGCCGCCTGGTGCGTGAGCACGGCGTACAGATTATCATGATTGACTACCTGCAGCTGATGAATGCTAACGGCATGCGCTTCTCGTCGCGCCAGGAGGAGGTGTCGACCATCTCCCGTTCGCTGAAGGGACTTGCCAAGGAGCTCAACGTTCCCATCCTCGCCCTCTCACAGTTGAACCGTGGCGTAGAGAGCCGTGAAGGTCTGGAGGGCAAGCGCCCCCAGCTTAGCGACCTCCGTGAGTCAGGAGCCATCGAGCAGGATGCTGATATGGTACTCTTTGTCCACCGCCCCGAATACTACCACATCCTGCAGGACGACAACGGCAATGACCTGCGGGGCAAGGCACAGATTATCATTGCCAAGCACCGTAAGGGTGCCACGGGCGACGTGCTGCTCACGTTCCGTGGCGAGTTTACGCGTTTTGAGAATCCCGAGGATCGTCGTCTGGGCAGCAAGCATAACGCCAGTCCCGAGGGTGAGATTGTTGTCAGCAAGAAGGTCGACGCCAGTCAGGTTGTTCCAAACGAAAACCCCTTCGATGCGCCTCCCCCCGACGAACCGCTGCCATTCTGACGCAGCGCGTGCTTATTTCGAGTATTTGTCGATGAACGATTGGGCTTGGCTGTTGCCAAGCTCTTTTGCTTTCTGCAGGTTCTTGAGTCCTTCCGCCTTGCGGTCCTTCTTGCATTGGGCCAGACCGAGCAGCAGGTAGCCGTCGCTCATTTCCGGAGCCTGGCGGATACACTCCTCAGCCGTCTGGATGCCGTCGTCCAACAGGCCAACGCGCACCTCCATGTTGGCCTTCTCTGCCAGGTAGAGCGCATTGGTAGGCTCCAGTTCCACCACACTCTTCATGTCGTTGATGGCCTGCTGGTAGCGGCGCAGCTCCATCTCCAGCTGCGCACGAGCACTGAGGTAGGGCGCTGCCGTCTTTACATAGGGTAGGGTAAACTGCGCTACGGCACTGTCGAGCAGCGCCAGGGCCGCCTTCTTGTCGCCCAGCATCTGCTGGCACTGTGCGGCGGCATAGTAGTTGTCGGCACTGCGTAGCGGTGTCTGTGACAGTGCACTGAACAGGTCGTAGGCCTCCTGGTACTTCTCCTGTCCGTACAGAATCTGAGCCTGTTGCTGTCGGTATACGGGCAGTGCGTTGATGGCCGACGCCTTTCTCGACAGCTCCAGGGCACGGTCGAGCGTCCACCCGTTGGCAGCCTGTCCGTATAGCGCCTTCTGGTAGACGAGCTGTGCATATTGGTAGTAGGCATCGTCCTTGTTCGTTGCCACCTTCACGGCCTGTTCCATGTCGTCGTCGGCAGCCTGCAGCTCACCATGGGCTGCGCGGATGCGGGCGCGGTAGATATAGCCGTCGATGGCTTCCGGAAACTTCTGGATGAAGCGCTCGATATAGTCGGTGTGTGCCGCCTCGGTCATGGTAGATGAAGACACGAAGAGCGACACGATGGCTTCATCGAGATTGTCGGGCAGCGCCTTGGCGATGGCCGTAGCCTTCAGGGCCGGGTCGTTGAGTGCCAGACCGCTGATGCGCAGGGTGTTGGCATAGCGTGCACTCACTGCATAGCTCACGCCCTGCTTGCCGTCGGCCGACGGTTGCAGGATGCCCACCGCCTCTCCGTTGGCGTTGACGATGGGACAGCCGCTCTGTTGCTCCATGCTGTTCATGTCCAGTGTGTAGTAGGAGAAGTCCTGCTGGAAGCGCTCTGCGCTGCTCACCTTTCCTTCTACCACTGCCGGTACTTTCTTCACGGCGTAGGGCAGCAGCCAGAGTGCTGTGCCGTTGGCCACCTCTGCCGGGGCGGTCTTCAGGGCGGTCGTCTTCTTGCTGTCCACCTTGAACTTCGCCACGTCATAGAGCTCGTTGGCTCCTGTCAGGTATTCCACTGCCAGTTCCTTTCCCTGGGCGTCGATGACCACTGCGCGCTGCGCCCCTTTAAAGGGAGCGAAACTGCTCACGGCCTCCCCGTCTTCGCCCACGAAGAAGCCGTTGCTGCTACCCACCAGTTGACCGTCGGCACCGAAGGTCTTGAGGGTAAACACTGCCTGTGCAGCCTTCTTGGTCCACGCCGGCTGGGCGCTGCAAGTCGTTGCTGTTACAAGGGATAGGATATTTAATATCAGGAATATACGTTTCATTTCTTTAATAGTTCTTTAGCGTTCTGTATGGCTGCCTCCGTCACGTCGCTGCCGCTCAGCATCTGTGCGATTTCGCGGATGCGCTTTTCGTCGGACAGCTGTTCCATGTGGCTCACGGTGCCGTTGGGGCCTTCCTCTTTCGATACCCGGTAATGGTGGCTCCCCAGGGCTGCAATCTGTGGCAGGTGGGTGATGCTGATTACCTGGCGGTCGTAGCTGCCCATCTCTTGCATGATCTGCGCCATCTTCTCCGCAATCTTTCCGCTCACGCCGGTGTCAATCTCGTCGAAGATGATGGTAGGCAGCTTGACGGCCCCGCTGATCATGGCCTTCAGCGACAGCATGACGCGTGCTATCTCGCCGCCCGACGCCACCTGCGCTACCGGTTGCAGCGGTGTGGACGTGTTGGCAGAGAATAGGAAGCACAGCTTGTCGTGGCCGTCCTTGCCCAGCTCTTCCGTGGTGATGCTCACCTCGAAGCGCACGTGTGGCATGCCCAGGGGCACCAGTCGCTGTTGCATCTGCTCCTCTATCTTCCTGGCCGCCTTCTGCCGCAGTTTCGTCAGACCGGCCGCCAGCTGCTCGCATTGCGTCCTGTCCTGCTCCACCTGCTGCCGCAGTTCTTGCAGGGTGTCGTCGCCGTTCTCTATCTCGTCCAGCTTCTGCTTCAGCGCCTCCCGCTGGCTGATGAGCTCGTCTATGGTTTCTACGTGGTATTTTTTCTCCAGTTCGTACAGGAGGTCCAGCCGGTCGTCTATCTGTTTCAGTTCAGCGGGGTTGAAGTCTGTCTGCTCCAACAGGTTGCCCACCTCGTCTGCGATGTCTTTCAGTTCGATGCGGCAGCTCTCCAGCCGGGTGGCCAGCTCGCTGGCAGGCGGCAGCACCTTACTGATGGAGTTCAGCGCGTTACAGGCCGTCCGTACGGTGTTCACAGTCCCCGTCTCGTCCCCGTTCAGCGTGTTGTCCGCTTCGTAGAGTGCCGACTTGATTTCCTCAGCGTGCGACAGCAGGTCGCTCTGCTGTTCCAGCTCTTCCTGTTCGCCCGCTGTCAGTTGGGCCCGCTGCAGTTCGTCGTACTGGAACTGCAGGTAGTCCGCATGCTGCCTGTTGCGTTCCATGTCCTCCTCTGTCTGTTGCAGTTGGCGTTGTGTCTGCTGCAGATGGCTGTAGCGCTGCTGATATGCCGCCAGTTCCTTTTGGTCGTTGGCGAGGATATCCACCACGTTCAGCTGGAAGTCCTGCTTGTTGAGCAGCAGGTTCTGGTGCTGCGAGTGTACGTCTACCAGTTGCTCGCCCAGTTCTTTGAGCATGCTCAGTGCCACGGGGGTGTCGTTGATGAAGGCGCGGCTTTTCCCTGCCGCCGTCAGCTCTCGCCGTATGATGGTGTCGTGGTCGTCGTATTCGATGTCGTTGTCGTCGAAGAATCCCTTCAGTTCGTAGCGTGACAAGTCGAAGTGCGCCTCTATGACGCACTTGTCGGCACCCTGCTTGATGCTTTTCGAGTCCGCCCGCTGCCCCAGCAGCAGTCCGATGGCACCGAGAATGATGCTTTTTCCCGCTCCGGTCTCACCGGTAATCACGGAGAAGCCGGCGTACAGCTCGATGTCGAGCTCGTCAATCAGCGTAAAATTCTTTATGTATAGTCTTTTCAACATTCCATTATTCTTTCATCTTCTCCCACGCATCGTTTTGTGATGCGTTGATGTTAAACAAGAGGTCGTAGATGGCCTGTTTCTCCTTCTGGGTTCCCTTCCCCTTGTAGATATTAGCCAGTTCGTCGCGTTTGTAGTCCGTCCAAATCTGTGGCAGCAGGCTCAGCGGTTTCTCCTCGTGGGCTTTCTTCAGCTGTTGCAATGCCTCGCTCACCATGGTCCTGCCGCGTTCTGCATTGTTGGCCATCTCGTCCAGTCCCTTGCGGTAGTAGTCGTACTGCAGCTGCCGGAAGGGTTTCATGGCCTCGTCCAGATAGTCGTTGATGAGGGCAAAGCGGTTGCGGCTGTCCTCAAACGCCTTCCATCCGGCGAATCCGAGGTCCTGGGCATTGTTGGTCAGCTGCATGCAGCGCTGCAGCACCTCCGTACCCCCCAGGGGTGCGAAGCTGTCCAGGTCCAGTCCGATGATGAGGTAGGCATAGTACGCCATCAGGGCCGTCAACTGGTTGTCCACCACCTCGTCGTTGAAGTTCAGCTGGTCGAACTGCAGGAAGTCGAAGTTGAAGTCTGCATCCTTATTATTATATAGGGTGGTGGTATAGGCCGAGTTGTACACCGGCCTGTTGGCCTGGATCATCGCCGTGCAGGTGAAGCGGTTGTTCGCCTTGTCGTATTTTGTCACGGTGATGTTGAAGTTGCACACGATGCGTTCGTTCTTCTGGAACTGCAGCTCCGTCCATTGGCGGTCGTTCATCCACTGTTCCAGCGTCTCTTTCAGGTTCTCGAAGACGCTCTTGTCGGTGCCCTCTATCTGCGAACTGTTGATGTTGATCTTCACCTGCAGCTCCTGGGCCGTTGCCAGCAGGAAGGTGCATAATGATATAAGTACAAATGCTCCTCGTCTCATCATGGTCAAAGCTCCTTGTTTGTCGCCACCTGTCCGACATAGTCGACGATATCGATGGCCACTTCTGCCTTCGTCTTCTTCGGGAAGTCGTGGTGGCCCTGCCGTGTCAGGATGCTGATCTGGTTCTCGTCCGACTGGAAGCAGGTGCCCTTGTTCTGTAGTGAGTTCAGCACGATGAAGTCCAGGTTCTTCTTCTCCAGTTTCTTCCGGGCGTTGGCCTCCTCGTCGTTGGTCTCCAGCGCAAAGCCCACCAGCAGCTGGTCGTCGCGCTTCATGGCACCCAGTGCCGCTGCGATGTCGTGGGTGGGCTGCAGCCGGATGAGCAGGTCGTCCTTCTCGCGCTTGATTTTCTCCTGTGCCACCTGTGCCGGCCTGAAGTCGGCCACGGCAGCACACAGGATGGCGATGTCCTGCCGGGCGAAGCAGTCTGTTGCTGCCCGGTACATCTCCTCACAGCTCTCCACGTCTATGCGGTGGATGTGCGGATGTACCGTCTTCAGCGCCACGGGCCCGGCCACCAGCGTCACCTCCGCACCGCGGCGGGCGCACTCCTCGGCCAGGGCAAAGCCCATCTTGCCGCTCGAGTAGTTGCCGATGAAGCGTACGGGGTCTATCTTCTCGTAGGTCGGCCCGGCCGTGATGAGCACCTTCTTGCCGGCGAGTGCCGACGGGGCTGCGCACTGCCTGAAGAAGTCGTCCAGGCAGGCCACAATCTTTTCCGGTTCCTCCATGCGTCCTTTCCCTTCCAGTCCCGACGCCAGAAAGCCGCTCTGCGGTTCTATGATATGGTTGCCGAAGGCCTGCAGCCGTTGCATGTTCTGTTGCGTCGTCGGATGCCGGTACATGTCCAGGTCCATGGCCGGAGCAATGAACACTGGGGCCTTCATCGACAGGTAGGTCGTCACCAACATGTTGTCGGCAATGCCGTTGGCCATCTTGCCAAGCGTCGATGCCGTACAGGGTGCGATGAGCATGGCGTCCGCCCAAAGTCCTAATGCCACGTGCGAGTGCCAGGAGCCGTCGCGCTGTGCGAAAAACTCGCTGACTACCGGTTTCTGTGTCAGTGCCGAGAGCGTGACAGGCGTGATAAACTCCTTGCCGGCAGGCGTGATGACTACCTGCACCTCGGCTCCCGACTTGATGAGCTCACGGATAATCAGGCATGCCTTGTAGGCCGCTATCGACCCCGTGATGCCCAGTACGATTTTCTTTCCCTTTAGCAATTTTCTGATATTTTGGTTTCTACATTTTTGCCTGTGCCTCGCGTAGGCGAATCCTTGTCAGCACCTGCTTGGTGTTGTACGTGAAGTCGCCATTCAGTATCCAGCTGTAATAGCCCGGGTCGGAGCGCAGCACGTCGGCTACGGGGACGCCCTTGTGCTTGCCGAAGTTGAACACCTCGGTGCGCACGCCTTTCACGTCGGCCCACACGATGCGACCGGCAAAGTCCACGTTGTCGTTGGTCTTCGAGAAGTCTGCCAGCGCCTGCATGTCGTTGGGCAGTACCCGTTCTGTCGGGTCCTCGCCCAGTGCGCGCTGGTGCTCCTCCGTATAGTAGTCCAGCTGTCCCTGCAGCACGCGGTAGGTGGCCTCCGTGTCTTGGTCGGCACGGTGTGCCTCGAAGTCGTCCTCCATCTTATGTCCGCAGTAGAACTTATAGGCTGCCGCCAGATTGCGCCGCTCCATCTTGTGGAAGATGGTCTGCACGTCGATGAGACGGCATTTTGAGAAGTCGAAGTCGATGCCGGCGCGCAGGAACTCCTCGGCCAGCAGCGGCACGTCGAAGTGGTTGCTGTTGAATCCTGCGATGTCGCTGCCGCTGAACACCTCGCTCAGCTTGGCTGCCAGTTGCTTGAAGGTTGGCTTGTCCTTCACGTCGTCATTGGAGATGCCGGTCAGCTGTACTACCATTTCCGGAATCTCCTTCTCGGGGTTGACCAGTTCATCGCCCCGCACCTCCTTGCCGTCGGGGTACACCTTGATATACGACAGTTGTATGACGCGGTCTTTCACGAGGTCCAGCCCCGTCGTCTCCAGGTCGAATATCACCAGTGGCTTCTGTAAATTCAGTTTCATCGGTCCTTATCAGTCATTGATCAGCATTGGCATCATCAGCATCAGAATGTCCTGGCCCTCCGGCTGTTCCGAGGGCAGCACCAGTCCGGCGCGGCTGGGGTCTGCCAGCTGGATGATAATCTCCTGGCAGTCGAAATTGCTGAGAATCTCGATGAACGACGAGCCCTTGAAACCGATGCTCATCGGTGTTCCTGTATATTCGCACGACAGGCGCTCCGTGGCCGTCTTCGAGAAGTCGTAGTCCTCGGCGTCGAGCTGCAGCGTGCCGCCCTCCACGTGGAAGCGTATCAGATTGCTCGAGTCGTTGGCAAACGGCTGCACGCGGCGCAGGGCTGCCAGCAGGGCCTGGCGGTCTACCGTTATCTGGTTCGGGTTGTTCTGCGGAATCACCGAGTTGTAGTTCGGGTAGCGACCTTCTATCAGTCGGCAGGTCAGTTCGCCGTCGCCGTAGTTGATGTAGGCGTTGCGGTCGTCGAAGCGGATGACGATGTCGCCGCCGTCTTTGCCCAGCAGGTTCTTCAGCAGTGCTGCCGGTTTCTTGGGCAGGATGAATGCTGCGGGGCTGTCGCTATGGATGCTCAGCACCAGGTTGCGCACCAGTTTGTGACCGTCGCTGGCCACCACGGCCAGGTGTTCCGGGGTCAGGTCGAAGTAGATGCCGTTCATGACGGGGCGCAGCTCGTCCTGTGCCGTGGCGAAGAGAGAGCGGTTGATGTTGTCGGCCAGCAGGGCATTGTCGATGACAATCTCGTTGGCTCCCTCGCTGACGGCCTGAGTCTGCGGATATTCATCGGCGTTCTCCACGGGCAGCGAGAACATACCGTTCTGGTATGAAATCTTGGCGATGTTGGCCTCCTGGTCTACGTCGAAGGTGATGGGCTGCTCGGAGAATCCCTTTACGGCTTCCAGCAGGTCGTGACTGCCGATGGCAAAGCGTCCGTCGCCATTGCTCTCCGCCAGTTCTGTCTGTGTCTTCATCACGTTCTCGCTGTCCGATGCCGTCAGGCAGAGCTGGCCGTCTTTGATTTCAAAAAGGAAGTCGGCCAGAATGGGCAGCGAGTTTTTACTGTTGATAACTCTTGAAAGAGCGTTCAATTTACTGCTAAGCGCAGTGCTGGATACTGTAAATCTCATGAGTATTTAATTTTTAGTTTTGTTCGTATCTGCGTTTTGACTACAAAAATACAAAATTACTTGTTCAATCGCAAAAATAATTGCTGAAAAATGCTCTTTTTAAAATTATTTTCCGTAATTTCGCAGTCTAAAACAGAAAATTGGATAAAAAAATAACATCAAGATTATGGATTTAACAGGTAAGATTATTGCCGTATTGCCGGCAAACAGTGGTGTCTCTCAGCGCACGGGTAACTCATGGATGTCTCAGGACTACGTCATCGAGGTGCCCGGTCAGTACCCTCGCAAGTGTGTGTTCCGTGTGTTTGGCGAGGACCGCATCAAGCAGTTCAATATTCAGCTGAACGAAGACGTGACGGTGTCGTTCGACATCGATGCACACGAGTTCAACGGTCGCTGGTTCAACGATGTCCGTGCCTACAACGTGACTCGTGGAGCTGTCGCTCCCGCTCCTGCTGTCGGTGCTCCTCAGGTGGCACCGCTCGAGAATGCTCCGTTCCCGCCCGCCCAGGAGCCTGCCGGTGAGGGTAGTACCGACGACCTGCCCTTCTAACAATCTCATTTTTTTTTTTGAGGCTTTATGCCGTGAGGCTGCGATGATCTTCTTCGCAGCCTTTTTCATTATTGCGCGAACCTTATATAATGTGAGTTTGACGAATTCGCGCAGCTCCTCATACAAGTATATTGATATAAACGCCGAACTTTATAAAGAAAACAAGATACACGACAACTCGTATCCGTCTGTGTGACTGTGTGTTAGGTGTGAAACTAAGTTTTTGGGACACAGGCATGCAGTCCAGCTGGGCGTTATCTATCAAATTAGGCTGAACCATCATCTACCCCAGTTTTATCACCGTCTGGAGAGCCTTATTTCATATCGTGCGACGGCCGTGGTAAATATGTGCGACGGCCGTCGCACGATGCAATACCACCGTTACAAAAAATGAAATAGGCTATAATGGGAGATGATACAGACGTGACGGTCCGAAAATATAGTTTCACACGTATCTCGTTAAGCATCAA
This sequence comes from Prevotella sp., assembly GCA_017847725.1. Lineage (GTDB taxonomy): Bacteria > Bacteroidota > Bacteroidia > Bacteroidales > Bacteroidaceae > Prevotella. The sequence continues at coordinate 56,099 of JAGAXW010000032.1, forward strand.
TGATATACATCTATGTGTGAAACAACTTTTTTTCATCAAACTCACATTTATATAATGTACGTTTCTGTCTTTGCCAAAACTATTTTTGTAATGAAGGTGTGTTGAGATATTTTCCCAAATTCGCTCTGGCCTTCCGTACCTTTTTTAGGGAGCGAGGAGGAGCAACGAAACGTGGTGTCGGGGCATGGGGCAAAACTTGTTAAAATTTATTTGTTTTCTGAAAAAGTCCATAATTACCCCCCCCGTTTGTTTTCCCCTATTTTTGCTGTTCTTGGCAACTGTTTCCCGGTTCGGGTAGATTGGGGTGGTGATGTAAATTAATTTCGTTGTATTTGCAGAAAAAATTACAACATTTTTTCTGCTTTTTAAAAGTTAAAGAATTATTAAATGTAAAATTTACTGCATAATTTGAGTGGTAAATTTGAGGCCGTTTCACTTTTTTTGCCTATCTTTGCAGGGTTATTTGTGCCCTTTTCTCTCTTGGGTGATTGGGCGATTTTGTGGAAGACGATGTGTGTGAGCAATTTACAAACTTCACAGCGTACGACAACGACGGGCGTTGGCGACGCCGTAGGCGTGTCTGAAACGCGCTGGTTTGTGGCCTCTGTCGGCACCAATACGGAGAAAGCCTGTCGCGACCGTCTCACCGCTCTCGGTTATGAGGCGTTTGTGGCTTCCCGCACTGAGACGCACTACTGGAAGAACGGCAAGAAGAAGGAGATAGAGGTCATCGTCATCAGCGGTCTCCTCTTTATCCACTGCACCGAGCTTCAGCGTCGTGCCATCGTCCAGCTGCCTTATGTTAAATATTTTATGACAAACAAGGCTGGTACGCTCACCAAAAACGGCTTCCGCCCGCTCGTCACCATTCCCGAGCGGCAGATGGATATGCTGCGCTTTATGCTTTTCCGTGCCGACGCTCCTGTCGAGTTCCTGACGTCCCGCTATGTCGTTGGCGACAGCGTCCGCGTGCTCCGTGGCCAGCTGCAAGGCTTCGAGGGCAAGGTGGTCCAGGTGCGTGGCAGTTCCGACCACTACATCGGTGTACGCCTCGACTGTCTGGGCTGTGCCGTACTACGTATAGAAACTACAGATATTGAAAAAATATAGTCGATGAAATACAATCCAATACACCAGCTGCTGCGCTGGTATTTCTCCAAGAATTCATTGCCTTATTGGTGTGTACTCATTGCCGACAGCCTCATACTTTTTGTCTGTGGCATCTTCACTTATTGGTTGTTCAACAAGTCGATGGTGCTCTTTGAGCACCGCTTTGGCGTCATCGAGACCCTCTTGTTCTACCTCTTGCTCAGCCTTATCGGGGCTCGGGTCTTTTCCACCTATTCCGGCATCGTGCGCTACTCGTCGTTTGCCGACCTGCTCAATGTGGCCTATGCCAACGCGCTCACTTTCGTGCTGGCACTCTGCTCTTCCGCAGTGTTCAGCCAGCTGGGCATGCACTCGCTGTGTGCCCTCACCGACACCCAGACGCTCACGATGTTCTTCATGGCCACACTGGCCATGTGGGCACTGCGTGTGCTCATCAAGGCCCTCTTCGACATTACTTATTCCGACAAGCGGGCCATGCGCGTACTTATATATGGTGCCCTCAGCGGTGGCGTCGCCATTGCCAAGGGCATCCTCGTACAGCGCCCGCGGCGCTTCCTGCTGTGTGGCTTCATCTCCCACGATGAGCGTGCTCCCCACATGCGACTGATGGGCAGGCATGTGTATAATATCTCCGACGATCTTGCCGCCATCATCCGCCGCGAGCGCATCGATGCTGTCGTTGTCAGTCCTCTGCGTATCAGCGAGTTCCGTAACAATCAGGAAATCCAGAATATCATCATTGGGGCTGGCTGTAAGATATTCATGGCGCAGCAGGCCCAGGAGGCTGACGTCAAGGACGGACGGATTACCGACGGCTATGGCGACATGCAGATTCATGAGGTCTCTGTCGAGGATCTCCTTCCTCGTTCCGAGATTGTCGTCGACCTCGACTCCGTGGCCGATGCACTCCGCGGCCAGCGTATTCTCATCACGGGTTCTGCCGGCTCTATCGGTTCCGAGATTGTGCGCCAGGTGGCTTCCTTCGCTCCTGCAAGCATGCTGCTCATCGACCAGGCTGAGACGCCCGAGCACGACATCCGACTGATGATGTCGCGCGAATTTCCTGATGTCCAGGCCGATACCGTAGTCACCAACATCTGCAACCAGGGTCACATGGAGCACCTCTTCAGCACGTTCCGTCCCGACTACGTGTTCCACGCCGCCGCCTATAAGCATGTACCCATGATGGAGGACAACCCCAGCGAGGCTATTCTTAATAATGTATATGGTACGAAGGTCATTGCCGACCTCTGCGTGAAGTATGGTGTCAAGAAGTTTGTCATGGTGTCTACCGACAAGGCTGTCAACCCCACCAATGTCATGGGCTGCTCCAAGCGCCTCTGCGAAATATATGTGCAGAGCCTCAGTCGCTCTCAGTCTACGACCCAATTTGTTACCACGCGTTTTGGCAATGTCCTGGGTTCCAATGGCAGTGTGATTCCCCTGTTCCGTGAGCAGATACGCCAGGGCGGTCCGGTCACCGTCACCGACGAGCGCATCGTGCGCTTCTTCATGCTCATCCCCGAGGCCTGCAAGCTGGTTCTTGAGGCTGGCACCAAGGGGCATGGCGGCGAGATATTCGTCTTCGACATGGGACAGCCCGTCAAGATTGTCGACCTGGCGCGTCGTATGATACAGCTCTCCGGAGCCAAGCATGTCGAGATTCGCTTCACCGGCCTGCGCCCGGGCGAGAAGCTCTATGAGGAGGTGCTCAACGAGCTCGAGGGTACCAAGCCTTCCTTCCATGAGAAGATTCGCATCGCCACGGTCCGCGAGTACGACTATGCCGATGTCAGCCGCTCCATCGACGACCTCATCGCCATCGCTCGCCGCTATGACGATATGGAAACCGTACGCAAGATGAAGGAGATTGTCCCCGAATACAAGTCCAACAATTCCATCTACGAGAAGTTAGACCACTAACATTAGTATATTGAACTGATAATCAATGAATTTCTCTCCATTTCTTTTCCAGCCTAACCTGCACACCGTCGTATGGGGAGGTCACCAGTTGCGCCCCTACAAGGGCCTGGAACCCTCTGACGACCCTGTTGGCGAGAGCTGGGAGGTCAGTGCCGTCCCCGCCAGTACCAGCATCATCAGCAACGGGGCCTGGAAGGGCAAGGACCTTGTCACGGCCATCAGTGAGCACCCGGAGGAAATTCTCGGCAAGGCGGTCAATGAGAAATACCACGGCAGGCTGCCCCTGCTCGTCAAGTTCATCGATGCCCGGAAAGACCTGAGCATCCAGGTGCACCCCAACGACGAAATGGCCATGCGCGAACATGGCAAGATGGGAAAGTCTGAGATGTGGTATGTCATCAAGGCTGACGCCGGCGCGCATCTCTATGCCGGATTCAGTCGCGAGATAACATCTGCCGAGTACGAGCGCCGCATCGCTGACGGCACCATCACCGACGTCCTTGCCGACCATCCCGTCAAGGCGGGCGACGTCTTCTACCTTCCTGCCGGGCGCATCCATGCCATCTGTGGCGGCATCCTACTCGCTGAGGTCCAGCAGTCGTCTGACGTCACCTATCGCATCTACGACTACAACCGGCCGGGCATGGACGGCAAACCGCGCGAACTGCATACCGAGCTCGCGGCAAAAGCCCTCGACTTCCACGTCGAGGACAACTACCGTACCGAGTATGAAAATATCTCTAACAAGGCCCTGCACATCATCGATACTCCTTATTTCGATGTCCGTGTGACGGAAGTCTCGAAACCCTTCCATCGCAACCTGATGAAATACGACAGCTTCGTCATCACCATGTGCATCGAGGGCGACTGTCGGCTCCATGTGCGCAGCACGGGCGAAGACGTGCTACTGAGACAGGGACATAGCACTCTGATTCCCGCCGCCATTGCCGACTACGATATTGAGCCCCTGCATGGCACCACACGCATCCTGGATGCTTTTATTGACAATATGGACAGGAGCCTGAGCAGCAAGCTCACGCGTTTCCTGCACCTTTCACCCAAATAATAGATTCCTATGAATATAGCAGTAGCAGGTACCGGCTATGTCGGTATGAGCATCGCCACGCTGTTGGCACAGCATAACCACGTCACCGCCGTGGATGTCATCCCCGAGAAGGTGGAGAAAATCAACAACAGGATTTCTCCCATTCAGGATGACTATATAGAGAAATATCTGGCAGAGAAGACACTCGACCTCACCGCCACGCTCGACGGTGCGGCAGCCTATAGGGATGCCGACTATGTCGTCATCGCTGCCCCCACCAATTACGATCCGCAGAAGAACTTCTTCGACACCCACCATATTGAGGATGTCATCAACCTCGTGCTGAGCGTCAACCCCGATGCCGTGATGGTCATCAAGAGCACCATCCCCGTGGGCTACTGCCGCAGCCTGTATGTGAAGTATGCCCTGAAGTTCTTGACAGACCCAGCGCTGAATGGGGAAGACTCGACCTCTGGTCGCTTGCTACCGAAGGGACGCAAGAAGTTCAACCTGCTCTTCTCTCCCGAGTTCCTTCGTGAGAGCAAAGCACTCTACGACAACCTCTATCCCAGCCGCATCATCGTCGGCTATCCCAAGATATTCCCTGCCGACCGCAACCAGAAGTGGGACGAGGAGAATGCTGCCATCACCGCCATCGGCAATCCCGAGGCAGAGGAGAAGGCTAAAATCTTTGCTGCCCTGTTGCAGGAAGGTGCCATTAAGGAGGATATAGATACACTCTTTATGGGCATGACCGAGGCAGAGGCCGTGAAGCTCTTCGCCAATACCTACCTGGCTCTCCGTGTCAGCTACTTCAACGAGCTCGACACCTATGCCGAGGTCAAGGGTCTCGACTCTCAGGCCATCATCTCCGGCGTAGGTCTCGACCCGCGTATCGGTACCCATTATAACAACCCGTCGTTCGGCTATGGAGGCTACTGCCTGCCCAAGGACACCAAGCAACTGCTGGCCAACTACGCCGACGTGCCACAGGCCATGATGACGGCCATCGTCGAGAGCAACCGCACCCGCAAGGACTTCATTGCCGACGAGGTGCTGCGAAAGGCTGGCTACTATACGGCCAATAGCGACTGGAGCGAGAGCGCTGAGAAGAACGTCACCGTCGGTGTATTCCGTCTGACGATGAAGAGCAACTCCGACAACTTCCGTCAGAGTGCCATCCAGGGCATCATGAAGCGCATCAAGGCCAAAGGAGCCAACATCATCATCTACGAGCCCACGCTCAAGGATGGTGATACGTTCTTTGGCTCCCGCATTGTGAACAGTCTCGACGCCTTCAAGAAACAGTCCGATGCAATCATTGCCAACCGCTATGATGCAGTACTGGATGATGTCAAAGACAAGGTCTATACCAGAGATATTTTCAGAAGAGATTGACAGCTAATCAGGCTGTGAAAAACAACCTGGAAAAATTCCCTGCTCACTATATGTTCGAGTTGACTCCCAGTGAGTTGCGTGATTTGAAATCAAAAGTTTTGATTTCTAACGTTTCAAGTAGGCAAGAAAACCAAAGAAATAGTAAAACCTATTATTGAACGACATTTAATAAAGGAAGGATTTACTATTGAAAAATAAGCGTCCGAACCTTGGGCCTGTTCGAATTTTACAGATTTCATAACAATGAATTTATATATAATAATGTTGCAATTACCTGAGGGGATGGCGAACAGTACCTGTCAGGAAGAGTTGCGTAACATAGGTGAGGTTGCTGCTTTAATAGATAATGGGTTCCTTTTGCGTACATCCATGAAGGCAACAGAAGTGCGTGACTATATCAGAGATCATATCAGCCCTCAGCGCAGCTATGTGACCAAGGTGAATCACGGAGCAGCGTGGAGCAATGTTTTAGTACCTAATTCTGTTATCAAAGAATGGTATGAATCAATTGATTTCTAATGAGATATGATTATGGTAGGAGCAGATTTGACGTTTAGAACAAGATATGCAAGCATTGTAGCAGCCAATACAGCCCTACAGACTTACACAAAAGGAATACAAAGCAGGGACGAATGGGTGTATGAGGAAAACACGATGCCCATTTTCCTTGATACCTGCGTGTTACTTAATCTGTATGATATTTCAGAGACGGAGCGTGTTGAGTTTATAAAGTTCATCCGCAAGAATAAGGACAGGATTTACATCTCATCTCAGGTTCAACGCGAGTATAATCGTCGTCGCATCTTATCTGTTAAGGGCTTCAAAGATAGAGTTGACAAGACAAAAACCGATATCCAGACCATTTTAGCAAAGGTGGCTTCCACCTATCAGAATGAGAAAGAAGGAATAACCAATTTGGTGAACCGTAACCTCATCAAGTATGGTATGCCACAAGTGGCTTCAAAGCTGAAAGAACTTGAGGATTTTTTGACACAACCCGCATACAATTCTGAACTACAAGAAAAATTGAAACAGTGTTCTGAATTCATCTCACAGCATATAGACGATGAATGTGAGAAATGTTGGAAGAATGCAGACTTTGAATACATTGATCCTGTTCAAGAAGCTATCATGGAAGCAAAGTTATTACCGTCATTAAGTATAGAGGAGCAGAATTATGTTGCAGATTTATACAAGAAACTTCGAGTGCCATACGATGCCTTAAAGCCTACAGATAAGGAGCGAGAGATCATAACATTTCCTGGAGCAGGAGATAAGGATAAGCCTGTAGATGTGTCCATTGAAGAGTCTGTTGCATGGGGTGACCTATATATCTATCACGAGATGCTGCGGTTTATGAAAGAAAACAATACGGATGTTGTCTTTATGACACGTGACATAACCAAACAAGACTGGATAAAGCTAGACCATCGTGCTTATGTGCATTACATAGTGAATGGATATGAGATGACGGGACATCTCATGTACATTCTTGATGCTGATGGTGTAGTCCCGACATTTAACACTATAGAAATCAAACAGGATGATTCTGATGACGATGAAATCAGTGAGAAACCAATAAAGCCGGTAACAATTGAGGGAGAATCGGAAGAAGAAAGCACCACTACAAAGCATACAATCGAAGGTGCTGAGTCAATTGTGGACGAGTACAACCCCTTCCTACATTTAAAGTTGTTCGACTTGGCTACCTGGAATGGTGGACGTAGTGATTACCGACAGATAACAAAGCCTTTACTTGTTGCGGAATTACAAAAGACTACAAAGTGGGCCATGTCATACGGAGATGGTTATGTTGGCGAAAGTCATTTTATTTATAATATCCTACGGCATAAGCATTATGACTATGATTCTGTTAAAGGAATCCTGGAAGAACTAATAACAGAGGGCAAGGTAGAACGCCGTGATGAAACACATGATGACCACACTTTCAGTTGTTTGGTGTTAAAAGAAGGAAGTGAAGAATAGCACCTGTGCCATTACTCATAGGTTGGTAACTTTTATGGGGAGTTTGGAAAAATCCGAGATAAGCTGAAAATACCATCGTTTAACAATAAATAATTATTTTGATTTCCCAACATATTTTAGTTAATTTATAATATGGGAAGACAAGTTATTAATCAGATAGAGTGTGCTAAGTGCCACAAGTTGTTCGATGTTGCTACAGAGGATATCGAGTGGAATCACCTTAATGACGCAGGTGAAACAGAAGATGATAGTACTATCCATGACTTTAATGTGTTTCAAACCGTTGAATGCCCTTATTGTGGTAGAGAAAATAAAGTAGTCATGCATGCTATAGGAAAGTCTGCTGCTGAATTTGATTCCATAAAAGTTATTCCTCTGGAAATTGACTAGCGTAAATAAAGAGTAATTGTGTAAAGGAAATGACTTTTACTTTAGCAAACAAGAATCCGTTTTCAACATTTGACTTCTTGGGGTATTTCTTTCCAGGAGCATTGTTTGTGAGTTTAATGTATATTCTCACAAATGGAATTGCTGATAAAAGTGTTCTTAAGAATGTAATACCTCAGGCATTGGTGTTCCTGAAGTCATTTGTTTCTTCACACATAGGAGTAGGTGTATTCCTCTTTGTTCTGTTCAGCTATGTTACAGGTCATTTGTTGGCGTACGTATCTTCGATTACCGTTGAGTTATTCTATACTTGGTACTATGGGTACCCGACTAACTACTTGCTGAAATCCAAGGACACCTATAGATACCAATATCTGCTAAATTCGAAGCTTGGCTTAACAGGTATGTTAGGTCATCTATTAGTTAGTCTTTTCCTGCTCCCAATACTGATGGGACATTTTCTCTTTGAAAGACTGTTAGGTATGAATTCGTTCATCGGCAGGAACCTTGATGAGAAACTTATTTCGAGCATCATCGATAAGGTGAAACAAGTTTGCAAAAAGATAGGATATAATGACGCGTCGGTCACAGATGCTGATGTCCATCGTGTAGTTATGCACTATGTTTATGAACATTGTCAGATGCATCAAGTGAAGTTTGATAATTATGTGGCACTATATGGATTACTTCGTTCTGTTTCTTTCACTTTTTGTCTAGCATCTTTCTGGCAACTTGTCATGCTTTTTTTACAGCATCAACCTGCGGAGTGGTGTTGGATATTATGTGTGACAACAGCTGCTATCTTATTTGCTTTTGTGGCAATAATCATTTTATTGTACAACGCCAATAAAGTCAATAAAACTGAGAGTATTGAAAGATGTGAGAAGAGATGTAGCTGGGGAGAGATTATTTTAATGGTTACAGTGGTTTTGTTGGTAGTTTTCTTAGTTATGTATTTCATAATGATTCCTCCCTACGATAAAGAAGGTGCAGATATTCTCCTTTTGCTTTTTATGCTAATAGCCGCTTATATCTCATATTTAGGCTTTGCCAAATTCTACCGTCGATTTACGCTTGAGAATTATATGGCATTGCTTACTTATGAGTTCTGTGAGAATAGAGATAGCATACTAAGGCTTAAAACAGATGAGCCTATTAGTATTACAATAGATCATCCCTCAAGTTTTTTAGGTAAGCATCCAACCCCTTTTTAGGTGGTGTCGGAATTAGTCGTTACCTTTGTGCCATGATTCTAAAATAGGAGGTTATGGCAATAAACAGTAAAGACATTGAAACCCTCTGGCAGCGGTATTCTGCTGAGGGTGTTGGCA
>JAGAXW010000033.1 GCA_017847725.1 Prevotella sp.
ATTATATATATTATAATATATATAATTTTAATAATAAAATATATTTGGGCTCTTTTTTTCTCAAAAACAGTCCAAAAAACGGAAAATGTCACATGTCACAATGTCACAAACATGCTAAGAAATCACATAACCTACTGATATCAGTGTAATTACAAGGATTCCCCAAGTGTCACGTTCGCTAATCACCCTTATATACACAGGGGAAACAGCGTAGTAATTTCGCCGTTTCCCCTGTGTTTGCCTTATATTGCTAACGGCAAAGGCGCAGCTCACTGATGCGGGGCGACTGACCAGCGGCAGCACTGACGACGAGTACGGACGTGGCGGGCAGCGACGAGGGCAGCTGGACGGTGGCAGCGCCCTGGGCGTCGAGGCGGACGGCAGGCAGCGGGCGACCGTCGATGGTCAGCTGCAGCGTGGCGTCGTCGGCAAACCCCTTGAGACGCAGCAGGCGGGCACCCGTCGTACGCACCTGATAGCTGAACTGCTGCGTGGCGCGACGCCAGTGGACACCCTCGTCGGCACCCTGCTGCGAGCCTCCGTCGGCAAAGGCGTGGTCGCTCTCCGACTGCTGCTCGCCACAGAATATCTTGTCGACGGTGGCGGCCTCGAGCGCCAGCTGGGCCTGCTCCTCGGCAGCCAGCTCGGCCTGGCGGCGGCTCCACTCGGCAGCGCTGTAGAGGGGGAAGTATATCTGGTAGCGACACTCGTAGAGCTGGCTGAAGGGCTGCAGCGTCAGACCCTCGCTGGCGGGCAGGCTGACACCCGTGAGGCGGAACGTCAGCGGCTGTCCGTCGACAGGCTGCACGTGGCGGCAGACATCGGCCCTGCTGCCTATCAGGGCCGGCAACTGCGTGAGCGGCAGGCGCGGCCCGTTGGCGATATGGCCGCCGCGGCTGTCGTCGGCAAAGAGGCCGTCCTGCCGATCCGTGCCCGTCTTGGCGGCCAGCACGAGGGGGCCGTAGACGAAGGAATACTGCGGACGTCCGTCGGGCGTAGGCTCGGCAGTGAGGTGCATGGGCAGCGACAGGTCCACGCAGTCGGCGTCGCGCCACAGGCGGTCTATCTCGATGTAGCCGTCGACGGGGCGGGCATCGGCAGCAGCCCCATTGACGGCGACGGTCATGCCCTCGCACCACACAGGCTGGCGCACCAGCAGGCGGAAACGGCGCGGCTGGCGGAGGTGCAGCGTCAGGCGGCTGGAGGGCTGCTGGGGGAACGAGCCCGTCTGCTCCAGCGTCAGGTCGGCACTGGTCAGCGTAGAGGGAATGAACAGGTTGACCACCACGTCGCGCCCCCTGCGGGCATAGATCATCTCGCCGTAACGGGCAGGATTCTCGAGTCCCGTGCCCGCGCAGCACCACATGCTGGTGTGCGGCTGCGAGTAGACGCGGTAGTGGCCTGCACGCATGGGCGTGAAATAGACGAAGCCACCCTGCACAGGGTCCATCGCGGAGAGGATATGGTTGTAGAGCGCCCGCTCGTAGTAGTCGATGTAGCGGCGGTCGCCGCTGGTCAGGTAGAGCATCTTCGAGAGGCGCATCATGTTGTACGTATTGCAGCTCTCGGGTCCCTGCTCAGAGGCCAGCAGCTGGCTGAAGTCGTCGGCCGGGTGGAAGTGCTCGCGCATCGAGTTGCCACCGATGGAGACGCTGCGGTGTCCCACCACCTCGTCCCAGAAGTAGGCGGCGGCGCGATGCCAGTCGGCCAGTCCCTCCACGTCGGCAATGCGCTTATAGCCGATGACCTTGGGAATCTGCGTATTGGCATGCATGCCCGTCAGCACGTCGCGGCCCTCCATGAGGGGGCGCAGCAGGCGCTGGTCGCTGAACTGGCGGGCCAGCCGCAGGTAGCAGCGGTCGGCCGTGATGGCGGCCACGTCGGCAAACACCTCGTTCAGTCCGCCATGCTCGCTCACCAGCATCTCCTGTATCTGGGCGTCGCTGAGCGCAGCCACCTCGCCCACCATCCAGTCGGCAAAGGCCACGAGCATGCGGCGCGCCTCGGCCCGCCCAGCCACTAGCCAGGCATCGCGCAGGCCTGCATACATCTTATGGATATTATAGAGGGGCACCCAGCGGTCGTTGAGGGCAAAGGTGGCGGCACGGATGTCGCCACGCGCTATCTCGCCCCACAGCGCCGCCGACTGCGGCACGCCGCCCAGATAGCCGCTGCCGCCAGCCTGCTGGCACTGCTGCAGCTCGCTGAGCACGTAGTCGAGGCGGCGCCCTATCTCCTCGTGGCCCGTGGCAGCCCACATGTAGCTGAGGGCCGACAGGTAGTGGCCGCCCATGTGGCCGTCGAGGCCCGTGTTCTCCCAGTTGGTATAGTTGGCAGCCTTGGGTGCCAGCCCCGCCTCCTTGCGGTATGGCGCCAGCAGGCGGTCGGCATCGAGGGCCAGCAGGTAGCTCACGTCGAGGCGCTGGCGGTGCAGGAAGTCGCTCTCAGCGAGCCTCACCTCACTGATGGCTACAGGCTCTACGACGGGTTTTATCGCGCTGGCGCGCACGACGGCTGTCAGGCTGAGGGCAGCCACGACACACAGACACTTTGAGACGTTCATCATACGAGATATGGTTTTGTTATTGAAAGGTTAATGATGCAAAAGTACGAAAAAAGTGGAAATACAAGGGGCTAAAATATTTTTTTCTGCACCTTTGCCATTAAAATGGCGAAAATACTACGTTTCGGAAGAAAAAACAAACGAGTTTTTTTGTTTTGCTCTCGATTTTTCGTAACTTTGCAGCGTTTTATATTTTTAGAAACATAAATCATCATTTGAAATGAACCAGATACACCCCATGGCCGTCGTTGACCCCGAAGCCCAACTGGGCGACGGCAACATCATCGGCCCGTTTTGTGTCATCGACAAGAACGTCGTCATCGGCGACAACAACAAATTACTGAACAACGTAACCATACACTACGGAGCACGCATCGGCTCGGGCAACGAGTTCTTCCCGGGTGCCAGCATCTCCACCAAGCCGCAGGACCTGAAGTTCAAGGGCGAGGACACCCTCTGCGAGATTGGCGACAACAACTCCATCCGCGAGAATGTCACCATCAGCCGCGGCACGGCCTCGAAGGGCAAGACGGTGGTGGGCAACGGCAACCTGCTCATGGAGAACATGCACGTGGCCCACGACTGCGTCATCGGCAACGGATGCATCATCGGCAACTCCACCAAGTTTGCCGGCGAAGTGGTGGTAGAGGACCATGCCATCATCTCGGCCACCTGCCTCTTCCACCAGTTCTGCCGCGTGGGCAGCTACATCATGTTCCAGGGGGGCTCGCGCACCTCGCAGGACATTCCGCCCTACGTCATCGCAGGCAAGGAGCCCGTGCGCTATGCCGGCGTCAACATCATCGGACTGCGCCGCCGCGGATTTGCCAACGAGACCATCGAAGCCATCCATAACGCCTACCGCATCATCTACTCGCACGGCGTACTGAAGGACGGACTGGCCGAGGCACGTGCCGTATACCCCAACGTCAAGGAGGTGGAATATATCTGCTCCTTCATCGAGGAGTCGAAGCGCGGTGTGATTAGATAAGTCGGGCGCGTGGAGGGTGTGAAGACACTGGTGGTCATCACCGGACCTACGGCTGTAGGCAAGACGGCACTCACTATTCGGGTGGCCCGCCACTACGGCATACCCGTCGTCAATGCCGACTCGCGGCAGATATACCGTGAGCTGAAGATAGGCACGGCGGCACCCACCGACGAGCAACTGCGGCAGGCACACCACTACTTCGTGGGCACCAAGAGCATCGACGACTACTATAACGCCTCGATGTACGAGCAGGAGGTGATGCAGCTGACGGCCCACATGCCTCACGACACCGGCCTGCTCTCGGGCGGCAGCATGATGTACATCGACGCTGTGTGCAACGGCATCGACGACATACCCACCATCCGCGACGACATCCGCGACGAGATGAAGAGGCGCTATGCCGAGGAGGGGCTCGAGGCCCTCTGCGACGACCTGCGCCGGCTGGACCCCGAACACTATGCCATCGTAGACCGCCACAACTACAGGCGCGTCATCCATGCCCTGGAGATATGCTACCAGACGGGGCGCACCTACACGTCGTTCCGCACACAGCAGCGCAAGGAGCGGCCCTTCCGCATCGTCAAGATAGGACTGAACCGCGACCGCGACGAGCTGTACAGACGCATCAACCAGCGCGTGGACGACATGATGGCCGAGGGACTGCTCGACGAGGTGAAGGGCCTCTACGACAAGCGCAGCGCCAACGCGCTCAACACGGTGGGCTACAAAGAGCTGTTCGACTACCTCGACGGGCGCTGGACACTCGACGAGGCCGTGGAGCGCATCAAGGGTAACACGCGGCGGTATGCCCGCAAACAACTGACCTGGTTCAGGCGCGACAGCAGCATGCGCTGGTTTCACCCCGACCAGGCCGACGACATCCTGAACTATATTACAACCTATGAAAAAATACATTGAATTGGTACGCGACTATGCGGCACGCCTGTGGAGCCGCTATAAAGGTCTCTACAACGGGCGCCCCTGGTATGTCAAGACGGGCGCCGCACTCGCCACAAGCATCGTCGCCTTCATCCTCTACCTCTTCCTGGTAGACATCAACTTCCTCTGGCTCTTCGGACGCTCGCCAAGCCTCAGCGCCATCAAGAACCCTACCACCGTAGAGGCCTCAGAGCTCTATAGTGCCGACGGCGTACTCATCGGCAAGTATTTCAGCGAGAACCGTACCCCCGTGGCGTACGACGAGATTAACCCCGTATTCTGGCAGGCACTGGTCGACACGGAAGACGAGCGCTTCTACCACCACTTCGGCATCGACTTCCAGGCCGTCTTCGCCGCCCTCAAGGACTACGTCGTCCACCACGACGCCCGCGGCGCGTCGACCATCACGCAGCAGCTCGTCAAGAATATGTTCCGCGTGCGTACGGAATACTCCACGGGTCTGCTCGGCAACATACCGGGCGTGAAGATGCTCATCATGAAGAGCAAGGAGTGGATAACGGCCGTCAAGATTGAGCTGTTCTTCACCAAGCGCGAGATACTCACCATGTATGCCAACACCGTCGACTTCGGCTCGAACGCCTTCGGCATCAAGACGGCCGCCAAGACCTACTTCGGCACCACGCCCAAGGAGCTCACGGCCGACCAGGCGGCCATACTCGTAGGACTGCTCAAGGCCACCACCTACTACAACCCGCGCATCAACCCGAAGAACTCGCTCAACCGCCGCAACGTGGTGCTGGGCAACATGCTGCACCGCGGCGACCTCACACAGGAGGCCTACGACACACTGGCGGCGAAACCCATCAAGCTGGACTTCAGCGTGGAGAACAACTACGACGGTCAGGCGCTCTACTTCCGCGAGGCCGTCAAGAACCACCTGCAGCGCTGGTGCGAGGAGAACGGCTACGACCTCTACCGCGACGGACTGAAGGTGTATACCACCATCGACACACGCATGCAGCGCTATGCCGAGGAGGCCGCCATCAAGCAGATGCGGCAGGTGCAGCGCAACTTCAACAACCACTGGGGCTCCACACCGCCCTGGCAGGACGAGCACCACGTCGAGATACCGAACTTCATCGAGGACCTGGCCAAGAAGACACCTTACTACAAAGCACTGGCACAGCGCTTCAACGGCAATCGGGACTCTATCGACTACTACCTGAACGTGCCGCACCAAGTGCGACTCTTCGACTACGAGAAAGGCACCGTCGAAAAGGAGATGTCGACACTCGACTCCATACGCTACATGGAGCATTTCATGCACTGCGGATTCGTAGCCATGGAGCCGCACACCGGCCACGTCAAGGCATGGGTGGGCGACATCGACTTCAAGACCTGGAAATACGACAAGGTGACGGCACTGCGCCAGCCGGGCTCCACCTTCAAGCTCTTCGTCTATGCCGAAGCCATGAACCAGGGCATCATGCCGTGCGAGACGCGTAACGACAGCTACTTCTCCATGAAGGTGATGGACAAAGGCAAAGAGGTGACCTGGGCACCCACCAATGCCGACGGGCGCTTCTCCGGACAGGACATCACCCTGAAGCAGGCATTCGCCATGAGCATCAACTCCGTGGCCGTACGCCTCGGACAGGAGTGCGGCATCGACCGCATCGCCAAGACGGCACACGCCATGGGCATCAAGAGCCCCCTCCACCCGACACCCTCGCTGGCCCTCGGTGCCAGCGACGTGACCCTTGAGGAACTGGTCAACGCCTACTGCACGCCCGTCAATGGCGGCTCGTATCACGAGCCCGTTCTCGTCACCCGCATCCTCGACCGCGACGGCAACGTCATCTACAGCGCCCCCGAGAAGGGCGAGCAGGCCCTGTCGAGCCGCTCGGCATTCCTCGTACAGCAACTGCTCATGGGAGGCATGAGCGGCACCAGTTCGCGCCTGATGGGCTTCGTGGGCAAGCATGCGCGGGATACCGACTTCGGAGGTAAGACGGGTACGTCGAACAACCACTCCGACGCCTGGTTCGTCGGCACCACGCCACGCCTCGTGGTGGGTGCATGGGTGGGCGGCGAGTATCGCTGCATCCACTTCCGCACGGGTGAGCTCGGACAGGGCAACCGCACCGCACTGCCCATCTGCGGCTACTTCCTCCAGAGCGTACTCGACGACAAGAACTTCCCACAATACCACGCCAAGTTTGAGAAGCCTGCCGGCCTCGACATCGACCGCGCACTGTACAACTGCAGCGGCTACTTCAAGGCCACACCCGACTCTACCGAACTGGCCACCGACAGTCTGGCTGCCGAGGGTGCTGCCGCGCCCACCGAAGAGCCGGCCGCAGCAACGGAACCGGCTGCAGCAACGGAACCGGCTGCCGAACCATGACGACACGTGATACCTGTCAGCAATTATCAAACAAACTATAAAAAACAGACTATGGACAACAACGAGATTAGAGAGGCCCTGAAGGCCATGTATGGCGGCGAGAACAAGCAGATTACCGACGGCAGTTATGACCCGTCGCTGGCCGTCAAATGTATCAATGGCACCTTCGTAGGCAGAAAGAAGGAGAACATCATCACCTACAGGGGAATCCCGTATGTCGGCCAGCAGCCTGTTGGCAGCCTGCGCTGGAAAGCGCCTGTAGACACCACGCCCGACGACGGCGTCTACGAGGCTTACTACAACGCGAAGAGTGCCTACGGCAATGCGAACCTTGAAGTCGGTTCGATGTATTATTTTGATGAAAACTGCCTGTATCTGAATATATTCAAGTCGGATGACACATCAGACAAGAAGCCCGTCATGGTATGGATTCACGGCGGCGCCTTTGAGGCGGGCGGAACCATCGACCCTATGTTTGACTGCCATAATTTCGTGCAGGAGAATCCTGATGTCATCGTCGTTACCGTCGCTTACCGACTTGGCGTGATGGGCTTCCTGCATCTGTCGCACCTTGAAGACGGCAAGGACTATCCGGACTCACAGAACCTGGGACTTCTGGACCAGGTCAAGGCGCTGAAGTGGGTGCATGAGAACATCGCAGGCTTTGGCGGCGACCCCGACAATGTGACCATCTTCGGTGAGTCTGCCGGTGCTGCCAGCTGTAGCATGCTGCCGCTGATTAAGGGCTCACACCAGTATTTCAAGCGCCTCATTGCCGAGAGCGGTTCCATCAACCAGACGAGAACGCCGGAAGAAGGCATCAAGTGTACCAACAAACTGATGGAGACACTCGGCTGCAAGACCGTTGCCGACCTCTTGAAGGTGGATGGCGACAAACTGCTGGAGGCCTCTGCCGTGGTATTCCTGCACCAGTTCCCCGAGAGAGACGGCATACACCTGCCCACCAATACCTTTGAGGCCTACGCCAACGGTGCCGCAAAGGATTTGGACATTCTTGTGGGATGCAACAAGGACGAGATGGACTTCTTCGTGTTCTGCTGGGGAGTAGAAGGCTGGAACCAGTGGGTGGCCGAGCGTAAGAAGGAGAAGTTCGACCAGCTGCCTGCCGACGAGAAAGCACTCGCTGAGAGCTATATGAAAGAGGTGGAGGGCGACAGCAGCTACGAGCCCGACAGCAAGCTGTTCAGCCAGAGCTGGTTTATCGCGCCTACCATCAGGATATCGGAGGAGCAGACCAAGGCTGGCGGCAAGGCCTTCACCTACTACTTTACAGCAGAGTCGCCCGACCCCATCATGAAGAGCGGACATGCCATCGAGCTGGCGGTAGTATTCAATCATCCGGAGATGACCGAAGATACGGGACGGGCATTCGACGAGACCTTCTCGAAGACCATACGCAAAATGTGGGTGCAGTTTGCCAAGACGGGCAATCCGTCGCTCACGGCCGACCAGTCGCCCGACGGAAAGGCTAAGGAGTGGCCGCTCTACGACCTGAAAGACAAACAGGTGATGGTGCTCGACGAGCAGAACATCCATCCCGCAAAGGAGGCCGACGTGAAGATAGTGGATTGGGAGAGAACCTATCCCCTGACCAAGTATTATGTGCTTTAGCAGGTCATCATCTAAGAACAAAAAACAGATAAGACTATGAATGAACTGGCAGAACAGGTGATGCCCCAATATGGGGAGAATCAAAAGATAACAGACGACAAGCACTACGACCCCTCGCTGGCCGTCAAGTGCATCAACGGAACCTTCGTAGGCAAAAAGACGAAGAACATCATTGCCTACAAGGGCATCCCATTTGTCGGCGAACAGCCTGTCGGCAAACTGCGCTGGAAGGCACCACAGCCCTATGCTCCCAACGACGGAGTGTACGAGGCATACTACAATGCGAAGACCTGCTCACAGGCGCCTGGCGACATTGCGGCCGAGTATGTGCTGGGCGAGGAATGTCTGTACCTGAACATTTGGCGAGCTGACGATGCGACGACGCAGAAGAAGCCTGTCATGGTGTGGATTCATGGCGGCGCCTATGAAGTGGGCGGTACGGCCGACCCGAACTACGAGTGTCACAACTTCGTAGAGGAGAATCCCGACGTCATCGTCGTATGCGTGGGCTACAGACTGGGCGTGCTCGGCTTCTTCCACTTGTCTCACCTGTCGGACGGCATGGACTATCCGGACGCGCAGAACCTGGGACTTCTGGACCAGATAATGGCACTGAAGTGGGTGCATGAGAATATTGCCGGCTTTGGCGGCGACCCTGACAACGTGACCATCTGGGGCGAATCTGCCGGTGCGGGATGCTGTACCATGCTGCCCCTGATTGAAGGCACGCAGAAATATTATAAGCGCGTCATCGCACAGAGCGGCACCCCCGGCCAGACGAGAACACCGGAGGAGGCCATCCGATGCACGGACGAGATGATGAAGGAGCTGGGCTGCAAGACCGTTGCAGACCTGCAGCAGGTCAGTGCCGAGAAACTGGTGGAGGCGTGGGGACGCCTGTACGGACTGTTTCAGGTGCTCGGAATACGCACAGCCCCGGAGCGGGACGGAAAGATTCTGCCCCTGAACACGTGGGAGGCATACGCTAACGGAGCGGCAAAAGACATCGCCTTCCTGCAAGGCTGCAACAAGGATGAGTTTAACACCTTCGTGCCTCCCTTCGGAGTGGATGGCTTCACCGAATGGGGCAAGCAGCGCAAGGCGGAGAACTTCGCCAGATTTACCGACAAAGAGAAAGCACTGGCCGAGAGCTACTGCCAGAGCATCCAGGGAGAGAGCTACGAGCCCTACGCCCGACTGTTCGGGCAGATGCTCTTTATCGCACCGCAAATCAGACTGTCGGAGGAGCAGACCAAGGCTGGCGGCAAATCGTACACCTACTACTTCACGACGGAGTCTTCCCTGCCTATTATCAAAGCCGGCCATGCGATAGAGGTCTCGACCGTATTCAAACATCCGGAGGACACTTGCTTCACGGGAAGGGAACTGGACGCGACCTTCGGGAAAACGCTGCGCAAGATGTGGGTGCAGTTCGCCAAGACCGGCTGTCCGTCGCTCACGGCAGAACAGTCGCCCGACGGCAAGGCAAAGGAATGGCCGCTCTACGACCAGAACGACAAACAGGTGATGGTGCTCGACGAGCAAGGCATCCATCCTGCAAAAGAGTCTGAACTGAAGATTGTAGACTGGGAGAGAACGTATTTCCTGACCAATTATTATATGCCCTGATGAGGGCATAAAAACTGAACCTGAATAGATCATGAAAACTGTGAAAAGTTCCGGCTTCGAGAAGCTGGACCGCTGGGTGGAGATATGGCAGCAGACGCTGCCCAAGTATTTTGGCTATCCCTTCAACGAGGTGTCGCCGCTGCGCGACTTCTATGAGTGGTACTATGCCAACGGCATCAACCTGATGAACCTCAACAATGCCGGCGACCCGTTTACCGACACGCCGTGGGAGGTATCGTCGCAGGTGTTCGAGCGCGAGGTCATCGAGTATTTCGCACCGCGCTACGACTTTGCACCCGATAACTTCTGGGGCCTCATCACCCACAGCGGCTCCGACGGCAACAACCACGGTATCTACTTCGGTGCCAACTACCTGAAGCACCTCACGGGCCTGCAGCCAATACTCTACGTGAGCGACGAGGCCCACTACTCGAACATGCGACTGGCCCACCTGCAGAATCTGGAGACACGGCTGGTGAAGAGCGACACCATGGGGCGCATGATAGCCGACGACCTGGAGCAGCAGCTCGACACGCAGCGCCCCGCACTGGTGGTCTATGCCGCAGGCTCCACATTCAAGGGAGCCATCGACGACATGCCCACGCTCAACGCCGTGCTTGCCCGCCACCCCGAGTTGCCTGCCGTCTATCGCCATGTGGATGCAGCCCTCTTTGGCGGTTATCTGCCGTTTACGGAGCACCGCCACCTGGTGAGCAGCCGTCTGATGGGCTTCGAGTCGATAGCCGTCAGCGGCCACAAGTTCTTCGGCATCGACTCGCCGTCGGGCCTCTTCCTGTGCACTCGCGAGGTGTACGACCGCCAGGACAACTTCAACATCCCCTATCTGAACAAGAACATGCGCATGATAAACTGTTCGCGCGACCCCATCAAGCCGCTCAAGTTCTGGTGGATTGTGCAGCGCGTGGGTGCCGAGGAGTGGAGCCGTCAGGCGCGTCGCATCCTGGAGCTGACGGCCTACCTGAAGCAGCAGCTCGACCGCATAGGCCATCCTGCATGGGTCAACGACTATAGCAACACGGTGTTCATGCGCTGTCCGTCGCCTGAGCTGGCCCACCAGTACCAGTTGGCACAGAACGAAGACGAGCGCTTTGGCGGCCGTCTGGCCCACGTCGTCGTGATGCAGCACTTCACGGAGGAGAACATCGACGCCTTCGTTAGGGCACTACAGCAAGACGATATTCGCTGACTTCTTCAGTCATCTCGTTCAGAGCTACGCAATCGGAAATGAACTCAAAGCCCAAACACTATGCCATAATAGACACGGAGGTAAGTCCCAGCGACCACAAGGTTCATGATATTGGTGTCTGGCGATATGATGGGGCGGTCTACCATGGTTGTTCGAGGGAGGCGGTGGACCGTTTCTTGGAGGGTATTGATTTCGTGTGCGGTCATAACATCATCCATCACGATGCACGGTATCTGTTCACCGACGAAGAGCACCTGCCGTTCGAACTTGTTGATACCCTATATGTGTCGCCACTGCTGTTTCCTGAGCGGCCCTATCATCGGTTGCTGAAAGACGACAAGCTCATCAGCGAACAGATGAACAATCCTGTGAACGACTGCGAGAAAGCCCGCGACCTTCTGATGGACGAGGTGACCTGCTGGCAGTCGCTGTCGGACAGGAAACGCAGGATTTTCGCAACCTTGCTGCATAGCGAGAAAGAGTTTCAGGGCTTTATGCACCTTGTGGAGGCGGAATCCTCCTGTACCAATCTGGCGGCGTTAATCTGGAACGAATACCGCGGGCGCATCTGCCAATATGCCGATGTAGTGGCCCTGATAGAACAATATCCTGTAGAACTGGCCTATGCGTTGTCGCTGATTGACACGACCGACAACCGAAGTATAACGCCAGGCTGGGTTCTCCACAACTATCCAGGTGTGGAATATGTCATCGGTATTTTGCGGCAGCGGCATTGCCAAGAGCCCGACTGTGAATACTGCCATTCGTTCATGGACATACATACAGGGTTGAAGACCTTCTTCGGTTACGACCAGTTCCGCACCTATGAGGGTGAACCCCTACAGGAACGGGCAGCAAGGGCTGCTGTCGAAGGTCGGTCGCTGCTGGCCATCTTCCCTACTGGAGGCGGCAAGTCGCTGACATTCCAGCTGCCAGCGCTGATGGCCGGTCGCACCGTTCACGGTCTGACGGTGGTCATCTCGCCTTTACAGTCGCTGATGAAAGACCAAGTGGACAATCTCGCTGAGCGGGGTATCACCGATGCCGTCACCATCAATGGCCTGCTCGATCCCATCACCCGCTCGCTGGCCATCCAGCGGGTGCTGGACGGCGAGGCCTCGCTGCTCTACATCGCCCCCGAGATGCTGCGCTCGAAGACCATCGAGAAAATACTATTGGCCCGCCATGTGGTGCGCTTTGTCATCGACGAGGCTCACTGCTTCTCGTCGTGGGGGCAAGACTTCCGAGTGGACTATCTATACATCGGCAAGTTTATCCGAGAGTATCAGCGGAAAAAGGGTTGTTGGCAGAACATCCCTGTGTCATGCTTCACGGCTACGGCCAAACAGAAGGTGATACAGGACATCTGCGACTACTTCAAGCAGACACTCTACCTCAACCTTGAGCTTTATGCCTCGCGGGCCACCCGTACAAACCTGCGCTATGCCGTGCTGCATGCCGACACCGACGAAGACAAATACCAAAAACTGCGTACGCTGCTGTCGGAATTCGACTGCCCTGCCATCGTCTATGTGGCCCGCACACGCCGCACCCATGAACTGGCAGCCCGACTGACCCGCGACGGCTACCGTTCGCTGCCTTTCAACGGCAAGATGGACAACGATGAAAAGGTGAAGAACCAAGACGAGTTCATGTCGGGACAGGTACGCATCATCGTGGCAACCTCGGCATTCGGCATGGGTGTCGACAAGAAGGACGTAGGGCTGGTGGTTCACTACAATATCTCCGACTCTTTAGAGAACTATGTTCAGGAGGCAGGACGAGCCGGTCGTGACCCATCGCTCAGCGCCCGATGCTACGTACTCTACAGCGATAGCGACCTCGATAAACACTTCGTATTACTCAACCAGACCAAGCTCAGCATCAGCGAGATACAACAGGTATGGCAGGCTGTGAAACGGATGACCCGTCAGCGGCAGCAAGTGAGCTGCTCGTCGTTGGAAATTGCACGTCAGGCCGGATGGAGCGATGCCGTGCCCGACATAGAGACCCGTGTACGCACGGCCATTGCGGCACTGGAACAGGCGGGCTATTTGGAACGCGGCAACAACATGCCCCACGTCTATGCCACAGGTATCACGGTGCGCAATATGGAGGAGGCCCGCCAACGCATCATGCAGTCAGTGCTCTTCGACGAGGACGACCGCGAGAAGGCGGTGCGAATCATCAAGTCGCTCATCAGTCAGAAGCACATCGCCAAGGCGCAGGATGCCGAGGCGGAGTCACGAGTGGACTATCTGGCCGATATACTGGGACTGACTCGTAGAGATGTGGTGTCGGCAGTGGTGCGTATGCGACAAGAGGGCATCCTGGCAGACAACAAGGACATTACAGCCTACTTGTCCGATACTACTGGCCATAAGTCCGTGTTGCTCTTTGAGCGTTTTGCCAAACTCGAGCAATACATCTTGGAACGGATACCAGACGGCGGACTGACCGTTTCGTGTAAGCAACTCAACGACGATGCCGTGAACAGCGGTATCACCACCGCCAAGGAGAAGGACATCCGTACGCTGCTCTACTTCCTCGTGGTGAAAGGCTACATCCGTAAGCAGGAAGACCCAGCGAGGAACATGACACTGACACTCCAGAACGACGGGGAGACAACTCACAAGCGGAGCAAGCAACGATGGGAGATATGCCGCTTTGCCATCAAGTGGCTGTATGAAAAGACTGAAAGAAGAACGGAAGCAACTGTTGCCCAGACGCAAGGAGTGATGGTGCAGTTTTCTATCGTAGAATTGCTAACCCAACTTAAATCCGGCAGCCATTCGCTCTTCGACTCACTGGATAACGTGCAGATAGACGATGTAGAGGAAGCCCTACTCTATCTGTCGAACATCGGTGTTCTGAAACTCGACGGCGGCTTCATGGTGCTCTACAACGCAATGGACATCCACCGCCTGAAGGACATGAAACTGCGCTATAAGCAGGAGGACTACCGCATGCTCGATGATTTCTATAAGCAGAAAATTCAGCAGGTACACATCGTTGGAGAATATGCCAACCTCATGGTGCGTGACTATCAGGCAGCACAGCAGTATGTGCAGGACTATTTTCTGATGGACTACCGCCGTTTCATTGCCCGCTATTTCAAGGGCGAACGCAACGCAGAGATACAACGCAACGTCACCCCGGCCAAATACAAGAAACTCTTTGCCCAACTGTCGGAAAGCCAGCGAAAGATTATTGCCGACAAGGACTCAAACTGCATTGTCGTGGCGGCAGGACCCGGCAGCGGGAAAACCCGTGTGCTGGTGCATAAATTGGCTTCACTCCTGTTGCTTGAAGACGTGAAGCACGAACAGTTGCTTATGCTCACCTTCTCGCGGGCGGCAGCCACAGAGTTTAAGCAGCGGCTGATAGACCTGATAGGCGAAGTAGCCTATTATGTCGAAATCAAAACATTCCATTCTTACAGCTTCGACATTCTTGGGCGTGTGGGCAATCTGGAAGCGGCTGAGAACGTGGTGGCACGAGCTGCCGAGATGATTAGTCAAGGCGAGGTGGAGCCCAATCGCATCGGCAAGACGGTGCTCGTCATTGACGAGGCACAGGACATGAGTGTCGATGAATATAAACTCGTGAAGGCCCTGATGGCGCACAACGAGGACATGCGTGTTATCGCCGTGGGCGATGACGATCAGAACATTTTTGAGTTCCGTGGGTCTGACTCAAAGTATCTCTATCAGTTGTCGAAAGAGCCTGGCAGCCGCTTCGTCGAAATGACCGAGAACTATCGCAGTTCGCATCATGTGGTCGATTTTGCCAATGCCTTTGCCCGCTGCATCGGCCAGCGTATGAAATCGACTCCCATTGTATCTATGAGCAGCGAGGACGGTCTGGTGGAGGTGACACACCATACGGCGCAGCACCTGTTCCAGCCGGTAATCAATGATGTGCTCCGACATCAGTCTGGCGGCACCTCGTGCATCCTCACACAGACCAACGAGGAAGCTGTCATACTGATGGCTCTGCTGCGCAAGCATGGCATAAAAAGCAAATTGGTGCAGTCGATAGACGATATACGCTTTGCCAATCTGGCAGAGATAAAATACATGCTACGCTATATCTCAAAGCGGCTCACCGCCCCACTAATCCCCGACGAACTGTGGGAGGAGGCGAAACAGGCCACTTTCCGTAAATACGAAGGTAGCCAGAGTTTGCCGTATGTCAGACGTTGCATACAGCAGTTCGAACAAACCAACCGCGCCAAATACCGCACCGATCTGTGGGAGTTCATCTACGAGTCGTCGGTCGAGGATTTCTGTGAGGTAACGGAGTCAGAAGTTGTGGTGTCCACTATCCACAAATCGAAAGGACGTGAGTTCAACGATGTATACATGCTCATGGCCGACCGACCCAAGAAAGACAACCGCCTGTTCCGCCAGATTTACGTAGGCATAACACGGGCAAAACAACGTCTATTTATCCACAGCAACAGCGACCTATTCAGCCATCTGCCTGCCGACCAACACACGACAGACAACCAGCAGTACCCTTTCCCTGATGAAATCGTGTTACAACTTACGCACAAAGATGTTAACCTGGGATTCTTCAAGCCCATCAAGCAGGAAGTGCTGGCATTACGCAGTGGCGATCCCCTCATTCTCGACCACAACTACTTCCTCCATTCCACATCCCGCAGGGCTGTCGCCAAACTGTCACAGGCCATGCAAACTACACTCGCCTCGTGGCTTGAGAAAGGCTATACGCCCCACACTGCCTCAGTCCGATTCGTAGTAGCCTGGAAGCCAAAGGATGCCCCGAAGGATGAGCCCGAGACAGCAGTCTTACTGATAGACCTGGAGTTATTGAAATCTTAGATATACGTCTTAAAGAACATTTGAAGATTAGACAACATTTTGGGGATGTCCCGCAACGAAGGCTCTGACATTCTGGATGGCGACATCGAGTAGGCGGACGCGAGCTTCGTAGGTGGCCCATGCGATATGGGGAGTAATGTAGGCCTGAGGCTGACGCAGTAGAGGATTGTCGACTCGCGGTGGTTCCTCGGTCAGCACATCGGCACAATAAGCGGAAATGACTCCCTGCTGTAAGGCCTCAGCGACATCGGCATCCGAGACAAGTGGGCCACGTCCGGTATTGATGAGAATAGCGGTAGACTTCATTTGCCGTAGGGTCTCCCTGTTTATCATGTGGTACGTGCTGTCAGTCAGCGGACAGTGCAGCGAGAGGACATCCGACGTGGCGAGCAGTTCCGTAAGGTCGGCCTTTTGGACATCTGCCGGAAGTTGGTCGACCGTCTTGCTGGTCAGAGCCTTCACACACATGCCAAAAGCAAGGGCGACCTCCCCTACCCGCTTGCCGATATGTCCGAATCCGACGATACCAAAAGTCTTGCCAGCCAATTCCATCAGCGGCGTGTCCCAATAACAGAAGTCAGGACTATCGGTCCAACGTCCGTTACGGTTCTGAACAGTGTAGTGCTCCGTGCGGTTGGTCACCGTAAGCAAATGTGCAAACACCATCTGCACCACACTCTCTGTGCTGTAAGCCGGCACATTGGTAACGGTGATGCCATACTCATGGGCGGCCTCGATGTCCACCACATTATAGCCAGTAGCCAACACCCCGATATACCGGAGCCGCGGTAGTTGCGCCATCTCGCTACGCCCCAGAACGACCTTGTTGGTCAGCACGATGTCAGCAGCGGCAGCCCTTGCCACAGTATCTTCAGCAGCGGTGCGGTCATAGACAGCCAGTTCACCTATCTCCCTGAGCCCCTCCCACGACAAATCGCCAGGGTTGGCTCCATATCCGTCGAGTACAACAATCTTCATACACATTCCTTCTCTAATGTCCTAAGAGTTTTTCTATCTGGCGGTCGGTGGCGGTGGGGAGAAGGGTCTGGAAGTGGGCCTTGAGACGGTCGTAGGACTGTTGCGGCGTGCGGTCGGTGACACAGGCTTCGCGCCCAAGGAGCAATTCGGGTGTAGTGAGCAGCGACCAGCCCCAGCCGTATTCGTGGCCATGCTTGTCTGTGGGATAGACAAAGTCTTCGGTGACGATGTGGCAACCCATCTGCAGGCGGGTGATGTAACCGTCGAAGCGGCTGCGCATCTTGGGACCGTCGAAACCGCAGGCGGCACGCAGTTCGCGTGTGATGAGACTGCCTTGCTCG
This sequence comes from Prevotella sp., assembly GCA_017847725.1. Taxonomy (GTDB): domain Bacteria; phylum Bacteroidota; class Bacteroidia; order Bacteroidales; family Bacteroidaceae; genus Prevotella. The sequence goes on from JAGAXW010000033.1 coordinate 17,496, forward strand.
CGGAGCGTAGTAAGGATGGCATCCTCGATGGTGCCCTCTTCGGGCTGCGGATGACAGCTGCGACGGTAGTTGCAGAAGTCGGGCCACCACTCACGACTGACGAAACCCGCTTTGCCGGCAAAGAACTTGCCGTAGACACAGTTGCCCTCGGTGACAATCTCGCCCTTCCACTTCCACAACGGCCAGTCCCATCCGCCATCGGGAAATACTACGTAGCGGCAGTCGTCGGCAACAATCTCTTCTGCCGAGAAGCCCGCCACATCACCATTGAGCAACGGCAGGAAACCTGTCTGCTGAATATATGCCATCAACTCTGCTGCTGTATAAATCTCTTTCATCGTATCGTTGTATTTTTTTTGTGTTTTGTTATAGTTATTTTCGCTTCACGCCCCTTGTAGGCTGGGCATCCAAGGGATTGTCGGGCCAGGCGTGTTTGGGGTAGCGGCGACGCAGTTCCTTGCGCACGTCGAAATAGGTCTCCTGCCAAAAACTGCGCAGGTCGCTGGTGAGCTGCACGGGTTTGAAACCGGGCGAGAGCAGTTCCATCAGCACGGGAGTGCCGTCAGCCTGTGGGGTGTCAATGAGACCAAAGCACTCTTGCAGACGGACACGCAGCACTGGCACCTCAGCACCTATGCGGTATTCTAAACGAATGTGACTGCCAGTGGGTACGACGATGTGGGTCGGTGCCAAGCGGTCTATGGTCTGCTGCTGGTCGTAGGTGAGACGGCTCCAGATGATTTCCTTGAGGTCGAGTTTCTTCAGTTCTGCCGTAGTGGTGGCACGTCCGATGAAAAGCGGTCCCCATTCGAGTGCACGCCGGCAGAGTGCGTCGTTGTCGACTGAGGGAAGGTCTAATTCAGGATGACGGGTGGCGATGAAGGCAATGCGTCGCTGCAGGTTCTGTACCTCATCAGAAAAATTGAGCATCGAGGGACCGTCTTTGACGATGGCCTCGCAGATGGTGCGCTGTATGGTCTCGCGGTGGTCTCCCGACAATGGTTTCTCGTCTAACAGGATGGCTCCGATGCGATGCTCCTGACGGGCCACGATGGTGCCGGCCTTACCGTCCCAATAGATGTTCTCGCGCTTGGTAGTATAGGGTTGCAGGTCGGTGGGGTCGACGACGCAGGATAAGAACACCTTCCCGATGCCACCTTGCTTGCGGTGCATCGAGGCTGCAACAATCCAGTCGGTTTCCGCTGGTTCTTCTACCGATACGAGTGCACCGCTTGACAATTGATACACGCCCACGCCCTCTTTCCACGCTTTACCAATGCGCTCAGGATAGGCAGATGCCAGAAGAGCACCTGCTTCGTAAGGATTGACGGTGGTGTTGTCGTCTTTGGCATGAATCATCTCAGCATACTGGCGGGCAATCTTGATGATGCGCCCCCAGCGGCCTCCGTGTCCGCTTCTGCGTTCGCGTCGCAGCGCATCGAGGCGGGTGGCTATCGAAATATCACCGATGCCAGCCAGCGGGTCTTTCTCTTCTAAAAGGGCGGCGATGTCGGCAGCAAGAGATTTGCGTTCAGGGCTGTCTGCCATGAGCAACATACGGGCAATACGTGGATGACAAGGCAGTTTCGACAGAGCTTTGCCTTGTTGTGTCACCTTGCTCGCCTCATCCAATGCGCCAAGCGATTGCAACAGTGTGCGGGCATGAACGACTGACGACTTAGGTGGCGATGTCAGCCACGGCAGACGCTCCACTTCGCGCTCGCCCCAGATGGCGGCATCGAGCACCAACGACGTGAGGTCGGCATCCAGTATCTCCGGCCGTCGAACCATTTCCATCCGTGCCTCGGTGCCCTTGCTCCACAATCGGTTACATACGCCAGGAGCCACGCGCCCGGCGCGTCCTGTGCGCTGCGTCGCCATATCCATCGAGATGCGCACGGTCTCCAGGTGGCTCAGTCCGCTACGGGCGTCGAACACCATTTTTCTATGCAGTCCGCTGTCCACCACCACGCGCACGCCCTCGATGGTGAGCGACGTCTCGGCAATGGGGGTGGCCAGCACCACCTTCCGTTCGCCAGATGCACTCGGAGCGATGGCCCGTGCCTGCTCATCGTTCGACAAGAGACCGTATAGAGGGAATATCCTCGTGCCGTCGAGGCTGTCCGCAATCATCTCCTCTACGCGGCGTATTTCGCCCTCGCCAGGCAGAAACGCCAGGATATCGCCCTCATGCTCACGATGGGCCTGCAAGATGGTTCTGGCCGTCAGTGACGACACATTCAGAACGTCTGCCTCTTCTGCTGTATGGATGACCTCGACAGGAAACATCCGTCCCTCGCTCTCTAAAACCGGACAGTGCAAAGCCTCGACGAGTGCAGCTGTATCGATTGTTGCCGACATCACCACGATACGTAGGTCGTCGCGCAGCAACTGCTGGCATTGACGCGTCAGGGCAAATGCCTCGTCGGTGTTCAGGCTCCGCTCGTGAAACTCGTCGAACACCACCGAAGCAATGCCCTCCAGGGCCGGGTCGTCGAGCAACATGCGTGTCAGTACGCCTTCGGTCACCACCTCGATGCGTGTCCGTTCAGACACCCGACTCTCGAACCTTATCCGATAGCCTACCGTGTCGCCCACGCTTTCGCCCATGAGCCACGCCATGCGCGCTGCTATCTGGCGTGCCGCCACCCGTCGGGGCTCCAGCACAATAATCTTTCCGTCGACGGCAGGGAGCATCGTCAGCGGCAACAGCGTCGACTTGCCTGCTCCGGGTGCCGCCGTCACAATCACTGCCGCAGAAGTGCTCAACGTCTCGTTGAGTGTCTCCGTTATTGCCATCACGGGCAGCCGTTCCAATTCCCGTTTCAGTCGGTCGGTCATCATCATTGCATTCTTTTCTTAATGATGTATAAAAAACGATGCAAAGATACGAACTTTACGGGATTTTTCGTAAATTTGCCTCTTCGTTTTAGGAACATTTATCAGTATGCACCAGAAATCGTATCTGAACACCGAGAACATTGAGCGGAGCCACGACGGCGTAGAGTATCACCCGCTGCGGCCGTTTCTGCCAGAGAATGCACGAGTGCTGTTCCTGGGCAGTTTTCCGCCGCAGCGCAAGCGGTGGTGCATGGACTTCTACTACCCCAACTTCATTAACGACCACTGGCGCATCGAGGGGGCGGTATTCTTTGGTGACCGTAACCGATTCGTGGACGAGGAGCACAAGCGGTTCCGGCTCGATGACATCGTGGCGTTCTGCCATGAGAAGGGCATCGCGTTCTTCGACACCTCGACGGCCGTCAGACGTTTGCAGGACAATGCGTCAGACAAGTTCTTAGAGGTGGTGGAGGCAACGGATGTCCGGGCACTGATAGCCCACCTGCCTCACCTGCGAGCCGTCGTCACCACGGGCGAGAAAGCTACCGAGACGCTGTGTACGTCGCTCGACATTCCCACGATGCCAAAGGTAAACACATGTGTGGATATTCCTAACGTGAAGGCTCAAGACGGCGAGCAGATAGTGCTCTACCGGTTGCCGTCATCTTCAAGGGCCTATCCCTTGGCGTTCGACAAGAAAGTAGAGGCGTACCGGCAGATGTTCGAGCGCTATGTGGATTGACAAAGATGAAACAAAATGACTGAGGTACAATTACATCATTACGAGATGGGTGCGGACGTGGTGGCCTTCAGCACCACGCGACGGGGCGGATGCAGCACGGACAAGTACGCGTCGTTTAACATCAACCGCTATTGTGGCGACAGCGAGGAGCATGTGGTGCGCAACCGCGAGGCACTGTGCCAACAGCTGGGCATCAGCAACGACCGCCTCATCATGCCCCACCAGACGCACGACACCCGTGTGGTCTGTATCGACGAAGCACTCTTGTCGCTCACGATGACTGAACGACAGACGGCCTTGGAGGGTGTCGATGCGCTGATGACCGACATGCCAGGCGTATGCATCGGTGTGAGCACGGCCGACTGCATCCCTCTCCTACTCTACGACCCTCGGCATCATGTGGTCTGTGCCATCCATGCCGGCTGGCGAGGTACGGTGGCACGCATCGTAGAGAAGGCAGTAAGCGCCATGACCAAGACCTACGGCACCCAGCCCTTCGACCTCGTAGCACAAATCGGGCCTGGCATCAGCCTCGACAGTTTCGAGGTAGGCCAAGAGGTCTACGATGCCTTTGCCGCTGCCGGTTTCGATATGAAGGAGATAAGCAGACTATATACGAAGTGGCACATCGACTTGCCCGAATGCAACCGTCAGCAGCTCATAACCAGCGGACTACGTACAGACCGCATCACGCTCAGTGGCATCTGCACGTACAAAGCCTGCGACACCTTCTTCTCTGCCCGACGACTGGGCATCGAGTCGGGGCGCATCTTCACCGGCATCCTAATAAACACTTGACAAAAAATCTAAATACACGTTATCAAAATGAAGAAACTCTGTCGTTACATTTCCGACTATATGGCCGTACTGGTGTTGGCGGCTGCCGTGCTGGCACTGTGTTTCCCCGCGACGCTCGGGCAAATCCGGCCCACGGTCATTAACTATCTGTTGGGCGTGGTGATGTTTGGCATGGGCATGACGCTCAACCTCCACGACTTCCGTATCGTATTCAGTCGGCCGAAAGATGTCATCACGGGCTGTCTGGCACAGTTTACGGTGATGCCGCTACTGGCATGGGCACTCACCCGCCTCTTCTCGCTCGACGAGGCGCTGGCGCTGGGCGTGGTGCTCGTAGGCTGCTGTCCCGGAGGCACGGCCTCGAACGTCATCACCTATCTGGCCAAGGGCGACCTGGCACTGTCGGTAGGCATGACGGGCGTCTCCACGCTACTCGCACCTTTCCTGACTCCGCTGCTTACATGGGCATTGGCGGGCAAGAGCGTCGACGTGAATGTGGCCAGCATGTTTCTCAGCATCCTCTGGGTGGTCATCCTGCCCATCGCCGTCGGTCTGCTGGTGAAGTGGCTGTGGCCGCGACTCACCGAACGGGCCACCGACTATCTGCCCGCCTTCTCGTCACTGGCCATCGCCTTCATCGTGTCCATCGTCATCGCCGCCAATGCCGAGAAACTGCTGGCGGGCGGACTGATCATCGTGCTTGTGGTCATGCTCCACAACGTCTGTGGACTCGCCCTAGGCTATCTCATCGGACAGGTGCTCCGGCTATCGGACCCGAAGAAGCGCGCCATCTCCATCGAGGTGGGCATGCAGAACTCGGGGCTGGCCAGCAGTCTGGCAACCATTCATTTCGCAGCCTATCCGCTGGCCACCATCCCTGGAGCCATCTTCAGCGTGTGGCACAACCTTTCGGGTGCTGCCGTGGCCTGGCTGTATCGGAGAAAGCATATTTGATGCACAAGAACATTTACCAAAAAAAAACAGTAATATGAACATTGGAGACAAGGCGCCCGAGATTCTGGGCAAGGACGAACAGGGACGGGACATCCGTCTGAGTGATTATCGCGGCCGCAAACTGGTACTGTACTTCTACCCAAAGGACAACACGAGTGGCTGCACCAGCGAGGCTTGCAGTCTGCGCGACCACTACGATGCGCTACAGGCGCAGGGCTACGAGGTGGTGGGCGTGAGCAAGGACTCTGCCGCCTCGCACCAGAAATTCAAGGAGAAGCACCAACTGCCTTTCCCCCTGATTGCCGACGTGGACAAGACGCTCATGGAGTCGATGGGTGCCTGGGGCGAGAAGTCGATGTACGGCAAGAAGGTGATGGGCACCATCCGCACCACCTTCGTCATCAACGAGGAGGGCATCATCGAGCAGATTCTGCAAGGCAAGCAGATTAAGACCAAGGAGCACGCTGGACAGATTCTGGGGAAGTAGCTTCATCCGGCTCCCACAAATGTCGCTGCATGTCCACATGGCCGTTAGCCTTGAACGTCACGCCCTCTGCCTCTAACAACAGACGCTGGCGACTCCAGCCGGGAGCCGTGCGCCCCTCCTTGTTGACCACCCGATGGCAGGGCAGCAGCTCGGCACCGGGTGTATAGCGCAACGTGCGCCCCACCATGCGGGAATGGCTGGGCCATCCAGCCCATGTCGCAATGGTGCCGTAGGTCGTCACCCGTCCACGCGGTATCTGACTGACAATGTTCAGCACGTCTTCCCGAAAACAGCGGACCTGTTCGGGCGTCATCTTGTCGGGATAGTATTCCATCTTTCAAGAAATGTTTCAGCATGCAAATTTACCCATTTTCCTCTATATTCTTGCAATTCTTTGCAGTTATTTTATAAATATTGTATTTGATAATCAACAGAAAAGTTTTATGCCTAAAATCATTGTAGCCATTGATTCGCTGAAGGGATGCCTGACGTCGCAGGAGGCCAACCGGGCAGCAGCGGAGGGCATACGCAGAGTGTGGCCCGAGGCTGAGGTCGTGGAGGTGCCGGTGAGTGATGGCGGCGAGGGATTCCTGGAGGCATTCCGCGTGGCTATCGGTGGCGAAATGGTAGAGATGACGGTGCGCGACCCGCTGATGCGACCCATCAGGGCCGCCTACCTGTTGCACGACGACACGGCAGTCATTGAGATAGCACAGGCCTGCGGACTGACGCTGTTGACCGAGGAGGAGCGCAACCCGATGGTGGCGACGAGCTATGGTGTGGGGCAGTTAGTGGCGGATGCCATCAGAAGAGGCGCCAGGCATGTCATCGTAGGACTGGGCGGCAGTGCCACCAGCGATGCGGGCATGGGGATGCTGCGGGCACTCGTCGACACATTCGCGAAAGGTGAATCATGGGACGACATCACGGTGCTGAAGCCCGTGCGCTTCACCATCGCCTCTGATGTCAGGAATCCGCTCTGTGGCGAAGAAGGGGCTGCCCATGTATTTGCGCCCCAGAAGTTTCCGGAGAGACTGGTGGAAAGGGGCATTGCGGAGGAGATACAAACCTTGGACCGCAGGGCCGCTAAGTTTGCAGAACTGTCGGCCAAGCATTTCGGGTTCAACCGCTCGAGTGCTGCCGGTGCCGGTGCTGCTGGCGGACTGGGTTACGCCTTCCTGCAATACCTCAATGCCGACTGCCAGTCGGGCATCGACCTGCTGTTGGATACCATCCACTTCAAGGATACGGTCCGTGATGCCGACCTCGTCATCACCGGTGAGGGTGCTGCCGACCGCCAGACACTGATGGGCAAGTTGCCCGTGGGCATCCTCCGTCAAGCCGGTAGCGTGCCCGTCTGTCTGATAGCTGGGCGTATCTCCGACAGGGCGGCACTGCTGCAAGCCGGTTTTGCCGATGCGGTATGCATCAATCCCCCCGCCCTGCCCCTCGCAGAGGCCATGCGCAAAGAGGTGGCGCAGCAGAATATTGCCAGGACTATCGGGGAATTAGTCCTTCAGACAGCCGATTGGAACCACTAAAACGCCATCCTTCGGACGTTTGTAAGCATACTGAATATCTTCTATCACAAAGATTTTCTTCAATGCCTTGATATATGACGCCAATTTGGTTGTTTGGTAAGTTTTCGCTTGGTTATTTGGTAAGTATTCATTTGGTTATTTGTCCAGGTTCTATTCACCCATTTGACGAATAATTGTTCGCCTATTTGACGAGAAATGCTTTATTTTACTTCGGTAACCCATTTTTTTAGGCGTTACCGAAGTAGTATCATTATATTTGGGGATTACACTTTTCCAGCAACTACCGCCGCCAGTGAATAGCCGCCAAATCCGAAGTCCATCAGATACCCAGCCATCCCGTTATGATATGTATTGAGCTGCCTCATTCCTTTTCTCTATATTGTCTCGTATGTTGCGATAATATCGCGACTACTATTCATACTGGTTCTTCCTCCTATATTGTTCCGTCATTTCCAGAAGTTTTCTAAACTTCTCTACCCTCTCAGCCTTCATCTTTCCTGCATTCAAGGCTTTTCTATTAGCCTTCAGCCAATTCAAGTAGTCATGCTCCTCTATTCTATGTCGAGATGGATTCCGTTTGTTGGTCTCAATAAATGTCACCACCTCAATATATTTCACCATCCACCGTTCGTCTTGTGTCATATTTCAATTAACGTCGTATAAAAACTCTTTCTTTGTATATTTCCATGAGAAAGTTTGTATATATACAATTGAACCCTCCTCACCTATTGCGAGGGTAAATATATAAAGTTGAAGGATATTTGGCGGGGGAATATACTATGGTCAAGATTTTCGGTTAATCCACGCGGTTATACAAGTGACCCGTCCAGTCCGTTGGCGCACCCGATACAATACTTCGTTCCTATAAACCGGGCATAGTCAGCCTCAAACTTCTCGTTCTCTTTTCCCTGGAGGTACCATCCCCCGTTCACCACGCGGCTCACCGCCTCGTTAATCTCAGCTCCATGAAGAGCAGTAACGCCTTTCAAAGACAAAAAAGGAATTGTATTCATCATTCTATATTCTTTCTATTTTCATTTTCTTGATTGTTTCTTCAAGCTTCCTAAGCACATGTATAGAAGCCTTTATTTCTTTTTCCGTCAGGTCTGGCAAACCTTCGTGACCGTGAGAGGCCTGATGCAGGGCCACCTTTTGATAGATACTCATCGCCTGTAGGTTCTCCGATAGTTTATCAGCAGAGTTGGCCGGATTCTTGAACTTATCTATAGCACGTTTCACTTTTTCCCACTGTCTGTCAGCAGGTGCATCCTTCATAATCTGTTCTATATCTCCAAAAAGCGTTCTCAAGTCACTGATACCATGCTCATCTACATGAAATATGCGCTTCTCGCCTTTCTTCGTCACTTCATAGAGCAGTTTCGAAGTCTCTTCCCTCGCTCCTGCCATCAACATCATGGCAAACTGATGGAGCAGTACTTCAAAATATTGGCGGACATCGTTTCCTATATCTGCCACTCTTCCAGGATTGGCTTTCAACTCGTCTTCTATCTGTTTCAATCTGTCACCTCCCTGCTTTGCATATACGTAGTGTTGATGGTTGTATTCATAGATACCCTGCCTCAACCAACAGGTGTCCTTTTCTGGATTCTCCTTTAGAAAATGGTCGCACAGATTATAGAAACTGGTGTTATGTGTGAAAATCAACACTTGATACTTGTCAAAACAGGAGATGATATACTGATATAGAAAACTTCTGTTGGCAGTGTCGAGGCTTGTGATAAAATCATCAAGCACCAAGATTTTCCTCTTGTTCTGCCCCGTTGGAGCCAAAAGCATGATGCTTGACAGTGCCAACAAGAGATTGATAAGATGAAGTTTAGCTTCGTTAAAGTGCAGGCCAAGGTCATCATCGTATTCAAGTCCTTGTTTTTCATCCACTACTTTCAGACGGTATTCTGCATTCTGTGACTTCTCCAACCTTACGTCTTCATAGAAATACTCCTCCAACACGCTGTTTGCCTCTCCAAGTATTGTATCGAAGAATTCTCCCGTCACATCTTGATCAATGTCATGCTTTCCCAGATACATGGATTTCAAAAGCCTCTTGATATCTATCTGCTTACGCTCTTCAAGGTTCTCACTTGCTATCATATACACATGATAATCCGAAGTGTCAAAAGAAGTGTACGGCTCATTGTTGATGGTAATTGCAGCAGCGTTGGTGGATTTCTTGTTTTTGTAGTTAATCAGCACCTGTTGCCTGGCATTCTCTCTTGCCAGCCCTGTAAGGTGGGGTGCTATTCGCTCGCGCTCGATCCTTTCACGATGGAAAACATATTTGAGTGCTTCAAATACCGAACTCTTTCCTGCCCCATTCTCACCGTAGCACAGTATGTTCATGGGCTTACCTTCAGATGTCTCGCCGCCAAACTCTGCACCAGCCTGACCGAAAGCCTTAAAATTGGCTAATATGAGTTTCTTCATTTCCCAATTCCTTTAACAAAAAAATCTTCAAACACCTTTTCAATATCACTCATCCTGCTCTCAAAAAGTTTACGGGTAAAGCCCGCAGGTGATGTTATCAGACTTGTGACATCTTCAATCTGTGAGTTTGAATATGACTTAAAACGCTGCACAACGGGTGTATTTCGCTGGGGCATATCTAGTACAATACTATTGCCAAGGCTATTCAGGTCATCGTCCAATGTGGCTTGTGGCCATGCGCTGCCAAGAGAAGATACATCTACAGGTTTATTGATTTTGTCCACTTTGTAGTTTATAACCGCCTTTTGGTCAGGATATTTCAAGTATAGATACAGTAAGGATAGCCCTTTGCGGAGTCTGCCAGGGTATTTCCACATCCACGAGTCTATTCCTTTCACCATATAATCGTCAACTTCCATATTTGCTGCGACACGGTAAATGATGTTGTATATTTCAAATTTCACCGACATGGTGGAACCTTTATAATAGCAGTAGCGCAGCACTTTCTTCAGGAATTCTATCTGCTCTTTGTCAGTGGCATCCTTGTGGAAATAGAGGTAAACAATATAGGCATACACGGGGTTCTGGTTTGTGTATTGTCCCAACACTTGCAGCCAAGCTGCCAAGCGGGTCGCTTCTGTGCGACGGGTATAGTAAAGCTCTATCACGTCAAGCGTCTCTTTCAATGCTTCAAGCACCACCTCATATCCACCCGTCTTGAAAGGTGACTTGGGGTCTTTCTGGAAGAATTCACGCAAACGTTTCTCTGCAACAACGATGCCCTCTTTTCCTCTGATGATATGGTAGTAATAACGGAACAAATCGTCTATTTTCAACTCCAAGTCATCACATCGGTTAGAAAGTGCCTTCCACTGGTCCTTAAATTCCTCTCCTTTCCCAGCTGCAAGCGACATATTATAGAGTTTTGCCTTGAATATGTCAGCATCCTGCAAGTCCATGCCTCGGTTATTAATAGTCTCAAACACCATAAGCGCATTAGCGCGAGCTTCGTCCAGATCATCATCTTTCAGCACTATAGGCAGTACATAGACTTTTCCGATGAAATAGTCCACAAACTTGGACTGCTGAACATCATCTAAACGGGAAAAATATTCCTTCATCAGGGCATATATGGCGGCAGCATTATCTTCCACTTGTTTTGGACTGCTCTTATAATAGCTTTGCTCACCTCGAATCTTATACTCTTGATAGGATTTTTCAAAACTATCTTTACCCTTGTTCAGTATAATATCTATCTGCTCCTGATCCAGCACCTCCTTCACGTCAGAGTAGATGGCACTTACATAAGGCCCCCCTTCCTCTTCCTCATACGCCTCTACTTGTATCATCCGTTTCAAGCGGTTGTTCTGGGGATGAAGAATGTGAATCACTTTTAAGAACAGCCACAGCGTTATCAAACGTTGCTGCCCGTCCACTACCTCCGGACGATCATCATGCTCGTCTTCTGCAAGCACAATGTTGCCCAAAAAATATGACCCCGCCTCACTATCAAATGCATCCATCACATCATCATACAACTGGCGGCATTGCTCCATTGTCCATGAGTAATGGCGCTGATAATAAGGGATAATATACCTGTTGTCGTTAGCAAATAGCGATTTCAGGTTCTTTTGTTCTGCTGATAAATATAATGCCATTTCCTTCTCTTTTAATTTCCACTTTTATTCTCAATCATTCCAACAAAGCTCATCCAAAGGTGATATAACACTATTTGACCGGGGCTGGTATGATTGGACTCAAATCCTGCAACCCTCTCTGTCGTCGTACCTACCTGTTTAAGATATTCTTCGACAGCCAGATTGTCATTTACATATTTCACCGTATCATCCAGATTTACGGGACACACAATAAACCCCAGCATGGCATTACAGCCTAGATTCGAAGGGTATTTACCCGTAGTAAACCTTCGTATGCCGTTCACCACATACTCTTTGGAAAGATGCCTTTTCCCGTCAAGTCGCTTACATTCTATTCCGAAAAAATAGTCTTGAACTGCATAACAGTTTGGCGACAGAAAACGCATATCAACGCGTCCGGAAGTATTCTGGAGACTTACCTCATAGTCGTAGTAATAATACCTTGCCGTACTGGTTGTCATTTTGTAGTTTTGACAGGAAAAATACTTTCCAAACTCATTGCGGATGATATTCTCATTGTTTGGTAACTTAACACCACTCTGTATAATCTGTTCGTATGTCAAACATATATCATGCAATATTCCACTAAGTTGTGAGCGATAATACGCTTCGTTGTATCCAAATACTGATGCATCCATCTCCTTTAATTCTTAAAATTCGACAGTATAGCATCTACAAATTCCTGCACGTCCACGTATGCAACAGCCTTGTGCCACAAGCATTGGTCACAAGGTTTGATGACGTAGAAACCGTCCTTCTCAAAACCACGTATATCTTTACGAAGATACAATTGGTCAGAAAGATTCTCTACTGACAAAGTGAGCAGGAGGGCGTATAAACCACTTGTCTCGCTTTTCACAAAGGATATTGACCTCTTTCCCTTCTCAACCTTAAAACGCACGGATACATAGTCAGAAGCTATCTCGCATTGGCAATTGAGATAGTTTCCTTCACCCAATTGTCCATCAAACCGTTCGAGAAACACACCAGCATAATCTTGCAACATTTTTCTGCCCTTGGGATTGTTTGATACAGATTCCGACACAGCATGACCAGTGGCCAACGGTATTGAATAATGGATGGCATAGTCAATCAGAGCTGATTCCACCTCCGTCAATTGCAGTTCCTTTGCAATCACTTTGTCTATCTTCAACCTCTCGTTTGCTATGAAAATTTCTGCCGCATCCCGTGGCTGGAGCGGGTTCTTTTCCAAGTCATCATACTTGCGTTCTATCGCTTTCACGTGACTGGCCATACCTCCGCTGACGTATGGCATGGAGAATTTCTCCTTTTTTAGCCCCTGTTCGCGTTCTACGCCTGCGGAACTCATGCACATCAGGGCATAATAGCTGAAAAGGCTACTGTTGAGCACACCAACCATATTACGCAGTACGTTGATGTCATCTCCATGCACTCCGGTTATGGCATCCTTATAAATGGCATCACCTTCATAAACCGATGAACGACAAGAGAAGTCTGTACTGTCTATGCCTTTCCTCGTCAACAGCAAGGGACCCTTGAACAGAACAGGGCGGCGTCCCCACTGCGCCTTAGGAAGTGTCCATCGCACAGTTGACGGCAGAATATGGTAGGGTTCTATCTGTCCATATTCAATTTCCCGCTTACCCACATAAGAGCGGATGTCATACTGGCGGGTATGCTCTTTCCCACATGTCACGCCGTTGCCCGTCTCATATCCTCTTTCCTTTATCTCCTGCTGAATGGTTTTCATACCTCTCAAACGACTCACAAAAAGGAAATCCAGATAAGACCCATAAAGGAGAATCTTCCACAATTCATCGTGCTCTCTCAGCAAGTCTTGACGAACATGCTGGATGTCTGACTTCTCAATGGTCAGCACCTTGAACAGGGTAAAAAAGACGCTTGGCTTCAACGCTGCATGCTTCACTGTATGAACACCACTGCCTCTATCAGGTTTCTTTTGATAGAACAAGACACACGCTGGCGCTATAGCGGGATCGCTCGATTGTGAGAACACTTCCCTCCTCACGGATGACAGCTCCAGTACGGTATTCAGTTGTACCCTATCCAGCAAATATTCTCGGAACAACTTGCTCTGTCCGTTGTATAGGACTTTACTTGTAAGCACCAATGCAGTCTGCGTACGAGAGTTCATGAAATCCATCGAACGTAGAACAAAAGCCTGTGCAATCTCCTTATTACCCACAATCCGTCTTTCTTCGTTCTTCTCACGGCGTGCCACATACCGCTGGTACTCGGGAATAATCTCATTCCCTTCGTCATCCATTTCCTTGCGGCCACGATTCCACGGTGGATTACCAATAATAAAGTCGAAGCCTATGCCCTCAAAATATGTATGGTTGAAGGTATCCTGACATCTCAAGTTAGAGCCTATCAGGTTCGGAAAGCGGAAAGAGGATATGTCGGCAGGCTTCTGATAATCGAGCAGGGTGAGATAAATAGAGAATGCTGCTACCTGAATAGCACTCTCATCGCTGTCTATCCCATAGATGTTGTCGACCACCAGTTCACGTAGTTTTTCTTGAAAAGCAGTTCCTTGTATGTCTTCTCCAGCGTTATGATGGATAAAGTGGTTAATAATTCGTCGCAGAGATTCCACGAGGAAAATTCCCGAACCGCAAGCTGGATCAAGCACACGACATTCGCTTACTTGTGAAACTGCCAAATGCCTGCCCACAGTATTCTCTACCACATAGTCCACTAAAAAGCGTGGTGTGTAATAGGCTCCTTCCTTCTCTTGGTTTTCCTTACCAATGAAACGCTCATAGACATTGCTTATGAATTCTACAGGGAGAATGGAAAAGTCATAGACATCAAACAGCGACATATTGCCGTCCTCAAGGTTGTCGCTTTTCAACAGGCGCACCAGTACATCCAAAGCCTTAGATGGCACTCGTGATAGCTCTTCTCTGGTAATCCTGAACAGATCTCCGTTGAAACCCTTATCTTTGTCTTGAAGTGTTTCAAATAGCAACGACAGTCGTTGTTTATCCTGTAGCAAGACTATCAAGTCGTCATTCGTCAGTGAACGTTTCTGATCCTCGAAATTCAGCACAACATGGCGGTCAGTCAGATAGCGTAGAAATATAATCTTACCTATCAGCCGGTTGGCAAGATTATGTGACACACCCGTATTCTGGATTTGTTTCTGAGCAAACTGGATGTTGTTTAACAGATAATAGTCCACACGATTGTGATACGACAATTCTTTCTGATAAACCTCCCAACCTTTTCCAGTGACAAGTTTGAAGTACGAAAACTGGTCCAGGACTTCATCTTTGCCTATTAATTGTAGTGATGACAACTCCTTCTCGTATGCAAAACCATTGTAAACCTGCACACTGTCGTTGCAGATCATAATAACTACCGGCACTTCATTCAGGTTCCAAATGGCTTTATGTAGAGATGTGACATCCTTGGGATTGTCATAGAAGAATATCAGTGGCTTTCCTCCAAAACAGAATAAAGCTGATGCTTCGCTCAGTGGATTCTGAGGGTCTTGCAACAGATACAATACCCGCTCAGGCAACTTCACCTTATTGACCCATTCAGAATCATTTAAGGTCACGAAGCCACCCTTGTCGCTTATGGCCAGCATTTCGTATATGTCTTCTATTCTTCTCATATCTACGCCCTTTATATTAGCAGTAGAACACCAACCCTTTCTGCCAGATTTGGTCGACGGTCTTTTCGTCCTATAAATCTAATAATGCCATAATACAATCAAACTTGTTTCGTCTGCAAAATTAACGCTTTACTACGAGATTTATTGTTTTTTTATAATCTTTTGTGCTTTTTTGGCTCTTTTAAGGCTGTTCTACCGCTATTTTCCCTTTTATATTGAGTTTTCTGCCGCCTCGTTAATCTCAGCTCCATGCAGAGCCGTCACATCTTTCAATGATAAAAATGGAATCATAATAAACTATCGTTATCTTTAATTTTCTTCTGTGATTTCTGTGTGACTAAAAAAATCTGTGTTATCTGTGATTTCTGTGTGACTCTTTCCTACTGCACAAAATGACTTGGTTTCAGCACCTTTGCCCATAGCCCATATATGAATTCCTCCCACGCGCTGTCGGGATAGCAGAGGCGGTTCTTCCAGAGGGAGTACCATCAGGCTCATACGACAGAGCCATCATGTCCAAGGTATTAAGAAACTGATAATAGTCCTCCTGCTCCTCAAAAATGTTCTGGTGATTTATACCACGCATCATCACATGATATATACCAGTTCTTGATGCTTGTCTCGCCTGCCTTGGCATTCTCAACTATTGATTATTGCTGACTCCTATTATTCGTGAAACAAGTATCCGTCCCCCCGTTCTTCGTTCTTCAGGTTTCTTCATAACTGGGAAAACTGTTTGATAATTAGTATTCACTATTTTCTCTTATAAGCATTATGTCCACGATCGAACATAACCAGATAGAACACACCCATGTACAGAAGTCCTATCAGACGAGCCTCTTCAAACACCTTCACCTGATAGGGAGTCAGGTCTCCCTTTCTCTCACCACTTCCATAAACACACTTGTTGAAATCCGACTCCTTCACAGTCACATCCTGCCATTTCACATCGTGGAAATGAAACTGCGACTCACGGTTCAGTGTCTCGTATGTGTTCTGCGACAAACGTTTCAGCCCTTTCATCAGTTTCTTGTAGTCGGCTGCTCCTAACGCACCAGTAAAACTGAATTCCGAGGCATCCTCGCATAGATAGTCAAAGGCGAAAACGGGTTTTAGATGCTTGATGGCTTCAAACTTGTCACTGCCCAAGCCAACCTTATACTTCCCGTCTTCCTTAGGCTGAATGTTATTCTGCTCTAATGCTTCAAACCGCCTTGCCATAGAATCTCCTCATCGTCTCTTCACTGATTACACGATTGCCATTCTCTATCGGGCTCAGACCCTGACGAGCCTCCATCCACGGTTCCTCTTGATGGGTCAGCAGTTCCAGCTGAAGTGATGTTATCTGGCCATACTTGTCAAATACAGCATCCACCAGATCCATCTTCTCGCCACAGCCTTCAGCCACCTGCTTCTCTCTGAAACCGTCTACAATTGCCAGAGCCTCTTCCTCGGTCATATCGTTATCGATGAGGTTAAATCCATATTTCTTATATGCCTGATACACCGCCGGACATACCGGACCGTGTACCCAGGCCTCAAAATCGTCTTTCAGGATGCCGTCCTTAAAGTACACAAGTCCCCACGCCTTTACGTAGTATAAAAGCTTCTGCAACTTCTTGTTTGTAATACCGTCCCCTGCCAGATTGCTCTTGGCGATGATATACGGCGAAAGAGTCAATGCATCCATAATTCTGTATTTTAAAGTTCCTTTTCGTTCAATTCGAGCGATTTATGGTGAGTATATCGAACCATTCGTGTTCGCTCCATTCTCGTTGCAAAATTACATATTTTCTTCCAATCCCCGATAAAATTAACAGTTATTAATAGAAAAATCCTCCGTCCCATCCATGGTGAGTTCATCGAACCATTAACCCTGAATCCCGTAATCCTGAAACCTGGAACCTGAAACCTCTAAACTTTAATCTTGCAGATTTCCGTCTCCGGCACCACCAGCCCATCCGAATACACCATAATCTCCTTCCCTTTCGCCGGATTCCCCGCGCTATAGCTCAGATAGTATTCCTTCTGTTTGTACTCCTTATAGAGGTCACTGATAAACGGCACAGCATCATACGAGATAATCCACTTGCCTTTATATTTTTTAATGGCCTTCGCTATCGCCCGGTGGTCATCGTCCGTGTAGTAGTTCAGATACAAGTCCCGGCCTTTCACATAGTACGGCGGATCCAGATAGCAGAACGTCTTCGCCTTTGGGGCTCGCTTATACCGCTTTATCAGCTCCACGGCATCCATACTCGTCAACTCTATCCTGTCCTTGTATTCCGCCACGCTCTCTATTCTCTCTATCAGGTCCGCCTTGTTATACCGGGCATCTATCTTCCATTTTCCGTCTTGGTTCTTGCCGCCTATCACGCCCCCACTCAATATCCCGCTGCGGTTTGCCCTGTTCAGGAAAAATGTCGAAAAGCCCAACTCCAACAGCCCTGCGTCAGCCTTTCGCACCTGTACTTCCCGCTGTGCCTGCCAAACATCCATAGTAACCGGCGTATCGCTAATCATCCGGCATAAGTCCTCTGTTTCCTCCAGCACCGAGTGCCAGAAAGCATAGATAGAGCGGTCTATGTCGTTTATCTTTATCCGGCTCGCATACTCACTGAACAGCAGCGTCAGTGCCACGCTCGCCCCGCCCGCATACGGCTCTATATATGTCCCGTCCATCAGGTCGTTCACCTCAAACAGCCGTTTGATGTAGTCAACCACCTTCAGTTTCCCGCCGGGATACCGCAACGGACTTACAAACTTGTTCATTTCCTGTTATCATTGATAGCCTTCCAGACGGCTACGATAAATGGTTCAATATTGTCCCACGACAGCATCAGCGTCTCTGGGATAGGGTTGAAAGTCAGGTTATGCACGTAGGCATTCAGGGTATCTATACTGAAAACCGACTTGTCGTTATTGATTTCTGTCCTGATGCCCTTAGCTTTGGCCTGGTCCAGATAGATTTTCTGCTGAATCATTTGGTTGATGACCTCATTGGTCTTCTGTTTCAGGTCTCTCGGATCTTTCGAGGCACTGACGGCACCGTTCTTCAGCAGATGGAATTCTTCTAAATAGCAATCTACCGACAGCTCCAAAAACACTCTCATCATCACTGCACAGGCGTTGGGCATAGCCACGTGCGACAACTGTTTCAGCTCACTTAGTATCCTGTTGCTTCGCTCATTCGGGATTGCCAGCTTTAGTCCGTCCGGCACAAAATGCCAACGTCTTGTCGGACGTTGGTCGTTGTCCGTACCCGCCGTATTGTCGTCAACAGCTCCTGTTGCCGTATCATCCTCCTTTACGCCAGACTTTCCCTGAACACCACGCTGCGAACTGTAGTCTTTCAGCAGCCAAGTGTCGGTTGCCCTTCTTGATGTGTCTGGCAGTTCCTCTGGTGGAATACTGCCCATAAAAGACAGACGATCATCCTTATGATAAATCTGACTAACATTGAAATCATCCTGCGACAGGCGTTTCACGATGGCCTTCAACCCCTTCAACA
Source organism: Prevotella sp. (assembly GCA_017847725.1). GTDB lineage: Bacteria > Bacteroidota > Bacteroidia > Bacteroidales > Bacteroidaceae > Prevotella. The sequence continues at coordinate 36,101 of JAGAXW010000033.1, forward strand.
CCTCTTCACATTCGTATTTCGATGTAAACTCACCGTGGTTATATAGCAATCCTAAATCCGAACACACCTCAGGAGTCGAAATAAGACGTTCCAGATTCGTGGCTTTCACCTTTCTCAATTGTTCTGTAAATTCCGCATCTCCCTCCGTAGCAGCTTTCATAAAGTCTATCAGCTGCACAGCCCGCGTGTCCTTGCCGGTCTTGCTGGCCCGGAAACGGGCAGACTGCTCTGAGTTCCACTTCACCGTTCCGGCACCGTTCATTTCGCCCTCGTGCTTGCGCTCTATCCAGATGTTCGCCTCCTCACGTGTATCTACCACCAGACACTCTATGCTCTTCAAAGCAAAATCCTTGTGCTTCTCGTGCAGCTTTGCATACTTCTGTCGCAGACTGTTACTTGTCAGGATTGAGGGCTTCTTAAACAGCTTCAGGGCGGCTATTCTGCGGTTCCCTTCTAAAACAATGTAGCCGTTAACCTTCTCCTTGTCAGGCATCACGATGGGGATGTCCGACAGGTTCAGTCCTCTGGCTATGATGTCTCGCAGCAGCACCAACAACTTCTCCTTCTGCTCCTCCGCAATGGTATTCAGCGCCTCGTTCTGCGAACGCTGCTCTTCATACCTTGGATTGTGCAAATCAAGATATAGATTTGATAGCTTTATATTTAACTTACGTGACATAAGTATATTTCTATTATTAACAATCTGCAAAAATACTGTTTTTTACAGAAACTAACGATTTGTTAACAGTATTTAACTCTTAGATAATTTATAGCCCAAATTCTTCAGCTAACATTCCTCGTTCCTTGATGATTCTTTTTATCATCTTCTCAAAATCTGCCACGAAGGCATCCACCAAATCTTGATGGCTTTTCTTCCAGTACTTCATCATCTTGTGGGCAGTTGTTCCCCACACCTCTTTTATGCATTGACTCTGGAACCAGGCCTTCGCTTTCTCCCGGTTGCTCAACTCGTTGTAATGATAATCCCTGAAGCAGTACTGTCTGGTGTAGCCAGCGTTAATTGACTTCCAGAAGGGATCCCTATCCGACAGTCCGTTTATCCAGTCAGCAATCAGTTGTTCGGGCGACTTTGGCCCCGGCAGCAACAAAATCTTACTGACCACATGGTTGTAGTGCTCATTCTTATCCACATCACCATCCAAAATTACAAGTCCTTCTGGCGGATAAAAGCATGGGATTCTTGCCTCAATCAGGTTAATATATTCAGTACATCCCAATTTTGCTTTCACATGCTTCATCACGCCCTTGTACTTGGCTGGAACCATATTATATACAAACAACCAACCCTCATTGTCCTCAGTATAAATGTTTATCTTTGTGTTGGGTGCTTTCTGTAATGCCACGCATAAGTCGTTTTCTATAGTGCCGTATCCCACTTGCTCTTTTATGGCTATATGGTCGTCTTCCCTCTTTAGAAACACCACATTCACCTGTCCTTTTCTTGCCCTGTTCGTCTCGCACTCCTCCTGCAACTGACAAGCTTCTTTTATCAACGTCAGCGAATGGGTTGTGAAGATAATCTGCACTTTCAGCTTGCTTGCATAAGATAACAAACTCTTCAATATCTTGATTTGTGAAGCAGGAAACAGCGTTGTGTCCAATTCGTCTATTGCCAATATCCCGCCTTTATAGTCGTGCGGATAGTTTTCCTTTAGCCGCTTAAAGGAAAACAATGCCAATACTATCTTTCCCAGATTGTCCTGCCCGGCAGAGTTTGCTCGCCAGTCGTATGTCGGGGTATTCACGCCTATTGTTTGTTTCTCAGTACCTTCTATATACAGAGGTTGGGCATCATCGTACACATTAAACAACACGTCATCGTGAAACTTCTTGTACTCCTTCTTCTCTGCTTCCGTCAAATCCACCTCGTGTGACTCGTCCACTTTAGCATCCTCTCCAAGTGGGAACAGTCTTCTAAGACTCAAATACAACACCGGATATTGTATGTAACCTGATCCCGCCTCGTGGGTTCCTTTCTGCCAGAAACGTATCGTTCCCTTCTTCTTATCGCGCCAAATGCTTGTTGCTGTAAAGTCTTCCATTCCTTCAAAACACAGCGTCCATTCGTGTTCGCCGGCCTTATCAAAGGATGGCGAAAATTTGAATTTATTGGAAAAGTCAGACTTGTAGTTCCCGCCTATCAGCGGTTTTTCACCGCCCATGGCCGTCTTCGGGTCAAGCGTAAACATCTGGGTAAGCATACCCAGTAGCGTGGTCTTCTGCGTACCATTTTGGCCGGCTATCACCGTGAGGTTTGTCCCTATCTTAAAGGATACGTCCCTGAATCCACGATATTTATGTATCTTGATTTCTTTTAGCATATATCACAGTGTTACTCTCTCACATTTTTTCTTTCTCTAAGTCCTTTTATACCCCCTTCCCTCAACAAATTTCTTCGTCGTCTCAATCACGATGGGCAGAAAGGCTGTAATATCCTGCCGCATCTTGTCTAAGTCTTTATACAGATAGTTCGAACCACATTGCGAAAAACTCTCATTCCCGTGCGCCAGCCTGTTCCGCTTGCTTTTCACCGTAAGGAAACTGTCACCATAGTCTTCGCGCTTGTCCTCCGCTATCGAACAGCCATGCTTCTCAAACGCCTCGTAAATCTTCCTTATATCTATGCTGCCCGAAGTATTGATGGCCAGCGCCTGAAACACAACCTTCAGCGGCATCTTCGATGCTTCATCAAGACTTCCTTCCGGCTGCTTCTTCCGCTTGCACGACTGCGTCCACATCCGTCGCATTTCGTCCGTCAGCTCCGCGTATGTCAATTCGTCGTCAGCCACATTGTCATAGATGTAGTTCAGGCACTCACATACGGTCGATTCCACCATATTGTATAGCACCACCAGCGTCTGCCCTTTCATACAGCACTGCATCTGCAAGTCCACAAACAACTCTCGCCCGCTGTTGCTATCCACGACCGGTTTTTGTTTGTGACTCTCTACGCCACTGATAAACTCAAGACAACGGAAGTGTGCATCCACGTCATCCTTCCGTTGTAAAAAATGATTGTCTAATATCATCGCAGACAGACATCCTTTACATACTCTATACGCTGCCTGATCTTTCCCGCTGTATGCGTTCTGTATCTTCCGTCAAGCATATTGCAGAAGTCATTCCGATTTTTCTTATCCACAACTAATTCGGGATAACTCTTAGGCTCTAAATCCGGATTATTATCCAACGCCAGCGAGACCCCTACTGCAATGGCCTCAAAATAAGGACGTGAAACACCAACAGCATTAATCTTCTTCGTAAAGCCCTGTCTTGGGTAAGCCTTTTCCATATAGTCCAGCAACTGACAGAAAACCCGTTTCATATTCGTTTTTTCCGCCTCGTCAAATGTCCTGTTCTTCTGAGCCAGGTAATTGTCAAGATAAGTGGCCACTCCCTTTGTCTCAACTGCGCTATAACTTGGATATGCCTCTCTAAAGGCAAAGAGGCGAAGTAACAGTTCTTCTTCCTCCCTTCTGTTCTCCAAATATTTGCCCACAGGACAAAGCTTCTTGAAACGTGCATCCTTAGCCAGTTCTGCCAGAAACTCCGTGAAATCGCCTCTATATACGCCACGTCTGGTCTCCATTGGGAGCAACGGCACACTGCTGGTGTTGATGCGGTCAAACATCTCATTCCTCACCTCCTCTGTCGCCTTCGACGATAGTACAATCATCCGAATGGAAATATTCTTGAACGACCGCTGCAAGGCGTTGGGCAAATCCTTATAGTAGCAGTCATTCATCAAGGTCAGTTTCTGAAGCGAACACAGCCTCAACTCGTTGTCCATGAATGCTGCCAATGTTCTGATGCGCTGCGAGCCATCCACTATCTCCAGTCTGCCGGTTTCTTTGATTTCAGCGGAGAAGATAAAAGGAACCGGCAAGCCTAAGAACAAACTTTCAATGAAACGTGACTGATGCTTGAAGTCCCAAATGAACTCACGTTGATAGTCGGGCACATAGAGTTCATTGTCGTCTGTCTCTATACCTTTCAAATACTTGTCTACGTAATATTCCAACGTAAACTCCCTAATATCATACGCTATTGCGCTCTGTTGCTGGTCAAGTTGTTCTTCCAGCTGTTTCTTCTTCTCTTCCGTCATATTTGGTTATCAATTATTGGTTCTAAAATCGTATTGTGTATAAAGAACGAATAAATCTCTATTTTATTGTACTATCCTCTCCATTCTTCTTTCTTACTTCACGTTTATCCGCAGGTTTCCCTTTCGTTAATGCAGCTAAATCTCCTTTTCACCATGTCCACTAATCCATCCCCATCATTCGTCTTCACTCTTCACTAATCAAACGTACTGATTCTTTCTCCTCACTTCTTCCCCCCTCTCCCACAGCTCCTTAAAAAGCGGAATACGTTCTTCCCGCAGCCCGCCTGCATTCAAGGCTTTACGGTTAGCCTTGATTCAGTTGAGATACTTCCCCCCCTTTCCTCTTCATCATGCTTCGATGGATTCCGCTTATTAGTCTCAATAAATGTCACCACCTCAATATATTTCACTATCCATCGTTCATCTTGAGTCATTGCATCTCTTTCACTTTATCCCTAACTCATTCTCCCCCTTCATTCCCCCACATCCCCCACATGGGGCATTTCTCCAACTCAGAATAATCCCCGTACTGGGCCTGGGCATCACAGAGCATGTCTGTGAAGCGGGAGCTGCAGTGCAGGTCACCGAAGAAATCGGTTTCGAGGTTAAACACTTCCAGGTTGATATCCATCTCATCTAAAAACCTATCGCTCGCCCTTTAGGGCACAGGCTTCGCGAGCGATACCAGAACTTTGAGAATGAGGGATTCTCGAAATTCTCAATTTTTCCCTCGCCTGAGGAGAGGGAATACGGGGAGAGGTGGAGCCCCTCTTGGCTAAGAGGGGACGGGGGAAATCGGAAAAAAGCCATAAATAGCAGATGAACCTTCTCTGCCAGTTCTACACTCATCCCGTCCAACATCTCATGAAGAGTTTTCAGTGTAATGCGCTTCTGCTTGATATCCGTCTCTTGCATCCTTATGCCATTTCTAAAAACCGACAAACGGCCATATCACTATTGAAAATTCTTTCAAACCAATAGTTCCATGACCGACTTGTCTGTATCTTGCTACGCAGATAACATCATCCTTCACCCATCATACCGAGCAGCAATCACCTTCCAGTCCACAATCTGCCAAAGTGCTGCAAGATGAGCAGCACGACGGTTCTGGTAATCCAGATAATACGCATGCTCCCAGACATCAAAGGTCAACAGCGGCTTCAGTCCCTTCACCACAGGATTGGATGCCCCATGCTCCTGCGTGATGACCAAGTTGCCATCAGCATCTGCCGATAGCCATACCCAGCCAGAGCCAAACAGACCTACGCCTTTTACTTCAAGCTCAGCCTTGAAAGCCTCCACACTACCCCACTGCTTCTCTATCTGTGCAGCAAGTGCTCCCTCAGGGCCTTGAGCAGCCTCACCGGCAGGTTTAAACTGCGCGAAATACATCTCGTGATTCAGTATCTGTCCTGCATTGTTGAATACAGTCCCAGCCGGAGCCTTTCGTACGATCTCTTCCAGCGTCATACCCTCATATTCACTGCCAGGAAGCAGCTTATTGAGATTATCCACATACGCCTGAAGATGTTTCCCATGATGGAAACCTATAGTCTCCTTACTAATCACTGGCTCCAATGCATCTGGAGCATACGGCAATGCCATCAATTCAAACTTTCCCATATTACATCGTTTTTAGTTATTCTTTACGGTGCAAAGATAGGAATTAATATGACGCCACAATACTATTCGCCATTTATTTATAGTATTTTATGAATCCGGCTCCCAAAGGTGCCGTTTCATATCCACATGCCCATTAGGTTTAAACGTGACACCTTCTGCCTCCAACAACGTCCGCTGCCGGTTCCACCGTCATCTTCTGTTTCATCACATGCGATAAATCATGCTTTTACTGATTCCTGTCAATCTCTCCAACTGACGCAATGATGCTCTTTTACCCTTCAATTCTATTAATACAGACTTCTTTATATCTGTAGGCAATTGTTGAAAAGCGCTGCTATTCGTTACGCCGGTCTTTTCTTTTATCAGCATCATAACCTGATCATCTGAAGGTCGTCCTTTAGAAGCATCCTCTATATCAAGGCAAGCGACTTCATCAGAAATAGGCTCATTTACAAGCTCACTCAACTCATTCAATGGTATTCTGTTCAAAACAGTATGAGTATCACACAACGGGAACAAAGTACTGTTCTTATCCATGTATTCACCCCAACTACTGAACTCATAATCTTTAACCTCACTAACCATCCCTGCCTTCACTGGGTTTTGGTGTATATACCTCAAAAGTGTCACGAAATAAGCCATATCGTTCACAGGCTCACTTTTAAAACGCTCGCGGAACAGATGACCGTCTCTTGAATACTTGTGATTATAATAGTATACATATGAGGAAGCAATCCTTTTTATAGCCATTCCAATTGTGTCCTCGCGTTCACGAATGAGAAGATGAATATGATTAGACATCAGACAATAAGCATACAGAATATAGTTCCTTCCTGCAGGTGTACCATCAGATTCGTACGACTGAGCCATCAAATCTAATGTATTAAGAAACTGGTAATAGTCCTCCTGCTCCTCAAAAATGTTCTGGTGATTTATACCACGCATCATCACATGATATATACCAGTTCCTGATGCTTGTCTCGCCTGCCTTGGCATTGCTCAACTATTGATTATTACTGACTTAGTTTTTTCTGTGAAACAGGTACCCGTCCCCCTGTTCCACAGTAAATCCCTGCATAAGGTAATATGGCTCTACTGCCCTTAGTTTCCGCTGGCCAGTTGTCCCATCGTTATTAACCCTAACAGCAAAGATACAGAACGTCTTATCATGATCTATATCACCACTATGTCGTATTGTCTCTTTCTTGAAATCCATAGTCTATTTTAAATCTAATCCAACTTTGTTGTGACATAGAATTGCTGTCCAAGTTCCCTTTCAAGAAAAGCGGCAGCAGCCTCTGCTCCGATTGTTAGCAAATCCAGATTACTCGTTCTGTATTCTTTAATGCTCAATCGATATATGCCATCAGCGTAAGTATGTGATAATCCTGAATTCTGTAGGGCTTGTGTTGTTTCCGTTTGGTCATTCGTACAGACATAGGCCCACCCCCAGAACCCTTTTTGTTCATCAAAGTCTGGGTTTTGTTTTAAGAACTCAGCAACGGCATCAATAGAAACCTTTCCTGCTGCTACGACAGCATTCTTTACTTTTTCTTCCAATTCTGAGGCTACTTTAAAGGTCGGCATAACTGCCATCTGCCGAGTAGGCAAGTCTTCTATACGAATATGTTGCATATCTATATTCTGCATCTTGGCTATCGTTTCTAAAGAAACCACTCGCGTTGCAGCTATCTTATTTACATCATACTCATGCCCTAACCCCGTCGAACCTGCATCATACAGGTTCTTCAGATGCATGATAGTTTCTATTTGCTCTTCGTCTGTACCTACTATAACTATAATTTCGGAGAAGAAATCTGCATAGTTCTTACTCAAGAAGAAGGGTATACCTGGCACACCAAAATCGCCATCTGGTAAAGCCCATCGCCATTCTCTTTCGTGAGTCCAATCTATAGGATATTCTACGTAGGCATATCGTTTTTGTAATTTTGTCGCAACGTATCTGTATTGTTCATGAATGGATATTCCCGTTTTCTCCACATCCAATATTCTCCCTTGGTAAATACCTTTTGGCGTTTTCTCTGCCTCAATATGAGCACCACTTAGTCCATAAATAACAGGACGACCACCTGCAGCAAATAACTCATTCCTTTTGAATGCAATACCGTAGTTTCCGACATAGCCAGAATACGCGCCTCTGAATTTTGCATATTGTATTAGAGCATATAGCGGCATTTCCGTAAAACACACTGCTGTTTTAGGTCCATATATAGCTGGTGCCATGTTCCTTACCGACCAACTGGAATGTATAAAACCATCATGCAAGATTTTCAATAACACCTCAAAGGCCGGTGCATCGGAAGCGATGTCATAATACTTTTCATCATACCCCGATAGGACATTATGTCCTTTACCTTCTGCATCGTAATAGTCAGGTAGGCGAACATCGTCATCGTACCCTTCCAGTTCTGCAATTTCCTGCAAGTCATCAAAGTTATCCTCAGGCTTACGATTATGTACAAAATGGATTACCCATTCTGAAAGGTCACTTCTATACTGTATATTCTTATTCTTCATCATATCAAAACCTCATTATTAAACCACAAATGGCTCTCCCTTCTCGCATGAGAAGTGGAAAGCCATTGTTATATATCCCACTAAAATGATGTATCGTGAATTCTTCATAACCTAAACCCATTGGTTCTTTCTTCGATATTTCTCACACAGTGCAAGTAGCTCTATAAACCGCCCTCGTCGTTGCTCATTTAACTCACCTTGATTCATCTGCTTCCGATTATGTTTCATCCACGTATACAGCCGTTTTTCGTTCAAGTCATATTTCGATAAGTTCCTGTGGTTCTCATTTAAGAACCTCAAAACCTCTTCATAGTTAGCTTGCCACCGTTCCTCTTGCGTCATAATCAAAGATATTCTTCAAAATTGCACTTTATCAGCAACGTATGCTGGCCTTCAGCGATTTTCTGATTCACAAAACTCTTCACCTTGTTCTGCGCCAAAGCTTCATTGGGTGTGTTACGCGAAAGTTCAGCTAAATCTACAAATGCATTAATCTCATTATAGATTCCCCGTCGAGGCTCATCCAACTCCTTTCGATCCAAGCCATAATACTCTATCGATGCCTTACCCTCATCAGTCAGTCCACTGATATTGATACCATCAAACTTCAAGTGTTTCTCAGGCTCTCGTTCTTCGTATGGATTAATCAGAAGAGGTTCCTCCTCTGAAATATCCTTAACATCTGGATTAAACCGCTTCGCAGGGTCTTTTAAAGGAAAGTAATTATGCTTGTATATCCTGTTGCACCATTCACAGGCATACAGCATATTTTCCCACTTGTAAGCCAACCAATAATAACCTGGTTGATGCAATTCATTATCGTTCTTATCCTGTTGCCATCCACCTTTTGGTCGGAAGTGTTCTACATCGCCAGGGCAAGAAGCTTGATAATGAGTCTCACAATAGCAACAGATTCCATGCTGCAAACGATTCAAGGCATTCTTAACGTCAGCGTGTGCGTAAACGCTCTTTTGTACAGCATCCCCGGACGTCGGAGCTGCCTGCCCTTGCAAATTTGCTGGTACACCCACTCTACTCCTGTCTATATACTTCATAGATGCCCCTCCTTTCTCAGCTTCTCTGCCATTTGGTGTATATATACCATAGCCTCTACGTCTGCCATTGTTTCGCCCGTTGGTAAATAGCCAAACTCATCTGCCTCTGTCCTCAAGCTATTACTGTCAACGTTTTTCTTTTCCCCGCTGACAAACGCTTTTCTACGCTTCATAAATTCATCAAGCGATGCAGGCCGCGACGATGGCAAGTCGAAATACTTGCTCATCAGCACTTGGTCTATACGCCAGTTATTAAGCACTTCTTCCTCGTCTGTATCTATCTGTATATTCCCATCCTCATCACGTTTGAATAAAAGCAAATCTACATCCTTATTACCACGTGTGTTTGCTTGTACCAGCAGCGGACTATGGGTCGAAATAAAGAAAGCCTTACTCTTTTTATCTTCTTCAGTATTAGACAAAACCAATATATTCTTGATATAATTCCGTTGCCACAGAGGATTGATATGTGTATCTGGTTCATCCAGCAGAAAGAGCGTCTCATCTTGGCTGCTGTGAGCTAAGGCAATGAGGCCCATCACCGTTAGATATTGCTGTTCTCCTTCACTCAGTTGCAGATAGGGATAGCGTTCTCTCTCTCCTTCTTTGTGAAGAAAGATGTCAAAATCCTCTACCATTTTCAACACAAAGCACTCTTCCAATGCATTCAGGAATTCCATTGGCGTAGGGAACCTGTCGTAAAGCAGTTCCTTGAAATTATCATCTGTGGGGATGCCTTCAATTTCAAAGTATTCTCTGACCCCTTGCTTAGCAGGCATGATGCCATAGTTCCGACTATTATCGATGAAATAATATAGTAAAAATCGTAATAACTTGTCAACGACACCCCTAACACCCCAAAATATGGGGGTTTCTTCAAGATTATATCCCTGCAAAAGCATATCCCGATAGTATTCAAGCGTCAGTCCTTCCTTTCGCAGATTGGTGGTTATGGCAATTTGGGGACTGCGAAACTTTAAATGAATTCTGTCCCAATTCTCCAAATGAACGATATCTTGCAGCACCTTCTTGATGTTTTCACCATATCGGCGGTGATCCTTATAGAGAAAAAGTGTTGTAAGCACCAACATAGAGTGTCGGTTTTCCGCAAAGAACAGCTTTCGTGGTCTATTTCCCTCCTCATTGCCCCTTGCATACTGTATACGCTTTGACCTTTCCTCGCTTTGGATATGCTTATGCACCAACTGCCTTATTCGTTTGTTCTCGCCTGAATAATAGCCTATAATCTGGTTGGGCAGCTCTAAATCTTTTATATCTATCAGATGAATGTCTTCAGGATTGTCTGCTCTGATAGTATATTCCGAGATGTTGTGTTGCTCTGTCATTTTGGTTATCGCAAAATTCCGCCCCTTACACTCATATTCCATCTCGTAGTGAATGGATTGCGTCTCTGCACGCTTACCTTTTGTTTTCAATTGGTACAACTCATCGAATATCAAAAGCAATGCCTCCAAAAGATTCGATTTCCCCATACCGTTCTGACCGACCAATAATGTTATTTGGTCGGCATTCAGTTTTAGATTAACTGTCACGTTCTTATATACGGGGATAACCAGTCTTTTAATTTTCATAGTGCTTTACTAAAAACCTGATGCAGCCAGGATTTTTTCATCATCTCCACCTGCTGTTGCAAGTTTTCACTTGCAGCTTTCAAACCTTTATTATCCAGAGCCGTGGCCAATTCTTTCAATCGCAATGCTTTCGACTTCGTTTCGTCAGCCAACGTCTCTATGCGCTGATATTTTTCAGCTATATCTCTCTGTATATCAATATCTGGAACAGGTATCAACAAATCCTTCAGATACCTCACATCCAAATGACCAACGGCTGTACCTCTTTTCCTGTTCTGAAAATCATCATAGCAGTAAGCCAGATAGCAATATAGATAGTCTAAGGAAATATCATTACTAACCTGCGACAATATAATAAATGTAGAAGCCGCAACGCCTTCCTTTCCATGAAAAACCTTACCACTGCGATGCCCATCCTTCACCATTACCAAGTCTTGTTTGCTCATGATGAAGTTAGAAGCCTCGGTATATCTGCATGGAGAAGCCGTTTCCAAAGCCTTGATATCTATATAAGGCACCGACCCATTAAAGGGGTATTCCTCCACCCTCTCTGGTCTTCTTGCAGAGCGTACCCAAACAAGTTCCGCCAGAGGAATTTCGCGTATCGATTCTTTATATACGTTGTCAACCATTGATTTCTTTCTCCATTTTCGACAATAGGCTACGGATTTCCCTTACCACCTTATTGGCTTCCGATAGGTAATACGATGGCGTTTCCATCTTCTGCTTTTCACTATCGTTGTCAACACCAAAGTTTATTTGATAATCATCATTGCGCAATTGATCCAACGAAAGGAAATAACCTTTTTTTTCAAACACCCCGTCATGGTATGCTTTGATAAATCCATCGAAAACTGAAACGTCCTGTAACCGTTCTGGTTTCAGCTTCTCCGACTGCATATCATATATCAGCACCTTTCCGCCTTCGCTAGGCCTACATCTCAGGAAAATGGCGCACATCGAAATGTTGGTGTTTGGATAAATACCTTTAGGCAATCGTAGTATAGCGTGATTGCTATATTGTTCGAATAAGAATTTGCGAATATGTCTATATTCCCATCCTGATTTATACAGGAAACTCTCAGGCAGCAACATAGCCGCACGACCTTCAAACTGGTAACTGAGGGACTTCAGGATCAATTCTACAAACTCCAATTGTTTGTTCTTATAGGTCCCAGAACTTTGCTTCCCTGCCAAAGAGAACATCTGAATAGGCGGCTCACAGATAATGCCGTCATACTGCTGATAATCTACAGCCTCCAACGAATCACCGTGCTTCACATCACACCACAGCCCGTGAAACCTTGTATTGCAGAATCCTATTCTGGCAGCTTCTCTTTGGAATTCCATGCCCGAAAGGGCTTCCGTGATTTGAAACTTTCTTTCCTCCTCTGTCAGAGTCTGATATTTGTCATTGCTGTCTCGCAGATACTTGTCTATTTCTACCAAGAAGCCTGAGAATCCTGCAGCGGGGTCATGCCAATGCTCGCCAAGTTTCGGTTGCATCACCTTCACTAATAGTTGAGCCAGCACTTTAGGAGTTGTATTTTGAAAAGCACCGCCATCTTTTGCTTTGCTGTTTTCTTGCAGCATCAGGTCAAATAGCGCAGCGATATTTTCTTGTTTGGCACATTTTGACACCACTTTAATGGCTTCGCTGAGAACGGATGCCGAGTATATGCGAGTCTGTTGTTTGGTCCGACGAATTGCTTCCTGATATAAATGCAACAGGTCATCACCTGCCGTTTGTTCCAGTTTCTTCCATCTTTCAGCTTCCTTCTCATCATAGAAAGTCATCCACCTCAGATACAGCATATTTGCCATCTCATAGAGGAATTGATAAGAGGACACGCCCGCATCAAGTAAACCTTCACGAAGATTCCATAGGTTCCGGTACTGTACTTCAGCCATCGTGATGATTTTATGATGTACTTTCAAATCATCAGTCCCATATCGTTCTCTCAGCCAATGCTGCACTTCATGCACATATTTGAACTTCTGTTCCTCTACAAGGGCGCGCAATGTCGTACCATCCTCCTCAGTCACTCTACCCAAGGCATCCATAAAGTAAGTATAGTCTGTACTATGTACAGGAATCTCATCATCAGGTCCTATTATTGAAGCAGCTATGATAGGGTCATAGTAAACATTCCCTGCATGCTTTTTGCTGATAGGCAAAGGTAGAATCTCGCTGGCTGATACAGTTTCATTAAGTTCATTTAGCGAGACCTTACCATCCTTTTCCACCTCTGCTACCACAAAGGCGTTGTCACTGAACCATAGTTGTCCTTTCAACTCTTCAAACTTAGAATCTCCAAGTCTGACTATATCGTTTCTTTGATATTCCACCATTTCCTTTACGAACATATTAATACTCATTTCCAATCAGCCAACAAACCATTGACTATGAATCACACCAAATCTTTAACTCTATGTAATGTTTTCAACACTTCTGCATACCTATTGAGTGTATCCACCCATCCTTCTAACGGCAGTCGCAAATCATATCCTTCATTATCATACAGATGGACAACATGTGCAGGCTGAAAATAAATATCCACCCGAAACCTCAAAGCTTCAATCGTTCCAAGCCTTGCCAGCAATTCTATGGGTAGTCCTCCCAAATCAGGCATAATTCTTATCTCAGCCTCCTCATGCTTACAACGTTTCTGTATACTAGCCCATTTTCTATATTCGGTATTTGTAACCAATAAAGAATTTCTCATATCGGCTTCTGGATGCCTGGTTCTTACTGCCGCTAAAATGCCCTCGTCCAATATGTCATTGGGATACTCACGCTGAAGGTGAACGTTCTGTTCTTTCTCTCTCCGTTCTTCTTTATTCGCTGGCTCCTGTGAGTTCATTTTATAATCCTCTTTGAAATCCCTGAAATACACAATCTCAGCAGGAACCTGGTGTCCGTAAACATCTTGGTTTAAAACGACATGCTTAACCACTTTCACTTTGTCTACATCAAGGATTCTTATGACATGATAATACTTCCTTATTTCATCAAAAAGAAGCTTGATGTTATCTTGTGTCAAACGGTGAAATTCTATCTGTTCTTCAATATTATACTCACCCCAGTCATCCCAACCTAGAAAATGGAAGTCAAGGGCGAGTTCTGTTTCATTCAATTTCAACAAAAGCAGTGGTTTGTTGCCTAAATGATCCTGTGCTTTTGCTGAATGAATGATTTCCATATATTTCAACCATTCATCCTCTTTCAGGAACTCGTCATCAACAACCTTTACCAAACACACTGCATTATCCACCGGCGTTTCAATGGCTATGTCATAGAGAACGCTATTGGCTTGCGTTATCTTAATCTGATCATTCATCCTCAGCAACAAAGACGCTGCCAGTTGGATTATCCTTATTTGTTTAACCTCGTTCATAATTGGCTTATAAAACTATCTTTAAAATTTGCAGTATTCAAGCTCTGCCAGTAATTCATAACATCCCTTTTTAGTAAGCGTAGAACGCCTGCTGTCGCATTCCGGTTATTCAAATCCAGAGTATGATTCACTGGAATTCCATTCCTATAGGATGTCTTCATATTAAAAGCAGGAGCCAAATACATCTTCAAATCTCTCAGGTCGAACCCTGCCACGTATGTTGGCACCAGCCTATCTATGAGCCACTTCAATTTTTCATCAGGCACAGGGGTATTGATACCATTTCGACTATATCTTTTATCCTTATCCGTTGCCTTCACTTGTACAAGGAAAGGATAAGGATGCGTTTTATCGCTAATTTCAACATAAATGTCAAACGCCTCTACAGTTTCACCTAATAATTGGACACGAAACATCTCGTCCGTCTGTAACATGACGCTTGCTAGCATTTCGCCTTGGCTTCCTATTATTCTTGTATCATGATATCGCATAGTAATATAAAACGTCTGTTCTTTGATTCCCAAATCATACTATTACAGGTTCAATCTCCTTAAACCTGTCACCATTATACACGCTAATATAAATAGATTCCGTCCCAACTATTACCATAAACAAAAACGGAGCTGCGTGCGTTGCAGTTAGATAATTATTCTCAATAGACTGCATGTCAACTCCCGATGGTGTTGGATTGTTTTCAGGATGTGTATGCCACTCTCCCATGTAGGTTCTTGTTTGTTCAGATGCCTCATAATCATCTGTTAAGAACTGGTTGGCCAACTCGGCATCGCGCAGACAACCACATCGCGAATGACTCCTAACACAAGGCGGCGACAATTTACATATTCTGAAAGTGTTGTCACCGACTTTTATTCCGGTCAACACCCCACATAGTTCGTTTCCTTCATGTTGGGCATAGTTTTTCAGCATATCCACAACCTCATCTTTTATTTCAAACTGAAACTCATCAATATTCACAAAGGCAGACTCTGCACCATGCCTTTTGACAAGCTTGACAATGAAACAAGTTCGATGTTTCTTGCAGTTGCTATATCTACGTTTCCTACCCATCGGCGACAGCATGAATTTGAAGGTTTATCCAACAATTGGTCAATTATCGGGAATACTGCAGAAAGGAACATCGTCACATCATTGGCAGAATACAATGCGTAACTGCCATTGCATCCGACATCGCGACGTGTCAATTTCTCTCTGTTGTCATATTCTTCTCGTTTTATCAGGCAGTAATCTAAGAAGCTGTCTGCAGCCTTTCCTTTCAAGCGCCTAATTGAATCCTTATCATCAGGATTCACATATATCATTATGCCGGAAATCCCGTATGGCTCCAACCACAAAAGAAATGCAGGTTTATCAATGTTCCCCTCATCCATCTTATCTAACAGCCACTTTTCCGACATTACATCACCCGTGCAAACAAAGATAGCACTGGCCTCATTGATCTTCTCCGTTTCAAGTTGTTGCAGATATTTACAGTATGCCACCACATTCCTATCTGGGCGATATTGCTGCAAATAGTTGGCCACTGCATGTACTTTATGCTGACCTATAGATTCAAAGCCCAACAGATGCCTGCCAATATTATCCACAGATAGCCAGTCTCGGTCTGCCAAAGTAAACTCAGCATTGTTATAACCATTCAAGTAGTAGCAAAGATTACTGCCTATGCTACCAAGCCCTGCTATCAGGAATGATCTCTTTGTCATCATGCCTCCCGCTGTTCGTTCTGCCATTCTACGGTCATTGTAAACAGAGAGGTGTAATCTGTCTAATTTCTTATTTTTGTTTTCGAATTGGGTCAGAACGGTAAATGCTTTGAGCATCCCCTTTCTGTATCCATTCCTATTCACCTTCAATCCGTAAATATGCACTCCTCCAAGGGCATAGTCCAAACCTATAGGGAAAAGCACATACCCCGAACCATGACTGTTGATAAAACTCTTGAAAAAAACTCGGTCATCTGCTTCCGTAATACTGTCGATTAGCTGCTGACCCGTCATGCAGTAAGGAGGTGTATTCGGTATTTTCAGAGACGCAAGATATATTACTGACAACTCTTTAGTCTCATGATTATCTTTGAAATACGCTATTGTCGGGTTGTTTTCGTCAGATGAAACCAGGAACATTGCATTTACTTCGCCGTCTTTAAAATTACGCTTAGCATAGGCCAAACCAATCATTTCACAAGTGCTTACTGGTATCTCCCCCACAAGTGTCCAATAGTCACTCACTATAGCCTCATCTTCATAGTCTTCATTCCAGTAGTTCCTTATTTCCTGAACATATTCGTCCGTATTGTCTCGACCATAGTAATGCTCAATCCATTTTCTCGTTTTTTCTATATTGTCGCGTATAATCCCTTCTATATTCTCTGCGTCATAGACCACATCGTCTTCGTATAGGCACAACTTACGGGTTCCTACTGAGATATGAGGCAAGTATTTGAACCGGTCGTCTAGGAGTATAACGCAGGGCATGGAATACGGGAAGTCTTTGGGGTATCGGATGTATGCTTCTACGTCTTCTGCCCTTCCAGCAACCAAAGCTGTTATCTGTATTTTCCAGATTCGAACATGGGAGTGGTTTTTCAAATTTGGAATTGAATCAACCTCCTCAATGTCGAATTCTCTCGACAATACTTTATAGCAAGCGTCCAAAGCCGCCTTAACGTCTAGCATATTGGCTGTTATCGCGTATAGTACCGGAAAATGCCTGATGTGTAGCGTCCTCATCCACATCCTTGGCCGAAGAGCAACTGAATCTATCGCCGAAATGCATTTGCCATTTCACGCAAGAATCATGCGGATTCGTTTTTTTTATTGCCAGTTCTGCATCTTTCTTAAATGCCTTCAACTCTGATAGGAAATCATTCTTCCTTTTCTCTGAGTATGGCAAGAACAAATCCTCACCCTTTGGAAAAGTGGGGCGTAAACAATGGAAACCGTCATCTCCCGACAATTCATCATAAATGGCTGTGAGCAATTTCTGCATGGCCACATCATCGCGGTCATCAGCTTCATAGTGCCTCTCTGCAAGCATAGTCAAGATACAGCCAGTCGGCATCTTCTTATTCTTCTCAAAGCGCACATTCTCGCACCAAGCCTTCAGGTATCGTACTAAACGACGCAATTGCGGATGTTCTTCTTTGCCATTAAACCATTTGTAGAACTCTTTAGGGTCTGTGTCTATCCACCCATCTTTCTTATGAGCCAGTTTGGGGTGATCATCTCCTGTCTCACTCTTGAAATAGATGGGCAAATCCACATGATGCCCGTCAGCATAAAGCACAGTTACGCAAGGATCGTTATCCTCTTGTCCAGTTTTCGTATGACCTTCTATAGCCTCGTAGATTCTTTTATGATACTCATCTACTGAAAGACGGTCGGCTTCATCATCACTCAAGAAATACACACCGTCATCTAGGTCATAAGCGCCTGTACCATCAGTATCCCGAATCGGGTTCAGTATGGTATGCATGGCGTATGAACCTTGCATGTTAAACTTTGGCTGCACGTCATCAGGATAATTATCCTTATAGTACTTCCGTATCTTTTCTCTTATTGTTTCGCGGTTCTTTTTAAGCGTTTCTTTTTGAGTGTCCGTAACCGTGATGACATCGTTAAAAGCAATAAATTGTTCGTGGTTATTTGCCATAACTTTATATTTTTGAGGGGTCAATAGTTTTCTTTTCCGTATATAAATTCTTCACTATAGGGTCATTCTTAGCTATATTGCCCACTACCGACCCTATACCTTTCAATATCGATAGCGATGCTTTACTTGCATTGTCCATCGTCACTTTCTTTGCTTGAATACAAGATATAGGATTGTTCTCTATTCTCTTAATCTCTATTTCGAAATCAAGATGTGGCAAAATTTGCTTAATAAAGAAATCATTCGATTTACTTTGTCCTTCACCATAATCATCAAACAGAGTTGAAATCCATCGCATGAACGACCGTCTCTTCCGTTTTGCATAGTCACCTTTTGGCACCACACAACTGCTAATGGATAATATCTGTACTCCGTCAAAATCATCATCACCTCTTTCTTCTTTTGGTTTAATCCAATATCCATTGAACACGGCTTCTGTAATGCCCACGAGCACAGGATTGTTAGCATAAAGGCCACCGTCCACATATTGAACGCTGTCTATTTCTTGCACGGGGAAATAAGTTGGTGCTGCTGAGGTTGCAAGTGCCACTTCCACAAATGTTTTCTCATCATCCTGGTTCAAGTGTCTGTAATCCTTCTTGAATATTCTTGGTGATGAAGTGGTTATATTATAGGCTGGTATGCATAGCAGGTTTTGACTCGAACCAATTATCTTCGTTCCAAACACTGCCTCCAAGGCTTTCTTGAGTGACTTATCAGAATACTTCGATCTGACTATTGCCTGTTTCAAGGTAAACAACCACTCGCCCAGTTTCCCAATCTTCCATCTCTGAGTAAATATTTTAGGGCCGTTGTCGAAATAGAACTGAACAACGTCCTTCATTGGAATACCAGCAGCCACACCAAGTGCTATTATACCGCCAGTTGAGGTACCACAAACCAAATCAAAATGCTCTGATGTTGAGGATTTAAAAGCATCTTCAAACTCTGCTAAAACCTGAGCAGAGTAAACGCCTTTAATGCCTCCCCCATCGATGCACAATATCTTAAACGGCTTTTTCATATCACACCAAATCTTTAACTCTATGTAATGTTTTCAACATTCCCGCTCTTCGAGCGTCCCCATTGAGGCACAAAAAGGTATGAACAAAATGCACATACCCCTTTAACAATCTCCTTAATCATTTTTCTCTTTAGGATTCCGTCCTTTTCATGAGGAACAAACGGCCCCTACTTGCACTCAAATATGCAGCTACCTGGCTCAATCGCTTCAAACTATGCCATTGGCCCTTCTCTGGAACCACCGGGACGGGTTCCAGTTTCATCACATGCGATAAATCATGCTTTTACTGATTCCTGTCAATCTCTCCAACTGACGCAATGATGCTCTTTTACCCTTCAATTCTATTAATACAGACTTCTTTATATCTGCAGGCAATTGTTGAAAAGCGCTGCTATTCGTTGCGCCAGTCTTTTCTTTTATCAGCATCATAACCTGATCATCCGAAGGACGTCCTTTCGAGGCATCCTCTATATCAAGACATGCAAC
>JAGAXW010000034.1 GCA_017847725.1 Prevotella sp.
ATGGCGAACTTCAGCCAGTCCTTCATCTTCTTGCCCATCACTACGCGCTCTGGCTCGTAATAGTGGAAAGCCATCACGTTCTTACTGTCCTTTCCCTCGAAAGGAATCTTACCGGTAAACGGAAAATACTCTTTTGCCATAGTCGTTACACGATTTAAATTGTTTCTGGTTATTACTGCTGCAAAGATAACTATTTCCCCATTATATATACGTTATATAAAATTACACTTAGGCACTCTTTTTGTTTCACCAGCTGCCAACGTAACAAAAAAGAAGAAGATTGAAACGGAAAGGACACTGCCGTTCTAATATATTATTGTATATTTGCCATCAAATATAAAATCACGATAATGAAAAAGACTTTTTTAACCCTATTGACACTGATGGCCACAACCCTGGCAACGACAGCACAAGAGGCCGTATTCTCCTATTTCAGCTATGCGGGCAAGGACAAGCGATTCAGCAAGACCATTGATGCAAAGAAAGAATTCCTCAATCCCATTTTGGCCGGTTTCTACCCCGACCCATCGGTATGCCGCAAAGGAGACACCTACTACCTCGTCAACTCGTCGTTCGCCTTCTTCCCAGGCATTCCCATCTTCGAGAGCAAGGACCTGGTGAACTGGACACAGATAGGGCACGTGCTGGACCGCGAATCTCAGTTGCAACTGCAAGGACAACGGGTGTCGGGAGGAATCTATGCTCCGGCTATCGCGTACAACAAGCATAACGACACCTTCTATATGATTACCACCAATGTGGGGAAGGGCGGCAACTGCTACGTCAAGACAAAGGACCCGCATCAGGGATGGAGCGACCCCATCTTCCTGCCTAAGGTGGACGGCATCGACCCGTCGTTTCTCTTCGACTCCGACGGCAAAGCCTACATCGTGCACAATGCACCAGTATATGGTACTGCCGACTATGACGGACAGCGAGCCATACGACTGCTAGAATTCGACGTTGCCGGCGACAGCATCGTTGGTCAGCCTGTCGAAATAGTACGGGGCGGGACACACGTCACCGAGAAACCCATCTGGATAGAAGGTCCGCACCTCTACCACATCGGCAAATACTATTATCTGATGTGCGCAGAAGGGGGCACCGCCGAAGGCCATAGTGAAGTCATCTTCAGAGCCAAGCATCCAAAAGGGCCCTGGACTGAATGTCCGCATAATCCCATCCTCACGCAGCGAGACCTGAGCGACGACCGCAACGAGCGCGTCACATGTACGGGGCACGCCGACTTGATACAAACAAACACTGGCGAATGGTGGGCAGTGTTCTTAGGGTGCCGCCCCTATGAAGACAATCTGTATAACACCGGGCGAGAGACATTCCTCCTGCCTGTCAGTTGGAAAGACGCATGGCCAACGATACTGGAAAAAGGAAAGGCTATACCCACCGTCGTGGAGAAGGCCAGACTCCATACTCAAGTCACCGGACTTACCGGTAACTTCAGCTATACCGACACCTTCAAGGGGGAAAGACTGCATCCACGCTGGCTCTCCCTGCGCAACCCAAAAGTTAATAGTTTCCAGCTGACGACCCATGGATTGGCTTTGCATACAACAACTGGCAGCGTTCGCGACAGCAAACCCCTGTCAGCAGTATTCTGTCGACAGCAGCACACCACCTTCACTGCAGAGACAGAGGTTCACTTCACGCCCACATCATCCAAGACTCTGGCTGGAATGGTGCTCTTCCAAAATGAGCAGAACAACATCGTCTTCGGACAGACAATGCTCAACGGACGAAACGCCATTATTCTCAAACGCACGGAGAAAAGCGAGGTGCTCATCGGCTCTGCGTTTCTACCCGACAGTGAGGGCATCAGACTGAAAATAGAGGCCGACGGCCGCTACTATACCTTTAGCTATTCTGTCGGGGCTGCCGACTCATGGCATGTCGTTGCCACAGGTGTCGACGGCTCCAACTTGAGTACCACACGTGCGGGAGGCTTCATTGGCACAATGATTGGACTGTATGCCACCAAGCGCAACGAGAAGTAATAACAGCTGACATAAAAAAGCAGCAGTTAAACCGTGATTGTTTAGCTGCTGCTTTTTTATGTCAGGACTGTCAGGTCTTAGAAGTCCATCTTGTCGAGCGTGTCGGTGAAGTCCTTGGGCTCCTGATTCTCTGCGGGAGCATGGTACTCGTCGTTGCGCTCGCGGCGCTCACCGTGCTGACGGCGCTCACCACGCTCGGGACGGGGACGGCGCTCGCCACGCTCAGGGCGCTCACGACGGGCAGGACGCTCCTGATAGCCCTCGGGCTTCTCAATCAGTACGCGGTGAGAGAGCTTGAACTTACCAGTCTTGGGATCAATCTCGAGCAGCTTCACCCGTATTTTGTCACCCTCCTTGATGCCGGCTTCCTCGACGGTCTCGAGGCGCTTCCAGTCAATCTCGGAGATGTGGAGCAGTCCGTCCTTGCCGGGCATGAACTCTACGAAGCAGCCGTAAGGCATGATGCTGCGCACGGTACCCTCGTAGACCTCGCCCACCTCGGGGATGGCCACAATGGCACGAATCTTGGCGATGGCGGCGTCGATAGACTCCTTGTTGGGAGCCGATACCTGTACCTTGCCCACACCGTCAATCTCGTCGATGGTGATGGTGGCACCGGTGTCTTCCTGCATCTGCTGGATAATCTTACCACCAGGGCCAATGACGGCACCGATGAACTCCTTGGGAATATCGAAGGCCTCGATGCGGGGCACCTGGGGCTTCAGCTCGGCACGCGGCTCGGCGATGGTGTCGGTGATGCACTTCAGGATATGCTCACGACCGGCCTTGGCCTGCATGAGGGCTTTCTCCAGGATGTCGAACGACAGACCGTCGCACTTGATATCCATCTGGGTGGCGGTCAGACCGTCCTTCGTACCGGTGGTCTTGAAGTCCATGTCGCCCAGATGGTCCTCGTCGCCGAGGATGTCGCTCAGCACGGCATACTTGTCTTCACCGGGATTCTTGATAAGACCCATGGCGATGCCGCTGACGGGCTTCTTCATAGGTACACCGGCATCCATCAGGGCCAGCGTGCCGGCACAGACGGTAGCCATCGACGAAGAACCGTTAGACTCGAGTATCTGGCTAACGACACGAACGGTGTAGGGGAAGTCGGCGGGAATCTGACCCTTCAGACCGCGCCATGCCAGGTGGCCGTGACCAATCTCACGACGGCCTACACCGCGCTGGGCCTTGGCCTCACCCGTACAGAACGGGGGGAAGTTATAGTGCAGCAGGAAGCGCTGATAGCTCTTGTCGAGCACGTCGTCGACCAGCTTCTCGTCGAGCTTGGTGCCCAGCGTAACGGTGGTCAGCGACTGTGTCTCGCCACGGGTGAAGATGCTGCTGCCATGAGGCATGGGCAGCGGACTGACCTCGCACCAGATAGGACGAATCTCGTCGGTCTTACGACCATCGAGACGGATGCCCTCGTCAAGGATGCAGCGGCGCATGGCGTCGCGCTCCACGTCGTGGTAGTAGCGGTCCATCATGGCGTTCTTCTCTTCCAGCTCGTCCTCGGTCAGCTCAGCGTGCTCAGCGGCATACTTCTCCTTGAAGTCGTCGAGCAGCTTCTCGAAGGCGTCGGCACGGTCCTGCTTGGGCAGCGCCTGCTTGGTGATGTCGTAGGCGGGCTGGTAGAGCTCCTTGTTCATGCGCTCACGCAGCTCCTCGTCGTTCACCTCGTGGTCGTACTCGCGCTTCACGTCCTTGCCCAGCTCCTTCGAGAGCTCGGCCTGCAGTTCGCACATGGGCTTGATGGCAGCCATGGCAGCCTTGAGGGCGCCAATCATGTCCTGCTCGGACACTTCCTTCATCTCGCCTTCCACCATCATGATGTTCTCTGCCGAGGCACCTACCATGATGTCCATGTCGGCCTCCTTCATCTGCTCGAAGGTGGGGTCGATGACATACTCGCCATTGACACGGGCCACGCGCACCTCGCTGATGGGGCACTCGAAGGGGATATCGCTACATGCCAATGCAGCAGATGCGGCAAAACCTGCCAAAGCATCAGGCTGGTCAACACCGTCGGCGCTGAGCAGCATCACATTGACAAATACTTCTGCGTGATAGTTGGAGGGGAACAGCGGACGGAGCACACGGTCGACCAGGCGACTGGTGAGAATCTCGTTGTCGGAGGCTTTGCCCTCGCGCTTGGTGAAGCCACCGGGGAAACGGCCTGCGGCGGCGTACTGCTCTCTGTAGTCTACCTGCAGAGGCATGAAATCGGTTCCGGGAACTGCGTCCTTTGCGGCACAAACAGTAGCCAGCAACACGGTGTTGTTCATGCGGAGCATGACGCTGCCGTCGGCCTGCTTTGCCACTTTCCCGGTCTCAATTGTGATGGTTCTTCCATCGGGCAATTGAATGGTTTTCGTAATTACGTTCATCTTGATTTTAAAACATCTAAAAATAAAAAATGTGCGGCTTTGCGCAAAAAACTCCGCAAAGGTACACATTATTATATAATAAAACGAATAATACCGTGATAATTATTGTTTTTTAGGAATTTAGGAGAAAAAAGGCGGACGGGACTTGTTTCTTTCAAGAGTTTTTACTAACTTTGCGTTGACAAACACTATATGACGAGGATAATGGGCTTGCCCCGTCGGAATGGTAATAACAACTAAAGCCTGACAAATAAAACTATGGGATTTATAGATGCTATCAAATCAGTGTTAAGCCAGTATGCAGGTTTCTCTGGCCGTGCCCGTCGCTCTGAATACTGGTGGTGGACGCTGTTCTCTCTGCTATGGGCGTGGATACCCATTGTCAACATCCTTCTCGGTCTGATATTCTTCATTCCGTCAATCGCTGTGGCCGTGCGCCGTCTGCACGACACGGGACGTAGCGGCTGGTGGATTCTGCTGGGTATCATTCCCATCATCGGAGGTATCGTGTTGCTGATATTCTACTGCACAGACAGTCAGCCGGGTGAAAACCAATATGGCCCCAACCCCAAAGAGCCAATAGCAGAACCCGTCGCTGGATAAGAACTTGAAGATGAGCCCCGCAAGGAGCTCATCTTTCGTTTCTCCCCCTGACATAAAATTAAAGTTCTGTTTTCTTACTCTTTTTGGGTAAAAATGTGTACCTTTGCAGCCAGTAAAATAATTTTCGGCATAGAAAGTATGAAGAACTGTCTCCTGGCCGCCATGGCCGCACTGTGCATGATAGCATGCAGCGAAAAGAAATTCCACGTAGAAGGCAACATCACCAACGCCAAAGACTCCGTGCTGTATCTCGAGCAGATTGGCATTGACGAAATCAGCGTGCTCGACTCTGTGAAACTCGACGAGGAGGGCGCCTTCAGTTTCGGACAGAAGGGGGTGGAGTCTCCCGAATTCTATCGGCTGCGCATCAGCGACCAGATTATCAACGTCTCTATCGACTCGACGGAAACCGTCAACATCAAGGCCCGCTACCCCAAGATGGCATCAGACTACGAGGTGAGCGGCTCGGAGAACTGCCAGAAAATCAAGGAACTGGCCATCAAGCAGATGGACCTGCAGCGCCGCGCCATCAGCGTCAGCGAGAACGAGCAGCTCACGGTGCGCGAGACCAACGACAGCATCTTCGGGATGATCAAGGAGTACAAGGACGAGGTGAAGCGCAAATACATCTTCCCCGAGCCCAACAAGCCCTATGCCTACTTCGCCCTGTTCCAGACGCTGGGCGACCTGCTGCTCTTCAATCCGCGCAGTGACAAGGAAGACATCAAGGTCTTTGCCGCCGTGGCTACGAGTTGGGACACCTACTGGCCCAATGCCGAGCGTGGCGCCAACCTCCACAACATTGCCATCGAGGGCATGAAGAATGTACGCATACGCGAGGCCGCCAACGCACAGACCATCGACGCCAGCAAGGTGAAAACGGCCGGACTCATAGACATCGCCCTGCGCGACAACAAGGGTAAGATGCGCCACCTGACAGACCTGCAGGGCAAGGTGGTGCTGCTCGACTTCCACGTCTTTGCCACCAACGAGTCGCCGGCACGCATCCTGCTGCTGCGCGAGCTCTACAACAAATACCACGACCAGGGACTGGAAATCTATCAGGTGAGCCTCGACCCCGACGAGCACTTCTGGAAGCAGCAGACCGCCGCGCTGCCTTGGATTAGCGTGCGCGAAGACCGCGGACTACAGTCGTCGACGCTGTCCATCTACAACATACAGACGGTGCCCGAGTTCTTCCTTATCGACCGGGGCAACAACATCGTTGGCCGCTCTCAGACCACCAAGGACGTAGAGCAGGCTATCAAGAACTTGCTATAAAGTGCGCAGCCAGGCCTTCAGCTCGAGCATCAGTTCGAGGTGATAGGCAAATGACTGGCGAATGCCGAACCCATGGCCGCCTGTAGGATATACATGCAGCGTGGCAGGCACCTTGTTGGCACACAGCGCCTCATAGTATCCGACACCATTGATGGGCGGCACGGCACGGTCGTCGTGAGCCAGGGCGATAAACGCACGAGGCGTGTGCTTGCCGACGTGCTGCTCGTTGCAATACTCATTGATCAGCTTACGCTTGGGATTCTTGCCCAGCAGATTGGTGCGCGACCCCTGATGTGTCGTGCCCTGCTCCATGGAAATCACGGGATAGAACAATATCTGGAAATTGGCGGCGGCATCGCCCGTAGAATGGGTGGCCAGCGTAGAGGCCAGATGGCCGCCGGCAGAAAAGCCCATAATACCTACCTGCTGGGGATTGATGTGCCACTCCTCGGCATGGCGACGCACCAGGCGCATGGCTTCCTCGGCATCCTCGAGGGGCACCTGACGGACCCCGTGGGGCATGCGATACTTGAGCACGATGAGGGCAATGCCCTGACCAGTGAAGAACGGAGCCCAGTCGTGCCCCTCATGCTGCATCGCCAAATGCTGATAGCCACCGCCGGGGCAGCACACCACAGCACGTCCGTTGGCTATCTTCTCTGCAGGCAGATAGACCGTCACCTTGGCCATGTCGTTAGGATCACCGTTGTCGGTACGGGGACCGTTGGGCCACAGATTCATCTCGATAGGCTTTTGTGCGGCAGCTACCATGGCTACCAGCGACAGGAGTAAAAACAGCGTTTTCTTCATCTTTCTGACAATTATTGCTTGCAAAGATACGAAAAATACGTATCTTTGCCAAAAAATCGGTAGAATATCATGGAACATCCATTGGAAAAATTCAAATTCTGCCCTGTTTGCGGCAGTGAACACTTCGACGTACACAACTTCAAGAGCAAACAGTGCCGAGACTGCGGATTCACCTATTATGCCAACCCCTGTTCGGCTACCGCTGCATTCATCCTGAACGAACAGAACGAACTGCTGGTGGTGCGCCGCGCCAAGCAACCTGCCAAGGGAACGCTCGACCTGCCGGGCGGATTCTGCGACATGTACGAGACCGTAGAGGACGGCATGCGGCGCGAAATCAAAGAAGAGACGGGCATCGAAGCCAAAGAAATCAGATACCTCTTCTCCTCGCCCAATGTCTACCAGTACAGCGGCATGGGCATCCACACCCTCGACATGGACTATCTGGTATGCGTCAACAAGGCCGACATGGCTGACATTCACGCTGCCGACGATGCTGCCGAGGCTTTCTGGATACCTATTGACAAAGTCAATCCCGCCGATTTCGGACTCACCAGCATCCGCAATGCGGTGATTCGCTTTCTGTCCGAAACGTTAAGAAAATAAAAAATCTATTATATATATAAGGTGTAACCAAAACTTTTATCTACTTTTGCAGCCCGAAACAAAATAAAGTAACGAGAATATGCAAAAGAATTTGGTAATAGTAGAGTCGCCTGCCAAAGCAAAGACGATTGAGAAATTTCTGGGCAGCGACTATAAGGTGATGTCGAGTTATGGTCATATCCGCGACTTGAAGAAGAAGGAGATGAGCATCAACGAGAAGTCGCTGGAGCCCGAATACGAGATACCAGAAGAAAAGGAAAAACTGGTAAAGGAGCTCAAGAGCAACGCCGAGAAGGCCGAGAAGGTATGGCTCGCATCCGATGAAGACCGCGAGGGAGAAGCCATCTCATGGCACCTGTGCGAGGTGCTGGGCCTGGACAAGAAGAAGACCAACCGCATCGTGTTCCACGAGATTACCAAACCTGCCATCCTGCAAGCCATCGAGCACCCGCGCCACCTCGACATGAACCTGGTCAATGCCCAGCAGGCCCGCCGCGTGCTCGACCGTCTGGTAGGCTTCAAGCTGTCGCCCGTGTTGTGGCGCAAGGTGAAGCCCGCCCTGTCGGCAGGTCGCGTGCAGAGTGTCGCCGTACGCCTTATCGTTGAGCGCGAACGCGAGATACAGAACTTCAAGAGCGAATCGTTCTACAATATCAACGGCATCTTTGCCATCACCAATGCCGACGGTTCACAGACGGAGGTCAAGGCTGCACTGGTGCAGCGCCTGAAGACCCACGAAGAGGTGGAGCAGCTGTTGGAGAAGTGCAAGGAAGCCACCTATACCGTCAGTGCCGTCAGCAAGAAACCGCTGAAGCGTACCCCTGCCCCTCCCTTTACGACATCGACGCTCCAGCAGGAGGCCGCCCGCAAACTGGGATTCACCGTGTCGCAGACGATGATGGTCGCCCAGCACCTGTACGAGCACGGACAGATTACCTACATGCGTACGGACTCCGTCAACCTCTCCGGACTGTGCATCAACGCCTCAAAGGAGGAGATCACGAATATCTACGGCGCCGAATATAGCAAGGTGCGCCAGTATCATACCAACTCAAAGGGCGCCCAGGAGGCTCACGAGGCCATCCGCCCCACCTACATGGACCGTCCCGAGATAGAAGGCACCCTGCAGGAGCGCCGCCTCTACGACCTCATCTGGAAGCGCACCATCGCCAGCCAGATGGCCGACGCAGAGATTGAGAAGACGACCGTCGAAATCAGCATGAACGGCCAGCAGCCCTTCTTCGTAGCACAGGGTGAAGTCGTCAAGTTCGACGGTTTCATCAAGGTCTATCGCGAGTCTGTCGACGACGACGACCAGCAAGACGACGAGAGCCACATCCTGCCCCCGATGAAGGAGGGCATGGAGCTCAGCCGCCGTGAGATACAGGCCACGCAGCGCTTCAGCCAGGGTCCGCAGCGCTACACAGAAGCCTCGCTGGTACACAAGCTGGAGGAGCTGGGCATCGGCCGCCCCTCTACCTACGCTCCCACCATCTCGACCATCCAGCAGCGCGAATACGTGCACAAGGGCGACAAGAAGGGCGAAGAGCGCCTCTACACCGTCGACACGCTGAAAGGGAAGGTCGTCAGCCAGAAGATACGCAAGGAGATGGCCGGCTCGGACAAGGGCAAGCTGCTCCCCACCGACATCGGCATCGTCGTCAACGACTTCCTCATGAAGTATTTCCCCTCCATCATGGACTACAACTTCACCGCCAAGGTGGAACAAGACTTCGACAAGATTGCTGAGGGCGGTGAGACATGGACGGAGATGATGAAGAACTTCTACAAGAGCTTCGAGCCGACGGTGGAGAAGACGATGAACGCCCGCCAGGAGCGCAAGGCCGGTGAGCGCCAGCTCGGCACCGACCCCAAGAGCGGGAAGCCCGTATTCGTCAAGATTGGCCGCTTCGGTCCTGTCGTCCAGATTGGTTCTGCCGAAGATGCCGAGAAGCCACAGTTTGCCCAGCTGCCCAGCAACAAGAGCATGGAGACGCTGACCCTCAACGAGGCACTGGAACTGTTCCGCCTGCCCCGCACGGTAGGTGACTTCGAGGAGGCCCCCGTGGTGATCGGCACTGGCCGCTTCGGTCCCTACGTGCTCCATCAGAAGAAGTACACGTCACTGCCCAAGGGTGTCGACCCCATGACCATCACGCTCGACGAGGCTGTCGACCTCATCAAGGAGAAGCGCCAGCAGGAGAATCAGAAGCACCTCAAGATATTTATCGAGGACAGCAAGATGGAAGTGCTCAACGGCCGCTACGGTCCCTATATCGCCTACGACGGCAAGAACTACCGCCTGCCCAAGGCCATGCACGCACGCGCTGCCGAGCTGACCTACGACGAGTGTAAGGAAATCATAGAAAAACAAAAGAAATAACTGCTCATAAATACTATGCGTCGCATCATCCTCATCGGTTATATGGGGTCTGGCAAGACCACCATCGGCAAAGCGCTCTCCAAGGAGACCGGCATGATGTTCTATGACATGGACTGGTATATCGAAAGCCGAATGCACAAGACCGTCTCCCAGATATTTGCAGAGAAAGGCGAGGAGGCCTTCCGCAAGATAGAGTACAACATGCTCCACGAGGTGGCTGAGTTTGAGGATGTCATCATCAGCTGCGGCGGAGGCACCCCGTGCTTCTTCGACAACATGGACTACCTGAACCGGCAGGGCGACGTCTGCTACCTCAAGGCCACACCCGAGGTGCTCTACCGCCACCTGCTGATGGCCAAGGTGGAACGGCCGCTGCTGAAGGGGAAGAGCCAGGAGGAGCTGATAGCCTACATCCAGCAGCACCTGCAAGAACGCGAGCCCTTCTACTCCAAGGCCCGCTACACGCTGGACGTCAGCCTGATGGACGACTACGACAAAATAATAATTTCTGTACAAAAAATACGCGAACTGCTGAAGCTATGAAGAAATGGACGATTGAAGACGCCAAAGAGCTCTACAACATCAATGGCTGGGGCACCAGCTACTTCGGTATCAACGACAAGGGCAATGTCTTTGTCACCCCCTGCAAGGATGGCACGCAAGTCGACCTGCGTGAAGTGATGGACGAACTGTCGCTGCGCGACGTGCAGTCGCCCGTACTGCTCCGCTTCCCCGACATTCTCGACAACCGTATTGAGAAGACGTGGAGCTGCTTCAAGAAGGCAGCAGAGGAGTACGAATACCAAGGCGAGAACTACGTCGTGTTTCCCATCAAGGTCAACCAGATGCAGCCCGTCGTCGAGGAGATTATCTCTCACGGCCGCAAATTCAACCTGGGCATCGAGGCCGGCTCGAAACCTGAGCTGCACGCCGTCATCGCCGTGCAGTGCCAGAGCGACTCCATCATCATCTGCAACGGCTACAAAGACCAGTCGTACATCGAACTGGCACTGCTGGCCCAGAAGATGGGAAAGCGCATCTTCATCGTCGTGGAGAAACTCAACGAACTGGAGATTATCGCACGCGAAGCCAAGAAGCTAGGCGTACGTCCTAATATCGGCATCCGCATCAAGCTGGCCAGCAGCGGAGCCGGCAAGTGGGAGGAGAGCGGCGGCGACGCCTCTAAGTTCGGACTGACCAGCGCTGAACTGCTGGAGGCCCTCGACCTGCTCGACAAGAAGGACATGCGCGACTGCCTGCGCCTTATCCACTTCCACATCGGCAGCCAAATCACCAAGATACGCCGCATACAGACGGCCCTGCGCGAAGCCTCACAGTTCTACATCCAGCTCCACAAGATGGGCTACAACGTCGACTTTGTCGACTGTGGAGGCGGACTGGGCGTCGACTACGACGGCACGCGCTCACCCTCGTCGGAGAGCTCTGTCAACTACAGCATCCAGGAGTACGTCAACGACTGTATCTATACCTTTGTCGACGCGGCCAACCGCAACGGCATTCCCCATCCCAACCTGATTACAGAGAGCGGACGCTCGCTGGCAGCCCACCACTCGGTGCTCGTCATCGACGTGCTGGAAACCGCCTCGCTGCCCGAGATGCCCGAAGAGTTCGAACCCGACGAGAACAGTCACCAGCTGGTGAAGGACCTCTACGAGATATGGGACAACCTCAGTCCGCGCAACGTGCTTGAAGACTGGCACGACGCCGAGCAGATTCGCGAGGAGGTGCTCGACCTGTTTGCCCACGGCATCGTCGACCTCAAGACGCGTGCCGAGATTGAGGCGATGTACTGGAGCGTATGCCACGAGATACATGCACTGGCCAAGAACCTGAAGCACGTGCCCGAGGAACTGATGAACATCGACAAGCTGCTGGCCGACAAGTATTTCTGCAACTTCTCGCTGTTCCAGTCGCTGCCCGACTCGTGGGCCATCGACCAGATATTCCCCATCATGCCCATCCAGCGACTGACCGAGCGCCCCACGCGCAACGCCACCATCCAGGACATCACGTGCGACTCCGACGGCAAGATAGCCAACTTTGCCACCAACCGCCACAACTCGCACTCGCTGCCCGTCCATACGCTCCGCAAGAACGAGAACTACTACCTCGGCGTCTTCCTGGTAGGTGCCTATCAGGAAATTCTGGGCGACATGCACAATTTGTTTGGCGACACGACAGCCGTCCACATCTCTGTGAAGGACGGCAACTACCACATCGACCAGATCTTCGACGGAGAGACCGTCGAGGAAGTGCTCGAATACGTGCAGTACAACCCCAAGAAACTGGTGCGCCAGCTGGAGATATGGGTTGCCAAGAGCGTCAAGGAGGGCAAGATATCCCTGGAAGAGGGCAAGGAGTTCCTCTCCAACTACCGCAGCGGACTCTACGGATACACCTATTTAGAATGATATGAAAGAGAAACTGACCATCGTCAAAGTGGGAGGTGCCGTCGTCGAGGACGAGGCACAGCTCGCACAACTGTTGAAGGACTTCGCCGCCATTGAGGGGCGCAAGGTATTGGTACATGGTGGAGGTCGCAAAGCCACCAAGATGGCCGAGCGGCTGGGCATCGAGACCCACATGGTGAACGGCCGGCGCATCACCGACGCACAGATGCTCGAGGTCGTCACGATGGTCTATGGCGGACTGGTCAACAAGAACCTGGTGGCCCGCCTGCAGCAGCAGGGTGTCAACGCCCTCGGACTGACAGGTGCCGACGCCAACGTCATCCGCAGCCACAAGCGCCCCCTGAAAGACGGAGTCGACTTTGGCTTCGTGGGCGACGTCGACCAGGCCGACGGACAGATACTGGAGCGCCTCATCGAGGCCGGCATCACCCCTGTGATGGCTCCCCTCACCCACGACGGCCTCGGACACATCCTCAACACCAACGCCGACACCATCGCCTCGGAGACGGCCAAGGCACTGGCAGCCCGCTACGACGTGACGCTCATCTTCTCGTTTGAGAAAAAAGGCGT
The DNA here is from genome assembly GCA_017847725.1 of Prevotella sp. Lineage (GTDB taxonomy): Bacteria > Bacteroidota > Bacteroidia > Bacteroidales > Bacteroidaceae > Prevotella. The sequence continues at coordinate 13,091 of JAGAXW010000034.1, forward strand.
GCTCAGCAATCCCGACGATGACGACTCCGTCATTCCCGTCATCACCCACGACAGCTTCCTCAGCTACAAGGCCGACGGCACCATCAGTGGCGGCATGCTTCCTAAGATAGAGAACGCCCTCCAGGCCGTCGATGCCGGCGTCAGCAGCGTCGTCATCACGCTGGCCACCGCCATCGACGGACAACACGGAACGATTATTAAGCGGTGACGGCCCCATGATGATTAGTTTCCAGAACAACGTACTGCCACTGAAGAACCAGCTCTACCGACTGGCACTGCGCATCACGCAGAATGCCGAAGAGGCCGAGGACGTTGTACAGGAAACCATGATGAAGGTGTGGAACCGCCGCAACGAGTGGCAGCAGCTGGAGTCCATCGAGGCCTTCTGCCTGACCGTCTGCCGCAACGTGGCCGTCGACAAGATACGCCGCAAGGACAATCTGGCACAGTCGCTCGACGACACGACAGACGTCGTTGACCACAGCCATAGTGCCAATCCCGAGGAGCAGACCGTGCAGCACGACCGCATCAGACTGGTACGCCGCCTCATCAGCCAACTGCCCGAGAAGCAGCGCTGCTGCATGCAGCTGCGCGACATCGAAGGCAAGAGCTACCGCGACATCGCCACCATCCTCGACATCAGCGAGCAGCAGGTAAAGGTCAACATCTTCCGTGCCCGGCAAACCATCAAGAACCAGTTCATGCAGATAGAAAAATAGAGAAAAAGAAAAAAAATCACCCATCTGCTGTAACTTTTCCCTCCGACAAACGTCATCGTATATAGAGAACCATTAACAAGCGTATGGATTACAAGTACATCGAACAACTACTGGAGCGCTACTTCAACGCCGAGACCTCCCTCGAGGAGGAGCGTATCCTCCGCAGCTTCTTCAGCCAGACGGACATTCCCGCAGAGCTGGAGCAGTGGAAGGCGCTGTTTACCGTCGCCGACGAAGAGTCGCTGGGCGACGACTTCGACGAACGTATCCTGCAGATGATTGGCGAGGAGCCTCAGCAGCCTATTGTCAAGGCTCGCAAGGTGCAGCTCACCCAGCGGCTCATGCCGCTCTTCAAGGCTGCCGCCATCGTTGCCATCATCCTTACGCTGGGCAGTGCCCTGCAGGCACCATGGGACAACAGCTGGAACCACTCGGACATCGACTACGCCAGCTATCAGCAAGAGCTCGACAGCGTGGCTGCCGTCAGCCCCGTACGAGCTGAGAACACCCATGAGGTAACCGTCGACAGCACGAAAGTGCCGATGGCCAGCCAGCCCACCAATTAGGAATAATTTTTTCTAGCTTTCTCTATATACAAATCATGTTGTATTAAAACAACAAACGAAGCTGTGAAGCCTCGCCACTCTCGACCTGAAAAGCAAGCATGCTGGTCGATTTCTCTCAAATTTTTCATAACATACTAACGGAGAACGCGGCTGCCTACTGACCAACTCAGAGGCAGCCCGTTCATTTTTTTCTACTCGGCCCTGCGCATCCACACGTGCAACTGGTAGAGAGCAGGCAGCAGGATGAGCAGCGAGAAGCCGACGGCCATCATGACATGCTGCTCGCTGCCGAAGATGTCGGCCAGCTTGATGTCGGGATTGGGGTAGAGGTTGTAGATGACGTATGCCACCGAATTGTTGGCCCAGTGGTAGGCCACTCCCGGCAGTATCGAGCCCGTGCGCCAGTACATCCAGCCCAGCAGCAGACCAACAAGGAAGGCGTGGGGCATCTGTGCCGGATTCATGTGTACAAGTGCGAAGAGCACCCCACTGATGCAGATGGCTCCCCACGGCGACAGGCGCGGCGATGACAGCAGTGACTTCAGCACGGCACCACGGAACACCACCTCCTCGGCCAGAGGCGCCAGCAGACCGATGGACAGATAGCCCCAGCGGTTGGCCAGTATCATGCTGAACTCGTCTTCCACCCAGTTGGGCAGTTCGGGCATCTGCTCCTGCCCCCATGCCGACGGGACGACGGCACCCAGGGCGGCCACCACGCTCCATACCAGCACCAGCCAGGGACGCGTACGCAGCCACGTCGGCGACACCAGCGTCCAGCCCAGCTGCAAGAACAGGGCTATCGTCAGCACACTCACCAGGCTGGTGGTCGTTACCAGCAGCGCGGTCGTCTGGTCGGGCGAGCCCGTCACCAGTTTCCACACCTCTTGCACCAAGGCTCCGCCACATACCTGGATGCCTATGAATATCAATAGATAACTGATTGCTTTTCTCATTTCGTTACTGCTATTTTGTTCAACAACTGTTCTGTCTGCTCCTTGTCGTGTTGCAGCTGTGCCTTCAGCGCCGCAATGTCGGCGAAGCGCCGCTCGTCGCGCAGCCTTTCCACAAAGACCACCTCCATCTGCTGTCCGTAGAGGTCTTCTTCCAGTCGGAAGATATTGACCTCCAGCGTCTGCCTGTGACCGTCGAATGTCGGACGGTGGCCGATGTTCATCATGCCCTGCTTCAGCTCCGCACTGCCCTCCAGTCTCACCATGACGGCATACACGCCGGGGGCAGGCAGCAACTGCGTGCTGTCGGCCGGCTCGAGATTGGCGGTAGGGAAGCCCAGTCGCGTGCCCACATGCTCGCCGTGCCCTATGCGGCCCGCGACGGTATAGTGGTATCCCAGACTGTCGGCAGCGGCGGCCACCATCCCCTGTTGCAGCAGCTGACGGATATGCGACGAACTGACACGCCCCTCGGCAGGCAACTGCAACACCTCGATGCCCAGTTCCTTTCCGTAGCGCACATAGTCAGCGAAGCCCTCCTCGTGGCCGTCCTCCGTCCTCGCCGGCCGATGGCCGAAGCGGTTGTCGTAGCCAATGAGCAGCACGCGCACGTGGAGCTTCTGCAGCAACACCTGCTGCATGAAGTCGCGCGCCGTCATCTGCCGCAGCTCGTCGGTGAAGGGCAGCACCTCCGTACGTTCGATGCCCGCCTTCGCTATCAGCCGCAGCTTCTCGTCGGTCGGCGTCAGCGTCGGCTTTACCGGCATCCTGTCGCCGGCAGGTCTGAAGGTGACAGCCATCGACTGCAGCCCGCGTTCGCGGGCCACCTCCATCACACGGCGCAGCACGAACTGGTGGCCACGGTGCACACCGTCGAACATTCCTATCGTCGCAGCAAATTCTTCCATTTCCTGTAGATTTCTCCTATCCAGAGCACCGGCGAGGTGCCCACTATTATATATATCCAGGTGTCCCACGAGAGCGGCACCGTGCGGAACATCTTTCCGCCATAGGTCACGATGAGCCACTGGCCAGCCAGCACCAGCAGCAGCACCAGCAGGAAGCCGCGGCAGGCCCACAGCCGTCTGAAGGCAGAGTGGCAGGAGCCCAGCATGCGGGCATTGAACAGGTTCCACCACTGCAGCATGACGAAGAGCGTGAAGAAGACGGTCAGCTCGGTGTCGTTGACACCTGCCACCCGTTCGAAATACCACAAGAGGGCGAACAAGACGACGAAGAACAGGCCGCCGATGACGGTGATGCCCCTCACCATCTGCCGGGTGATGATAGAAGCCTGCTGCGGCCGCGGCCGCTCCTCCAGCACCTCACGCGAGGGTGGCAGCGAGGCCAGCGCCATAGCGGCAAAGGTGTCCATAATCAGGTTGATCCATAGTATCTGCGTAATCGTGAGCGGCATCTCCGTACCGATGACGGAGCCGCCCAGCACGAGCAGCAGGGCCGCCACGTTGACGATGAGCTGGAAGAAGATGAAGCGCTGGATGTTCTTGTAGAGCGAGCGCCCCCACATGACGGCCTGCACGATAGAGTGGAATGAGTCGTCGATGAGCGTGATGTCGCTGGCCTGCTTGGCCACGCTGGTACCACTGCCCAGCGACAGTCCCACATGGGCACGGTTCAGCGACGGTGCATCGTTGGTGCCGTCGCCAGTGACGGCCACCACCTCGCCGCGCTGCTGCAGCAGGGCCACCAGCCGCTGCTTGTCCGTGGGACGGGCCCTGGACATGACCTTCAGCGACGGCACTATCTTGAATGCCTCCTCGTCGCTCAGGGCGGCAAACTCCGTGCCGGTAATGCTCTCGCATCCCGCAGGCTCGCCCTTGGCGTCGCTGACGATACCAATCTGTCGCGCTATCTCCAAGGCGGTCGCCGCAGTGTCGCCGGTAACTATCTTCACCTCGATGCCCGCCCTGACACACTGTTTCACGGCGGCGGGAACATCCTCGCGGAGCGGGTCGCTGATGGCACAGATGCCCTGCAGCTCCATGCCGCTGCCCGTGTCGGCAGCAAAGGCCAGGGTGCGCATACCCTTCTCCTGCCACTGGAGCAGCGTCCTGCCGATGGCGTCCTGTGCGTCGTCGGAGATGCCGTTGCACATCGCCAGGACAATCTCGGGAGCACCCTTGACATACGTAACGCCATCAGCGGTGGTAAGCATGTATTTCGTCTCTGTAGAGAAAGGCTGCTGACGTTCTATGACATGGCTGTTGCGGATGGCACGGTAGTTGGCGCCCTCGCTGGTTATCCAGCGCAGCAGCGCCTGTTCCGTAGGATTGCCTACGCCCGTGTCGCCGTCCAGATGGGCGGTAGAGTTCAGGGCAATGGCAGTCCAGAGGTCTTCGGAACGAAGCTGCGGGCTGGTCTCCACCTCGTAGAGCGTCATGCGGTTCTGCGTCAGTGTGCCCGTCTTGTCCGTACAGATGACGGTCACGGCGCCCATGGTCTCCGAGGCCTGCAGCTTGCGCACCAGGTTGTTCGACTTCAGCATGCGGCGCATGTTGAGCGCCAGTGCCAGCGTCACCGCCATGGGCAGCCCTTCGGGTACGGCCATCACGATGAGTGTGACGGCCATCATGAAGTAGCGCAGCACCACGTCGGCCATCGCCAGATAGTTGTCTGTGTGCCACAGTTCGCTGGTCAGCATGTCGTGTGCCAGGAAGAGCACAAACGATGCCGTAGCGACGGCGCTGCCCACCTTGCTGATGAGACGTGCCAGCCGGTCCAGCTGTATGTTCAGCGGCGTCTTCACGCCCGTCAGTTCCGTAGCCTGTCGCGCCACGTGTCCTATCTCCGTACGGTCGCCTACGGCAGTCACCACATAGCGTCCGCTACCGCTCATCACCATCGACGAGCGCAGCAGCATGTCCTTGGGATAGGCCTCGCCGCTCTCGCCGGCGGTGTCGGCGCCCAGCTGCTTCGTCGTCATCGGCTCACCCGTCAGGCTCGACTCGTCGACCTCCAGATTGGTGGCTTGCAGCAGCTTGCCGTCAGCAGGCACCTCGTCGCCCGTCTCCACAATCACCACGTCGCCCACCACCACGTCGCGGCGGGCTATCTCCACCACCCTGCCCTCGCGCACCACCTTGACAGGCTGTTCCTCGCCCATCTGCGTCAGCACGCTGAAGCGCCGGGCGGCATCGCGCTCGAAGTAGAATCCCACCGTCGTCGCCAGGATGATGGCGGCGATGATGCCCAGCGTCTCCACGAAGTCGTTCTTGATAAAGGCCAGCAGCAGCGACACGACGGCAGCCACCAACAGGATGCGCACCATCGGGTCCTCATACTTCTCCAGATACAGGCGCCACATAGACTGGCGCTTTGGCGGCGTCAGCACGTTTGCGCCATGTTCCTCCCTGCTTTTCAGCACCTCCTGTGCTGTGAGCCCTCTCTTACTATTTGTCATGGGTAGCGGTTATTTGTGGAATGTATCTTTGCTCGTGACATCAAGCTGGTCAAAAGTCTCGAATATGTACACTCGTTTCATCATCAATCAGCTATTAACTGCGTGCAAAGTTACCACTTTTTATCTATTTTCGCAAAAAATATTTGGATAATTCCAAGAAACTATGTACCTTTGCACCCGCCTTCAACAAGCATCGGACTTGTAGCTCAGTTGGTTAGAGCAACAGACTCATAATCTGGAGGTCCCAGGTTCAAGCCCTGGCTGGTCCACAAAATCAAGTTGGTGATTTTGAGAGAGTTACGCAAGAAGCGTGACTCTCTTTTTTTGCCCTTATATATACTTTGGGAACAAACAGGGAACAAAGACTCATTTTCTAATAGTAATAAAATTGAACGTTTTTAGCGTTCTTTAGCTATCATGTGATAGTTTATTTGAAGATTAAGACTTCCTAAAACGCCTTGAACCAGTGCTGTTAAATTTTCAAAAATGGCCATTCTGACGGTCTTTCTGTTTGTCGGATTGTTATCTCGGCTTGGCAAATCCACTATGCTTATATTACTCGCACTCGACATTTAAAAAGTAAAAGAATTAAACACAAAGAAGCCCGTCAACTGACCTCGAACTTTTAACTAATGCCATAAGTGGTCGACTTTCGAGCGTGACGGGTGCTTCTTCTGTCAAATATGACGTAAAGAATAACTTCTATCTACATGCTGAATAAATCCTGCTGTACAGGCTTCTGTTTGCGTTTTGTGGGCGCATTCATTGGCTCCAATGACCATCCGAACTCCTTCAGATTGACTCTGAGCGCATACTTAATAATGCTATTCCGGCGGTAGGCATCGGTGCCGCTTTTGAATTTCGGCTGCTTCTCTTTGTCTTGGATTACCTGAATCACCTGCATGTAACTATCGTAGCTCCTGCCAGCCTTTAAACGGATCTGTTTCATGTAATAAAGCACTTCATCTTCATGCAGATAATGGCCGAGAAGCGTCTGCAAGGCGATTTCCTGGGCTTCCTTGCCTGCATTGTACCAGACATTCTCCCTCATCCTCTTGTGAATGTCAGCGTGTTCAACAGGCTCCGCATACTCTTCAAATGGAGAAAGCGGCTCGTCACCCTTCTGCCAGGGTTTTTCAAGCCCTTCCTTGGGAAATTCCTTAGTGTAGATGTAGATAAATATCGACGAGACCTTACCTCCGCGCCCCTTACGAGGCCCTTCTTGGAAGTCGAACCAGAGATTCGCGTGCTTGGCTGCATACAACTCAAACAGCTCCATCTGGGTTGCCTCCAGTATAAACTGCCTAACTTCCTTGAAACTGGTATAGATAGCAGGTGTGATAACCTTCTTGGTTCTTGGGTCCCGCACCTCATCGAGGTTGAAAATACGCCGGAAGTCCTCCATCTGAATCGGTACTACCCTCTTCTTATAGACATGCCCTTGCGCTTTCTCTCCACTGTCAAGGAAACGAAAATCGCCACAGAATTGGCTGCACAGCTCATACATCTTCTGCGAATACTTTGACCTGAGTAGCATAGCCGTTCCGAGGTCGAAGGTCGTGAAACTCTTGGAAATATCTATCAGATACGGCATAATCTCTGGCGACACGCGCACGTCGTACAGGCCTGTTTCTGTATTATAGAAGAACGAGTCCACCCAGTGAACCTCTCCCCTGATTAGCTGTCCCTGCTCATTCTTGAACGTCACGGGAACCAGTTTCTTTGCAAGTTCCCTCAACGCAGCATAGGTACGAGGAACATTCTTCTGACCACCGATAAGCCCCAGGTCATCGTCAGTCAGATGGAAATAGAGATCCTTCCAGCTCTCCGGCACACCAAGGTTCTTCTCAGTGTACTTGTGCTTCACCTCGCCTGTGATGAAGTAGAGTGTCCTCCGTTCTATAAGTCCATAGACGACGGGTGAATTGACGATTGCATTACTCCAGCGCACCTGCTCATGGGTTATCTTACCAACCGCAGGGTAGCGAAGTGTTATGTTCATCGGCTCTGAAAGGTTCAGGCAGCTGACTTCGTTTTCTATCTTCTGTTTCATTTTAAAGATCATTTCTGTTAAACGTTTGCCCTGTGGCTTGAAATTCTCGATGCAAAGTTACTACAACTATTCAGTAATGATAAAAGCGGGAATGTTAATTTTCCAAGCCAAGATTTCTTATTTAGACAAGCGCAAAACCTCCTAAGTTCGTTTTCTGTTCTCATAGAATATCACATCCCGTCGGTCTTGGGTCAACGTTTGGGACAACCGTTTAGCGCATTTTCTCCTAAGTTCAGCGCAAAATCTCCTAACTTCCAGCGCAAAATCTCCTAAGTTCAGCGCATTTTCTCCTGAAAAAACTTCTGAACCCCCTGTAAATACTCATAGTTCGGCTTCCTTTAAATAAAGCTTTTATAAATAAATTAATAAATAAAGCTTTATACGCGCATGAGAGAGGCGGATGGGCTTAAAGGGAAAAAGATGAAGGTCTATGATACGATGGATTTACCAAAGGGAAAAGAAAATCGAGGCTTTCAGGCACCTTTCAGCGCATTTTCTCCTAAGTTCGATGCTTTATGTTATTCTATGATAGAACGCCAAGACTTCTTTTCCCTTTTGGCCTAATACAACTTTTTTGCCGAAAAACCTCCTTAAAAAGCGAAAGCACCATGTTTTGCCGACTTTTGAGCATGTGAGTAAAGACCCCTTTTTTGCCCATTTCATCGAGCGATAGGCATACAAATATTGGCCAGGCTCCAAGTGTCGGAACTTAGAATCTGGCTCTCAGCGGCCGATGGCTACTACCCTTTAGCAGTGAACCCCGCCAGCCAATTCACCGACTACGCGGCACAGAAGCGTCGCCAGGAGCCATCCGAGCTTGACGATACATGCGAGTATCTTGAATGCTCCAAGCACGATGCCGTAGCCAAGCATGAAGAACAGTACAAATATCTGCATACTACTCACGTTTTGTTTATGTAAAGGTACGCAAAATCCGCGAGACCACCAAGGCTTCCAGCCTCTATCTGCCGCCTCATCCATTCATTTCCCTCGATGCAGAAAGACATATTTTCAGAGATTCATAAACTTAGAAACTATGTAATTATATCTTTCAGTAAAACATAAAATCTGCATTTCGGTATTTATGAAATACAGAAAATAAGAGTTTCAGAAATTCAGTAAATAAGAAATTAAGAAAGACAGAGTTTAAGAAAATCTTTTATTCAGAGTTTATGAAATACTGAAATTCATACTTTCAATAAATAAGTAATTCAGATATTCAGAGAATAGGGAAGATAGATAATCAGTAATTCAGAAAGATATTAAATCAGAAACTCTATCTTTCAGAAACGGCCGATTTCATCGTAACTTTCGACACGTAATGTTTGCCCACGTCAGCAAAAATCCGTACCTTTGTCGATGCGAGGCCAGCCCACCAAGGCAACAGACGTGCAAGCCGCAAGGCGACTCCTGTGGAAGCAGAATAGCAAGTTGTACTTTTGTGGCCACAAACCCCGCTGACGGGATTTGCTGACCAAAAAGTCACCTTGCCAGAGCTGCCGCCCTGGGGATGCCGATACTCGCAACTCGTATCTTATATATAAGGAATAATGGACAAGAGAACTATCGTAAGAAAAGTGAGGCTCACTCCAAAGGAGGATGCCCTATTCATGAGGAAAGCAGCCCGCTATAAGGCTGTCAGCGCAATGATTCGCGATGCCGTCAGACAGTTCGACGACACCGCCACCCACGGCAAAGTCAAGGCTCTGAAGGAAATGACAGCCCTCTATCGCCAATACCAGCAGGAACTCAGCTGGCTTGGCGGTAACTTCAACCAGACTGTCAAGCGAGCCAATGAGCTGGCAATCGCTGAAGAACTCACTCCGCAGTTCTTCGAGCAGACCCTCTATCCCCAAGTTGCAGAAATTCAGGAACTCATCAGCAGCATAAAGGGGGAACTACATGACATAGCCAAAGAGGTGTCAAAACTATGATTTTCATAAAATCTGAAATTCAGAGACAGAGCCGCTTTAAATTGTCTCTTTAATATTTTCTGTCTTTCTGAATTACTGTATTTCATAATTTCTATTTTTCAGTAATTCTGCAAATGATAGCAACAATTCTACCGTC
>JAGAXW010000041.1 GCA_017847725.1 Prevotella sp.
AATATTCGTAACGGAGGACTTCAGGCTCTGGGGTATGAAAAGGAGGCCCAGGAACTGAAACTGTGCGACCCCACGACCGTCAGCGCGTTCATCCAGATCAGCAGTCTGGTGTGTCCTGCCGAGCAGTATGTGTTCAGCATCTGGGGGCATGGCAATGGACTGAACCCCTTGGCCGATGTCCCCGGCAAATATGAAGACCCCGCCGCTGCACCTGCTACCCGAGGGGTCATTGGCGATGAGTGGAATGAACATGAAGAGCTGGATATGTATGAACTGAGTACCGCCATCCGTTCCGCAGGCTTGAGCCGGCTGAACACCATCTTCTTCCACAACTGCCTGATGGGCAACATGGAGACGCTGACCGAACTGCGCGGCCTGTCCGACTACATCGTGGCCTCGGCACACCTGCTTGAGAGCGAGGGCGAACTGCTCACGGAATACGTCCGCGGACTGCTGGAGAAGGGGAATACCGAGGATGCCATCGCACAGATGTTTGAGCGCGTGCATCCGATATGGCAACAGTCCTATCACGGATTTAATGACGAAGACGATGGGAGTAAGACAGAGTACTGGAAGAACGGCGACTACAAGCTCATCCGTACCGCCAAACTCGATGCCATCATCGATGCCGCCAAGCGCCTCGCCGACAGGCTCGTCGCTCTCTACCCCACGCAGAAGGATGCCATCGACAGTGCTACGCAGAAGGTATATCGGTTCAACACCCTAATTCTGGATAACCTGCCCATCGATCAGCGTCCCCTGTTAACCTACGTGAGTCCCTTTTTCGATCTGGCAGACTATGCCCATTTGTTGGCAAAAGAGACTGGCGACGCAGAAATGGCTGCCATCTCGGCCGATTTGGACAAAGCCTTCAACGAAGCTTTCGTACACTATGCCGACGTCAACACGAACGAACAGCATCTGGACCACTACACGCTGAGCGTCTGCCTGACCAACAACCAATTCTACACGGCAGATGCCGCCAAATTGCCTTATGTTGAGTATTTTGCCCCCTATCATCTGTGCAATTTCGACCAAGGCTACGAGCAGACCACATTCCACAAACTGACGGGATGGGGCAACTGGCTGCGCACCAACCAGCAACTGCTTTGGGGCAATCCCACAAGCAACGGCGGCGGCCCGCTCAAGTGAAAAAAATAATATAACGGATTAAAATACATCATCAAATGAAAACATTCAGACTATGGATGCTTGCCGCCACCCTCATCTGTGGCGCAAGCGTATTCACATCGTGTTCGTCGGACAACGACGACAACCCGGCAACTAACCCCGACGAGCCGCAGCAGCAACTGGCCGACTACACCATCATCTACTACGGTCACGGTGGTGGCAACCTCGACATTTGGCTGATGAGAAACATCGGACAGTTCTTCCAGTCCGACACGGAGAGCCGCAAGAACGTGAGCATCTGCGCACAGTTCAAGTTCTCTACCCTAAAGGCTATGCAGGAAACCTACGAGGACTTACGGAAGAATGCGGACCCCAACAATCTTAAGGAAGTGGCATTTGTCGAAAGCATCAAGGACTGTTATCCGTATGCCGAAAAGACCACTCGCTTCGTGGTAGCCCAGGACGCCGACACGGAGGAAGCCATGAATGCTGCCATCACCGGCAACCTCATAGGTCCCGACAACGCCGACATCAGCCGTGCCGACTCGCTCACCAACTTCATCAACTGGGCTGCAAAGACATGCCCCGCCCGAAAGTATATCCTCATCATGAGCGACCACGGCGGCGGCTATCTGCCACATGCCGAGTTGCCGTCAGCCGACGCTGCCGCCGCCCGACAGACCCGTGGCGTAATCTACGACAACGGCCACAATGGCGCCCACTTCACAGCCAAGACACTCGCCCAGGCCATCAGCCACGCCTCGGTGCGCCCCAGCGTGGTCTATTGCGATGCCTGCCTGATGAACACGGTTGAATATCACTTCGAACTGGCCCCCGTGACCGACTACCTCATGCTCTCCACCTTCCTCGTGCCTGGCGATGGCGGCAACTACACAGAACTGGTGGAAGCCCTCTCTGCCAACCCCGACGACCTGGAGCAGGCTCTGAAACGCTTTGCCAAATTTAGCGTTGCGGCCTGGGACAAGGACCATGAAAACGATAGCGACCCTTACTATCACGACTTGAGCATCTATCGCACGGCTGATATTGATGCCTTCGGTGCTGCGCTCAAGACCTTCACCGACCGTCTGACCGATGCCTACCAGAACGGTGGTGACGAGGTGCGGGCGAAGATCGACGAGGTGACCGCCAATGCCTATCGTGTGGAGAGTGAACAGCCCGAATTCGACCTCATGAATTACCTCTTCGGCCTCTACGCTGCACTGCCCGATGACGTGTTTGGCGATGCAAGCATAACTCTGGCAAAGGCCTACAGCAATTACTTCGTACAACAGGAGAACAGCAAGTGGCTGATCGAGAACGGCCACACTGTGTCGCTCAGCGTGCTGCTCGGCTGCCAGGGCCACTACATCCTCAAAACGGAACGCGAGGAGAAGAAGGGGGAATACGATCTCTATCTCTACGATGCCGACGGCAAGGTTTACCTGCTGCTGGATGAAGACGGCGCGCGAATGGAATTAGGCTCATGGCAATCCACCCTCGACGCCACCTACGGCCAGTTGCGCTTCGACAATCTTACCGGCTGGAGCCGCTGGCTGAAACTGAACCAGCAGGAACCCAACCTGGAGTGTTTCGTCGAGCCATACACCGCAATTTGGTCTGGCCCAAAAGGCCGGAAATGAGAGTAATCTCCCCGACACGTGCTTGCAAACAAATCTTCGATCATAATAAAGGAATAAGCATACAATGAAAGCGAAACAATGGATGCTTGCCGCCATCCTCATTTGCGGCACGAGTGGGTTCGCTTCGTGCGGAAACGACGATGACGCCGCCATTGTTACCCCGGTGGCGAAGGAATACTTCACGCTGTGGAACCAGTGCGAGGCGCTGACGGCACTACAGGAATACGTGGAAGACGTGACAAATCCCGACTCCAAGAACTTCATCCGCGAGGAGGACCGTGTCGCCACATTCGACATGGACGGCACGTTCGTCGGCGAACTCTACCCGTCGTACTTCGAGT
>JAGAXW010000042.1 GCA_017847725.1 Prevotella sp.
ATGGCGTCGCGGAGGTGTTGACGTCACCACAGTAAGCATCTCTGACTTCCCCTTGGTACAGTCAGCTCACGGGGTGAACATCGAGGCTGACATCATGTTCGAACAAGGCGACTTCACCGATGCCGACCTGCTGTTCCTGCCGGGCGGTATGCCTGGTGCCTCGAACCTGTTTGCCCACAAGGGTGTTTGCAAGGCCGTCGTTGACCAGTTTGCTGCCGGCCGCAAAGTAGCTGCCATCTGTGCCTCACCCGCCGTCGTCCTCGCCCCGTTAGGCATCCTGGAGGGCAAGCGCGCCACCTGCTATCCTGGCTTCGAACAGGCATTGGAAGGAGCAAAATATACCGCCGACCTCGTCACCGTCGACGGCAATGTCACCACAGGTGAGGGTCCAGCCGCTGCCTTCCCCTTCGCCTACGAACTGCTGGCCCAACTGGTCGACAAGAAGACTTCCGACCAGATAGCCGAAGGAATGCGATATGCTCATCTGATGAGCAAATGAGAAATGAGTAATGAGAAATGAGAAATGACGACTATGTTATTATCGTAGCAGGCGGTAAGGGCCTGCGCATGGGGAGCGACATTCCCAAGCAGTTTCTGCCCATTGGTGGCAGACCCGTCTTGATGCGCACCATCGAGCGGTTCCGCGAGTACTCTCCCACCCTGCAGATTATCCTCGTGTTGCCGAAGGCTCAGCAGGAGTATTGGAAGGAGTTGTGTCTGAAACACAACTTCACAGTAGCATACCAATTGGCCGACGGTGGTGAGACGCGCTTCCATAGCGTGCAGCACGGCTTAGCCCTGATTCCAGATAATGCCGAGGGTGTAGTAGGTGTACACGATGGCGTGCGTCCCTTCCCCAGCATCGAGGTTATCCACAACTGCTACGAGACGGCACGAGAGAAGAAGGCCGTCATTCCCGTTATCCCCGTCGTCGAAACGGTTCGCCACCTAAAAGGTGAAACGTCCGAAACGGTACCACGTAATGATTACCGATTGGTGCAGACGCCCCAAACATTTGATATCCAGTTGTTGAAAGCTGCTAACCGCCAGCCCTACAACGACGGCTTTACCGACGATGCAAGTGTGGTTGAAGCTTTTGGCTTCAATATCACCCTCGTGGAGGGCAATCGTGAGAACATCAAGATTACCACACCTTACGACCTGAAGATTGCAGAAGTGCTTATAGGATGAACGATATTCTGCAACAAGACATACAATACCTGCCTGGGGTGGGGCCTCAGCGCAAGAAAATGCTGGGCGAGGAACTGGGCATCATGACGTATGGCGACTTGTTGCAGTACTACCCGTACAAGCATGTGGACCGCAGCCGTCTCTACGCCATCCGCGAACTGACGGGCGACATGCCGTTCGTACAGGTGAAAGGCCACATCCTCAGTTTCGAGACCTTCAAGATGAGTGCCCGCAAGGAACGTGTAGTAGCCCACTTTACCGACGGGACAGGAAAGGTGATGGACCTCACGTGGTTTAACGGCGGAAAGTACGCCAAACAGAGCTACACCATCGGCAAGGAATATATCATCTTCGGACGCCCTAACGTCTATAACGGACGCATCAACGTGACGCATCCCGACATTGACGCCGCCGACAAGCTGGAGCTGTCGGCAATGGGTATGCAGCCCTACTACAACACGACGGAGAAGATGAAGAAGATGGGGCTGAACTCCCGTTCTGTAGACCGTTTTGTCAAAACGCTCCTCAGCGTCATTAAAGAACCGCTTCCAGAGACTCTGCCCGACTTCATCACGCAGAAGCTCCACCTGATGTCGCGCGACGAAGCGTTGCGCAAGATACACTACCCTCAAAATGCCAAAGAACTGGAGCGGGCTCGTGTGCGTCTGAAATTCGAGGAACTCTTCTACGTCCAACTGAACATCCTGAGATATGCCAGCGACCAGCGACGCAAATACCGAGGCTACGTCTTCTCGAGAGTGGGTGACCACTTCAACAACTTTTACAAAGACAACCTGCCCTTCCCCCTGACGGAAGCCCAGAAACGGGTGATTCGTGAGATTCGCAAGGATATGGGCTCGGGCCGGCAAATGAACCGACTGTTGCAAGGCGACGTGGGCAGCGGTAAGACGCTGGTAGCCCTGATGTCGATGCTCATCGCGCTGGATAATGGCTTCCAAGCCTGCATCATGGCTCCTACGGAAATCTTGGCAGAACAGCATCTGCAGACCATCATGGCCTTCCTGAAAGGGATGGACATCCGTGTGGCGCTGCTGACGGGTATCGTCAAAGGCAAACGCCGCCAGGAAATCCTTGACGGACTGCTCGACGGTACCGTCCAGATTCTCGTCGGCACCCATGCAGTCATTGAAGATACGGTGCAGTTTGCCCACTTAGGTATGGTGGTGGTCGACGAACAGCACCGCTTTGGCGTAGCCCAACGTGCGAAGCTGTGGAGCAAGAGCCAGAACCCACCCCATGTATTAGTGATGACGGCTACACCCATTCCCCGCACGCTGGCGATGACACTCTATGGCGACTTGGACGTGAGTGTGATTGACGAACTGCCTCCTGGTCGCAAACCCGTGGTGACGCAACATGTCTTCGACCGCTCGCTGCCGTCGCTCTACAACAGCATCCGCAACCAGATTCATCAAGGTCGGCAGGTCTATATCGTCTTCCCCCTGATAGAAGAGAGTGAGAAGATTGACCTGAAAAATCTGGAAGACGGCTATGAGGTATTACGACAGGTGTTCCCTGAATTCCGCCTCAGCAAGGTACACGGCAAGATGAAGCCTGCCGACAAGGAGGCGGAGATGCAGCAGTTCGTCAGCGGCGAGACACAAATCCTCGTGGCCACTACGGTTATCGAGGTAGGGGTCAACGTTCCCAATGCCTCTGTGATGGTCATTCTCGAGGCTCAGCGCTTCGGTCTCTCCCAGCTCCATCAGTTAAGAGGACGTGTAGGGCGCGGTGCCGACCAGTCGTATTGCATCCTCGTGACAGGATATAAATTAGCAGAAGACACCAAGAAGCGTATCGACATCATGTGCGAGACCAACGACGGCTTCCGTATTGCCGAGGCCGACTTGAAACTGCGTGGTCCGGGCGACTTGGAAGGTACCCAGCAGAGCGGTATGGCCTTCGACCTGAAGATAGCTGATATCGCCCGCGACGGACAGCTGGTACAGATGGCCCGCGACGAGGCACAAGTCATCATCGACGACGACCCGACATGCGAAAATCCACGTTATGTTTTGCTTTGGAAAAGGCTGCAAGAATTAAAGAAAACCAACATCAATTGGGGTGTTATCTCGTAAGAATCAAACAAATACAATTGTTAAAACTCTCCTAAAGAGTGTTAACCGTACATGATTTAAAAAAATAATTATTACCTTTGCACCGTTTGTTAAACCTAACAAGGGCCTATTAGTAACCCAACCAAACCTGATATGATAAGAAAAATAAAGACGATTGCACTTCTGGCTATAGCGACAATGGGTACTCTCCCGACGATGGGACAAGACCTTTTGGCTCGCCAGGCACCCGTCGACCGCAAGATGAAAGCTGTGGATAGCGTAGCCTTGCAAAGGCTTATCGACTTTGAAAACCTTGAAAACCCCGCAGCAGACTTATATGAAGACTGGGACAACTTCCATGCACACAGCAAGGTGACGGCGTTGCCCGACTCTTTCCGCATATCTTTGAAGAATTTCTGCATGCCTACTGACAGCCGTGTGCTGACTAGTAATTTCGGTTCTCGCTGGGGACGCCAGCATAAAGGACTGGACATCAAGGTGTACATTGGCGATACCATCCGTGCAGCTTTTGCCGGTAAGGTGCGTGTCGTTCGCTATGAAGGTCGCGGCTATGGCAAGTACGTGGTCATCCGTCATGACAACGGGCTGGAGACCTACTATGCTCACATGTCGAAACAACTAGTTGTTGAAGACCAGGAGGTACGTGCTGGCGATCCTATCGGTCTGGGTGGTAACACCGGACGCAGCACCGGTTCTCACCTACATTTCGAGACCCGTCTCTGTGGCGTAGCTCTTAACCCCGCCCTGATGTTCGACTTCCGCAATCAGGATGTTGTTGACGACAGCTACCTGTTCCGTAAGTCAAGCTATCAGCGCGAATCGGTATTGGCTACTCGTCTGCGTGGCGTTGGCGGCATCGGCATCGGTTCTACTGATTTCGAGGAAGACGTAGAGCTGGCACAGGCAGCCCCCGCAGCCTCCTACAAGCAGGAAAGCCGCTTCCACAAGGTAAAGCGCGGCGAGACGCTCTACTCTATTGCCCGCAAGCGTGGCACTACGGTCAACTCCATCATGAAGCTGAACCACTTGAAGAAGAACGCCAAGCTCAGAGCCGGTCAGATTCTGAAGTTCAACTAAGCAAAACAAAACAAGAATACGAACAAGGGTACATCCGTTTGAGATGTACCCTTGTTATTTCTATCTGACGACATATCCATCTTTGGTCTTCTTAAAGGCTTTCAGACGGATGGTATGCTGCTCGTGGTCGAAATACTTATTGGAATTGACATGCTTGCCGTTCACCCTGGTTTCAAAGTGCAGGTGCTCGGTAGTAGCACGGCCTGTACGTCCTGTCAGTGCGATGACCTGTCCTGCCCGCACGTAATCGCCTACCTTCACCAGATTCTTCGAGTTATGGCTGTAGTAAGTCTCCAGCCCATTAGGATGCTTGATACGAATCAGATTACCATATCCGCCAAATTTGCCTGAGAAGACCACCTCGCCATCAAAGGCCGCCAGTATCTGATCGTTGGCCTTGGTCTTGATGTCGGAACCTGAATGGTGGCGACGACCGCCATAAGGACTGATGACCTTTGCTCCTGGCAACGGATAGCACCACCATTGGCTGCTGTCACGTTGCTGTTGCACGACACTCTTACTCTGTGCACAACCCATCGTCAAGGTCAGCACCATACCGATGAGCAGTATTATCGTCTTCGTCTTCATCCTCTATCTCGTCATCGTCAATGTATTCGATGTCCTCGTCCTCGCCTTCATCTGCCAGTTCCTCGGCAAAACGGGTCATATCCTTGTCGCGATGCACCAGCGTATCCTCAGCCATGACTGCCGTCAACTTGTTGCTCTCGGCATTCAGCTCGCGCCACAAGACGTCTTTCAACTCGTCAAGACCCTTGTTGGCCACAGCCGAGATAAACACACAGGGCAGGTCGTCGGGCAACGTCTCCCGCAGCATCTCTATCAGCTCGTCGTCCAGCAAGTCACACTTCGTGATAGCCAGCACACGATGCTTGTCGAGCATCTCGGGATTAAACTGGCGCAACTCGTTCAGCAGAATTTCGTATTCACGCTTGATGTCGTCCGTATCGCCAGGCACCATGAAGAGCAGCAACGAGTTGCGCTCGATATGACGCAGGAAACGCAGTCCTAGTCCCTTACCCTCCGAGGCGCCTTCGATGATACCGGGGATGTCGGCCATCACAAACGACTTCTGGTCGCGATAGCCCACGATACCCAACGAGGGTTCCATCGTGGTAAAGGGGTAGTTGGCTATCTTGGGACGCGCATTAGAGAGCGACGAGAGCAGCGTCGACTTCCCCGCATTGGGGAACCCTACCAGTCCGACGTCAGCCAGCAGCTTCAGTTCCAGGATAATAGTCATCTCCTGCATCGGCTCTCCCGGTTGTGCAAAGCGCGGAGCCTGGTTGGTAGCCGAACGGAACTGGAAGTTGCCCAGTCCACCACGTCCGCCCTTCAGCAGCACGATTTCCTGTCCGTCGTAGGTCACGTCGCAGACGTATTTTCCCGTCTCGGCATCATAGACCACCGTACCACAAGGAACGTCGATATACACGTCCTTGCCGTCCGTTCCGTGACACTTGTCCTTACCGCCATTGCCACCATGTTCGGCAAAGATGTGGCGTTCATACTTCAGGTGCAGCAGCGTCCAGTAGTTGTGGTTACCCCTCAGGATAATGCTGCCGCCCTTGCCGCCGTCGCCACCGTCAGGACCTCCGTTAGGATTATACTTCACATGACGAAGGTGCATCGACCCTCGTCCTCCCTTGCCCGAACGGCAGTATATCTTGACGTAGTCTACGAAATTGGATTCCATTTACAGATTATCTATGACCTTCTGGATATCGCTGAAGATACGGTCCAGCGAACCCAGCCCGTCGATATGATAGTGCAAGCCTTCATTCTTATACCACTCGATAAGCGGCTGAGTCTGCGAGTGATATACCACCAGGCGCTTCTTGATGGTCTCCTCATTGTCGTCAGCACGTCCACTGTCCTTTCCGCGCTTGATGAGTCGCTTCATCAGCTCGTCCTCAGGCACATCCAGCTCCAGCATGGCAGCCACCTTGTCACCACGCTCGTCGAGCATCTTCTTCAGCGCCTCAGCCTGTGGGATAGTACGGGGGAACCCGTCGAAGATGACACCCTTGTGGCCACGTCCGTAGGAGTCGTAGACATTGGCCAGAATACTAATCATCAAATCGTCGGGTATCAGGTTTCCCTTGTCGATGTAACTCTGAGCCGTCTTACCCAGCTCTGTACCTTTCTTAATCTCGCTACGCAACACGTCACCGGTCGAGATATGTCCCAGGCCGTAGTGTTCAATCAGCAAGTCGCTTTGTGTTCCCTTTCCTGAACCGGGAGCACCGAAAATTACAATGTTCTTCATCCTGATTTTCTTTTCTTGTTTGCTTTGGTTGGTTTTGATTTCCTTTCCCTTATACCACAAGTCCGTTAGGAGGTCACTTTTCCGTGCCTCAACATCACTGGGCAAGTGTGGCAGTTTGATTTGTCTCATTCTTCTACTAACGTATAGATTTCCTTCAGCTGGCGTCCTTGCTGGTCGTAGTCCAGTCCGTAGCCCACAATGAAGTCATTGGGTATCGAGAAGGCGGCATAGTCGATGTCGATGGGTTCCTGCAGCTTGTCAGGCTTCACGAAGAGCGTGCAGATATGGATGGAGGCGGGGTTACGGGTACCCAGCGACTCTATCATGTTCTTCATCGTACCACCTGTGTCCACGATGTCCTCTACGATGATTACCGTGCGTCCGCTCAAGTCTTCGTTGATGCCCAGCACCTCCTTCACCTTACCCGTCGAGGTGGTACCCTGATAGGAAGCCAGTTTGACAAACGATATCTCGCAGGGGATGGTCATCTCGCGCATCAGGTCAGCAGCAAAGATGAACGACCCGTTCAGCACGCCCAACAGCAGAGGGTTCTTACCCGCCATATCCTGACTGATTCTGGCAGCCAGTTCCTTCACACGCTTCTTAATATCGGCTTCTGGAATCGACGTTTTAAACGTCTTATCCTTAATTTTAACGATACCCATTTGTTGCAAAAAATGAAATTTGCTACAAAATTACTAAATTTTCAGCAAAGAATAGTCATTGATTAGCATATTTTTCGTATTTTTGCACTCATCATGAAGATATTCACTGGCAATCAGATACAAGAGCTCGATAAATACACCATCGAAAAGGAGCCCATTTCGAGCACCGATTTGATGGAACGCGCAGCCAAGGCACTGACCAACGCCATCACTGCCACATGGCCTGCTGCCATGCCTGTTGTGGTGTTCGCTGGTCCCGGCAATAACGGCGGCGATGCGCTGGCCGTAGCCCGTATGATGGCAGAGCGGGACTATCAGGTCACCGTCTATCTCTTCAACATCAGCGGCCATCTGTCGCCTGATTGTGCCATCAACAAGAAGCGGCTTACCACCTGCAAACGCATCCAGCAGTTCATCGAGGTCACCCAAGAGTTCGAGCCTCCTGTGCTGGACAAGTCGACACTGGTCATTGACGGTCTGTTCGGCTCTGGTCTTAACAAGCCCTTAGCAGGCGGCTTTGCCTCACTGGTCAAGTACATCAATGCCTCCTCTCCTGAAGTAGCCAGCATCGATGTTCCCTCTGGTCTGATGACCGAAGACAACACCTACAACGTGCGAGCCAACATCATCAGAGCCACCCGTACCTTTACGCTGCAACAACCCAAACTCTCCTTCCTGTTCCCAGAAAATCGGCTGTTTGTCGGTCAGCTACAGGTACTCGACATACAGCTCAGTCAGGAAGGCATCAACAAAACAGATTCGCAATATACCATTGTCGACGAAGCCGACATCCGCTCGATGATGCTCAAGCGCGACCCCTTCGCCCACAAAGGACAGATGGGTACTGCACTCATTATTGCGGGCAGCTATTGCATGGCTGGCGCTGCCGTCTTAGCAACCAAGGCTTGCCTTAGAGCCGGTGCCGGGAAGGTAATCATCAATACGCCAAGACGTAACATCCCCATCTTACAAACCGCAGTTCCTGAGGCCGTTGTACAAATGGGCAGCGAAGAGACCATCTTCGCCGAGGCTGTCGATACGGAAGACATTCAGGCGCTGGGCATCGGACCGGGTCTGGGCCAGAGCGAACAGACAGCCATAGCACTCATCACACAGCTGCGCCAGTCGCAATGTCCCATTGTTGCTGACGCCGATGCGCTGAACATTTTGGCCACCCACCGTTCTTGGATGCAACAGTTGCCCAAGGGCATCATCATGACACCACACCCGAAGGAGTTCGACCGCATGGAAGGTCACTCTGCCGACAGCTACGAACGACTGACCAAGGCGCGCAACCTGGCAGAGCGGCTTCATGGCTATATCATCGTCAAAGGCCGTTATACCGCCATTTGCATGCCCGACGGACACATTCTATTCAACCCCACAGGCAATGCAGGCATGGCTACCGCAGGCAGCGGCGACGTGCTGACAGGCATCATTACCGGTTTGCTGGCACGCGGCTATAAGTCACGCGAGGCCTGCATCGTTGGTGTCTATCTGCACGGACTGGCTGGCGATTTGGCTAAAGCTGATTTAGGCGAAGAGAGTCTTACTGCTGGCGACCTCATCCAATATCTTCCTAAGGCCTTTAAACAACTGGGATAAAAAAAGAAGGTATGCTGTTCGGCATACCTTCATTCATTATTCTTACCTTGAATTACTTGGCAAGCTTACCGTCAGAACCGAGCACATTCACAATCTTGTGGATGTACATCTTCTTCATGTTCTCACGAGCGGGCTTCAGATACTGGCGAGGATCGAAGTGATCGGGATGCTCAGCCAGATACTTACGGATGGCAGCTGTCATAGCCAGACGAGAGTCTGAGTCGATGTTAATCTTACATACAGCACTCTTAGCAGCCTTGCGGAGCTGCTCCTCGGGGATACCTACTGCATCGGGCAGATTGCCACCGAACTTATTGATGGTGTCAACCTCTTCCTGAGGAACAGAAGAAGAACCATGCAGCACGATGGGGAATCCGGGAAGCTTCTTCTCAATCTCAGCCAGCACGTCGAATGCCAATGGAGGAGGAACCAGCCTACCGGTCTTAGGATCGCGTGTGCACTGCTCGGGCTTGAACTTGTAAGCACCATGAGAAGTACCGATAGAGATAGCCAGCGAGTCGCAACCTGTGCGGGTAGCGAAGTCGATAACCTCCTCAGGCTTGGTGTAATGGCTTACCTCTGAGGCAACCTCATCCTCAACACCAGCCAGCACGCCGAGCTCGCACTCAACGGTGACATCGTACTTGTGAGCATATTCTACAACCTGACGAGAAATCTTGATGTTCTCCTCGTAAGGCAGCGAGCTACCGTCGTACATCACTGACGAGAAGCCCATGTCGATACAATCCTTACAGAGCTCGAAGCTGTCACCGTGGTCGAGGTGCAGCACAATCTCAGGATTCTCGCAGCCCAGCTCCTTGGCGTATGCCACAGCACCCTCGGCCATGTAACGCAGAATAGTAGCGTTAGCATAGTTACGGGCACCCTTAGAAACCTGCATGATAACGGGTGACTTTGTCTCTACAGCAGCCTGAACGATAGCCTGCATCTGCTCCATCGTGTTGAAGTTGAAAGCGGGGATAGCATAGCCACCGGCTACAGCTCTCTTGAACATCTCGCGGGTATTAACGAGACCCAAATCCTTGTAATTTACCATAATTGTTCTAATATTAAATGTTAGTTGAAAATCTATCTGAGTGCAAAGATAGTAATTTCTTTCGGAAAAGAAAAAATAAAAAGGCACGGATTACGCAGATTTCACGGATTTTAAGTTTTTCCGTGCTGTCAGCGTAATCCGTGCCAGGGAAAATGCAAACTACGCGTTGCAAAAATTACTTGTCTGCGGGCTCGATAATCTTCCAGATGCAAGCAGCTAGGGCACCACCTACGAAGGGACCTACGATGAAGATCCAGAGGTTAGCCAGTGCGGTACCACCCTGGAAGATGGCGGGAGCAAGCGAGCGGGCGGGGTTAACCGAAGTGCCCGTGTAGCGGATGCAGACGAGGTGTACCAGTACGAGGCTCAGACCGATAGCCAGTCCGGCGAAGTTGTTGGTGGCACCATTGGTCTTGGCGGTAGCACCCAGCACCACGAGGACGAACACACAGGTGAAGATAATCTCAGCCAGCAGGCCACCCAGCATCGAGACGTTAGCCTGCAGGTCGTTGGCACCCGTGCCTTCCAGACCGGGAACATTGGCTGTCAGGACATAGAGCAGTGCGCTGCCGATGAAGGCACCAATGCACTGGAAGAGCATATACATGCAGCCCTCCTTGGCATCCATACGGCCGGCAACCATGCAACCCAGCGTGATGGCAGGATTGATGTGGCAACCCGAGATGCCGCCAATGGTATAAGCCATAGCAACGACAGCCAAGCCGAAGGCAAAAGCCGTACCCACCACAGCAGGAATATTGTTAATAGGATCACAACCCAGACTGACAGCAACGCCGCAGCCCATCAGTACGAGCACCATCGTGCCCACCATTTCAGCTAAATACTTTTTCATAACGTCTTAATTGTTTAATGGATGAATTATAATTGATAGAATTTAAACGCAAAAGTAGGGAATTTATTTGATACCTGCAAGCAAAATCGAAGAAATCATCACTTTTCGGTATATTTGTAATAGCTGAAGTGAGCCCACTCCTCACCCTCTACGTACATTCCCACCACAGCACCCGTGAAGCCGCCAACCACCTCCGTACTGAGCAGCGGACAGCTGTGCTGGGCTATGGTCTCGTAGTGATTGCCGTCGAGCGAATAGTCAAAGCGGTAATGGCTGCCGTCGCTCGTGATGCGCAACTTCACCTTGCTGCCCTGGGCTATCTGTGCCATCTGCTGACCGTTGATGCTCTTGACGGTTTGGTCGGCCACGACGCAGACCGTGCCCGTCATGTATTTCTCGACGCTGACCTCCATGTGTCCCTCGTTAATCTGATAGACGGAAAGTCCTGCCTTGCAGCCAAAGCCCATCTTCTCGGTGTCAATCTCGGTCTCCACGGTGAAGCACTCGCTCTCCTGGCGACGCCCGATGAAGGTCGGCTGGTTGTTCTCTGTGAGCGAGCTGTGGCCACGAAGCCGGAAGCCCTCTCCCACGCGCTGGTAGTTGGCCGCAATGGGGTTCTGGATATAGAGCCAGTCGTGCCGTCCGGTGGTGGCGGCTTTCACCTTCTTGGCAGCAATACCTTTCACCTGCATCAGCGTGTCGATGGGGTTGCCGCCGTTGATGACAGGCCACTGATTCTTCTCCCAAACCATCGGAGCCAGACAGGTCTCACGACCGATGTGGTGGTAAGAGCCTCCGAAGTTGCGGTAGGCCAGGAACACCACCCACCAAGAGCCGTCCTTAGCCTGCACGAAATCGCCATGACCGGTACCCTGTATCTGCATGCCCTGGCCAGCCATCGAACAGTTGGTGAGCAACGGGTTAGCCGGATTCGACACATACGGGCCGTCTATCTTCTCGCTGCGGGCAATGGTCAGCCGGTGAGCCAGCTCGGTGCCTCCCTCAGAGATGAGCAGGTAGTAGTAGCCATCCTTCCTGTACAGATGCGGCCCTTCGGGATAGCGGCCGCCCGTGCCCCGCCACAGCGCCTTGCTCTCGGTCAGCTGCTTGCCCGTCACAGGGTCTATCTCGCAGAGCATGATGGTGTTGTCGGGGTTGCTGACCATGTAGCACTTGCCGTTCTCGAACCACAGCGAGGGGTCGATGCCCTGCTGCTCCAGCCAGATGGGTTCGCTCCACGGCCCCGCAGGATTCTTGGCCGTCACCATGAAGTTGCCCCCGTTGCCCACATTGGTGGTAATCATATAGAACGTGCCCTCATGGTAACGGATGGTGGGCGCATAGATGCCCAGCCACGACGAGGTACCCTTCAGCGGCAGCTGACTCTCGCGGTCCAGCACATTGCCTATCTGTTGCCAGTTCACCAAATCCTTGGAGTGGAAAATGGGCACGCCGGGGAAATACTGGAACGACGAGTTGACCAGATAGAAGTCGTCGCCCACCCTACAGACCGAGGGGTCGGGGTGGAAACCGGGGATGATGGGATTGCGCAACTGCTGTGCAGAGGAAGCCAGTGCACAAAGGAAAACGGTTAGTAAAATGATGGCCCTTTTCATTGTTTTTTGAGGTTTGACGATGCAAAGATAAAAAAAAATTCTTACCTTTGCAAACATGATGACAGAAAATCCATATATCCAGCAATTTCCTGAGTTGATGGCCGGCAAGACGGTCCTGTATTGTCACGGTTTCGCCAGCAGCGGCCAGTCGGGCACGGTGACCCGCCTGCGCGAAGTATTACCCAACGCCCGCGTCATAGCCCCCGACCTGCCCATACACCCGCGCGAGGCCATCAGTCTGCTGCACGAAGTGTGCCAGAATGAGCAGCCCGACCTCATCATCGGCACGTCGATGGGTGGCATGTATGCCGAACAGCTGCGAGGGTTCTACCGCATCTGCGTCAATCCCGCCCTCGAGATGGGCGAGACGA
The DNA here is from genome assembly GCA_017847725.1 of Prevotella sp. Classification (GTDB taxonomy): domain Bacteria; phylum Bacteroidota; class Bacteroidia; order Bacteroidales; family Bacteroidaceae; genus Prevotella. Next base: position 12,822 of record JAGAXW010000042.1, read on the forward strand.
TGAAGAGTCACGGCATGACCGGCACGCAGCAGTTTCAGAACCCCCGCCAAGACGGCGTTCAGGAGTTCTACGTCGACAAAGCCTTGGTCAAGGAGTACAAGGAGCAGTCAGAACAGCGCTTCGTGGGCATCACCGACGAGGAGCGCCAGCGTGTCTACGGACTCTTTGGCGACGAAGACACGACGGTCGACACCTACCCGATGTTCAGCGCGCATTACCCGCAGGCGCTCCATTTCCACGGCGAGCACCGCATGAACGACCGCTCCTTCATGCACAGCGTCGTGCCCGTCATCCGCTGGATTGACGACTGCCAGGAGCACCGCGAGCGTCCTATTATATATATAGGTATAGAGACGCTGATGGACTCCCGTCAGCAACCCGCCTCGTCGATGATGAAGACCGTGCGGCAGCTCATCGAGCACTACCAGGTCTACTTCGTCGGCGAGCAGGAAACGGCGTGTGCCCGCTGGCTGGAAGAGCACGTCAACGTGCCCGCGTGGCATCATGCCGTCTACACCTACCGCCGCGACCTGCTCTACGGCGACTATCTCATTGCCCGACAAAAAGAGGGTGACACGATGGCCACCCTCCTGGAATTCGGTTCCGACACCTTCAAGACTTGGGAAGATGTAGACGAGTATTTTTCAAGACTTGGCGGACAATAGCCCGCAGCGTTTCAACTGTTACAGGTCGAAGCCAAGACCTTTGAGCCACTGTAAGAGCTGGGCGCGCCCAAAGATACAACTTTTTTCCGATACCGCACACGATTTCCTCTGAAAAAACAGAGCGGTGCCTTGAATATCAAAGTGAATCATCAGAATCCTTTTGTGTTCATTTCTTTATGAGTGCCATCCATTTATTCATCCATCCTGCCAATGGGGCTGGACTGCTTAGGAGACCACAAACGGCTAGTCGCAATAGAGCGTCAGTTCCTTGATGAGTCGCTGAGGGTCCTTGGACACCTGAGATTGATAACGTCTCTTTCTATTCTCATAAATTACACCGGAAAGTTCGGTTTTGTGTAGGTTTGCTACACTTTTCCTAACTTTCGAGTGCGAAAATAGGCTTTTCCCTTGAAACTGCCAAACAATTTGAAGGTAAAGTTATTTATTGATTACACAAGATGCCTCTTACCATGTGAGCTCGGGGGCAACGAGCCGTAATCTCGTCGCGAGTGAGCCGTAATCTCGTCGGGGACGAGCCGTAATGTCGTTGATAGCTGTAGCGGATTAAAAAGGAAATGTTGGGGGGCTAAGTTAGAAAAAAAAAGTTAGCAGGTGAGGAATAGAACAAAGTGATACATGTGTTACAAGTGAGGGTGTGCAATACTCCGTAAGTAATGGAAAATACTCCGAAAGTAATGAAAAAAGTGCACACGAGTTACTCTGTCCCCTGTGCACTTACAGAGATTTTTTATCGAACATCATTCTGAATCATTTCTTTGTTTGTAAGCGTATCCGCAGTGACGCCTTGCGATCTTTTCTGAAAAGCAATGAGGTTCTTATAGTCACCCTTTGGGGTGAGGAAGGTGTTGTTATCGTTGGGCATGGTGTAATTATGGGAATGATGGGAGTTTTGGGAAAGATGGGAATGGATGAACGAAATCTGAGTTACGTAATTTTTTCTTATTCAGGGCAGCAGCACCACGCCGTGCTGCTTCTTGCCGTCCATCATAATTTTCAGCGGACGCTCGAAACGCACATGGCGCACATACTCAGTTTCCTCGACGGCGGGCATGGCGTCAAGGATGTCTTTCTGCAGAACGCCGTCGCCGGTATAGGTGTTGACGGTGAAGTAGCCCACACCGAACGAGGTGAGGTTCTGGAAGAAGTGGGTGCCCTGCGAGGGGTCTACGTGGTAGTTCTTCAGACCGGCCTCGACGATGACGCGGGCGGCGGAGATGTGGGGCCACTTGACGGGGATGCCCAGCCAGTAGTCGCTGGAGCCCCAGCGGCCCGGCCCGATGAGCACGTAGTTCTTGTCGTCGGCCAGGAAGCGGCGGTTAATCTGTTCTATCTCGTCGGCTATCTGCGGGTTGTTGGCTGCCGTGAAGTCGTCGTCGGTCTTGACATAGACCACGTCGACCACATCCTCGGAGATGCCATGACCCAGCGAGTTGTGCGAGCGCAGCAGACACTGCTCGTCGGGAATGGCGGCCAGGTCTTCGTCGAGTACTTGCTTGGAGTCGACGATAGGACGAATTTGCAACAGGTAGAACTCGCCGCTGACCGTCAGGCCGTTGCCCTTCTCCAGATTGCAGGCGAATTCTATCTCGACAGGGCGCCGCATCTCCTCGGAGCCAAACTTCTGCGAGAGCTGCAGGATTTCAGGCAGCGGGAACATGTCGTGCTGCAACACGCCGGAGAAGGAGATGACCTTGCGGCCTCCCTCGTAGATGCCGTCGCGGATAATCTGGTCGTTGGGGTCGTAGGTAGAGGCTATGCCGTTGAGCGACTGGTCCTTGTCGGCCTCGCGGACGCGCAGGTTCAGAATGTTGAAACCGTCGTCCACCTTGAAGTCATCGCCTACATGCGACATGTCGAGGGCATAGAAGCGCGTCTGCGTCTCCTTCAGCGCCGTGTCCATCTCGGAGGTCTGCAACACCTGGTTGGGATGGTAGGGCGACACACGCAGCGTCTGTCCGCCGTCGACGATATATTTTCCCAGACCGAGGGCCAGCGACGCGATGCCTTCCTCAGCCAGCTCGTCGCCAATGGGATAATAGTTCAACGAGCGCAGCACGCCCGAGAAGGTGGGATAGAAGCGGGTGCCATACTGCTTGCCCACCACCTCTTGCAGGATGACGGCCATCTTCTCCTGGTCGATGATATTGCTGGTGGCAGTCATATAGGCCTTCGAGTCCTTATAATAAACGGAGGCATAGACGCCCTTGATGGCACAGGCCAGCATGCGCAGCATCTCGTACTTATCGTCCAGATAGGGTATCATATAGGTGGAGTAGATGCCGGCAAAGGGCTGGTAGTGGGAGTCCTCGAGCAGCGACGACGAGCGGACGGCGATGGGCGACTTCACCGCATCGAAGAAGGTGAAGAAGTCGGCTATCAGCGCATCGGGCAACTGGGCACGCAAGAAGTGTTGCAGGATTTCCTCGTCGGAGGCATCGCTCAGGGCAATGCCCCACAGGTTGTTCTTGTCCATGAACTCGTCGAAGAAGTCGGTACAGAGCACGACGGTCTTCGGTATCTGGACGGTGGCATTCTCAAACTGGTTCAGCTCGGGATGGCGCTTGATGATGTTGTCCAAAAACGCCAGGCCACGGCCCTTGCCGCCCAGCGAGCCCTCGCCGATGCGGGCGAAGTGGGCGTAGCGGTCGAACTTCAGACGGTCGAAGACAGCCACGACACCGATGTTCTTCATGCGGCGATACTGCACGATGGCGTCGAAGATAATCTGGCGGTGGGCGTCGACATCCTTCAGCTTGTGCCACGTAACGGTCTTCAGGAACTGCGACACGGGGAAGATGGCGCGCGCACAGAGCCAGCGGCTCATGTGGTTGCGCGAGACGTGGTAGAGCATCGAGTCGTTGGGAATCTTGAAGATGTTGTCCTGCAATTCCTTCAGCGACGACACGCGGGCAATCTCCTCACGGGTCGCCGGGTCGCGGAAGATGAAGTCGCCAAAGCCCATGTGCTCCTCGATGAGCGTGCGCAGGTCGACATTCATCTTCTTCGAGTTCTTGTCTACGAAGTGGAAGTGTTCGCGCTCGGCTTTCTCCTTGTTGGCTATCTCAGAGCTCTGCAGGATGAGCGGCACATACTCGTCGCGGCGACGAATCTCACGGAGCAGCTTCAGTCCGGCCTCCGGGTCGCCTTCCTCCACATGGGCCAGCCGCCCGTTGACACCCTTCAGGGGGAAACGGGTATCGCTGATGACGCCCAGCACGTTGTTGGCATACATCTCGTACCAGTGGATGGCCTCCTCGTAGGTGGTAGCCAGCACCACCTTGGGACGTCCGCGCTTTCGCTGGGCAGCTGCGTGGGGATTGAGCGCCTCAGTAGAGAAATTCTTCGACTGCGCCAGGATATAATTATAAAGGTTAGGCAGCACCGACGAGTAGAAGCGGATATTATCCTCAACGAGCAGAATCATCTGTACGCCCGCCTCCTTGATGTCATGCTCGATGTTCATCTGGTCTTCTATCAGCTTGATGATAGACAGGATGAGGTTCGTATTGCCCAGCCAACAGAACACGTAGTCGAAAATCGACATGTCCTCGTGCTCAATGCGCTTGGTGATGCCGTGCGAGAACGGGGTCAGCACGACGCAAGGCACGTGGGGGGCCATCATCTTCACATCGCGCGCCACGGCGAAGGCATCGTTGTCGGCATTGCCCGGCATGCAAATCACCAAGTCTATGTCGGTGGTCTGCAACACGTGGTCAGCTTCCTCCGTCGTAGACACCTGGGTGAACGTGGGCGGGTAACGCAGACCCAGCTCCATATACTCGTCGAAGATTTTCTCGTCTACGCGTCCGTCGTCCTCCAGCATGAAGGCATCGTAGGGGTTAGCCACTATCAATACATTGAAGATGCGCTTCGTCATCAAGTTGACAAACGAGACGTCTTTCAGGAAAAAGTTGTTGAACTCCTGAGGGATATTTGTTGTCGTCGTACTCATGTAGTCGTTCTATCTTTAGGGCACAAAGATAGTAAAATAGCGTGAATTGCACGTGCGTATTTAACAAAATGTAACCTTTTACGCAAAATATTCCATGAATTTCTTGGTCATTTGAATAAAAGTTCTTATTTTTGCGTTGTCAAAATGACACATTGACCGTATTACAGAACTATAAATAATGATACTATGAACGTTGAGAAAATCATGCAAGGCCTGGAGCAGAAACACCCGGGCGAAGCAGAATTCCTGCAAGCAGTAAGAGAAGTGCTGGTTTCTATCGAGGATGTGTACAATCAGCATCCTGAGTTTGAGAAAGCCAAAATCATCGAGCGACTGGTGGAGCCCGAGCGTATCACGACATTCCGTGTGCCCTGGGTCGACGACAAAGGCGAGGTTCAGGTGAACATCGGCTATCGCGTACAGTTCAACTCGGCCATTGGCCCGTATAAGGGAGGCCTGCGTTTCCATCCATCAGTAAACCTGAGCATTCTGAAGTTCCTCGGTTTCGAGCAGACTTTCAAGAACGCACTTACCACGCTGCCTATGGGTGGCGGCAAGGGCGGCAGCGACTTCAGCATCCGCGGCAAGAGCGACAATGAAGTGATGCGCTTCTGCCAGGCCTTCATGTGTGAGTTGTACAAAGTGATTGGTCCCGACATGGACGTGCCTGCTGGCGACATCGGTGTGGGTGGACGTGAGATAGGCTACCTCTTCGGTATGTATAAGAAGGTGACCAGCCAGTTCCATGGTGCCACGCTGACGGGCAAGGGCATGGAATGGGGCGGCTCTATCCTGCGCCCAGAGGCCACAGGTTATGGCGCTCTCTACTTCGTCAACCACATGATGAAGACACACGGTCTGGACATCAAGGGCAAGACGGTTGCGCTGTCAGGCTTCGGTAATGTGGCGTGGGGTGCTGCCAAGAAAGCTACTGAGCTGGGGGCTAAGGTGATTACCATCAGCGGTCCCGACGGTTACATCTACGACCCTGCCGGACTGGACGACGAGAAGATAGAATACATGCTGGAGCTGCGCGCATCGGGCAACGACGTCTGTGAGCCCTACGTTGAAGAGTTCGACGGTGCTACCTTCTACGCTGGCAAGAAGCCTTGGGAGCAGAAGGCTGACATCTATCTGCCCTGTGCTACGCAGAACGAGCTGAACGGTGCTGACGCTGACAAGATACTGGCCCAAAAGCCGCTATGTGTGGCTGAAGTGTCGAACATGGGATGCACCGCTGAGGCTGTCGACAAGTTCCTGGCTGCCGGTCAGCTGTTCGCGCCTGGCAAGGCCGTCAATGCCGGTGGCGTAGCAACGAGTGGACTGGAGATGACGCAGAACTCCATGCGCATGGCTTGGACGGCTGAGGAGGTAGACCAGCGTCTGCATCAGATTATGTCGGGCATTCACGAACAATGCGTCAAGTACGGCAAGCAGCCCGATGGCTACATCAACTACGTGAAGGGTGCCAATGTAGCCGGATTCATGAAGGTTGCCAAAGCAATGTTAGCACAAGGTGTTGTATAAGATTATCCTCATCATAACATTCGCCTTAATAGGTTTTACCCCTCTGCAAGCCCAAAAGCAGCAGAGGGGCAAAGCCTCTTTCTATTCCAAGAAATTCTTCGGTCGCATGACAGCCAGTGGTGAGCGGTTGCATCCAGATAGCCTGACATGTGCTCACCGCAGCTATCCCTTTGGCACGAAACTCGTCGTGTATAATCCCGCCAATGGGCGCAGCGTCATCGTGAAGGTGACTGACCGCGGACCATTTGTTCGTGGACGCATCATCGACCTGTCGTGGCGGGCTGCCAAAGAACTCGACATCATCTCAAAGGGTGTGGCGATGGTCATCGTACAGAAGGCCAGCAGCTTCATCGTTCCTTTCCAACCCAACGATGAGATTGAGATTCCAGAAATGGATTTGGAAACCAACGAAGGTGCGCCTGCCTTGGTGCCGTTCTGGAAAGACCTGAAGGCGACTACCGCTTCCGAGTCTGAACAATGATTTCCTTCGTCAGGGCAGCCATCTCCTTGTTACCCTGCTTCACGCCAACCTGAATAACAACCTCTCCATCTTTCAATTTCTTATCGGGCAGGATGGTGGCGGTATAGCGTATGCCGCTATTGGGAGCAATGCTCTCTACGTGCAGGTTGGGCGAAATCTGGATGTGCTTATTGCCCGACACATCGGTCACAGTGGGCTGGATATCATAGAGCGTCACGGTAGAGCGGTTCATCACCTCAAATACCACGCGGCACTCCTCGCCGGCATGCATTATTCCATCGTTGCCACCGTCTATAAAGCGGGCATTACGAATCTCTATCTGCGGGGACGCCACACGGATAGACTCTACCTTCGAACTGCTGCCCTGCGGCCCTGCCCCATCGAACGTGATGCGGTCGTCACCACTATTGGTGGCATCAAATCCACTATCATCACTACTACTGTAACGGTCGTTGCCATAACTACCATTGCCATAACTGGCATTGCCACGCTGGTAGCCATAACGGTCACGCTGGTACGCCTCATATTTCTTCTGCTCCTGCTGGTCAGCAGCAGCACCTACGGCAGCACCGATAGCAGCACCGCCAGCCATACCCACAATCGTTCCGATGTCATGGCCACGCCATCCACCAGAGATGCCTCCTATGGCAGAGCCTAAGATAGAACCGAAGGCAGCACCCGTAGCCGCTCCCTCGCCAGTGTATGTACCGCAACTGCTCATCAATAGCACACTGCCCATCAGTGTCAACAACATCTTCTTCATAATCGTAAATGCTTAATGTTTCACGTTGCAAAATTAAACATTATCCGCAAAACACCAAGGGGATTTTCCCGAAAAAAACAAAGGGATTTCCCTATTTGAAAGAATTGGTAGCCGGAATAAAACACGAAGAAGCCCTGAATCATTGCTGACTCAGGGCTTCTCTCTCAAAAAAGTGGCGGCCTCCTACTCTCCCACATTGCATTGCAGTACCATCGGCGCAGGCGGGCTTAACTTCTCTGTTCGGAATGGGAAGAGGTGGG
>JAGAXW010000035.1 GCA_017847725.1 Prevotella sp.
GTTGAGGCTGGTGTCTGCCGCGTGATGATACGCAGTACCGTCGAGGCTGGCAACATCCAGCTCACAGCAACAGCTAAGGGCTTCAAGCCTGCAACCCTATCTATTGCTACGACTGCCACTCCTACTAAGGATGGTTTCTATGTGGATGCCAACGGCAAGGCTATCGAGGCTGCCTGGCAGAAGGAACTGCCTGTAGAGCTTTCTCGTGGCGAGACTCCTCTGACCGCTTCTTACAAGCAGGCTTTGAAGGGTGTGGCTATCAAGAGCGTCGAGGCTGGCAGCAGCCAGAACGATGTGGCCAACATGTATGAGACAACGAGAAGTCTCAATGGGCGAGTGACGGCCACTTGGAGAATGCCTGGGCCACATTTACCTTAGAGCGTCCTGCTGTCATCAAGCAAATCTCTATCCGTCTGCTTGACTTCCGCAAGAACAGCTATCCGCTGGAGGTTACCACTGCTGACGGTACCGTCGTCTGGACAGGCTACACGCCCAAGGGACTGGGCAATGTCTGTCTGAACATCGAGAAGCCGGTGAAGAGTGCTACCTATAAGATTCTTATGCTCGGACCTGCCACCGTCAAGGAAGCCTTTGGCGACATGACGGAGCTGGCTGCCAAGAAGAATGTCAGCACCAAGGCGTCGAAGAGTAATAAGCTCAGTATCTTTGAGATAGAGTTCAATGAATAGAATAACAAATCAAATAAATAGACAGACTATGGAAAGAACATGGCGTTGGTTTGGCAAGAAGGATAAGATTACACTTGCCCAGTTGAAACAAATCGGAATAGAAGGTATCGTAACGGCTCTGCATGACGTGCTCCTCGGTGAGGTATGGACACGTGAGAAGATTCGCGACTTGCGTGAGTATATCGAGTCGTATGGCATGCGCTGGTCGGTTGTCGAGTCGCTGCCTGTGGTGGAGACGATTAAGTATGGCGGTCCTGACCGTGACCAGCAGATAGAGGTGTATAAGCAGTCGCTGCGCAACCTGTCGGCAGAGGGCATCCACTGCATCTGCTATAACTTCATGCCTGTGTTGGACTGGGCACGTACCGACCTGACTCACGAGAATCCCAACGGAGCCTCTAACCTCTATTTCAACTATGCCGAGTTCGCCTACTTCGACATCTATATCCTGAAGCGCAAGGGCGCTCGCGAAGAATGGGCTAACTTCGAAATGAGAAATGAAAGAAATGAAAGGATTGAAAGAAATGTACTTGCCGAGGCTGACGAGCTGGCAAAGACCATGACGCCAGAGAAAGACCATGCCCTGGTGGAGAATATCGTCATCAAGACGCAGGGCTTCGTCAGCGGTAACTTCAAGGAGGGCGACGAGGCTCCCGTTGAGAAGTTCCGTGACTTCCTCGCGCTGTACAAGGGCATCGACAAGGCTCAGCTGCGTGAGAACATGAAGTACTTCCTGGAGGCCATTATGCCCGTCTGCGAGGAGTGTGACATGAATATGTGTGTGCACCCCGACGACCCCCCCATCGAGATACTTGGCCTGCCCCGCATCGTGCGTACCGAGGAGGATATCCGTTGGTTCCTCGATGCCGTGCCTAACAAGCACAACGGTCTGACCTTCTGTGCCGGCTCATTGAGTGCTGGTGCCTATAACAATGTGGTAGACCTGGCGAAGAAGTTCGCTTCGCGCACCCATTTCGTACATCTGCGCTCCTGCCACATCTTCCCCAATGGCGACTTCACGGAGGCATCACATCTGGGTGGACGTGCCGACCTCATCGAACTGGCGCGTATCTTCGAGCAGGAGAATCCCAAGTTGCCGATGCGTGTGGACCACGGCATGACCTTCACCGACGAGCCTGGTGGCGTCTTCGACGAGACCAGTCATGGCCACAATGCAGGCTACACCTTGTTGGGTCGTATGTTCGCTATGGCACAGGTACAGGGCATCCTCGCTACGGTTGACCGCGAGTTGGGCATCCCCTACAAACAGCCCGGATTCTTCGATTAAAGGTAAAAGATGTCGCTATTTCAGATAGTCTGTCTTGTCGGGGCCTAAGTAGAAACCGGTTTCTGGTGGCTGGTTGTAACCGACATTCTCAGCGGCTACAGACAGGCGATAGGGGATATCTTCCATAAGACAGTTGATGCGATAGTCGGTGGGAATGGTCGTCACGTAAAGGCGCAGCTCACGGCTATCGCGTTCGCGTGTCAGTACTTCTTCACGCCAGTCGCCAAGGATATCGGCAGACAGGTTGGGGTTCGACTTGGTACCATTGTTAAACTGGCAGTCGTCGAAGTGGCAGAGCGTCTGTATGCTCCTGTTCGTCCAGTCGTATTTGGTGACGGTCTCTCGGTCGAGCAACTCTCTCAGCAAGTCGCCGTCCCACCAGATGCCAAAGTTGACGGAGAGCCACCGTCCGTTCATCCTCAGGTAGTTGCCATGTTGCGGGTCATTGGCATCCTGTGCCTTGTTCAGCACTTCGCCTTTGATGTTACGGATGCCGTGACTATCGGTCGACCACATCTCTACACCAGGGTTCGTGGGGTCGATGTCGGCAGCCATAGCACGCCCGACATCACTACGGCTGGGTATCTGGAACAGCACCTTGCCGGTGGCTGCATCGCGGAAGTCGGAGCCGTCACGTCGGTTCTCGTGACAATCCCATACTTGTAAACGGTCGGTCGTAGGGTCGAAGGATGTCAGGTGAATGGCATCTCCGTGTCCCATGCCCGTATTATAGAGTCCGCGTCCATCGTTGTCGACAGCCATTGAGCCGTATGTGATTTCATCGCATCCGTCGCCGTCGACATCGGCAATACGCAGGTTGTGGTTGCCTTGTCCGGCGTAGGAAGCCCACTCCGGATTGTTCGTGTCGAAGGTCCAGCGGTTGCGGAGCTGATGACCGTTCCAGTCCCAGGCGGCAATGACCGTCCGGGTGTAATAGCCTCGGCAGAATAGACCAGAGGCATGGATGCCGTCGAGATAGCCCACACCAGCCAGATAGCGCTCTGAGCGGTTGCCGTAGTCGTCGCCCCAGGCACGCATTACGCCACGCTCAGGAATATAGTCCTTAGTGTCCATCACCGCTCCCGTCAGCCCGTTGAATACAGAGATGTATTCCGGCCCGTCCAGGATGCGCCCCAGCTTCTTGTTCTCCTGTTCGCGGCACACCCAGTCGGCCTTGCCGTCGCCGATGACGTTGCCCAGCCCGTCGGTCGTGCCGTCAGCCGTCTTCACCATCAGCTCTGCCTTGCCGTCGCCGTCGAAGTCATACACCATAAACTGCGTGTAGTGTGCTCCGCTACGGATGTTCCTGCCCAGGTTAATTCGCCAGAGACGAGTGCCGTCGAGCCGATAGCAGTCCAGCAGCACCGGCCCCGTATATCCGGCATGTGCATTGTCGTGGGCATTTGTCGGCTCCCATTTCAGGATGATTTCGTATTGTCCGTCACCATCCACATCGCCCACCGACGCATCATTCGCCGAGTAGCCGTAGCTGCGTCCGTCGGGAGTCACGCCCCCCTCCGGCTTCTGCACGGCAATAGGCAGGTAGCCTACGGGACTGTCGGCGCGCAGCGTGTATGCACCGTCCTTCCCACCACCTCTCACCTCGTAGACGGCATCCTCCTTCAGGGGCTTGGTGTCTGTAAAGAAGGTACCGCCCTTGGTCAGCGGCTGCCTGTTCAGCTTCTTTCCGTTACGATAGATGTCGAACGGCTCGCCCCGTCGGTCGCTCTTCAGCGTGCGCCAGCTCACCACCACCTGTCCTTCTGTGTTCTTCACCGCCACGACCCCTCGGTTCAGCTGCTCTCGCTGCATGTGGTCGTAGTCATAGCGAGGCTGCCCCGCCGCCGTCAGGCTCAGAGCCAGTAAAAGTGCCGATAGTATAAGTCTCATGTCGTTAGTTGTTTGTTTTCTGCCTGCAAATATACGAAAAAAATCGGTAGCCCCCATCATCTTTTCCTGTTTTTTATATGATAAAGCTGCCGCCATCTCCCCATTTGTTTTTAAGGATGTAAAAATTTTTCCGCTTCCTTAAAACCTATTCCTTACTTCGTGTTTTTGCGGTGTGGCTATGAAAAACTTGCCCCATGGTTAACAAAATTTTTCTGGATAGTTATGCCGCAATTTTTAGACGCCTTTGTCTGTTTTGCATCTATGATGAAAAGGTACGAATTTTTCGTGAAACTACAAAACTTTTAAGCAATTATTTTTCGAAAAATCTGCAGGTTACTCACTTACAACTTACTCACTTTTGACATCTATATTCTCGCATTTAGTCAAACAGAACATTTTAATATTATATATTATA
>JAGAXW010000043.1 GCA_017847725.1 Prevotella sp.
AGGCAAGATTTTCGCGTGGATTCACGAGCATCACCCCGAACTGGACCAGCTCTACCATGACATCTACACGAAGAAAGACCGCTCCTACTGGATGCAGCTCGACATGCAGATGCGCGCCTTCTGCGAGGCTGAGGGACTGCCATACGTCCGCAACGACGACTCCGTGCGCTCCCGTCATGGCCAGCCGCCCGTGGTGGTGAACTATTTCTTCCATGAGGAAATAGTGAATAGGGGTAAGTAAGAAGCATTCCATCATCACAACTTATTTTCATCGACTTGCGAAAGCAGAAACGGCAGACGGTTTGATCTTTTTCTTTTCGTCGAAGACAGATTATCTGTCAAAAGAAAGAGAGCCCAAATTCCAGAAGCGGAAAATGGACTCCTCTAACTCTAAATGATGAAGACCTCGTCCTTATAAATCACCCTCATCTCTAACTATATTCTCGAAGTTTTGGGTGGCCCATTCCATCAAACCGATGACATGGGGCATGAGGCTTTGGCCCAATTCAGTAATGGAGTATTCAACCCGTGGAGGAACCTCTGGATAGACTTGACGAGCTACAAGACCTATCTGTTCCAGACGTTTCAGCGTTTGTGATAACATTTTCTGCGAGCAGTCCGACATGTCACGCCCCAGATCGTTGAAACGCATGGTGCCACGCTCGTTGAGATGATATAGCACCAACAGCGACCACTTGTCTCCAAACTTTTCTATTACGTTGCGTATGGGGCACGCTTTGTATTTCTCGTCTATTGCTCGATTTATCTTACGCATATGTTTGACTATTTTTAAATCCGAGTGCAAAGGTACAAAACTTTCCGAAAGTAAGCAAATTTCTGAAGTAGCAAATTGCACATAGACAATAATTTTAATCTTTAACATTTTTTATGATTAAAGAAAATGCCTGTATTTCAGCAATTCTAACAAAAAAGTAAGTAAGCCACTTTTTGGTGCCTTCTTGCAGCAGTTACCGAAAGTTAGTACCTTTGCACCGTCGAAACAAAAGTATTAACAATAAAAACAAGAAGAATTATGGCAAAGAATGTAGTTTTAATCGGTGCAACGGGTTTCGTAGGCAATGCTATTCTGAACGAGTTGGTTTCCAGAGGTCACAATGTTACGGCTATCGTACGCAACATGGACAGTGTGAAGGTAAAGAATGACCTGATAGAGTATGTGGTGGCCGATGCTACCAATCCTGCCGAACTGGCTGCTTTGGCTAAAGGCAAGGATGCTGTCATCAGTGCCTATAATCCCGGCTGGGCGAATCCACGCCAGTATGAGGAAACGCTGGAGAACTATCCGAAGATTGTCGAGGGTGCAAAACAGGCCGGTGTGCGCCGACTGCTGATTGTCGGTGGGGCTGGTACGCTGTTCGTAAAGCCCGGTGTACGCCTTGTTGACACGGGTACACTGCCCGAGTCGTGGCTGCCTGGCGTGAAGAGCCTTGGCGAGTTCTACCTGAATACGCTCATGAAGGAGCAGGATATAGACTGGATATTCTTCTCGCCCGCTGGAAACCTCGGCAACCTGCAGCCTGGCACTCGCACTGGCAAATACCGTCTTGGCAAGGATGACTTGCTTGTTGATGAGAAGGGCGAGAGTTTCATCTCTGTGGAGGACTATGCCGTAGCAATGGTTGACGAACTGGAGCAGGAGAACCACCACAAGGAGCGTTTCACGGCTGCATATTAAGCGTATGTTACAGACAGCACTCAGATTCCTGGACGAACATAAGGAGATTACCCTTGCTACGTGTGAGGGTAATCTGCCAAAGCTTCGTGTCTTCCAGGTGATGAAGCGTGAGGGCAATATGCTCTACTTCGCCACTTCTCCCGAAAAAGCAGTATGGCGTGAACTTCAGCAGAATCCTAATGTGGAGTTACTGGCATACGCCGACAATGTTTCCGTCCGTTGCAGCGGTATGGTGAATTTTGACATGGAGGATGACGTGAGACAATGGATCTATGAAAATAATCCCGTGTTGCCCCGTCTCTACACCAGTTGGGAACGTCTGGCTTACTTCTGTCTGCCGATTGCCGAGATGGACTACTTCGACCTGACACCTACGCCGCCTGTATTCAAGCATTTCGACCTGATGACGGGTGAGGTCAGTAACGGCTTTGTCGGTGAGCGATTCAAAAACAAATAACTTAGTATAAATTCAAAAAAGGTAAGAACAATGAAAAAAGTATTTTTCGCAATGATGGCAGCTGCCATGATGATAAGCTGCGGTAACAAGACACAGCAGACGGCTCAGAACGATGCCGCCGAGGTAGAGGACTCTCTGACGGGGGCATTCACCGCCTATGACATGGATGGCTACAAGCTGCATGTGTACAACTCGAACGACGTGATGGGCGATGCCAGTTACATTATCGAGGGCAAGGACTCGCTCATCGTGATGGAATATCCGCTTTTCAAGGTGAACGCCAAGGAGTTTGCCGACTACATCGAGAAGCTGGGCAAGCCCGTGGAGATTGACGTGACCGACTATCATCTGGGTGGCTCTGACAAACTCCCCCTGACGATGCCCGAGGGTATGCCTGCCTTTATCGAAGGTCCCGTCTATGGCGGTATGATGAAGCAGTTTGCCGAGCAGTTTGGCGACACGATGGTAGAGCTGCCCACGCAGAAGGCCGCTGAGATGCCCTTCGGACAGACTCAGAAGTGGAACGGCATAGACTTCCGTTTCGAGCATGGCGCAACGAGCGACTTCCCCGGTGCCTCCATCATCATCGGTGGTCAGGTGTACTACACCCACTGGACTCCTGCCGAGGCTCATATCAGTCCGCTGCAGATTGGCAACGCTGCTGCTGTTGACGCTGAGTTGGCAGAGGCCAAGAAGGCTCTCGCCTCTGGTGCCAAGTATTTCATCGGCGGTCACGGTGGTCTGGCTGAGAAGGCTCAGGTGGAGTTCAAAATTTCCTATTTGGAGAAGGTGAAGGAACTGATGGCTGCCAACAAGGATGCCGCAGCATTCACCGAGGCTCTGAAAGCAGCCTATCCCGAACTGCCCGGCGATGCCGATGCTCTTGCTCAGGCACTCTATAAGAAGTAAGAACAATGGACAGGCTGGAGAATCTGAAGAACATCATCATGTATCTGATGGCTGACGAGCATGTCAGCCATCGGATTCCTTCTTCACTCGAAGAGCGGCAGCGGATGATGCGGGAACTGATGAACGTATGGGAACCTCGCCCGATAGCAGAAGACTTTCTGATGAAGCAGGATGTCGAGTTGCAGATGCAGCGAGAGGACAAAGGGGTGGTGAAAGTTCATGACGAAGGACTGACCATCTGGCAGGGCGACATCACCCGTCTGAAGGTGGAAGCCATCGTCAATGCTGCCAACGCTCAGGCACTGGGCTGCTGGGCACCGCTCCACAACTGCATAGACAACTGCATCCACTCCGCCGCCGGCATCCAACTTCGCAAGGAGTGTGCCGACAAGATGCAGGGACGGCTGCTGGCTACTGGCGATGCCTTCATCACACAAGGCTACAACCTGCCTGCCCGTTATGTCATCCACACTGTCGGCCCGATTATTCCCGATGGTGTTCCCACGAAGGAGCAGGAAGAGCAGTTGGCTCAGTGCTACCGTTCCTGCCTTGACCTGGCAGAACAGAACGGACTGGAGAGCATTGCCTTCTGCTGCATCTCCACAGGCGTGTTCCACTTTCCCAATGAACAGGCGGCAAAGATAGCCATTGAGACCGTCAAATCATATCCACGACATGCACTTAAAACGATTGTATTCAATGTTTTCCTCGACAAAGACCGCGACATCTACCGGCAACTTCTCTGAACGGCTTGCAGACCTTCAGCGATTGATAGCCGAAGCCGACTACGTGCTGATTGGTGCAGGAGCCGGACTGACCACTGCCGCTGGCATCGATTATGCCGGTGAGGACTTCCGACGGGAGTTCCGAGAGTGGATAGACCGCTACGACATCACCGACCTCTACAGTGCCGGATTCTATCCCTTCAAGACCGATGAGGAACGCTGGGCTATGTGGGCAAAGCACATCTGGTTCAGCCGCTATCGCACGGGAGCATTGCCGCTATACAAGGAACTGCTGAAGAGGGTGGACGGGAAAGACTACTTTGTCATCACCACCAATGTTGATGGTCAGTTCGAAATAGCGGGATTTGACACCGATCGCATCTTTGCCACGCAGGGCGACTACTGCTATTTCCAGCCAGCATCGGGTGCGCCCAAGGAACTGTATAATAATCAGGAGTGGGTGGAACGTGCGCTGCCAGCCATCCATGACTGCCGCATACCCACGGAACTGATTCCGCACACCCCCGACGGACAACCGGTCAGCATGAACCTACGTTGTGATGACACTTTCGTGGAGGATAGCCACTGGCACCAGCAAGCCCAACGCTACAGCGACTTCGTGCGCACGGCATCCGACCGGCGGCTCCTGCTCTTAGAATTTGGCGTGGGCTTCAACACTCCCGTCATCATCCGCTTCCCCTTCGAGCAGATGGCATCACAATTTCCAGATGCTACTCTCGTTCGCTTTAACCGAGACTATCCACATCCGTCATTACAAGGAGTCAAGAGTTTCTTAGCATTCACAGAAGATATTAGCAGAATAATCTGCTAGTTTTGGTAAGGCATATAAATTCGGCAATGAATTCCATTTGTTGCCGAATTTATATACGAGGGCACATAGAATTCAGTCTATAAAGGTTATCTCAGTAAAAAAGAAAGAGAGTCCAAATTCCAGAAGCGGAAAATGGACTCTCTAACTCTAAATGATAAAAACCGGTTCATCAGACAAATGACGTGACGTTCCTTTCGTGCAAGGCGTAAAGTCTAAGATTAAAGTACTGTTCATCCCTAAATCCATATGCATTTCTTTTGAGCACCTTTATCTTATTGTTGATGCCCTCGACCTTGGCAGTCGATATATGGCAGTCATACCATGCAAGTATTCCATAGCGGTATGCAGCGATTGTGTTTGCAACTTTCTCAATAAGTGGCACTTTAGTGCTTCCGGCCTGGCAAATCCAGTCGTCAATGACAATGGCAGCTTTGCTTTTAGAAACCTGCATCCATATTTCTCTCATGCTTTCCTTGAGATAATAGGCCTGTGCCAGCGGCTTATTCATTGACAGTGCATTTTCAAGCCTTTCCCTATGCTTATCGTCATAGATATCTTTCCCATTACACAGCAGGAGCCAGCGCATCCCTTTGATAACCTTGCGCCTGTTGACATCCTTCTCATCGTGGTACATCCTGCTTCTGAGTTTGTCTATAGCCTCATTCATAAGCTTGACGACATGGAAATGATCGAACACATGTACAGCCACAGGAGCATTCTCCATCACAGAGGCAATGAATGCCTTTGACAGATCCGTCGCAATATGCTCTATTACCACTCCATAGTGATTCACCTTCAGCCAGAATCCTTTAAGGGCGTCTGCCCCCTTCCCTTCACCCACGTGGATAATCCTGCCAGTATCCAAGTCAACGACAATCGTCTTGTACACATGACCTTTGCGGACTGCAAATTCATCGATGCCGATGTTCCTTACTCCCCTTATGTCCGGATTCTTATATCTTGCTCTAAGTCTTCGCTTATGGATATCCTTCACAGTATCCCAGGTCAGATGAAGGTACTCTGCCACGGACTTGATGGTGGCAATGTCCAACAAATCCATGACAAGATTCTCAAGACGAGCTGTGTATGTACGCTTTCCATGGGAAAGTGTATGGCCTCCTGCTGATCACAGCCGCATCTCTTGCATTTGACACGCTGTATCTTGGTATGAAGAACAACAGGAGTATGGCCTATAGGAACCGTCTTGAAGTCACGCCACACATAACCGTTACGGACTATATGACGGCTTTTGCAGTGCGGACAGCACATTTTATCGCTACGCTTTTGGATATTCAAAACTATTTGGCTATCTTTGTAGCCGAAACTGTTGCATTGGAATCCTAGGATACCAAATGCGAAAAACAGGAAGCTGGAACTAATCATATCATTTATAGTTTGGTCGCTACAAAGATACGATTTTTCCAGCTATTTCTTTGCATAATGGTTTACTATCACGTCATTTGTCTGATGAACCTTATCGCAATAAGTAAGAGCGCAATTCCCGACTGGGAGTTGCGCTCTTTCTTGATAGCGTCAGAGGCAGTGATTATTTCGCTACGCCCTCGGTATTGTATTTCTTGCCGTTCTTGACGATGGCCACCTCGCCGTTCTCCACGAACTTGCAGCTCTCGACGGCGGCATCGGCGAGCTTGGCGGGCGTTTCGTTGATGCCGGTAAAGGTATCGCTGATGGCTGTCTCCAAGGCCAGACGAATCATTTCGTTGAACGAGTTGGCACGCTCCTCCGCCGTCAGCTCCTTGTTGGTGACAAACGAGTCGCTGATGGTCAGCAGACAGGCTGCGCGCTTGCCCAATGTCGCCGCATTGTGGAACAGCGCGAAGCTCTCCATCTCCACGCAGTCGGCGCCCGTGCGCGCGGCTATTTCCTGCCACGTGGCCTTGGTATAGAACGCGTCGGAGCTATTCACGCGGCTCATCTTCAGGTCGATGCCTAGCTTGGTAGCCTGCTGCTTGATGGCCTCGTTCAGCGTCTCGTCGGGCAGCAGCTCCGTCTCCGTCTCGCCGCCCTGCGTCAGCGCGTAGGTCGACTCCGACACGGCGCGCTCGGCCAGCGTTACGTCCAGCACATTCAGCCAGTCCTTGTAGCTGCCGGCTGACCCTATGCGGATGATGTTATCGACGCCGAATACCGTGTAGAGTTCCCACGAGTAGATGCCTATGCTGGGCATGCCCATGCCGCTGCCCATCACTGAAACGCGCTTTCCTTTGTACGTGCCGGTGTAGCCCAGCATGTTGCGAACCGACGTGACGAGCTCGGCGTCCTCCAGGAAATTTTCAGCAATGAATTTTGCCCTCAGGGGGTCGCCGGGCATCAGCACCGTCTTGGCAAAGGCGCCCTGGTATGCCGAGATGTGTGGTGTTGCGAGCGTTATGTTTTGAGCCATCGTTGTCATGCCAATTATCGTTGTTGCGATTAGTGTGAATATTTTCTTTTTCATCATTCCATTTGATTGATTACTGGCCGCCCGGGTTCTCGTCGTCGGAGTCTCCGCTGGAGCCGCCGCTGACTGACGTCAGCACCATTCCGAATGCAAAGATATCAAAAAATCCGGTAATCTATTCACTCCTTGCGGAATTTTTTGAAATAATTACCGAAAAAACCTTATGCCTTGAATCGGATGTACGCGCGGTCATCGAAGGAATTGAAGTCGGGGTGGAAGGCTTTCGTGGCTTGGAACGCGCCGATGTTCAGAGGGTCCGCGGAGCGTTGCTCTTGCAGTCGGCGCTCGCTCTCGGCCAGCGTAGGATAAAGGAATGGATAGCCGTCGGAGGCGAGAACGATTTCCCAGGGACGAAAATCGAGGGTGATGATGCGGACGTGCTGGCGGGGGATGTGGAAGCCGTCGATGACGCTGTACGCGATGTTCTGCTGGCGCATCGTCTCAATCATGCGGGGGATGATGAAGCTTCGCGCTGTGTCGTTCTTGAGCAGCGACTCAGTCTTGACGCCCGCGGCCAATTGTCGCTTCACCTCGTCGGCTCGTATGGCCGCAAGCTCGGCTTCGTAGGGCTTGGGGTTGTCGTACAGTTTACCGCCAATGAGACACTGGCAGTCGCCCACCATCCATATCTCGCGGCTGACACGGCTGTAGACAACGGCGGAGCACGTCAGCCGGTCCTCGGGGTGCTCGGCTAGCCTGGGCAGCATCGATTTCTTGTAGTGTTTGCGGATGTAGGCGGTGACGCCCGTCAGGAACTCCTCGCACGTGGTCGTCTTCGGCATGTGGCGGATAAACCGCGCGGTCAGCTGCATAGCGTAGCACCCGTTCGACCGAAACATGCTGTGGCGATACTGGCTCTTCGACGTGCTGCCGTCAATCACGGCGATGAAGTCATTTGCGACGACGACGCCGTCCTCGCTTTTCTTCCTTGGGTTCTTCGCGACGAGGTTTTGCTCGATTATTTCCATGTTCGTTTTGCTCTTTGTACCAGAAGAAATACTGCCGCTGCGCCAACTTCTCGGCCTGCGAATGCGCCGTGAAGACGGGCTCCAGCGTGTAGGGGTCGTAGCCCGTGTAGAACATCTCAGTGGCCACCGTCATCGGCGTCGGCGTGAAGTCCTGCACCTGCTCCAGTTTGTAGCCCATCTTGCGTGTGATGGTAGCCAGGTCGGCCATATCGGCCTCGGTGCATCCGGGGTGGCTGGAGATGAAGTAGGGGATAATTTGCTGGCGCAGGCCCTCCTCGCTGTTGATGCGGTCGAAGATGCGCTTAAACTCGTAGAACTGCTGGAACGACGGCTTGCGCATCAGTCGGAGCACATGGTCACTGGTGT
Organism: Prevotella sp.; assembly: GCA_017847725.1. Classification (GTDB taxonomy): domain Bacteria; phylum Bacteroidota; class Bacteroidia; order Bacteroidales; family Bacteroidaceae; genus Prevotella. Next base: position 8,415 of record JAGAXW010000043.1, read on the forward strand.
GCTCAGGCGCCACTTTCAGGCGTCCGCTGACGTGTCGGCAAATTAGTTCGCGCGTGTACTCGATCGCCGCCTTGTTCGAGGCCTCGTCCTTGCTCTTGTGCAGCAGTAGGTCGTAACGCACACCGCTGCCGATGAAGCTCTTCTTGATGCCCGGCAGCCCGTCTACGGCATGGTAAACCTCTAACAGTCGCGAGTGGTCGGTGTTCAGATTCGGACAAATCTGCGGATGGATGCAACTGGGCCGGCGACACTTTTCGCAGATGTTCAGGTTGTTGCCGTGCATGCCGTACATGTTGGCCGACGGCCCGCCTAGGTCGGACAGATAGCCCTTGAAGCCGTCCATCTGCATCACCTTCTTCACCTCGCCTATGATGCTCTCCTTCGAGCGACACGAGATGAACTTGCCCTGGTGCGCCGAGATGGTGCAGAACGCGCAGCCCCCGAAGCATCCGCGGTGGATGTTGACGGAGAACTTAATCATCTCGTAGGCGGGGATGCGCTTGTCCTTATATTTAATATGAGGTACGCGCGTGTAGGGCAGGTCGTACGACGCATCGATTTCCTGCGTGGTCATCGGTGGATAGGGGGGATTCACAATGACATAAGAGGTTTGTGGTGAGGGGTTAGAGGTTAGCGGCTGAATCAATCGTCGCGCATGCATCATGTTCGACTGCTCCTCGATGTGCCGGAAATTCTCCGCCTGCGCACGCTTGTTGCTCAGACACTCCTCGTGGCTGTGCAGTACGATGTCGCTCTCCGTCGCCGCTACGTTGCGCATCAGATAGACCGTCTGTGGAATGTCATGAATCTCGCCGATGCGCTCGCCAGCCGCCAGCCGGTTCGCCAGCTCGACGATAGGTTTCTCGCCCATGCCATAGATAATAAGGTCGGCATCCGCATCGCATAGGATGCAGGGGCGCAACCTATCTTGCCAGTAGTCGTAGTGCGTCAGCCTGCGCAGCGACGCCTCGATGCCGCCCAGGACCACTGGCACGTCAGGGAATAGCTGGCGCAGAATCTTGGAATACACGATGGTGGGATATTCCGGACGCAGGTCATGACGTCCGTCGGGACTATAGGCGTCCTCCGAGCGCAGTCGGCGGTTCGCGGTGTATTTGTTCACCATCGAGTCCATGCACCCTGGCGCGATGCCGAAGAACAGGCGTGGCCGCCCAAGCTTCTTGAAGTCGCGGTAGTCGCCGTGCCAGTCGGGCTGCGGTACGATGGCCACGCGATAGCCTGCCGCCTCCAACGTCCGCCCGATGACCGCCGCGCCAAACGACGGGTGGTCGACATACGCATCGCCCGAGAAGAGGATGATGTCAACCTCCTCCCAGCCCCGCAATTCCATCTCCTTTTTCGTCGTGGGCAGAAAATCTGTCAGCCTATATTCCACTCTCTAACCTCTAGCCACTCAATTAAACGGTGTACCCTGGAACGCCCGTCTGGTCGACCCCAAATCCTCGTTGGTACGGTCCTTCCAATTGATGAAGAGCAGCACGAGCTGTTGCAGTCCGAAAGCCTTCATGTTCTGATGATAGATGACGTCGAGACACAGGTCGAGCAGGCGCTTGTCCTTCCCCGCATCTGATGCGAGCAGAGAACGGGTGTTCAGCTTCAACTTGTCTAACACGTCTTCGTCCACATAGCCGTTCGAGTCGATGAGGTCGCGGAAGAGCTGGTAGTCCTCGATGGTCTGTAGATGTTCTTCACTGATGTCGATACTGCGAGTACCGCTGGAGTTGGTTTGAATCTTGTACATAGTCTTTAGTTTATTTTAAGGGATGTTCTATAAATTAACTTGTTAACAATTAGAGATTTACTTTGATATTTCAGTAAAAAGTCGTTCCTTTGTAGTAGAAATCATACAGAATCATGCAGAAAACTACAATATACCGCAAGCCGATGGGCGAGAACC